>JAFSMS010000093.1 GCA_017447815.1 Bacteroidales bacterium | reverse complement strand
GAAACTCATGTCCCAGAAAGGTGCTGCAATGAGGATGCGGTCGGCCTTGGCAATGGACGTTGCCGCTTCTTTGGCCCAGGAAGGGATTTCACCAAGGCCGCGTTCCTCAAAAAGGCCGGGATTGAGAGGGACGATGTCCATCTCCGGCAGGTCGTAACGGGTGACCTTGTACCTCTTGGACAGCGCCTCAATAATTGGTTCTGCAATCCTTAGGGTCCGGGAATCCGACTGACGTACACAGGCGTCAATGACTACAAGTGATTTCATTTCTGATAGCCATCTTTGGTGACAATGGGTTTGCCTTCGGCATCGATGAGTGGGGTGAGTCCGCCGCCGTAGCCGCGATGGACAAAGAGATAGTTTACGCCGGTTTCCTTGTCGACGATGACAACGGCATCGGTCATGAGGTTGAGGCCTTCCTTTTCTTTGATATCAAATCTGTCTTTTGCCATAGTGCGAAGTATTAGTCTTCAAATATACACATTTTCTGTGAGATGGATAGCCTTGGGACCTGCTGGCAACAGAGGGGATGATTATTATTGCATCTCTGTGGGTGTAATCCCTTCAGGAAGGCCGTCTTTTCCGTTAGCCCGGCAGTTTGTCAAAACGAAGGTGCTGCGGTTCTGCGATTTGCGGGCAACATTCTAAGTAACAGATACTTCCCATGACGGTATGCCTGTTGTCTGCAATAAGAATATCAAGGGAAATACGAGTTTTGACAGGCTATATCAAGTTGAGGAAAAGCGTTATCACGCCGGTGTTGATGATATCCACGAACATAGCCCCGATGATAGGTACGATGATGAAGGGCTTCACGCTGTAGTGGTACTTGTAACAGACGGCCGTCATGTTAGCCATCGCATTCGGAGTGGCCCCCAGGCCGAACCCGCACAGCCCGCTCACGAGAACGGCAGCGTCGTAGTCTTTCCCTAGGGCGGGGAAGGCAACAAAAGAGGCATACAGGACGATAAGAAGAGTCTGGGCAAGGAGGATTGCCAGAAGAGGCAGCATCAGCCCTGAGAGTTCCCACAGTTTCAGGGTGGACATGGCCATCCCGAGGAAGAGGGACAGGCAGATGTTCCCGATGGCGACAATCTGTCCCTCGCAGATATAATCTTTCCCTCCTTCCTTACGGGGGAAGATGTTCCGGATGAGGGCGGCCGATACGAGGGCACCGAAATAGGTCGGAAAGGTGATTCCGGTGAGCGCCAGAAGGCGGCTGACAGCGGTTCCGAGTGCCATGGCGAGGATAAGTTGACAGGCGGCGACGCTGTAGTCCCGGGAAGATGCCGATCCCGGGACGGCCTCGATCTCCTTGTAGGGATCCGTCGCGCGGGATTCCGAAGCCAGACGCCTCCGCCTGACGAGCAGTTCTCCGAGGGGGCCGCCGACGAGGGAACCGGCCACCAGGCCGAAGGTGGCAGCCGCAAGGGTGATCGAGTCGGCTCCCCGGAGCCCCATGGATGCAAGGACCGGGGCGAATCCTCCGGCTGTCCCGTGGCCTCCGGACATGGGAATCGAGCCCGCCGCCATGCCGATGAGCGGACTCAGACGCAATGCCTTGGCCATCCCGACGGACAGGATGTTCTGCACGACGATGAGCAGCGTCACCAGGCCGATCATCACCAAAAGCGGCTTCCCGCCCTTTTTAAGGACCTTGAAGTCTGACTGGAAACCCACCGAGGTGAAAAAGAGCAGCATGCAGAGGTCCTTGACGGTGCCGTCAAACGAGAAGTCTATCTGGAAAAAACTGTGCGCGGCCAATGTGAGAAGAGATACCAAAAGTCCTCCGGAAACGGGCGCGGGGATGCAGAATCGCTTGAGGAAAGGGACGGCCCGGGTAAACAACAACCCCAGGAGAAGGGCTGACACGCCCACTCCTGCCGTCATGTACATATCCAAAGCCAGTTGCGTTTCCATATCCGCCAGAGGTCATGGCCGTTCCCGTTACGAAGGTAAAGGACGGCGGAGATGTCGATCAAGTCTTTTGCGCTAAGATACAAAAAGTCGGGATGAAAACAATGAAAAGGACTTTAAAATGCTTATCTTAGCGCCATGAGGTTCAACCAATCGTTTGCCAAACTCAACGGATGAATAACCCTGTCACGCTCTACAGTTACCAGGCACGCTACGGAAAGCGCCTCCAGCGGCTGACGGTGGACGGCGGGTTCACCTGCCCGAACCGTGACGGCTCCCTCTCCACTGGCGGTTGCACTTTTTGCGACAATGATGCTTTCCATCCGGGATACACCCATGGGAAGCGCATCTCCGGGCAGTTGGAGGCCGGGGTCGCCTTCCACGGGGCGCGCTCCCGAAAGGCTGACGGCTACCTCGCGTATTTCCAGCCTTTCTCCAATACATACGCCGACCTGGATACCCTCTCCCGCCGCTACGGGGAAGCGCTCTCCTTTCCCGGTGTCTGCGGTCTGGTGGTGGGGACGCGCCCGGACTGCATCACCGCGGACAAGTTGCGGCTTCTGGCCGACATCAAGGCCCGGGGATTTATCGTCGAGGTCGAATACGGCATCGAATCCGTCTATGACCGTACACTCCGAAGGGTCAACCGGGGGCACGACTTCGCGTGTACCCGGAAAGCGTTCGAGATGACCGCAGAGGCAGGGCTGGAAGCCGGGGGACATCTGATGCTGGGACTTCCGGGAGAGACCCGCGAGATGATGGTCGCATCGGCCGATGTGCTCAATTCCCTTCCGGTGAGTTTCCTCAAGTTCCATCAACTCCAACTCCTGAAAGGGACTCCCATGGCGGCGGAATACCATGAAAAGCCCGGGGACTTCCTCCGCCCCGGGCCTCAAGATTATATTTCCCTTCTGGCCGATATCATCGAGCGCCTCCGTCCGGATATCGCCATCGGCAGGATCGTCAGCAGCGTCCCGGCCCGCTTCACGGATGCTCCCTGGGGGCTTCTCCGGCAGGATGAACTCATGAAAAGGCTCGTCGCCTGCCTCCATGACAGGGACTCCTTCCAGGGCCGGTTGTACACCCCTGCCGCAAAAGTCCGCCAGTGTCCTTGTACAGGATAGTGTTCAATCAGGCATATTGAAAGGACAGGCTCCGAATACCTGAACGATCAGTTTTTTCAGGATGCCGGGTGAGCCCGACAGGTGGATGGTCGTCTGGGTATGGACGAGCGTGTCTCCGGGCTGCAGGGCGGCGGCAGGGGAGGAGGACTCCATTTCGAAGAAGGGCCCCATGATTGTTCCGTCCTCGGTGGGGCCGTCGTTGTATGCGTTAAGGGCATCTCCTCCGAAGGCGTCTTCCTGGTGCCCCCATTGGGAGTTGACATAACGGTCACCGGGGGAGGGACGCTCCGTTTTCAGAAGGGTCAGAAGGCCCTTCACGGGGTCGAATGCCCCGATGAGCCCGAGGGATCTCCCTGCGGAAAGGCCGATTTTTGAACGATACTTGCCGTCTATGGTAAACAGGACGAAGCCGCTGTCCGTCCGGAGGCGTCCGGAAGGCATCTCCCCGAAATAATCGTCTTTCACGACGGGTCCGTTTCCCTCCTGATTGTAAGGAATGAACACGGTGGTTGTCTCGGAGGGAGCGAACATTCCAAGAAGCCAGACAGACGGCATGCCGCTTTGTTCGTCCCATGCGAAATCCCCTTCGTTGATGATGGCGTTGTCGCTGGAATAGGCCACAAAGGAAAGCCCTTCCGGGACGGGGCCGATGAGCGCTTCCAGCCTGTCCTTTTCCAAGAGCGATACTTTCCGGACCATGCCGATAGAGAAAAGGATATCCTTTGCACTGCGGAGTTTTGCCTCCCCTTTGTACGTAACGCTTCCCTGTGATTGCTCCGTCACCTGGAATACATCCGTATCGAAGGGGGCCGGGACCACCCAGTTCGGGAAGACCTGATCTGCCCCCGGCGCGAAGAACCAACTCCCGGTCCCGCCTTCCGGTCCCAGCCAAAAGCGCTCTTCTCCGCCGTAGTTGTTAAACTGCCGGCTTCTTTCGCCCGAGGCGATGAACCGGTGGTTCAGCCATCCGTAACTCTCACCGCCGCCGCCTTTTGAGGTGGAAGTGGCTACCCGTCCCTGCCAGGCGGGGACGGTAGCGATGCGCGAGAGTCCGTCCCTGGAGGTAAGTTCAACAGTTTCGATGCCTTTCCCTCTCAGGAAGGCGATGTCATAATCATAGGTTCCCATGGCCGGTTTATTTGATGTACAACTTCCCAGCATGAAGATAACAGGGAAGAAACGAGTTAATCGCATATCGGAGACTTTTATTTGTATTTTTCCGTCCGCTTGTCGTGAATGACACCTTTCCAGTTCATGCCGAAAGCGAAGTCATACCTGTTCCCGGCGGCATCCTTGTAGCAGACCATGTCGCGAGGAAGATCCTCTTTCTGGGAAACGAGACTGTAACAGCCGTGATCTTCTTGGGTCCAGCCCTTGCCGGAGCAAGCGGAAACAAGGCTGAGCAGAACAGGGGTCAGGAAAAGGAGGTGAAGGTGTTTCATATCAGTGGACTTTTCTTCAAAGATAGGAAAAAGAATGATAAATCTCTATGAAGCCCCCGGACAAGGTTGCAAGAAAGAACGGGGAATCAATTGATGCCAAGCAGCCGTTCCATCTTGGCGATGGCGTTTTCAAGTTGCCTTCCAAACGTGCAGTGCTCTTTCAGGTAGGCGTCATTCCCCTCTGACAGTGCGGCATAGAGCATCGGCGACATGGCGTTGACGTACGAGGCAATCGTATCCTCAATGTGGTCTTTCTCACGCTCCGAGGCAGAATACTTGTAAACCTTTGCCTTCTGGTGGAAGAAGGCATAGGCCTGTTCGATGGTATTCCTGTCCAAAGAACTCATTTCACGCAGTTGAGGTTTTCCTGATAGGCATACCCCTCGCTCGCGAGGATGCGGTCCAACTCTTCGCGCTCAATGCCGAAGCAGTAGCAAATCTGGTCCAGGTTGTCGAACTCTTCGTCCCTGAGGAGAAAGTTGATGCTTGAGACCAGCATGGGTATGTCGGAAAGGGGAAGATGGTCCATGCGGGAAGATTCAGGCGCGCTATAATTCTTTCAGCGCCTTTGTCAGCTGGTCCGGGCAGCTGGTGCCGCGGCCTTTGCAGTCAATGCCTTCCAGAAGGCCGATGACATCTTCAATCTTCCGCCCCTCGCAGAGACGGGCCAGGCCTTTGGTGTTTCCGTCACAGCCTTTGACGATCTCCACGCGGCGGATGGTGTCGCCTTCCGTCTGAAGGTTAATCTGCGTGGAGCAGGTTATGCCGCAGGTGGCGAACGATGTACTGCGGATGCCGTCCACGGTGGTATCTGAAAGTTTGGTTACGTTACGCATTGTATTGGGTTGTTGAAGGGATGTATCGATTTCGTGGTACCATTTCCGTTGCCTCAATGGTGGCGAAAGTCACGAAGCGGTAGATTTTCCGCTTGCGGAAGTGACGGTAGTATTGTTCCATATAATGATGTCCGTTTTTTTGATGATCGGCTTGCTCTTACAAAGATAGGAGTTTTGTCCGAAAATCCATTTGGGTATTCGGCCCCTTTTGCAATTCCGGCTTTTTTCCTTACCTTTGTGCCGATATTTCCAACGACAGTATTTTGAAACCCGGGCGAAGACCCAGTCGAGCAAAGCGCTCAAGGTGTATTGTACCCTCGTGGGTCGGGGCCCCGGCAAGTTCTTTCAAATACTGTTTTTTTATGTCAAGCAAAAACTACACGCTTGTTGCCTGGACCGAAAATGGCGAGGTCCGGATGGTTCCCTCTCTTGTCAATGTCGCAGCCGAGCCTTATAAGGATAGGATTGCGCGCTTGGAAGCCCGATGGGAGAACGTGGAGGACGAAATCGGATGGCTGTTGGCCCGCAGCCGTGCCCATGAGAAGTTCGCGAGGTTCCTTCTGAGTGTCGGATACCCCAGGGAGGCCTACGAGGAGTACAAGAATGCCGCCATGGTCTGTGCCTATTGTTCGGACAGACTCTGGCTCCAAGGTGAAGCCTGCGATTTCCCGGTCCTTCCGCTCCTGTACCGCTTTCTCTCCATGCACCGGCAGTGCGTAAAACTGTCCCTCAAGGATGAATTCCTCCGGAACCGCTACAAAGACAGCGAACTTGAAGGGCATTACCTCCTCTTCACGCTGGACGACCAGAATCTGGAACGGGAATTCTCCGAGTGCTATGAGAGCATGAAGGCCTGGCGGTTCGGGAAGGTCGGTTAAAAGAAAAAAAAGAATGTTTACCGGAAACATTTGCATTTACCCGCGAGGTCTTTTATCTTTGCGCCCAAGGAAGCGAGAAATTAACTATGACGGATTTTGCAGCGATAGATTTTGAGACGGCCAACGAGCAGCCGTGCAGCGTGTGCAGCGTGGGTGTGGTGATTGTCCGGGGCGGGGACGTGGTGGATACGTTCTACAGCCTGATTCACCCCGAGCCGGAATATTATCAGTGGTTCTGCCGTCGGGTACACGGACTGTCGGCCGAAGATACCGAGGATGCGCCGCTGTTCCCGGAGGTGTGGGCCAGGATTGCACCCAAGATTGAAGGCCTGCCGCTGGTGGCGCACAACGCCCGTTTTGACGAAGGCTGCCTGAAGGCCGTGCACCGGGTGTACCGGATGGACTATCCGGATTATGTATTCTACGATACCCTGGCCGCTTCCCGGCAGCACTATGGCCATCGGCTCCCGAACCATCAGTTGCAGACCGTAGCCGCCGCCTGCGGATATGACCTTACGCGCCATCACCATGCTCTGGCCGATGCCGAGGCGTGCGCGGCAATCGCGGTGAAACTGCTGTGACGGATTTGCAATGTGCCGGTAAAGAATAATGCGGAAAATAACTATCTTTGCACAATTAAACCTATTCAGATGCATTTGAAACCCTCCTTCTTTGTCCTCCTTCTGACGTTGCCTCTCGTGGCGGCATGTTCCGGCAGGGCGGGAAAAAACCTCGACCTCCATTCCGAAGAAGACCTTACAGGCGTCACCATCAGTACGACGGCCGGCAGTTACTTTGACAGCAAATTCTCCGGTCGCGAAGACGTCGATCTTTTCCTTGTAACTACGGAGACTGACGGTATCGAGGCTGTACGTCAGGGCATTGCCGATGTCCATGCCACAGACGAGGTGGCCTTTTCCCAGAGTGCGCGTGAGCGGCTGGGCATCAAACTGGCCTTCCGGGGAGAAGAGAGTTTCGACGTGGCGTTCGCCCTCCAAAAAGGAAACCGGACGCTCCAGGAAGAAATGAACCGCTTTATCGAGGCCTCCGAAGACGACGGTACGCTGGACGCCATCATCAGTCACTGGCTTAACGGCACACCGGAGCCCCCCATGCCCGAGCCGAGGGAAATCACCCATCCGGAACCCCTCAGATGCTTCACCGCCATCAATATGGAACCGGTCTGTTTCATGGGCGACGGTGGTCTCTGGAGGGGCATAGATGCCGATATCCTCAGGCGTTTCGCCATCTGGAGCGGCCGGAAATTCCAAATGTCTTTCATGGACCTGGGGGCGGGTATTATCGCCCTGAATACCGGGCAGTGCGATGTGGTAAACGCCTGCCTGTATATAACAGAGGAACGTAAGAAATCCGTGGACTTCACCGAACCGTACTATGAGTGCCGCGGCGGCTATTTTGTCATTGACGGAAACGCTTCCTCGGGAATAAGCCTGAAGGATCGCCTGGTGATGAACCTGGTCGAGGAATCCCGGTGGAAACTCATTGTGGACGGCCTTTGGGAAACCCTCAAGATAACCCTGCTTTCCATCCTTCTGGGAACGCTGCTGGGCGTAGGCATTTGCGCCATGCTCCGCAGTCGCCGCAAATGGATGAGAAACCTGGCCGGTCTGTACGGGGCGTTCATCCAAGGGATTCCTACGCTGGTACTGCTCCTGATCATGTTCTATGTGGTATTTGCCAAGGTGGGAGTGAGCGGCACCTTTGTCGCCATCGTTACCTTCGCCCTATGCTTCGCCTGGTCGGCCGGAAGCATCTTTGACAGTTCCATCTCTTCCGTCCCCGTAGGCCAGACCGAGGCCGGCCTCAGCCTGGGCTTCACCCCGCTGAGGACCTTCACCGGCATCGTGCTGCCCCAGGCCCTGAAAAAAGGCCTGCCGCTGTTCACCGGAGAATGCGTGACGCTCCTCAAGAGCACCTCCATTGTGGGATACATTGCCATCATGGACCTCACCAGAGCCAGCGACCTGATCCGCAGCCGCACCTTTGACGCCTTCATTCCGCTGCTGATCGTCACCGTCGCCTACTTTGTGCTGGCCTGGCTCATCCGCCTGTTGTTAAACCTCTTCCTTTCCAAAAAGTAATATGATACGTATCAGCCATTTAAGCAAAACATTCACCAACCCTGACGGCTCTGTCATCTCGCCCTTGAAGGATGTGAACTGCGAAATTGAAAAGGGAGAGGTCATCAGCATCATCGGCCCTTCGGGAACGGGCAAGAGCACCCTTCTCAGGGCCATCAACATGCTCGAACCCCCGACATCGGGGCAGATTATCGTGGACGGCAAGGACGTCACCGCGGGGAAGTATCCGCTGGACAAACTCCGTATGAAGATGGGAATGGTGTTCCAGAGTTTCAACCTCTTCGAACACAAGACTGTGCTGGAGAACATCGTCTATGCGCCCATGGAACTGTTGAAACTGCCCCGCGAAAAAGCCGAGTCAGAAGCCATGGAACTCCTGAAAAAAGTGGGCATGGCCCAGAAGGCCGATGTTTTCCCTTCGTCCCTGTCCGGCGGCCAGAAGCAGCGCGTGGCCATTGCACGCTCCCTCGCCATGCATCCCGAGGTCATTCTCTTCGATGAACCCACATCGGCCCTGGATCCCACGATGGTGGGAGAGGTCCTGAGCGTAATACGCCAGTTGGCAAAAGAGGGCATGACCATGCTCATCGTGACCCATGAAATGCGTTTTGCCCGTGATGTGAGCACCCGCATCTTCTTCATGAACGAAGGCATCATTTATGAAGACGGTACGCCGGAGCAAATCTTCGAGCATCCTGTCCGCAGCGCCACCAAGGCCTTCGTGAACCGTATCCAGAAACTGGTTTACGAGATTGATTCCAATGCCTTTGACTTCCTTCAGATTCATACCGGCATCAACCAGTTCTGCCTCAAGTACAATCTCTCGGACAAAGCCGGCCTGGCCTATGATATCGTAAAGGAGATGCTCTTTGAGCACCTTGCGCAGTTGAGGCCCCTTACCCTCAGGCTCACCCATGCGGAACTTTCCGGAGAAACCGCCCTGGATTTCATGGCCGAAGGCCTCACGGAGTCTCCGCTTCCCGGCGGAGATGCCCTATCCGGCATCAAGGCCAAAGTAAAAGGCATTGTGGAAGAACCTACCAAAAGGGGTTTCCGCGTCAAAGTAATTCTCTAAGATGAACGATCAGAACAAGAAACTTACACCCATGAAGTTCCTCCCGGACATGCAACAGATGCCCTGGGGGACCGTAGAATACAAACTGGCCGACCTGGGCTTCGTGGATTCGATGGCCTGTGAAGGCTGGCTCAAGGGGAATACCCTCAGCGACATCATGAAAACCTATCTGGAGCGCGTGGTGGGGGAGACGGCTTTCGAATGGTACGGAACGCAGTTCCCCGTGCTGGTGAAGCGCCTGGCGGTGAAAGGCCGCAGTTCCCTTCATGTGAACCCCGACGACGAGACGGCCGAGCAGCGCTACGACGCCTTCGGAAAGACCGCCCTCTGGTATGTGGAGGACGCCGGTCCGGATGCCCGCCTGTACCTGGGCTTCAAGCGCCCCGTATCGGCCGAAGAGTTCTACAGGGCCTGCATGGAAGGCAGGGTGGAACGCCTTCTGCACAGCGTCAGGCCTGTCCCGGGGGAAACCTACCTCATCCGTCCGGGCCAGGTGCATGCCGCCAAGGATGTCACCCTCCTGGAGGTGGCCGAGGCGTCCGAACTGTGGTTCCGTCTGCACGACTGGGGCTCCTCGGAGCGCGAACTCCACCTGGAGGAGGCCTTCGACCTGATCGACCTCAGCGGGAAAATCTCCGCCCACAAGGGCGAGGTGGTCACCGACCAGTTCACCGTCCATCAAATCCCCCTCGCGGAGGCGCTGAAGAGCCACCGGGACGAGGATGACACCTTCCTCCTGTATATCTGCCTGAAGGGCGCCGCCGTTCTCCAGGCCGATGGTGAAAACTACAAACTGGGGAAAGGGGAACTCATCCTGGTCCCCGCCGAGGTGAACGATTTCTTCCTCGTCCCCGGAGAGCGGGACACCCTTCTCATGGAAGTGCGGATGGACCCCCGCGAGAGCGACGACATCGTTTCAGAACCCGTTGAATAATGGAAGACGTCCGGATTGACAAATACCTCTGGGCCATCCGTGTGTTCAAAACGCGTACGGATGCGGCCGATGCCTGCAAAGGCGGCAAGGTGAAGGTGGGCACCGTGAACGCCAAACCCTCCCGGCCGGTGCAGCCGGGGGACATCCTGAACGTGCGCAAGGGCGCCGTTACCTTCGTGTACAAGGTGATTCAGCCCACCGAGCACCGTGTGGGCGCCAAACTCGTTTCCGATTTCGCGGAGAACCTGACGCCCCAGGCCGAACTGGACAAACTGCGCGCCCCAGTGGAAACCTTCTTCATCACCCGCGACCGCGGTGCCGGCCGTCCCACCAAGAAAGACCGCCGGGAGATCGAACAAATCTGGGACGCCCTGTCAGAAGACCTCTAACGGGCGTCTTCGTAACCGAAGTAATAGTCCTTCTTCGCGGAAGGCACGCCGTCGCGCATCCATGCCGGTTCGGGTGCCCCCTTCAGATAATGGTCGAAGAACTGCTGCAGGCGGATGGTGAGGTCCTTCCGGTTGCGGCGCTCGCGGAGGTTGTGCGCTTCGTTGTTGTATTGCAGCAGCCAGGCGGGTTTCCCCAGCCTGCGCAGACCCATGAACATCTCCACGCCCTGGTACCACGGAACAGCGCCGTCGGCATCGTTGTGCATGATAAGGACCGGCGTCGTTACCTCCGGCAGGCGGAAGAGGGCCGAATTCTCGATGTACAACTGGGTTCCGTTCCACAGGTCGCGGCCGATGCGGCTCTGTCCCTGCTCGTACTGTCCCTGACGGCTGCTGCCGGATTCCCAGCGGATTCCGCCATAGGCCGATGTCATGTTGCTCACCGGGGCGCCGGCGCCCGCAGCCTTGAACATCCCCGTGCGCGTGATGAGGTACGCCACCTGGTAGCCGCCCCAACTCTGGCCCTGGATGGCCATGTTGTCGGCATCCACCCAGGGGAAACGGGTGAGGGACTCGGCTCCGCTCACGATGCAGTTCACGGCGCTTTCGCCCGGCAGGCCGCGCGTGTACACGATATCCGGCACAAAGACCAGATAGCCTCTGGAGACATAGAACGGGATGTTGATGATGGACCAGCTGGGCTGCACGGCATAGTGCGTATATAGGTTTTCGCTGTCGCGCTCGTAGAAGTAAATCATCATCGGGTACTTCTTGTCAGGGTCGAAGCCTTCCGGCTTGTACAGCAGGCCGTCCAGGGCCGTGCCGTCGTAGGCCGTCCAGTGGTAGAGTTCCACGGTGCCCCAGTTGTAATCGTCCTTCTGGGGGTTGATGGCGGTGAGGCGCTTCTCCTCCCTGCCGATGGCGCCGCTCCGGTAGAGGTCCATCGGGTCGTTGAAGTTCCCCGTGAGATAGGTATAGACAGGCGCGTTTCTGGCTTTCTTCACGCCGGACCAGGTGTAACCGCCCCGTACCAGCGTCCGGAAGGTCTTGGCGGGCTTGTCCATCTGCACGCTGCACAGGCCTTTTTCCTTGCTCACGTTGTCGAACAGGCTCAGCAGAAGGGTTTCCGCGGGGCCGAAATGGCGCTCTTCCTCCCGGTCCTTGAGGTTGAGGACGCGGTAGGTGAGCCGGGAGGGACGGCCGTCGGTGAGCCGCACGGGCGTGCCGCCGTCGGTGGGCACCTTCCAGATGTCGTAGCGGTCATACAGGAGCACGGCGCTGTCGCCTTCGACCCAGCCGCCCATGCCGTAGGCGTCCGGCCGGGTGGGATGGTCGTCTTCCTGGTTCCAGAAACACACGCCTGCATCGGCCCCGAAGGGACGGGTTTCATTTTTCGCAATATCGTGGATGAACCAGCCGTAGCCGGCGTAATCCCACCAGATCACGTACTTGGCAAGGGGGGAGAGTTGGATGCCGGCGAGGGCGCCGCGGGCGATTTCCCGGCTTCCGTCGGGGCTTTCCACGCTCACGGAAACGGGATTCTGGTAGTCCCACTGGCTCCGGACCGGATTCAGGATGCGCACGGCAAGGTTGCAGGACGCGTCTCCGCGGTCTCCCTGATAAAAACGCGTAAACTTGTTGTCATTCAGGAGTTGCAACTTTCCGGCCGACTGCACCAGGGCGGGGTAGGTACGGGCAGCGTCCCGTTTCAGGTTCACTTTCTCATAGGGCGGAATCTCCGCGGCGTTCCAGTTCCAGATATCCAGACCGGGCAGTTCGAAAGGAACCAGGGAGGTGTCCTTGGGCGGAACCATCTCCTGCAGGCCTACGAAGGCGCGTTCGCCGTTATGGCTGTAGTGGTAGGAACTGTTCTCGGTGATGCCCCAGCCTTCGGGAATGCCCGCGCTGTCGGGGCCGGCCAACTTCTTGAGTTTTCCGTCGGAGAAGGTGTATTCGTAGAGCGAAGCATGCTTGCTGCCGCTGTCCAGCGTATCCGGTGCGCTCAGCAGCAGGCAGGCCGATCCGTCCTCGTTGAAATGGGGGACGGCATGCCAGGCGGCGGTGTCGGCGAGGAAGCGCATTTCCCGGGTCCGGACGTCATACAGTCCCGTTTCCGTGAGGAACTTGCCCTCCTTGCGGATGACGGCCAGGTGTTCTCCGTCCTTGGAGAAAGCGTACTCGCTGATGTGCCGGAGCGTGTCCAGGCTTCCGTCGGCGAAATGATACACCGCCAGGGGAGAGCCGATGTCCTTTTTCTTCCGTTCCTTCTTGGGAATGAAGGTGGTGTCGGCCGTTGCGAAGGCAAAGGCCTGGAGGCCGTGTTTTCCGGTCTTGTAGTCCTTTACGTCGGGGAATTTCGTAATCTGTCCCGTCTTCAGGTCGATGACGGCGAGGGAGTCCTTGGGCAACTGGTCTCCTTTCTTCTTGGCGATCCTGGCCTTGCGGGTGTCCTGGAAGGGGGCCTTGATGAGGCACACGGCGTAGGACTCGTCATCCAGGAGGGTTACACGGTAGCCGCGGGGGATTTCAATGGAGCGCTCGCTCTTTTTTCCGTAGATGCGGAGGGTGAGCACCCCGTCGCCTTCCTGCGGGTTCACTTCATAGGCTACGACATGGCCGTCCGGCGTGATGGACGATGCGCCCACGCTTTGCCAGGCATCGTAAACACTGTGGTCCAGCGGTTTTTTCTGTGCCTGGAGTGACAGGGCAGCCAGGATGAGGTGGAGGGACAGGATTCTTTTCATCATAACGAATTAGGGGATTACGGATAAATCGACATAACCGGAAACGCCGTACACGACGGCCCGGTCCGTGAACTGCCACCATCTCCAGTCGGCCGTCCGGGGCGGCGTTTCGCTGTAGCGGGCAATCCAGAGGGGGTAATGGGCTGTGATTTCGGGATTCAGCCAGTCTTTGGCGAAGGAATCGCCGGTATAGATGACAGGCTTGCGCCCGTAGTGTTTCTCGACCGTCTGCAGCCACTGGAGGGCCTTTCGGTTGAGTTGTTCCCGCGTGCAGCCGCTGTGCACCGTCTCGATGTCCAGGATGGGCGGGAGGTCGTGGTGGGTGAGGGTGACCCGGCCGATGTAGGCGGCGGCCTGCGCCGCCGGGTCCTTCGAGGAGCGGAAAAAGTGATAGGCGCCGCGGGAGAGGCCGGCTTTGCCGGCTTCGGCCCACCACTCGTCGAAGTGACGGTCCCGGTGGGAGACGCCTTCCGTGGCTTTCATCACTACGTGCGAGAGCGGCAGGATGGCCTTGGCGCCCGCAAGGTCCCGGCTGGTGCGCCCCTGCGCGTCCAGGACCACTTTCAGGGAATCCCATTTCACTTCCCGGGGGTTGTTGTGCGAAAGGTCCACCACGAAATGGCGGTATCCCTCGGGAACGGAAGCGCCCGTCTCCGGACTGCCGCCGCGCAGGAAATGGGGCGCCAGTACGGCCGCAAGGACAAGACAGAAGGCCCCTACCGCCCACCAGGGGCTGAGGACCTTCTTCCTGCTCTTTTTCTTGCGTTTATGAACGGGACGGGAAGACACTGAGAAGCAGGTTTTCCAGAATGTAGAAGACAAAGACCACCAGCACGGCGAGGCTCCAGTTGAGACGGAACGCCAGCGTGCAGGCGATGGCCGCCGCAATGGCGCAGAGGAAGACGATGCGCTTGGCATCCAGGAGTTTGTGCCCCTTGGCGACCTTCATCCCGAACATGGGAATCTCGCTCACGAGGAGAAGCCCCAGCACCACGGCCACCGCCGGCAGGAACCAGGGCGTTCCCACCAGCGCATCCAGCGCCGGGTTGTGCAGGGAGAAGTAGCACAGGGAGCCGCAGATCATGGCGGCGGTCGGCGTGGCTACGCCGATGAAATCCGTGCTCTGGCGCTCGTCCACGTTGAACTTGGCCAGCCTCAGGGCGCTCATCACGGCCAGGAAGACCGGTATCACTTCCGTCCAACTGTCCACGCCCTTGATCTGCATGGTGCCGATGAGCATCACCGACGGCAAGACGCCGAAACTCACCATGTCGGCCAGGGAATCCAGTTCCTTGCCCATGGGGGAGTACGCGCCCAGCAGGCGGGCGGCCAGGCCGTCGCAGAAATCGAAGACCGAGGCGGCCAGCATGCAGAGGAAGGCGTAGTCCGGGTGCCCTTGCAAAGCAAACACCACTCCTATGGTGCCCGCGAGGGCATTCATGGAAGTGATGGTGTTGGGAATGTGTTTTTTGAGACCCATTACTACTTGAGGCCCAGTTTCTTGAGAATTTCCTTGGGAACGGCCTTCTTGTTCACGACGATGTTGAGGGTCTTGCCTTTGGCGAACTGCTCGGACATGTACCAGATGCCCTTGTATTCACCGGATTCTCCCCAGGAGTTCTTGATGAGGTAGTATTTGACACCGTTCTGGTCCTTGGCAATACCGTACAGGTGCATGCCGTGGTCGTCGGTGGAGGTCTTTTCGTCGAACCACTGCTGGCGGTTCTCCTGGTTGACGGCGATTTCCTTGACGGCAGCCTTCTCGGCGGGCTTTTCATCGGCCTTGCCAACCCAGCGCTCCTGGTCGGAGCCGGAGGTGGCCTTTACCTCGGTGTCCACCAGGATGGCCAGGCCGTTTCGGGTGAAGCCGGCCTCGGAGACGTCACCGCCCCAGGCCACGGTGTAGCCGTTGTTCACGGCATTGTCGATGATGGCCATGAATTCATCCAGGGGAACGTTCCAGGAGGGACTGTTGCGCCAGTTGTCCTGGACCTCCACGGCGAAGGCCGTGTAGAACGGATGGTGCGTGAAGGAAGTGAAGCCGATGTAGTCGTCCAGGTTCAGGCCCTGTGCGTCACGGTAGGTTTCGGGGGTATAAGTCACGCCGTTCACCTGGAAGGTTTCGGGGATGGCGCCCATGTAGGCATCCAGGATGCCGTCGAAGCCCTTGGGCCATACGGCGGTGAGTTTGCGGTTGGGGTTTTTCGCCACGGCATCCACATAGCCTTTGAGCACGGCGTCGAGTTCTCCCTGGACGGGAAGGTCGTAGCCGTACTGCAGGCCGGAGTAGGCATTCTGGTCGATGATGCCGTAGGTCTTGATGACATCGATGGCGTCGCCGAAGTCAGACCCTACGGAGAAATTGAGTTTGCCGTCCATGCGGACAAACTTCACGGCGCGGTCATGGTAGGATTTGCGCACGACGAACATCTCGGAGAAATCCGGATACAGGGCGGGATCCTTGATTCCCTTGGCCCTGATCACTTCACTCTCCAGGAACGACAGGGCGCTGAAGCACCAGCAGGTGCCGCTGCGGTTCTGGTTCTTGATGGAAGTGATGGGATTTTCCTTGACGATGGTGAACTGATAGTCAGAAGGTTTGACGGGCGCTGCGGGGCGCGTCTGCGCCTGTACGCTCACCAGGGCGAGGGCCAGGACGACAGCCGATGTGAAGATTTTTTTCATTTCAAATGATCGTATGTTTCCTACAAAATTATACAGAATATTGTAAATTTGCAACTGATGAAAACAATCCTATATGTTCACGGCATGGGCGGCGGCGGAGACAGCCGCATCCCCAATCATCTGAAAACCCTTTTCAGCCCGTCCGAGGTGCAGGTAATCATCCGCACCTACGATTTTGACCCCGACCTCGGCCGCGCCCAGATCGCTTCCTGGGTGGAAGCGTACCGGCCGGACCTTGTCATCGGCGAATCCCTCGGAGCCATCCAGGCGCTTCGCATCCAGGGGGTTCCGCACCTTTTCGTCTCTCCGTCGCTGGGTGCCCCGGAAATCCTCTACCGGGCCCGTTTCATGGCCCTTTTCGCCCTGGGCCGATGGTATCTCCACCGCAAGTTCCCCGTAAAGGAGGGGGACCGCCAGCCGCTCAAGTTCACCTATCCGGTGCTCCGCAAGTACAGGGCGCACGGAGAGGCTGCCCTGTCGGCCATCGAGCCGGAGGGATATTACTTTGCTTTCTTCGGTACGCAGGACCATTACAAGGCCTCCGGCGTAGTCCGTACAGATCTGTGGGAACGGCGGTTCGGCCCATCCTATGCCGAATACGAAGGAACTCATTTCATGGAGCCGGAGTACATCGAATCCCTGCTGGTCCCCAAGATTCGCGAGGTCCTTTCGTTGGAAAAATAGCCGGAATTGTGTATTTTTGCATTTTTACTACCGTAACATGAACAGAATCCTCATCGGGACCCTTGCCGCCCTGGCCGTTTTTTCCGCGTGCCGGCGCCAGACCGTGCAGCCCCGTCCCACCATTCCGCTGGTCCTTTCCGTGTCGGCCGATACCGCCTGGACCGGCCGTGTCGCCGCGCATGCAGGCCATATCGGCCCTGCCGGATCCGTGGCCATCATCGGAGAGCCCGGAGACGCCATCACCCTGGCCCGTTATTTCCAGGTTTCGGACACCCGGGACAACATCGACGGCCGGGAAAAACGCGACTCCCTCCCGGATTTCTCCGGGGAAACTTTCGAGGTCATTCTGGACAATTACAACGAACCCTATGAGCATTTTCTTGCCGGTGGCCCGTATGCCGCGCAGCGGCTGGACAGCCTCCGCGAAGCCGCCGTCCGGAGCGCCCTTTTCGCCTGGGACAGCACCTGCGTGAAAACCCCGGCCAAACTGCTCATCTTCACCTCTTCGCTGCAGGCCGAGTATGGCCTTTTCGACGTGGATACCCTTCAGCAACTGGCCGGCGGCAGGAGCCTCCTGCTCTCTCCGGCCAAGGTCATGCTGGAAAGCGCCTACGCGCGGGGAGACCGCAACATGGTGGTCTGGACCACTCCCAAAATCCAGGCTTCCGGTGCATGGCAGTCCGTTTTCCGCCGCGAGGGTTGGGAAGACGCCACCCTCTCCGTCCTCTCCCCGGCACCGGCCTTGGACATCCGGACGGAATTCCGTTCCCTGCTGCGTCAGTACCGCAACGAAGGGCGTAAGATGGACGTCCTCCTCCTGGACACCTACTGGGCCAACCCTTCCTATCTTTCTTCCGAACTGGACATCATCCGCCAGGGCGGTACGGAAGAAGATGCCTACTTTGACCGGATGCTGCCCAAGACTTTCCATTTCATGGAACCCAAATCGGCCCTGGTGCGGGCTACGTACGATTTGCTGCGGGGGGAGAGCCTTTTCACCCACCGCATCGCCCGGCCCGGCATCCGTTATTACGAGACGGTGGAATCGCCCCAGGGACTGCCCGTCCTGGAAGATGTGGACGCCTCTTATGTAGAAATCGCCTATGTTCAAGATTTCCGTTAGCCCCGAGGAGATCGGAGCCCTGGAACTGGCTTCCTTTCCCGGGGAGATTGTCGTGGTGGACACCGAAGGAGATGCCTACCACCGGGCCCTGCGCTATCTGAAACGCCAGAAAGTGCTGGGCTTCGACACGGAAACCCGCCCCACCTTCTCTCCCGACCAGCACCCGAGTGGAACGGCCCTTCTGCAACTCTCCGGCAGCGGCAAGGCCTTCCTCTTCCGCCTCAAGACCCTCGGCCTTCCGCGGCCGCTGGCTTCCATCCTGGCCAATCCCTCCATCGTCAAAGTGGGTGCCGCCACCCTGGACGATGTCCGGGGCCTCCAGAAACTTTGCAAGTTCGTGCCCAAGGGCTTTGTGGACCTGCAGAACATCGTCTGGGAGTACGGCATCCGCGACAAGAGCGTCAAGAAGATGACGGCGATCATCCTGGGCGTCAAGATTTCCAAGGCCCAGCAACTGAGCAACTGGGAGGCGGAGAAATTGTCCGATTCCCAGCAGCGCTATGCCGCAACGGACGCCTGGGTGTGCCGGGAAATGTATCAGAAACTCCTTCATTCCCAGAAACATCCTCTCACACCTGAACAGCTTCACCCCGAAAGATTTCAAGACAATGGATAAGGTAATCCTGAAGCCTCGCAGGGAAGAATCGCTCCTGCGCTATCATCCCTGGGTCTTTTCCGGCGCTATCGCGCAGATTGTCGGCCATCCGGCCGAGGGAGACCTCGTGAGCGTCTGCTCTTCCGACGGCCGGCTCCTGGCCTGCGGACACTACCAGGTCGGCTCCATCGCCGTCCGCATCCTCAGTTTCGACGAGGATCCCACCCTGCCCGATTTCTGGGAACGCATGCTCCGGCGCGCCTTTCATCTCCGCGATGCCTATGGACTGGCCGTCTCGGAGACCACCAACTGCTACCGTCTGGTGCACGGGGAAGGGGACGGTCTGCCCGGCCTCATCGTGGACTACTACAACGGCGTCTGCGTGATGCAGGCCCATTCCGTGGGCATGTTCCGCGCCAAAAGTGCCATCTGCGAGGCCCTGAAGGCCGTTTATGGGGGCCGGCTCAAGGCTGTCTATGACAAAAGTTCCGGCACCGCCCCTTTCAAGGCCGGCCTGGAACTCGTGGACGGCTACCTGTGGAAGGCCGACGGCTATGTGGCCAGCGAAGAAAGCGTCCTGGAGAACGGACGCCGCTTCCTCGTGAATTGGCAGGAAGGCCAGAAGACCGGCTTCTTCCTGGACCAGCGGGAGAACCGTGCCGCCGTGGGACGGCTTTCGCAGGGCCGCCGCGTCCTGAACCTCTTCTGCTACACGGGAGGTTTTTCCGTCTATGCCCTTGCCGGCGGGGCCGTCCATGTCGATTCCGTGGACAGTTCCCAGCGGGCCATGGACATGGTGGACCGCAACGTGGCCCTGAACGGTTTCACCCCGGAGCAGCACACCTCCCACTGCTGCGACGCCATCGATTTTGTGAAAAACATCCCCGAGGGAGCCTACGACCTCATCATCGTGGACCCTCCGGCATTCGCCAAACACCGCGGCGCCCTCAAGAACGCCCTGCGGGCCTATCAGCGCCTCAATGCCGCGGCCATCTCCAAGGTGGCGCCCGGCGGCTTCGTCTTCACTTTCAGTTGCTCGCAGGTGGTGGACAAGGAGGCCTTCGCCCTGGCGGTCTTCTCTGCCGCGGCCGAGACGGGCCGCAGTGTCCGCATCCTGGACCGCCTGAACCAGCCGGCCGACCATTCCGTCAACATCTATCACCCCGAAGGTGAGTATCTGAAAGGCCTGCTGCTGTACGTGGAATGAGTATGGCCGACGCATATATGTTCCCGACCTCCGTGAAGGAGGTGCAGGCGCTGGGCTGGGATTATATCGACATCATTCTGTTCAGCGGCGACGCATTCATAGACCATCCGTCCTTCGGAACGGCGGTCATCGCCCGGTGGCTCCAGAAATGGGGTTACCGCGTGGCCGTGGTGCCGCAGCCCAACTGGAGGGACGATCTCCGCGATTTCCGCAAACTGGGAACGCCCAGGCTGTATTTCGGCCTCAATGCTGGCGCCATGGATTCCATGGTGAACCACTATACGGCCTCCAAGCGGCTGCGCCATGACGACGCCTACACCCCCGACGGAAAGGCCGGCGCCCGTCCGGACTATGCCGTCACGGTCTATACCAAGATTCTGAAGGACCTGTTCCCGGATGTACCGGTGATCATCGGCGGCATCGAGGCGTCCCTGCGGCGTCTCACCCATTACGACTATTGGAAAGACTGCCTCCTGCCCTCCGTCCTGTACACCTCCGGGGCCGATTACCTCTGCTACGGCATGGGCGAAAGGCCGATGCTGGAACTCACCCGGGGCATCGAGAAGGGCTG
Organism: Bacteroidales bacterium; assembly: GCA_017447815.1. Taxonomy (GTDB): domain Bacteria; phylum Bacteroidota; class Bacteroidia; order Bacteroidales; family UBA932; genus Cryptobacteroides. The sequence goes on along the minus strand of JAFSMS010000093.1, from coordinate 9,336 downwards.
GTCCCGCCACCGCATGCAACAGATCCCCCAGATTGCCTTTTATGTAAAAGGTACGGTTCCGGAGACTTCCGGAACCTTGGTGCTGCATTCCTTCGAGGAGTGCTGCAAGGACAAGCGGGCGTTTGCGGAGAATTTCCACTGGATCGAGACGCATGCCAACATGATGCATCCGGATACCATCCTGGAGCCGGTCGGAGACGGGTATGTGCAGATTAACCCGCCGTTCCCGACGGCCACCACCGAGGAGATGGACAGTTTCTGGGACCTGCCGTTCACCAAGCTGCCCCACCCGCGGTACAAGGGCAGGCGCATCCCGGCCTACGATATGATCAAGTTCAGCGTGAACACCCACCGCGGATGCTTCGGCGGCTGTAACTTCTGCACCATTGCGGCCCATCAGGGCAAATTCATATCGTCCCGGAGCGAAAAGTCCATCTTGAAGGAGGTCAGGGAACTGAACAGCCTTCCCGACTTTGCCGGCAATATCTCCGACGTGGGCGCCCCGACGGCCAATATGTACGGGATGCACGGAAAGAACCCGGACCTGTGCGACAAGTGCCGGCGTCGCAGCTGCCTTTTCCCCAAGCGCTGTCCCAACCTGGATTGCGACCACACGCGCCTGATGGAACTGTACCGGAAAATCGACTCCACCAAAGGCATCCGCCACAGTTATATCGGCAGCGGCATCCGCTACGACCTTTTCCTCACCGAGGACGGCTTCGTGGACGAAAGTTCCAAGCCGTACCTCCGCACCCTGGTGCTGGATCACACCTCCGGCCGGCTGAAGGTGGCGCCGGAGCACACGGAGGACCATGTCCTGCAGAAGATGGGAAAACCCAGTTTCCGGCTTTTCGAGCGCCTGAGGAAGGAATTCGACCAAGTGAACCGGGAGGCCGGAACGCATGTGGGCCTGGTGCCCTATTTCATCTCCTCGCATCCCGGCTGCACCATGAAAGACATGGAACGCCTGGCCTCCCATCCCGCCCTGAAAGGCATCTGGATGGACCAGGTGCAGGATTTTACGCCCACCCCCATGACCACATCCTCCGTCATGTTCTACAGCGGGCTGGATCCCCGCGACATGAAACCCGTGTTCACGGAGCGGGATCCTGAGAAAAAACAGCGGCAAAAATCATTTTTCTTTAAAAATTCTTCCAAAAAAGGGGAAAAGCACTTGCAGAGTTCAAAACAAAGTCCTAATATTGCAGCACGAAAAAACAAGCATAAATAGAACATATGGCAGACAGCAAGAAAAGGCACGTAGTGAGTTTTGAGAAGATGGCCGGACACCCCGACCTCGCCGCCGCGTTCGCAGAAAAATACCCCAAAGGTTTCAGCGACTATCTGAACGACCTGGTGAAATACCCCAAGCCGGACGGCACGTCGTTCTATGCGGTGACGGTAGAGACTGGCGACGCTATCTACCTGGTTAAGATCAATGTCAAGACGGACGACCTGGAAGACGTCGCCCGTTGGCTCGAGGGCGAAGAAGACGCCGAGAACGAGGCCGTGGCCGGCGGCAGCGCCGACGCCTCGGATGCGGCAGGCGAAACCCTTCCGGACGACAACATCGCCCAGTATTCCACTGGAGCGGACGACGAATAGTCCCATGGCCAGCCGTGGAGGTATCAAATGGATATGGGGTCCCTCGAGGGCCCTTTTGCGTAAGATGCCGGAATCTACGGCCCTGCTGGTGCTCTCCGTCATCACCGGCGTTCTCTGCGGCCTGGCGGCCGTTGCCCTGAAAACCACCATCCACGCCATCCAGCACGGGCTGGAAGCGCTCATCTCCGGCAGCCGCTGGCTCTATCTGGTGTTCCCCGGCGTGGGAATGCTCATGAGCCTTCTCCTTGTCCGTTACATCGTGCGGGACAACATCGGCCACGGCGTCACCAAGGTGCTGCAGGCCGTTTCCAAGAACGAGTCCAGAATCAAGAAACACAACTGCTGGTCCTCGCTCGTCACGAGCGCCCTCACCATCGGTTTCGGCGGCTCGGTGGGGGCCGAGGCGCCCATCGTCTATACCGGCGCCGCCATCGGTTCCAACCTGGCCAGGTATTCCGGAATGTCCTACCGGGGAATGACCCTCCTGCTGGGATGCGGCGCGGCCGGTGCCGTGGCCGGCATCTTCAATGCGCCCCTCGCGGGGGTGCTCTTCACCCTGGAGATCCTCCTTTTCAACCTGTCCATGTCGGGCATCCTGCCTCTGCTGCTGAGTTCCATATCGGCCACCATCGTGAGTTATCTCCTGCTGGGGACCGAAACCTCCTTCGCTGCCACGGTGGTGCCCTTCCGTTTGGAGAATGTGCCCTTCTACATGCTTCTGGGCGTGTTCTGCGGCCTTGCCTCCCTGTATTTCATCCGAACGACGCTGGAGATGGAAGACCGTCTGGGGAAGGTGAAGAACGCCTATCTCCGCTGGGGCTTGTCGGCTCTGGCGCTGGGCGTTCTCATCTGCCTTTTCCCGCCCCTTCACGGAGAAGGCTACAACTTCCTCTCTCCTCTTCTGAACGGCGGTGAGGTGGACTTCGGCGGACAGACGCCCTTGTCGTTCCTCAGCCAGTGGGAATGGGCCATCCCCCTGTTCTTCCTCCTGGTGATGCTCCTGAAGGTGTTCTCCATGACCTTCACCAACGCCGGCGGCGGAGTGGGCGGAACCTTCGGCCCCACGCTGTTTGTCGGTGCCATCGCCGGTTTTGTCCTGGCATTCTCCGTGAACCTGGTCTGGCCGGGGATCGTCCCCGTGTCCAATTTCGTGCTGGTGGGCATGGGCGGGCTCATGGCCGGCGTCATGCAGGCGCCCCTTACCGCCATCTTCCTGATTGCCGAGATTTCGGGCGGCTACGAACTGCTGGTCCCGCTCATCCTCACATCGGCCATCGCCTACGGCGTGACGCGCATCTTCGAAAAATACTCCATCTACACCAAGCGCATCGCCGCCAGCGGGGAACTCCTCACGCACGATTCGGACCAGGCCGTCCTCACCCTCATGAAGACCGACGCCCTGCTGGAGAAAGACTTCCGCTCGGTGCGTATCGATGCGCCTTTGCGCGAACTGGTAGAGGCCGTCTCCACGTCCGACCGCAACATCTTCCCGGTGCTGGATTCCCGCGGCCGCTTCCAGGGCTATGTCTCCCTGGCCGATATCCGCAAGGACATGTTCCGCCCGGACCTTTACGACAGCCGGCACGTGTACAACTACATGCGCACGGCCCCCGAGTACATCCGGAAGGACGAGCCCATGGACTCCGTGATGCGGAAATTCGAAAAGACGGGGGCCTGGAACCTTCCCGTGGTGGACGAAAACCGCATCTACCTGGGATTCCTGTCCAAGTCCAAGATTTTCAACGCCTACCGGGAAGAACTGAGGGATTTCTCCCAGGATTGACCTATTGCATAAGTTCCGGTTTATTCTTATCTTTGAGAACTATGAAAGAGATCTATATCCGGAACATCGCCCAGCGCCTTGGCATCCAGCCCTGGCAGGTAGAGAATTGTGTGGAACTTTTCGGAGACGGGTGCACCATCCCGTTCATCAGCCGCTATCGCAAGGAGCGCACCGGCGGTCTCACGGATATCGAGGTGGCCGAGGTCAAGCACTGGGCCGACGTGTTCACGGAAATGGAAAAGCGCAAGACCTCCATCCTGGGCACCATCGAAGAACAGGGAAAACTCACCGCCGAACTGCGCGGAAAAATCGAGAACTGCCTTGTCTCCAGCGAACTGGAAGACTTGTATCTGCCGTATCGGCCCAAGCGGAAAACCCGTGCCACCATGGCGGTGGCCAAAGGGCTCGAACCCCTGGCCGACCTCCTGTGGTCCGGCAAGTCGCGGGACCCGGAGGCCGATGCCCGCCGCTTCGTGAAAGGGGAGGTGAAGGATGTGGAGGACGCCCTGCAGGGCGCGCGTGACATCCTGGCCGAGCGGGTGAGCGAGACGGCCTCCATCCGGGAGGGCCTTCGCAGCATTTACCGCACGCGCCGCGTGGCCTCCAAGGTGACCAAGGCAGGGGAGACTTCGCCCGACGCCGCCAAATACCGCAGTTATTTCAATTTTACCGTTCCGCTCTCGAAAATCCCTTCCCACAACCTGCTGGCCATGCTCCGCGCCCAGGAAGAAGGCTTCCTCCGTGTCAGCGTGGACGCCGACGGGCAGAAGTGCGGCAACAAGATTTACTACGACTACTGCCAGGAGCACGGCTACCCCCAGCGGGAGTGCGGGCTCCAGGTGCGGGAAGCGGTCGATGACGCCTGGAAGCGTCTCCTGGACCCTTCCATCACCGGCGAAGTCCTGCGCGAAGCCAAGGAAAAGGCCGACGTTGAGTCCATCCAGGTGTTCGGGGAGAACCTTCGCCAGTTGCTGCTCGCGGCGCCCGTCGGGCAGAAGCGGGTCATGGCCATCGACCCCGGCTTCCGCACCGGGTGTAAGGTGGTTTGCCTGGACGCGCAGGGCAATCTCCTGCATCACGACGTCATTTTCCCGCATCCGCCGGTGGCCAAAAAGATGCAGGCCATCACTACCGTGGCGGATTTGGTGGAAAAATATGACATCGAGGTGATTGCCATCGGCAACGGCACCGCCGGCCGGGAAACGGAGGATTTCGTCCGCCGGGTGGGCCTCCCGGAGAGCGTCCGCATCTTCTCCGTGAGCGAAGACGGCGCTTCGGTCTATTCGGCCTCCGAAGTGGGACGTGAGGAGTTTCCGGAATACGACGTCACCGTCCGCGGGGCGGTTTCCATCGGCCGGCGCCTGATGGACCCGCTGGCGGAACTGGTGAAGATCGACCCCAAATCCCTCGGCATCGGCCAGTACCAGCACGACGTGGACCAGGGGCTCCTCAAAGAGAAACTGGACAATACGGTGGAGAGTTGCGTCAACAGCGTGGGCGTTGCCTTGAATACCGCCAGCCCCTACCTCCTGCAGTATGTCTCCGGCATCGGCCCGGCCCTGTCGCGCGCCATCGTGGAGTACCGCAGCGCCAACGGGGATTTCACCAGCCGGGAACAACTTCGGAACGTGCCGCGCCTCGGGGCCAAGGCCTACCAGCAGTGCGCCGGCTTCCTGCGCATACCCGGAGCGGCCAATCCGCTGGACAACTCGGCCGTCCATCCCGAGGCCTACCATATCGTGGACAGAATGGCCGCCGACCTGAAGGTGAGCACCCGGGAACTGGTGGGAAACGCCGAACTCTGCCGGAAAATCAATCCCAAGGACTATGTGGAGGAAGACTTCGGCCTTCCCACCGTCAACGATATCCTGCAGGAACTGCAGAAACCGGGGAGAGACCCCCGCGAAGCCGCGCAGGAATTCTCCTTCGCCGAGGACATCCGCGAAATCGACGACCTCAAGCCCGGCATGGAACTGCCCGGCATCGTGACCAACCTCACCGCCTTCGGCGCCTTCGTGGACATCGGCCTGCATGAAAACGGTCTCATCCATGCCTCGCAGATGGGGCAGAAGGGGATGGCCGTTCCCGCGAAGGTGCTTAAACTGCACCAGCATGTCATGGTCCAGGTCCTTTCCGTCGATCTGGAACGCAACCGCATCGGATTACGATTACTAAAACAATAACGCATGAAACGAATCTTGACTTTTGTTCTGGCGCTTGTCGCCGCGGGCAGCCTGGCCTTGGCCAAGGATTACACCCTCACCTCCCCGGACGGACATCTTTCCGTGAAAGTGGACGCCGGTAAAACGCTTACCTACAGCATTGTACGCGACGGTGTCGTGCTCATTGAGCCCTCCTGCCTGCAGATTACCCTCGCGGACGGGAAGGTCTGGGGACCGGACGCCCGGTTCCGCAGGACGGTGCGCCGCAGCGTCGATACCAGCGTGGAGGCTCCGCTTTTCAAGCGCTCCGCCGTCAGGGACCATTTCAACGAAGTGGCCCTGTTCACCAAGGAATTCAAACTTGTCTTCCGGGCCTACGATGACGGCATCGCCTGGCGCTTCGAGCCCGTGAAGCCCGTCACGGTAAAGGCCGAGGATGTCTGCTTCACCTTTGCCGATGACTGGACAGCCTATGTCCCTTACGTAAACCAGCATACGGAAACGTTGGAGAGCCAGTTCTTCAGTTCCCAGGAGTCCCAGTACAACCATGACAGGATCTCCGAATGGCGGAAAGACCGCCTGGCCTTCCTTCCCATCACCGTGGACGCGGCGGGCGGCGTGAAACTCTGCGTCGTGGAGGCCGACCTGCTCGATTATCCCGGCATGTACCTCTATAACGGCAACGGCAGCCGCACCCTCAAGGGTGTCTTCGCTCCCGTTCCCGCCGGGTACGCCGCCGAGGACGGACGCACCTTCCAGCGCCTCATCGAGAGCCGCAAGGACGTGATTGCGGAGAACGTGAGCGTAATGCCCTGGCGCGCCGTCATCGTGGCCCCCGAGGCCAAGGACCTTGCCCAGAGCGACCTGACCTGGCGCCTGGCCAGCCCCAATGCCATCGGCGACGTGTCCTGGATCAAGCCCGGAAAGGTGGCCTGGGACTGGTGGAACGGCTGGAACCTGTACGGCGTGGACTTCGAGACCGGCATCAATACCCAAACCTATAAATATTATATCGACTTCGCCGCTTCCAAGGGCATCGAATACATTGTGATGGACGAAGGCTGGGCCAAGCATACGGTCCTGAACATGAAGGAGACCCGCCCGGAAATCGACCTTCCGGAAATTGTGAACTATGGCAAATCCAAGGGTGTCGGCGTGGTGCTCTGGACCATCGCCCGCCTGTTCGAGGACCAGATGGAAGAACTCTGCGCCCAGTATTCCGCCATGGGCGTGAAGGGCTGGAAGATAGACTTCATGGACCATGACGACCAGAAGATGGTCCATTTCTACCGCCGTGCCGCCGAGGTGACCGCCAAGTACCACATGTTCGTGGACTTCCACGGCGCCTACAAGCCCGTGGGCATGTCCCGCACCTACCCCAACGTACTCAACTATGAGGGCGTTTACGGCCTGGAGAACATGAAGTGGAACGCCGACTGCGACCAGGTAACCTACGACGTCACCATCCCGTACACCCGCCTGGTGGCCGGTCCGGCCGACTACACCCAGGGCGCCATGCGCAACGCCCGCAAGGACAATTATCGCGCGGTCGGGGACGAGCCCATGTCCCAGGGCACCCGTTGCCACCAGTTGGCCGAATACGTCATCTTCGATGCCCCGCTTTCCATGCTCTGCGACTCCCCGTCCAACTATCTGCGGGAGCCCGAATGCACCGAGTGGATTGCCGGCATTCCTACCGTCTGGGATGAGACCATCGCCCTGGACGGGCAAATCGGCCAGTATGTGGTGATGGCCCGCCGCAAGGGGGATGTCTGGTATGTGGGAGCCCTCAATAACTGGGACGCCCGCGACCTGGAGATCGACCTCAGTTTCCTTCCGAAGGGCAAGGCCGAGGTGTTTGCCGACGGAATCAACGCCCATCGTGCCGCCCGCGACTACAAGAAATGCGAGGTGGAGGTGAAGGCAGACCGGATGAAGATTCACCTGGCGCCCGGTGGCGGCTGGGTGCTCAAAACCAAGTAAGCATAAAAAAGCAGGGTCTCAGGCCCTGCTTTTGATTTTCCGGAAACGGAGGGCGATTACGCCCCAGAAGGCTTCTCCGAAAATGCCGCCGCTCATCTTGGATACGCCCTTTTGGCGGTTGGTGAAGATAATGGGCACCTCTTTCAGGCGGAAGCCCAGTTTCCAGGCCGAGTACTTCATCTCGATCTGGAAACCGTAGCCTTTCATCTGCACGGCATCCAGGTCCATGGTTTCCAGAACCCGGCGCTTATAACAGACGAAGCCGGCCGTGGTGTCGTAAATGCGCATGCCCAGGATGGTGCGCACGTAACTCGATGCGAAATAGGAGATGAGGATCCGGCTGATGGGCCAGTCCACGACGCTCACGCCGTTGCAGTAGCGGGAGCCGATGGCCAGGTCGGCCCCGTCCCGGGTGCAGGCCTCGTACAGGCGCTGCAAATCGGCCGGGTTGTGGGAGAAATCGGCATCCATCTCGAAAACATAGTCGTAATGGTGCTCCAGAGCCCAGCGGAAACCGGTGAGATAGGCGGTGCCCAGCCCCAGTTTGCCACTGCGCTCCAGCAGGTGAAGACGCTCCGGGAACGGCTCCTGCAGCCCTTTCACGATGGCGGCCGTCCCGTCGGGGGAGCCGTCGTCGATGACCAGGATGTGAAAATCCCCGGGCAGGCCGAAGACCTCCCGGACAATTTCTTCGATGTTTTCCTTCTCGTTGTAAGTAGGAATGATGACCAGTTTCTTATCCATTTTGCGTGTACGAATCGTCAAAGATAAGAAAATTATTTGACGATTTCGACAATTTTCTCCAGCCAGCGTGCATCTGTTGCGTCAAAAGTGGCCAATTCCGTGCTGTCGATGTCCAGTACGGCCGTTACCAGGCCTTTGTTCCGGACCGGGACCACGATTTCCGAGCGGGAGAGGCTGCTGCAGGCGATGTGCCCCGGGAACTCTTCGACATCCGGCACCACCAGGGTGCGGTTTTGTTTCCAGGCCGTTCCGCAGACCCCTTTCCCGAAGCCGATGCGCAGGCAGGCCGACGGCCCCTGGAACGGTCCCAGCACCAGTTCCTGTCCCTGAACGCGGTAGAACCCCGTCCAGAAAAAGCCCATTCGCTCCTGGATGAGGGCGGCTAGTTCGGCCATCATGGCCACGGGGTCGGTTTCGTCGGCCAGGATGAGCCGGGTGTCCTGATACAGTTTCACATAGCGGAAAGCCTTGAAAGGGAGGTGGCAGTAGCCGTCGGGATTCTTGTCCAGGTAGTCCTGGTGGCGCTCCTCGGCCGGGAAGAAGTTTTTGAGGGGCTCCAGTTCCACCACCAGCGGCTGGCCCAGTCGGGCTTCCTCGCGCGCATATACCTTTTCTATGACCGCGCGTTCCGCCGGGTCTGTGTAATAGATGCCCGTGCGGTAGCGGGTGCCCTCGTCATGCCCCTGGCGGTTGAGGGTCAGGGGATCGATGATGCAGAAAAACAGGTCTGTCAGTTCTTCCAGGCCGATTCTTGCCGGGTTGTAAGTGACTTTCACCGTCTCTGCAAAGCCGGTTGTATCGGTGTAAACCTCCTCATATTTAGGGTTTTGCGTGTTTCCGTTGGCATAGCCGCAGACGGCTTCCCTGACGCCGTTCACCTGGGCGAAAAAGTGCTGCGTTCCCCAGAAGCAGCCTCCTGCAAAATAAATGGTACTGTCCATAAAAACTTTTTTGCAAAGTTAATACATTCTCGCAGAATCTGTTCAGCCTTTCCGTAGCGTGAGTGGAAAGAATTTTTTGAAAAATTTCATCGAAAAAATTTGCCAGTTCAAAAAATGT
>JAFSMS010000092.1 GCA_017447815.1 Bacteroidales bacterium | reverse complement strand
TAGAACGCCCACTGCCAGCCCAGAGTTTCCGCCACCTTGCCGGCCAGGAAGCCGCAGGCGATTACGCCTATATAATAAGAGGTCTGGTGCAGGGACATGGCCCGCGCCCTTGTTTTTCCGTCATGGTATTGGGCTATAAGGCCCGTGTAGGTGGGACCGAACATGCCCTGGCCGACGCCCATCCCGAAGCAGCGGAAGAGGATGAACCAGAAGATACCGCCGGAAAGGCCGGTGAAGAGCGTAGCCGTGGAGAAAATAAGGGTGCTCACCCAAATCTGGCGGCTGCGGCTCAGGCGGTCGGCATAATAGCCGGCAAACGGCACCGTAATGGCATAGAACACATTGAACAGCATGGCCAGCAGGCCCATCGTGCTGTCCGACGCGCCCAGATGCTCCTGGATCTGCGGAAGCACAATGTTGAACGCCTGGCGGTCCGCCTGGTTCAGGAAAAATGCCACCCACAGCAGGAGGACCACCTCCCACTTGTAAAACTTTTTCTCCGTATCTACCTTAAGTGCCATAACTACGCAGTTCGTAGCACAAAGATAATATCTTTTTTCGGGGGGGGCAAAAGTGCACAAAAGTTTTTCACTGTTGTGTGCTTTTACGTTGTGAATCATTATCTTTGCAAACAGAAGCCAACATTATGGAAGAATTTCATTTTTCAGCAAACAGTTTCTCCCCGCTTTACCGCCAGTTCATGGACTATGTAAAGCGCGGAATCAAGCGCGGTGAATTCCCCAAGGGGAAGGCGCTCCCCTCCATTCACGGGATGATGATCCGCACCGGCATCTCCCGGGAGACCATCGTAAAGGGCTATGCCGTCCTGTGCCGGGAAGGCGTACTTACGCCCCACAAGGGTAAAGGTTATTTTGTCAAAGACAGTTTCCTCTCCGGGCGACAGTCCGTGATGGTCTTTATGGACAAGATGAGCCAGCACCAGCAGGATGTCATCGACGGATTTATGGATGCGGTGGGCGCACAGGCCGATGTCACCATCAGCCTTCATTACCAGAATCTGGAGTGGTTCGCCCGCTCGCTGGAAGAATCCATCGGCCGATATGACTGGTACGTGCTCTTCCCCCACTTCCCGCTGGATGCCGTCTCGTCCTCCGAAGCGGCCAGGCTGATAGCAAAAATTCCGCTGGAAAGGCTGATTGTCCTGGACCATCTACCGGCGGGCCTTTCTCCCGTATCCGGCGCCGTGTTCCAGTCCATCGGAGAAGATGTGCCCGGGGCCCTTGTATCGGCCCTTGAGGATGTAAAAAAGTACAGGAGGCTCAAGTATATATCCCTGTCAGTGAGCCTCTATGGGGATTTGGTGGCAGATGCCATCACGCGCTTCGGCCGGGATTACGGCGTACCGGCCGAGGTCCTTCAGGCTATCCCCGAGAAAGTGGAAAAGGGCGACCTTTACTTCGTCTCCGGCTCCCGCCTGGACAGGAAACTGTCGGAACTTCTCCGGGCTATGTCGGCCTCCGGCCTTGCACCCGGAAAAGACATCGGCCTCATCTGCTACAACGACTTCCCCCTCAACGAATGGATTTTCGGCGGCCTCACCACCCTCTCCGTCGATTTCCGCGAAATGGGTCGCATTGCCGGCGGGATGCTGCTGGAAGGCCGCCTCTCCCAGCTGCAGTGCACCGCCTCCCTTATCCGCCGAAATACCTTCTAGTTTTTGTATGTAGCATTGTATGTTAAAAAGAAAACATCCTTATAATCAGTTGATTACAAGGATGTTTGCGGAGAGGACGAGATTCGAACTCGTGGTACGGTTACCCGTACGGCAGTTTAGCAAACTGCTGGTTTCAGCCACTCACCCACC
>JAFSMS010000009.1 GCA_017447815.1 Bacteroidales bacterium | reverse complement strand
GTAGAGCGGGTTGTAGTAGGCAGCCGACTCGCCGGAGTTGTTCATGTAGCTGTACGAGCGTATCAGCTCGCCGCTCTCGTCGCGCAGACGGCTGTAGGGGTTCATCTGGTAGTACTGGTCGAAGGTGCCGTAGGGTGAGTTGTGGCTCTTGTTGTAGTCTACGGTCAGCTTGTCGCGGAACTGGAAGTTCTTGATGCGGTAGGCCAGGGTGATGCCGCCCGAGAAGGTGTTGCGGTCGCTGCCCTTCATGGCACCGCCAATGCGGTTGAACGACAGGTTCACGCCGTACTGCATGGCCTTGTCGCCACCCTCCAAGTAGAGCGAGTGCTTGTGGCCGAAGCCGTTGCGCACGGGCTGTGCCAGCCAGTCGGTCTCCACACCGGCCAGCAGTTCGCGCAGCTTCTCGGTGTAGGTCTGGTCAAGTGCCACCTGGCTCTTGGCATTGTCGCTCGTGAAGAGTCCGGCCATGCGCTCCACCTCCAGTTTCTCGGCGGCGTTGGTCAGGTCGTAGCTCGTCAGGTCGGGCACTTCCAACGACATCGAACCGGTGTAGGTGATGCGCATCTTGCCGCTCTCGGGCCGCTTGGTCTCGATGACGATGACGCCGTTGGCGCCTTTGGAACCGTAGATGGCCTTGGCGGAGGCGTCCTTGAGGATGGTGATGGACTGGACGCGGTTCATGTCCATGTCCGTGATCTTCTGCAGGGAGGTTTCGAAGCCGTCCAGGATGAACAGCGGGGTGTTGCCGGAGTTCAGGTAGTCGCTCTTGAGGGACTGGGTCGCCGTGGACAGGGTCGAGGCGCCGCGGATCTGGATGTCTGCCATCGCATTCGGGTCGGAACCGGCGGCGAGGTTCTCGAGGACGACCATCGACGGGTCGATGACTTTCAGCGAGGCGATGACGTTGGCGTTGGAGATCTTCTTGATCTCATCCGAGGTGACGGTCTGCACCGAACCGGTAAAACTGTCCTTCCGTCGGGTGAAGATGCCGGTGACGACCGTCTCCTGCAGGGTCTCGGAGTCCAGCTCCAGGTAGATGTCCAGCCGCTCGCCCTGGGGGATGCCGGAAACCTTGAACTCCTGGGTCTTGTAGCCCATGATTTCCACGAGGATCGTGGAGGACGCCGGGAGGCCCGTCAGGACGAACTGGCCGTCGGCGTTCGTGAGGACACCGAACTTCCGGTCCAGGGTGATGACGCCCACGCCGGGGAAACGTTCGCCGGTTTCGTCATAGACGGTGCCGGAAACCGTCCGGCCCTTCTGATTCTGGGCGGACAGGGGCAGCAACGGCAGCAGGGCGAGGAAACCGGCGAATACAATCCTTCGCAGGAAATTCCTGTTCCGCATAAAAATAGAAGCCCGTTTTGTGTTTCGGGTTATACTTAAACTAGTAACCAAGGCAATACACTGTCAAATTGTTACTTCAAATGCAAACTTTACCTCTACAAATTTAAGCATTTTTTAAGAATTTGCAAAATAGTAACCATTCGATTTTGCACAGGGTTACATTCCTCCGGTGAAAACATCGAGGGGTGGCAATCCGATAAAACGGGTGGTTGATTGGGTCTTGTTCAGGCGGAAACGCAGGTTCAGCAGGAAATACCGGCCGTAGGAAGGCGTCCATTGGCGGTAGCGGAAATCCGACCCGCCCGTGATGTGGAAGCGCGTCCCGCTGTTGAGCAGGTCATTTCCGCTGACGGATACGGCCAGCCGTCCTTTCAGGAAGGTTTTCCCGACCACGGCGTCCAGGAAATGGAAGGTTGTTCCGGCGGTTGTTTCCGGGGTGACCCGCCGGGCTTCCGTCCGGTACGCGAACGAAACGAAATAACGGCTCACCTGCAAAGTTCCGTGGGAGACTATCCGAAGAGCCTGCATAACCTGAACATGAAGAAGGGTAGGTCTGATACTCCTCTGAGTTGAGCTCGGAAGCCCTTAATCTTTGAGTTGAACGATTCAGCTGCCGCATTGGTGGAGTGCTCAAGGAAGTAGTTCAGCACTTCGTCCTCCCGGGATTTGACAGCATTCCTCGCGGACTTGACTTCACGCAGCGTGCATTGATTGACGACCTTGTACCATTCCTGGAACTTTTCCTTCGCTGTTTCCTTGGTCAAGGTAGAGCTTCTGAATATTGCCCGCAGTTTGTTCACTACGTCGTAGGCTTCCTTGAGTCTGGGGTATAGCTCAAAGAGCAGTTTCATGCGGGCTTTCATATTCTCGCTCCACTTGTCCGGGGTCTGCATAAGTGCGCACCGGCACCGGGTCAGCAGTTCGACGGTGGTGTCGCCGTTGGGGAGCACGGGCGGTCTGAACTTCTCGTTCTTGCGTTTCGGCTTGCGGCCACGGCGCTTGCCCTTGACCTTCTTGTGCTTGTTCTTCTGGCGGTTCTTCCGGCGCCGCCTGGCGTTTTGCTCGAGCTTTTTCTTGTGCAGCAGCGCCAGCTTCCGGATCTCGGCCTGCGCATCGCGCTTGAAGCGCAGGCGAAGCTCCTCAAGGGCGTCCAGGCAGCGCCGCATGATGTGGAAGCAGTCCAGCGTCAGGATGGCATTGGGGAAGGCCAGGTGGACGATAGAGGCCATGCTCTCGGAGAGGTCGGCCGTGATCTCCTTGACCTTCAGGCGGGCTTCCTCGGGTATCTGGAGCAGGATCTTCAGCACGTCTTCCGCCTTGGTGCCGCGCACCGCGGCGATGAGCGTACCCTGCTGGCAGTGGCCGTCCTTGTTGGTCAGGAACGTGAACAAGTCATCTTGGAGCGACGTCTCGTCAATGCTCAGATGCTCGCCCATGTTGTCAGGGAGCAGCACCCAGTCTTGGGCATGTTCCAGCTGGTCCCACTCCCGGAAGCCGCTCAGCGACTCCTTGTAACAGCGCTCAAGTGTGTCTCCGTCGGTGAAGTAGAACCTACCAAGGGAGCGTGCTGTCACCGGGATTGCATCCAAGTTTTTTTTTCAGGAACTCGGCGAACTCAACAGAGTACCGGGTCCCGTCGGCGACAAGCGGATAGATGTTCAATACGACGCTCTTCCCTTCGGGCGTAAGCCACCGGCGGCGTCGGATGTGCAGTTCCACCCGGCGATTCCGGATAGGAAAGTCTGCCGCCATGGTCGGCTCGGTGAATCCGTTGGAGCGAAGGCCCTGCTGCTCCTCCGTCCGATTGTCACGCTCGTCCAGGTGCACCTTCAGCACCGTCTTATAAACGATGGCCTGCTTTTGCTCGCGAGAACTCAGGGACATCTCGTCAGCCCACACTACCTCGAAGAAGTCCAGCATCCCTTCCGGAAGAAAGAAACTGGTGAGGTACTCATATACGTTGAATGCTTGCTTGTCTTCCATGACTACAAAGGTACATCCTTCCTTCGAACCTACCTATATAGTCAAAAAATTACATCACATCAGACACGGAAGTTTGCAGGTGTCCCAAAAATACCTGTAATTTGCCACCTGTCACACAAAAAAGATAATGGGTATTGATTATCAATAAATTATAGGATTATCTGTCACATGGGAAAGTTGTTTTGCCGCAAAGGATCCCTTAATATTGCGGTGATTTTTAACAATTAAACCATGAGACAACTTAAACGAATCCTGATGCTACTGGCCATCACGGCCATGGCATTTGCGGCAGCGGCCAGGCCGTTTGCGGAAAAGCCGGAAATGGGGGACGGTGGCACCCCTATCATTATTAATCCAATCCCCCTTCCCGCACCCAATTCTCCCCGGACTGCGGTTCCTATTTCCGCGATGGTCAACGGGAACACGGTGTATGTCACTTTCACGGGTGATTTAGGTGACGTGGACTATGAGCTGGTGAACCTCAGCACGGCGGAGACCGTGTCTGACCAGGTGGAAGGCACCGGTCTCGTCCTGATTCCTTTCAGCGGTGATGC
>JAFSMS010000091.1 GCA_017447815.1 Bacteroidales bacterium | reverse complement strand
GGGCGCAGTTCTATACCATCGGCCAGCGAAAAGGACTGGGCATCGGCGGACATTCGGAGCCGGTTTTCGTGATAGCCACCGATACGGAGACCAACCGCATCTATGTGGGAGAGGGACATGCGCACAAGGGCCTGAGCCGGTTTTGCCTGAAGGTGTCGCCGGAAGAGATCCACTGGATCCGTCCCGACCAGCAAATGCAGCCCGGGCAGATGCGCCGCTACCGTGTCCGCATCCGTTACCGCCAGCCCCTGCAGAGCGCTACGCTCATCCGGCGGGAAAGCGGCCTGTACATTCTTTTCGACGCTCCCCAGCGGGGAATCTCTCCCGGCCAGTTCGCCGTCTGGTACGACGGCGAGGAAATGCTCGGCTCCGGGGTTATCTGAACCATTAAAAAACAATTGCGGCACGGCGCTTTTTTCTTCCGACCGGCATTGCAAAACATCGAAAATCGTAAAAAACGTCAATAGTTGCTGCTGGAAGGGGCTTTTCTGTTGCGATTGCAACATCGTCTGCGTAGTTTTGGAAAAAAAACGGAACATGGAAAACTACGCTTCATCCTGGAAATTGGAACAACTTTTTACGCAAAAAGGTCCCTTCGTTCACCTCTACACAAAACCGCTGGAGACCACCTTGCTGGTCGAAGACGATGAAGACAGGAAGGCAATCATGAATTTGATTGCCCTGGAATCGAGGGAACAAAACATTGACGTTCTGGCCTACGCCCTGATGAGTAACCATTTTCATTTGATTCTGCAGGCCGATGAGGAAACATCCAGTGTTTTCTATGGCAAACTTCACAGGCGGATTGTCCGCTATTTGGGCGGAAGTGGAAAAGGGAAACAGTTTGCCGAAGTGATATCCGGAACCACGCGCATCACTTCCCTGAAACAGTTCCGTGATGTTGTGGCCTATGTGATCCGCAATCCGTTCGTTGTCCGGGATGACGTCAATCTTTTCGCCTGTCTATGGTGCAGCGGATTCCTGTATTTTAATCCCTTTCTGAACGCTGTGTCCGGGAAGCCTGGCCGGGAACTCAGTTATCGAGAACGCCGGAAGATATGCAAAACCAGTGACGGAGATATCCCGGATGGACTTATGGTGGAGAACGGCCTGATCCTTCCGCAAAGTTATGTGAACTACCGGCTTGTCGAAACCCTTTTTGGGAATGCCCGTCAATTCCTGTTCTGGGCGATTCGTAATATTGAGGCGCAAATAGAAGTGGCCAGGAGTTATGGAGAAAGTTTAAGTCTCTCAGACGATGAGTTGTTCAAAATATCCCGCGACATTTGCAGAAAACGGTTTACAAGCCGTTCTCCATCAGAAATGACGGAGCCTCAGAAAAAAGAGTTGGCCATGATTCTTCGAAAAGACTACTTCGCCTCCAACGGACAGATTGCACGCCTGGCCGGGTTGGAACTTGCCATCGTAAATCAACTCTACCCCCTTACCTCAAAAACCCGCTGACCTTCCGGGGCAAAAGCAGGCCGAATCGCCCCGCAGGAGGGTGGAAACGACGGTGCCCGGGGCAAAAGCAGGCCGAATCGCCCCGGAGGAGGGTGGAAACGACGGTGCCAGGGGCAAAAGCGAGCCGAAATGCCCCGCATGAGGGCGGAATCGACGGTGCCCGGGGCAAAAACGGGCCGAAGCGCCCCGCAGGGGGGTGGAAACGACGGTGCCAGGGGCAAAAACAGGCCGAATCGCCCCGGAGGAGGGCGGAAACGACGGTGCCCGGGGCAAAAACAGGCCGAATCGCCCCGCAGGAGGGCGGAATCGACGGTGCCAGGGGCACAAACGGGCC
>JAFSMS010000090.1 GCA_017447815.1 Bacteroidales bacterium | reverse complement strand
GGACATCCAGGTAGATGACGTGGTCGTTGGGCTCTACGCCGAACACTTTCTCGTCAAGAACCACTTTCTTTCCGGACTGAGTGCCGTCAATCTTCAAAACATTCAATTCCATAAATTAGTCCTCCAGGATTAAGTAAGAACCTTTGGCTCCGGGTACGGAACCCTTAACGACGATGAGATTGTTCTCAGGGATGACTTTGAGGACCTCGAGGTTGAATACCTTCACACGCTCGTTGCCCATGTGACCGGCCATGCGCATTCCCGGGAAAACGCGGGAAGGCCAGGACGATGCACCCATGGAACCAGGGTGACGGAGACGGTTGTGCTGACCATGGGTCACACCACCTACACCGGCGAATCCATGACGCTTCACGACGCCCTGGAAACCCTTACCTTTAGAAGTACCGACCACATCGATGAACTTGACGTCCTCAGTGAAAACGTCGGCCACGGTGATGGTGTCTCCGAGCTTGAGCTCTCCGGCGAAGTCTGCGGGGAATTCCACAAGTTTCTTCTTGGGAGTAGTTCCAGCCTTTTCGAAATGGCCCTTCAGGGCCGCGCTGGTGCGTTTCTCTTTCTTTTCGTCATAGGCAAGCTGAATGGCGGCATAACCATCGGTTTCCACCGTACGAACCTGCGTGACAACACACGGACCAGCCTCAATGACAGTGCACGGGATATTCTTCCCGTCGGCACCGAAGACGGAAATCATTCCGACTTTCTTTCCAATTAAACCAGGCATTGGTGTTTGTTAATTAATTGTTTATTAATGCTTTAACCGTAAAAAATTACAGCCCGCACACATTTGCGGACCGCAAAGATACGGATAAATATTTGAATTTCCAAAAGTTATCAACAGCCTTTTTCACAAGTCCCTCCCCCGAGGGGAGGGGTTTCGGGAGGGGGCAACGTTGATAGTTTTGACATCGACAGATTCACAAACAAGTCCCTCCCCCGAGGGGAGGGGTTTCGGGAGGGGGCAACGTTGATAGTTTTGATATCGGCCGATTCACAATCGGTCGATATCGGCCCAGCCGAAGCGGGCGGGATAGAGCCAGGCACGGGAGGTGCGTTCCATGACGCCGTAGTCCAGGGAGACTTTGGGGCATTCGGCATAGGCCCTCTCCAGCCACACGGGATCCGCGATATGCTCCTGCCAGCCGCGGAACAGTTCCGTCACTTCGGGAATGTAATGTTCCATCTCGGCGGCGATGGTGGAAGCCTTCCACACGAAGATACCGCTGTTCCAGAAGAATTCTCCAGTGCGGACGAACACCTCGGCCAGTTCCAGCGGGGGCTTCTCCGTAAAGGTTTTCACCTGCAACGGACCGGCCATCAGGTGGGCGTTGCGGCCTTCCTTCACCTGGATGTAGCCGAAATTCACATCCGGATTCTTGGGGACGATGCCCAGGGTCATCAGGACGTCATTCTCCTCCACGTAGCCGAAAGCCTCCTTGAGCGTATGGGCGAACAGGCTCTCGTCGCGGATGACAAGGTCCCACGGGGTGGCCACGATCACGGCCTCGGGATCCCGGGACAGCAGCGTATAGGCGGCAAAGGCCATGCAGGGCGCCGTCTTGCGGGCGAAAGGTTCCAGCAGGAGGTTCTTTTCCGGGAGCATAGGAAGCACCCGGCGGGCCTCGTCGCCGAAACGGGCCAGGGTCACCACAAGGATGTGGTCTTCAGGGACCACTTCGCGGAAACGGTCGTACGTAACCTGCAACTGCTTGGGCGAGCCGGTGCCGTCGGCCATAATGACACAGTAGCGGTGAGATGTGCTCATAGGCTAAACATACATAGGAATCCATGCCTGCGGGAAGTAACGGACCACCGTCTCCTTTCCGTCGAACAGGACGGTGACGATGTCGAAATAGACTTCCTTCCCGTCCAGATGTTTTTTATTAAGGTATTGGATGGCGGCGGCCGATATCCGTTTCTGCTTGATGGTATTTACCTGATCTGTCACCGCAGTGGTGACCGGAGCCGTCCGGGCTTTCACTTCCACGAAGTGAAGGCCGTCCGGACCTTCCGAGACGATATCCAGTTCCAGATGACCCGAACGCCAGTTCCGGTCCAGAATCTGATGCCCCCGCGAGAGCAGGAAGTCACAGGCCATCTGTTCGCCTGCCTCTCCTATCTTGCTGGTTCTTTGAACGTTCATATTTGGTTATTCGGTTTTAGTCAAATTTCACAACCGTGACCCCGGAGCCCCCGAATTGGACGTGCTCGTCGGCCGCCGATTGTACGCCGGGCACCGTGCGGACATACTTCTGGATTTCCTCCCGCAGGGCGCCTGTTCCCTTACCATGCAAAATCCGCACCGAAGGGACACCCAACATGATGGCATCGTCAATATAGCGCATCACAATCTCCAGCGCATCGTTCACGCGCTCCCCGCGCACGTCCAGTTCCAGTTTGAAGTTGGACTTGCGCTCGCTCAGGGCGGTGTCAATCACCTGGCGGGGACGGGCGGCCGGCGCCTTCACCACCGCCTTGTATTCATTGGCGGTAATGCGTTCCACGCGGTCCAGAGGCAGTTTTGTGGTAATATTCCCTACAATCACCGACACGGCTTTTGTGCTCACGGTGGACACTTCTCCCACCATGCCGTTATCTTTGATGCGCACCTTCTCGCCCACCTTCAGCGGGGCCGACCGGAAGGCCGCCATCTTGCGTTCCTGCGCCTCGTCCTCCTCCATCTGCCGGAGCGTTTCTTCGGAAGAGCGGCGGCGCTTGCGCAGTTTCTCCCGCTCCTTGCGTTCCTTGACGTCCTGCAGTTTCCTGTCGATATAGGCGTCCCGCTGGGCACGGCTGTCGGCCAGGGCCCCCAGGAACCCCTGCAGTTCGGCACGGGCCTCCTGCGTCTCCTCTTTCCGGGCCTGGGATTCCCTGATGGTGCGGATGGTGTTCTCCACCTGTTTGTTGGCCCCGTGGATAATCTTTTCCGCCTCGGCCCGGGCTTCGTCCAGGATGCGGCGGCGCATCTCCTTGATGTCCTCCAACTCCTTTTCGTAACGGTCGGTCAGGCCTTCCAGGGTCTTGTCCGTTGCGCGGATCTTGGTAAGTTTCTCGTCCAGGGCGCGGCGGCTGCGGGCAATCTTGCGCAGGTTTCGCTCAATGCCCACGAACTGCTCTCCGGCACGCTCCTCGGCATCGTGCACGATCTTTTCCGGCATCCCCATCTTCCGCGCCAGTTCGAAGGCGAACGAAGACCCGGGAAGGCCGATTTCCAATTGGAACAGCGGCGCCACGGTGGCCGCATCGAACTGCATCGCCCCGTTCACGACGCCCGTATCGGCCGACGAGGCATACAACTTCAGGTTGGTATAGTGCGTGGTGATGACCCCATAGGCGCCGCGGCTGTCCAGTTCGTGCAGGATGGCCTCGGCGATGGCTCCGCCGGCCGCCGGTTCCGTTCCGGAGCCGAATTCGTCGATGAGCACCAGCGTCCGGGCATCGGCCACGGAGAGCATGGCCTTCATGTCCGAAAGGAAACTGCTGTATGTGGAAAGGTCGTTCTCCAGGGACTGGTCGTCTCCGATGGACACCATGATCCGGTCAAAGACCGGCAGTTCCGACGTTTCGGAAGTCGGGATGAGCATGCCCCACTGGAACATGTACTGCAACAGGCCCACCGTCTTGAGGCACACCGACTTTCCGCCCGCATTGGGGCCGGAAATCAAAAGGATGCGTTTTTCGGGCGTGAGCGCGACCGTCAGCGGAACGATGCTTTTCTTCTCCTTCCGGAGGCTCTTTTCCAGCAGCGGATGCCGGGCCTTCCGCAGGCTCAGCGACCCGTCTTCCGACAGCACCGGCATGCCGGCGATATAGTCCAGCGACACCTGGGCCTTGGCCATGTTGAAGTCCAGTTCTCCCACGAAGGTGGCGCCGGCGATGAGTTCCGGCACGAAGGGGCGCAGGAATTCGGCAAATTCGTACAGAATCTTGGAAATCTCGCGCGTCTCGGCGAAATGCAGTTCGGAAATCTCGTTCTGGAGGGCGACAATCTCGGCCGGCTCCATGAAAGTGGTCTTTCCGGTGGCGCTTTCGTCATACACGAAGCCCTGGAAAGCCCGCTTCTTGGCCGATGCCACCGGGATGAGCATCTTCCCGTCCCGGATGGCCACCGAAGCGTCGCTGTCCGTGAGCCCCTCCTGCTGCGCCTGCCGCAGGATGGCATTCATGCGTCTGGAAACGTTGATTTCCTTTTCCTTGATGCTCCGGCGGATTTTGTACAGCTGGTCCGAAGCAGTATCCTTGATTTCTCCGTGGCGGTCCAGGATGGCATCGATGCGCTGCAGCACTTCCGCCGGGGCCGATATGCCCGACGCGAGATGCTGGAGGTTGGGGTAAATCCCCTCCTTCACCGTATGGAAAAAATGCAGGGCCTTGCGGAGCGTATCCAGCAGCGTACGCAGTTTCCCGAGAGACAGGAGGTCGATGGAGGCGTTCTTGCCGATGGGCTCCAGGAAGCCGATGGCATCGATGTAGCCGGATGTGGGGAAGTTTTCCTCGAACATGAGGATCAGGCGCATCTCGTCCGTGAGGAGGTGCCGGCGGTGGATTTCCGCGCCGTTTGTGCTGAACTCTTCCTCCGCCACGCGCTGCGCGGCATAGTCGGTGGAGCATCGGCTCCCGATGGCCGCCCGCACCTTGTCGAATCCCAATTTCGTCTCCAGCCGGCCGTCCATCTAGTCTTTCTCCTCCTTTTGCATCACCGAAATCAGAATGCTTCTGAGTTCCGGCATATCTTGAACGGTACGAATCTCTCCGCCCCGGACAAAACTCACATTGCCCGTCTCTTCGGATACCACCAGGATGTCGGCGTCGGTATCCTCGCTGAGGCCGATGGCGGCGCGGTGCCGCATGCCGTAGTGGGCCGGGATGTCCGTGCGGTTGGTCATGGGCAACTGGCAGCGGGCGGCGGCGATATGGTCTCCCACGATAATCATGGCGCCGTCGTGCAGCGGGGAATTCTTGAAGAAGATGTTCATGATGAGCCGGCGGTTGATATCGGCCTCGAAACGGTCTCCCGTGGCGATGTACTCGTCCATGGAATTCTTGTGCTGCAGCACGATGAGGGCGCCGGTCTTTTCGGCCGACATGGCGCGGACGGCCTCTCCGAGTTCCTCCACGCTATGGCTGCCCATCTTCTCCTCCTTGATGCCCAGGATGCGGTTGAAAATCTGCCCGCTCCGCCGGGACAGGCCCGACTGAACGGCCAGCCGGTTCAGCAGATGGCGGATTTCCGGCTGGAAAAGGATGATGATGGCCAGCACGCCCACATCCAGCAGGGTGTTCAGCAGAACCGTCATCATGCGCATGTTCAAGGCGCTCACCACCGCCTGGAGGATCAGGAGGAACACCAGGACCAGCACAATGTTCAGGACCGTGCTGTCCCCCCGGATGCCCCGGATGAGGAGGAAAATGATGACGGCCACCATGAGGATGTCCAGCAGGTCTGCCCAGCCGAAACTCAAAAAACCGAATATGCCCGTTGCCTGTAATAGCATAGTCTGCAAATATAAGAATTATTCTTGTACTTTGAAAAGCAGAAAAATGTTATCTTTGCACAGTCATGGATAGCGTTCTCAAATTCGGCGGTTCTTCGGTGGCGTCGGCCACCAACATGTCGCGTGTGCTGGACATCGTGGAAAAGCAGGCGGCCAAGGGAAAGGTGGTACTGGTGAGCAGCGCCATCAGCGGCTGCACGGACGCCCTGCTAAGGGCCGACGAGAAAAGCCTGGCCGATATGGAAAAACGCCACCGGGACATCGTGACGCGCCTTTTCACCGGCGCGGAGCGGCAGCAAGTGCAGCAGCAGGTGGATACCCTTTTCACCGAGTTGCGCCGGGCGCCGGTGCCGGAGCAGGTGACCTTCGGCGAAATCCTCTCCACCACCATCCTCTGCGCCAAACTGCAGGCCGAAGGCATCCCCGCCGTATGGCTGGACTCCCGGAAACTGGTGGTGAAAGAAGACGAAGCGGAGACTTTCCGGAGAATCCGGCAGGCCGTCAGAGGCACAGACGCCCCTATCTATGTGGCCCCCGGATTTATCTGCCAGGATAAAGACGGCAACATCAGCACCCTGGGACGGGGCGGATCGGACTACAGCGCGGCGCTGTATGCCGCCGCCATCGGGGCCGGAAGCCTCCAGATCTGGACCGACGTCCCCGGCATCATGACGGCCAACCCCAAACAGGTGCCCGCCGCCCGCACCATCCCCCGGATGTCCTACGCGGCCGCCCTGGACATGGCCTCGCACGGGGCCAAGGTGCTATATGCACCCACGGTAGCCCCGGCCATGGCGGCGGGGATAGACATTGAAATCCGAAACACCTTCGCCCCGGAGGGGAAATATACCGTCATCGGCGCGGAAGCCGATGCCGCCCGCTGGATTGGCGTAGCCTCCGAAGGCGGCCATATCCGCCTGGCGGGTAGCCGGACGGCCGCCCCCGGCACGGGATGCGAAGCCGCCTCGAAAGCCCTGACGGAAGCGGGAATTGCAGCCCTGAGCATCCGGGCCGAAGGCGCCAGCCTGGACGTCCGGGTGCGCGAATCGGTGCTGGAACAAGCCCTGCGTGCGCTTCACCGGGCCTTTTTCCAGGAACTTCCCATAGAAGAAATCAACCTTTTCATCGCCGGAGACGGTGCCGTGGCCGGGGCCCTTCTGGGCATGCTGCGGCAAACGGCCGACACGGTGAAGGAACGCACGGGCAAACTGCTCCGCGTGGTGGGAAGGGCCAACAGCCGGCAGTGGGGCATCGACCTCGGCGGCCAGCCGCAACTGTCGCAGAGCGGAGACTACATCGCCGCCATCCTGCAATCGGCCCCCAAAGGCGCCCTTTTCGTGGACGTCACCGACAGCGAAACCCTTTATAAACGCTATGTCGAACTGCTGGAAGCGGGCATCGGCATTGTCTCCAGCAACCGCCGCTCCATCGCCGTTCCCTATCCGGAATACGCCGCCATGCAGGCGGCCGCCCGCGAAAACGGCGTCCCTTTCCGCTACGAAACCACGGTGGGCGCCGCCCTGCCCATGCTGGAGTCCATCGCCCGCGGCACCAATAGTTGCAACGAAATCCTGTCCATCGAGGCCGTGGTGTCCTGCACCCTGAACCAGATCCTGGGAGACTACCGGCCCGGCGGGGAGAGTTTCGCCTCGCTGGTGCGGAAGGCCCAGGCGTCCGGCCTCACCGAGCCCGACCCCCGGCTGGACCTGAGCGGCCGCGACGCCCTGAGAAAACTCCTCATCCTGGCCCGGGAAGCGGGCGTGCAACTGGAAGAGGAAGACGTGGAAATCACCCCGGTGGTCCCGCTCGCCGGCGGCTCCGTGGAGGATTTCTACCAGGCTCTGGAAGCACAGGAGGAAGCCCTTTCCCGGGCAGCCCGCGAGGCCGAACTCCAGGGGTTCCGCCGCCGTTTTGTGGCCTCGCTGGAAAAGACGGCCGACGGCTACAGGGCCGGCATCGGCATCCGCAATGTGCCGCCGGTGCATCCCGCCTACCACCTCAGAGGGACGGAAAACGCCATCATCGTGCGCAGCGCCTTCCACCCCTATCCGCTGGTCATCCAGGGCCCCGGCGAAGGCGCCCGCGAGGCCGCGAGCAGCATCCTCAACGACCTTTTACGCTAACCGCATATGAAACGACTGCTTCTTTTCGCACTGGGCATCCTGGCCACGATGAGCCTGCATGCCCAAATCGCTCGCATCCAGGCCGACAAGGCCGTGCTGGACGCCCCCTTCGGCCCGCAGGACGAACAAAACTTTGCCGCGCCGCCCAAGGATTTCTGGCCCCAGACCTGGTTCCACTTCATCGGCGACAACGTGTCCCGTGAAGGCCTTGATGCCGACTTGGAAGCCATCGCCGGAGCCAAGATTGCCGGCATCCAGTGGTTCCACGGCGCTTTCGGAGGCCGATGGCCGCACGTGGACCAGCCCATCATCCCCCTCTCCGAAGACTGGGACCGGATGGTGGCCTACCTGGGAGAGAAAGCCCGCAGCCTGGATTTGAGGCTCACCATCCAAACCTGCCCCGGCTGGGCCATGGCCGGCGGTCCCTGGGTGCGGCCCGAAGACGCCATGCGGGACCTCGTGTGGAGCCGGACTGACGTAACGGGCGGAGCCACGGGCATCGTCCTTCCCAAGGGCCAGCCTTCAGAGGAAGACTGGCGGGACTACCGGGACATCTGCGTGCTGGCCTTCCCCACCCCCGCCGGAGACACGGGTAAGCCCCTGGAACTGCAGAACCTCGTATCGGACAGCCTGGACTGGATCCGGATGCTGGAAGGAGGGGAAGGCGTGTCGGAGAAGAAGCCCGGCACCCATACCGTGCATTTTACCCTGCCGGAGGGCGCAGCCCTTCGCACCCTGGAAATGCCTTCCGTCCAAGAACTCAGCCATGCTTTCTGCAATACGCCCGACGTCCGCGTCCGCGTGGTCGCCTACTGCGAAGGCGGCTTGGAAAAGGAAGTTGCCTGCACGGACCTTCCCATGGCCAGTTGGCAAGACAACGAGCCGTTCACCCTGGCACTCGATGAGGTGGAAGGCGCAAAGAGTTATTCCGTCACCGTCACCAACCGGCACCCGATGAACCTGGCCTGGCTGCGATTCTACTCGGCCGCCCGCCAGAACGACTGGCGCGCCGCCGCCGGCCGCACCCTGCGCGGCAAGGAAAAAGCCCAGAACGCCCCCCGGCAGTGCCCTGAGGCCTATGTGAATTCGGCCAAGGTCCTGGACCTGTCGGCCCTGATGGCGGCCGACGGCACCCTGGACTGGACGGCGCCGGAAGGGCAGTGGACCGTTCTGCGTTACGGGCATGTGAACAGCGGTTACAAAAACGGGCCGGCACCGGCCAATGCCACCGGCTGGGAGTGCAACAAACTGGATACCAGAGGGGCGCAGGTGCAATTTGCCAACTATGTAGGCCGCCTGCAGGAAGGGCCGCTCCAGGGCCGCGGAAACGGCATGCTCATGGACAGTTGGGAGTGCCGCAACCAGAACTGGACCGGGGCGATGGAGGCCGAATTCGGCACCCGTGCGGGATATCCGCTGCGCAACTGGCTTCCGGCCCTGAGCGGCTATGTGATGGACAATCCGCAGGCGACAGAGGGCTTCCTCGGAGACTGGCGGCGCGTGAAAACAGACCTCTACAACCAGAACTTCTTCGGGGAAATGACCCGCCTGGCCCACGAAAAAGGCCTTGACGTCCAGTACGAAACCGCCGGCGGCGATGTGGTCTCCATGGACTTCATGGAGTATTACAAGTATGCCGACATTCCCATGACGGAATTCTGGCACCCCATTTCGGAAGGCTATGTGGGAGACCTCAACTTCAAGCCCATCAAGCCCACGGCATCGGCCGCCCATCTGTACGGCAAGCGCCGCGTGGCGGCGGAGAGTTTCACCTCCTTCGACCTCAACTGGGACGAACACTGGGAAATGCTCAAGGAAGTGGCCAACCTGAACATGACCGAGGGCGTGACCCACAATGTGTTCCACACCTATACGCACAATCCCCAGGTGGATTTCCTGCCGCCGGGAACCAGTTTCGGCAGCAAAATCGGCACGCCGTTCCTCCGGGGACAGACCTGGTGGAAGTACATGCCGTACTTCACGCAATACCTCGCCCGCACCTCCTACCTGCTGGAGCGCGGCCTGCCCGTGGTGGACGTGCTTTGGTACACCGGCGACGAGGTGGGATACCAGAAACCCGACCAGCGCTTCCCCTTCCCGAAGGGATACAAATACGATTACTGCAATCCGGACGCCCTGATGAACCGCCTCCGCGTGAAGGACGGCCGCCTCACCACGGAAGACGGGATTTCCTACGGGCTGCTCTGGATTCCGGAGAATGACCGCATGAGCGCGAAAACCGTGGAAAAAGTGCGCGAACTCATCGCCGCGGGCGTCAAGGTGCTGCTGGGCCCCTCCATCACCACGGGCAGCCTGCAGGCATTCGGCCTGGAGCCCAACCTCCTCTGCACGGAAGACCTTCTCTGGGCGCATCGCAGGGCCGACGGGGCCGAGTGGTACTACATCACCGCCCCTACGGGCAAGGACTTCCACGGAACCGTAAAACTGCGCGCACGGGGGAAGGCCGAGCGCTGGGACGCCGTAACGGGCACGGCCGTCGGCCTGGAAAGCGTACAGGAAGGGGATTATCAGCGGATCTGCCTGGACCTGGAGCGTGCGGAGAACTGCTTTGTCGTGTTCCGTCCGGAAAGCGGAAAGGCGCCCATGCAGGCCCCCCGGACCACGAAAGAGAAGTCGCTGAACAGTTGGACCCTCACTTTCCCCGAGGGCTGGGGCGCTCCCGAAAAACCGCTCAGGCTCAACGCCCTCAAGCCTTGGAAAGACCTTCCGCTGGGGCCCGAAGGAAAGGCTTTCTCCGGCACCGCCGTGTATGAAACAGCCTTCACGCTCCCGAAGGCCGGGGACTTCGTGCTGGACCTGGGCCGGGTGGACATGATTGCCGACGTGTCGCTGAACGGCGTTCCCTCCGGGGTGCTGTGGGCCAGTCCGTACAAACTTGTCCTCCGGGGAAAAGCGGGCCGCAACACGCTCCGCATCGCCGTTACGGGAACCTGGTTCAACCGCCTGGCCTATGACGCCTCCCTCCCGGAAGCGGAGCGCAAGACCTGGACCATCGCTGGCCCTGCGGCGGGCAGCCCTCTCCGCGAATCCGGTCTCATCGGCCCGGTGAAAATTCTGTTTTGAACAATTATAAATTATTCCTATCTTTGTTCGCTACTGAAACACAAACATCCAACAACAATATGAAAGATCTGAAAGGCACCAAGACCGAAAAAAACCTCCAGGAGGCTTTTGCCGGTGAATCCCAGGCGCGCAACAAGTACACTTACTTTGCATCCAAGGCCAAGAAGGAAGGCTTCGTCCAAATCTCCAAGATTTTCGAGGAAACCGCGGCCAATGAGAAAGAGCACGCCGAAATCTGGTTCAAGTACCTCTGCGGCGGAGAAATCCCCACCACCGCCGAGAACCTGGCCGCAGCCGCCGAAGGCGAGAACTTCGAGTGGACCGACATGTATGACCGCATGGCCAAGGAGGCCGAAGAAGAAGGCTTCAAGGAAATCGCCGCCAAGTTCCGCATGGTGGGCGCCATCGAAAAAGAGCACGAGGCCCGCTATCGCAAACTCCTTGAGAACGTGCAGAAGGAAATCGTCTTCTCCCGCGAGGGGGACTGCATCTGGGAGTGCTCCAACTGCGGCCACATCGTCGTGGGCAAGAAAGCCCCGGCGCTGTGCCCTGTCTGCGCCCATCCCCAGAGTTATTTCCAACTCAAGGCCACCAACTATTAGCCGGCCCTTCCTATCTGTCGAAGGGATTGCCGGCGGGGTCGCATGAGACAATCCACCGCAAAGCGTTCACAAAGAGCAGTTTTTCGGTGGCATCCTCGAACTGCTCGTCTCCATGCCCCATGTTGATGTACAGCATGCGGTAGTTCCTGTTGGTCCACACCACCGGGAAATCTCCGCCGTAGATGATGTCCTTGAGGCCGATGGGATAGTTCCTCGCCGACAAAGTGAGCAGCACTTCCACATCCGGGTTTTCCCGCGGCTCTTTCTGCCACTGGTAGAACTCGCTGGCGGGAGACACAAAGGAAGCCGGCAGATTCCGCGTCACGGGATGGTCCGTGCGGTCCAACTCCAGCAGGGCAGGCTGGGGCGGCCAGTTGTTGGCCTTGAAGAAGCCGGCCCCCAGGAATTGGTTGAACCAAGGCCAGCCGGTGCCCTTGTCATTGTATCCGGCCGCATGAAAGCCGATCCAGCCACCTCCGCTTTCCATGTACTCCTCGAACAGCGGCCGGGCCGCCCGGGACGGAGCTGCATTGAGGGCGATGAGCGCCGTGTATTCCTGCAACTGCTCCAGGGTGTATCCGTCCAGCGTCTGGGTAGAATCCACCACAAACCCCTCGCCCACCGTCAGTTTGTTGAAAAAGCCGATAGCCTGATGCGCAAATTGCACATGCGCCGGTTCCGCGCTGTCATCGAACAGCAACAGAATCTTGAAACGGGGGCCGCCATGGGCATAATTTGCCTCCCGGTACGGCGCCTGATGGCGGGCCCGCGGCTGGCCGCAACCCGCAACCAAAAGGAGCAGAAACAGGTACAGGGCCTTTCTCATAGCAAGTCTCCGAATTCGTGAACGCCCTGCAAGCCTTCGGTGAGAAGGGCGGCCACCACAGCACCTTTCGCGAAGCCTTCCCTCGAGAAGGCTTCGTGTTTTAGGGTGATTTTGTCACAGGCCGACGTGTAGGTAACCGTATGGATACCAGGGACTTCCCCTTCACGGATGGCGGTAATTTCGGGCTTTTCGCCCAGGCCTTCCTCCACGAGCGCACCCAGGCTTTTGGCCGTGCCGGAGGGAGCGTCCAGTTTGTGGATGTGGTGGATTTCCTCAATTTCGGGCGTGTAGCCGGCGCCTTTCAGCATCTCGGACACCTTGGCCACCGCCTTGAACAGCGCATTCACCCCCAGCGAAAAATTGGAGGCATAGATCATGGGCGTCCCCGCATCCAGAAAGCAGTCACGCACCTGTGTCCGGATGTCGTTCCAGTCGGTTGTGCCCACGACCGCCGCCTTGAAGTGCCGGGCGATGAAAGGATAGTTGGCCCGGAAGGCCTCCGGTGTCGTAAAGTCGATACACACGCACTCCCTGGCCACGGCCGGGTCGGTTCCGGTGATGTTTTCGCTGGCTTCCACCAGTTCGATTCCCCGGTTTTGCAACTCCTTCTCAATCATGTGGCCCATCTTTCCGTAGCCACTCAAAATTACCTTGATCATATTCCTTTCTGCTTTGCCGCTACGGCGTTGTGCCTGCCGGGGCGGTCAGTTCCTTGTACATCCGTACATACTGTTCCACGGCCTTTTCCAGGTCGGCCACGAGGATATGCTCGTCGGGCCGATGGGCGACACGGATGGTTCCGGGGCCGCAGATGATTTTATGGCCGAAATTGCCCAGGTGCGGCGCATCGCTGCCGAAGGCCGCCGGCGCATGCCCGAAGCCCGGCAGGGTCACATAGCGCGCCGGCGCATCCCCGCCCCGAGCCACAACGGAGACCGCCTGTTTTCCGGAAAGGGCCGTCCTTTCCGGGAGCGCCGCCATCCAATCCTGCACCGCCCGGTCGGAGACGAAGGTGGTGCGGAAATACAGGCGGCAGGTGAGTTCAGGGGAAAGGATGTTTTGCGGATTGCCGCTGTGCAGGAGCCCCACGTTCCAGCTGGTTTCTCCCAGGAGCGGATCCATACCGAAATCCTTGGCCTTGAGCTGGTTATAGAACTGGACGAACAAATCTACGGCACTCACCCCATACTGCGGATAGCCCGAATGGAAGGCCTCGCCGCGGAATGTGAGGTCGTACGACTTGGTGCCCTTGGAAGCGCTTACCATCTTGTTCTCCGTGGGTTCCCCCACGATCAGGAACGGAGCGCGGAAATCGGTCCTGGCAAAGGCCTTGGCGCCCCACGACCCTGTTTCCTCTCCGGCAAGCAGCAGCAGGCCGAAATCCGTGAACCCGCTGGCTTCCAGTTCCTTGCATGCCGTGTACATCGCAAAAATCTGCCCCTTTGCATCGCAGCTTCCCCGGCCCTTGACGGGGCTCTGCCCCCTATCGTCCCCCGGTAAAATCCCGGGGCCGGCCGGGCGCTCTGATGGGCGCCGACAGTCCTTCGAGACAAGCTCCGGGAAAAGCGAAGCCGGAAATGTCGGGGGAATATACGGCGGAACGGTGTCCATGTGGGTGCAGAATACCACTTGGGGGGTGCCCCACTTCAGGAGAAGGTTCAACTTGCCGTCCCCCACCTCCTGCGCCTCGATGGACGGGGCCTCCAGAGTGCGGAGCAGCCAATCGGCCACCTCCCGCTCCTTTCCGGAAGTGGAATCGAACGACAACAACGCTTTAAACAATTCCCAATTCATCCCTTTTACGGTCTTAGTCACATTTTCAGTTCTGCCGATCTTAGTCGGCGGCATCCAGCCAGCCGTTGGCCAGCAGCACCTGGGCAATCTGTACGGCGTTGGTGGCGGCGCCTTTCCGGATGTTGTCGGAAACACACCAGAGGTTCAGGCCGTTTTCCACGGACGGGTCGCGCCGGATCCGGCCCACAAACACATCATCCTTGCCCCAGGCATAGAGCGGCATGGGGTACACGTTGCCGGCAGGGTCGTCCTGGATGACCACGCCGGGCATGTCGGCCATGAGTTGCCGGACATCGGCCAGGTCGTAGGGATGGTGGAATTCGATGTTGACGCTCTCGGAATGGCCTCCTTCCACCGGCACGCGCACGGCGGTGGCGCTTACGGCGATGGACGGGTCCCGCAGGATTTTCCGGGTCTCGTTCACCATCTTCATCTCTTCCTTGGTGTAGCCGTCCGGCAGGAAAGAGTCGATGTGCGGCAGGACGTTTTTGTCGATGGGGTGCGGGAACTTGGTTCCGCTGCCGCCGGCACGCTCGGCCTCCAACTGCTCGATGCCACGCTGTCCGGCACCGGTTACGCTCTGGTAAGTGCTTACTACAATGCGTTTTATGCCGTATTTCCTATGCAGAGGCGCCAGGGGAAGCACCATCTGGATGGTGGAGCAGTTGGGGTTGGCGATGATATGGTCGCCGGCCTTCAGGACATCGGCATTGATTTCCGGCACCACCAGCGGCACCGAAGGGTCCATGCGCCAATAAGAAGAATTGTCCACCACGTAGCAGCCGGTTTCGGCAAAACGGGGGGCAAGTTCGGCCGATGCAGCCCCGCCTGCGCTGAAAATCGCCAGCACAGGCCGCTGGGCGATGGCTTCGTCGGCACTCATCACGGTCCATTTTTTCCCGCGAAACAAAACTGTTTTTCCCCAGGAGCGCGAAGACGCGACAGGTAACAATTCTGTTACAGGGAAATTCCTCTCCTGCAAAACCTCCAACATCTTGGAGCCCACCAGGCCGGTGGCTCCCACTACGGCAACTTTCATCTTGTTTGTTCTAATAGCAAATTTCAATGGTGTTAATTTTCTTTCTATAGGCGTAGCCGGCAGCTTCCCAACGCGGCATCTCCACGGCCTTCACAATGGAATAGAAACGGTCGAAATCGGCCGCAAATGCCTCATCCGTAGGCCAATCCGGACGGGAATTCCAGGCCCGCTCCCAGATTCCAAGGGCCTTGGGCAGCATCTGGAAGGTGGTATGCTGGAAATTCCGGAGATTCTCCGACCAAAGCAGCGCCTCGGCCCCGACAATCATTTCCGGCCGCAGCAGCGGGGTGCGGCCTTCAGCGGCATGCGCCCAGTCCACCGGGGTGTCCACGCCTTCCCAGCGCACGGATTCATAGATTTTCCAGGGTTGCAGGGCAAAGGATTTGCGTTCGTCCACATAGCCGCCCCAATGCAGGCCGATTTCCTCCGGGTCGTCCGAATAGGCCAGATCGACATAAGCGTTCTGGACATTGGAAAGCAGCACGGGGATGCCGTCGTTGGCCAGTTGGTAGGTGAGTTCGATATCGTCTCCCCTTGTATTCCAGGCATTTACGAAGAGCAACTGCTTTTTGAGCGCCTCCAGGGTTTCCGGCTCGATTCCCTGTACCATCTCCTGCCAGCCGGCCAGTTTGATGCCGCGTTCCTGCGCCAGGGCAAGGATTCCCCGGGTGAACTTGTCCTTCATTTGTTTACGGTCGCGTCCGGCCCAGGTGCCTTCCGGCACTTCGTCTCCGCCGATATGGATGCCCGGCAGGGGGACACCGGCTTCCCGGTGCATCCGGATCACTTCGTCGAACACCACGCCGTAGAACTTATACACGCCCGGATAGTCCGGGTCCAGGACGTTGTCCGTGAAGTCCTGGGCGCTCCAGTAGCGGGAGGTATCGGCCGGATCCTGCAGGCGGAAACTGCTGTCTCCCGTGCGGCGCTCGTAAGCCGCCATGGCCTTGATGGACGAGCGCGAATGGCCCGGCGCATCGAACTCCGGAACTACGCAAATGCCTCTTTCCCAGGCATATTGCAGAATTTCCCTGTACTCCGCTTCGGTATAGAAAGTAGTATTGCCGATCTGGCCGTTGGCCGTGGGCTTCAAGGCTTTCGTTTCCTGCAGGTCCCAGTCCGGCAGCGCGTGATGGCCGCTGAAGGCCGTCAGGTCCGGCAGGCGGGGGATTTCCAGGCACCAGGCTTCGTCGTCCCCCAGATGGAAGTGCAGCAGGTTCACCTTGTAGGAAGCCATGATATCCAGCACTTTCAGCACTTCCTCCTTGGTGCGGAAGTCCCGCACCACATCCAGCATGAATCCGCGAAGGCCCAGGTCGGGCCAGTCTTCTATGACCATATCCGGCAGCGGCTCCGAAAGTTTGTCCAGGGTCTGCCGCGCATACAGTCCGCCTTCCCGGTCGGCCGATTCCACGGCGGCTTTCCCGCCGCTGACGGTGATGCGGTACCAGCCGGCGGGGCGGGACTCCCCGCCAGGGGCGGCATCGGCCCCGAGGATCACACGCTTGGGCCGGGGAATGAGGTCTCCGGGCTGCACCTGGTAGCGGGCGGCATACCAATCGGCACTCACCGGGGTGCCCTCGCGCTCCAGGAAGTGATACGTCACGGGAAGCGGCCGGTCCTCCCGGCCTTCCTGCTGCAGCATAAAGCCTTCCGGAGCCCAGGAGTGACGCGGAAGCGAACGTTCCAAATACTTGATGGTGAGGGTTTTGGAGGCATCGGCCGGAATATCGAAATAGCAGGAGGTGCCCTGATAATGCCGTATGGACAGCCCCTCCGGAGAAACCACCTCCAGGTTGTCGTAAAGTTCCTGGAACCAGACGCGGGAACCGCCCGGCACGTTATTGAGGACCAGCGTGTACTGTGCGCGGCCATCGGCCTGCTTTTCTCCCTCGGTCCATTCCACCGTGGCCGGTCCGCTGCACGCCATCAGCGCCAGCACGACCAGAATCCCCCATTTCTTGTGACGCATATCTTGTTGATTTTTAATGATCTTCTATCGAAGCATATCTTCCAGGTGAACACTGCCGGCCGTTTTTTCGTCCCGATACTTCACAATCACGGGGCAGTAGAGGTGTACGCCGCTTGCCAGGGGCTTGCCGTCCCGGATGATGGGCTTGGAGCCGCTCACCACCACGGCGTTACGGGGCACCACGATGCGGCCGTCGGCATTCCGCTTGATGAATTCGCCGGTGGTGGTGTCGAAGATGGCGGTCGAAGAGGTGATGACCACGCCCGAGGCGATTACGGCGCCTTCCTCCACGATGGTGCCTTCATAGATGCCGCAGTTGCCGCCCACGAAGGCGCCGTCTTCGATGATGGTGGGCAGGGCGCCGGCCGGTTCCAGCACGCCCCCGATCTGCGTGGAGGCCGATATATGGATGTTCCGCCCCACCTGGGCACAGGAGCCGATGGTCACGTGGCTGTCCACCATGGTTCCCTCGCCCACATAGGCCCCCACGTTCACATAGGCCGGGGGCATCACGATGCTGCCGGGGGCGAGGTAGGCGCCGCGGCGGATGCTGGACCCGCCGGGGACGATGCGCACACCGTCCGCCGCCGCGAATTTCCGCACCGGAAAGGTGTCTTTGTCAAAGAAGGAAAACTGCCCCTCGGACATGTCCGTGACGGCACCCAGTTTGAATCCGGCCAGGATGACTTCCTTCACCCACTGGTTCACTTTCCAG
Source organism: Bacteroidales bacterium (assembly GCA_017447815.1). Taxonomy (GTDB): domain Bacteria; phylum Bacteroidota; class Bacteroidia; order Bacteroidales; family UBA932; genus Cryptobacteroides. Next base: position 69,181 of record JAFSMS010000090.1, on the reverse strand, counting down.
GTTCCGTTCACTTTTTCCGCCACGCGGAGTTCGCCCTTTTCCAGGGCATCCAGCACTTTATTGAATTCTACAAGGGTAATTTCCATTAGAACAGGTCTTTAAGGGTTTGCTTGATTAATTCTTCCGTGGCGGGATCGGCCGAAACCAGGGGCAGGCGCAGGCTGTTTTCCATGAGGCCCAGTTCGGCCATGGCAGCCTTGGCCGGAATGGGGTTGGGCTCCACGAAAAGGGCCTTGAACAGCGGTTTCAGGCGCTCTTCCATCTTGGCGGCCACCTCCCACCTGCCCGCCTGGGCGGCATGTACAAAATCCGCCATGGCCGACGGGAACACATTGGAGGCCACGGAGACAACGCCATCGGCCCCCTTCTGCATCAGGGAGAGGGTGTCGTCGTCGTTGCCGCTGAGGACGGAAAAGCCTTCGGGCCGACCCTCCAGGATGGCCTGAATCTGGTCCATCCTGCCGGAAGCCTCCTTGATGCCCACGATGTTGGGGATGTCCCGGGCCAGGGCCAAGGTGGTATCGGCCTCGATGTTGGAGCCGGTCCGGCCGGGGACGTTGTATAGGATGATGGGCTTGGAAGTGCTTGCGGCGATAGTCTTAAAGTATTGGTAGATACCTCTTTGCGGCGGCTTGTTATAGAAGGGGACAACCACCAGGAAGGCATCGGCATCCTGCAGCAGGCGCATATTGGCGAGGGTGGCGTCCACCGAGTTGGAGCCGACACCCGCCACCACCGGTTTTCCGGCGGCATGCTGCAAGGCCACTTCCAGCACCTGCAGTTTCTCCGATTCGGAGAGCGTGGGCGTTTCGCCGGTCGTGCCCAGCGGAACCAGAAAATCCGTGCCGGCCGTCACCTGCCAGTCCACTGTGGCGGCAAAAGCCTCATAATCCACCTCGGCCCCCTTGAACGGGGTAAGCAGGGCCGTTCCGCAGCCTTTAAACTGTATCGTATTCATACCAGTGTACATTTTTACAAATGTACGAAGAATTTCCGGATTATTTACAGTGGCCGATAATCAAATGATTCCCAGCCCGTTACATATAATCCTCTGCGCATTTTGCGCAGAGGATTGTACGGAAACAACTATGTATCAGGTGGTTAGCGATCAGGGGATTGCATGAATTCTTCGGCTTTCAGGGCAGCTATTCTCTCCCGGACCCAGCGGGAACGGTCGTGTTGGGGACCGGCCTCTTTCAGGAAGCGCTCGTAGCACTCTATCGCTTTCCGCCTTTCTTCCTGGCGCTCATAAAGGTAGCCCATCTGCAAAAAGGCCTGTTTGTATTTGGGATTGAGCCGATAAGCCTCCTCGTAATGGCGGAGGGCCCGGGCGGCCTCCTTCGGGTTGTGGCTGAAGCCCTGGGCATACAGCCGGTGCAGTTGGAAAAGCATTTTGTTGTCGGGCTGGCTCATCTCCCAGGCCCGGTCCACCCAGGGTTGCACCATCTCGAAGGGAAGCTTCAAGTCGGTGCGAAGGGCGGCGATGTTGTAAGCCAGGGTCACGTCGGAGGAATCGATCTGCCAGGCGGCGAGCAGTTCCTTGTCGGCCCGGTAGGCGCGGGTCGTATGCCAGTAACTCTGGCCCAGATAATAGTGGATGGGATAGGTGTCGTTGCCCAGTTCCAGTTGGCGCTCGAAAATGGCGGCGGCGGTGTCATACTCCCCTTTCCGGTAATGGGCCAGCCCGCAGAGCGGAGCCACCACCGGATTGTCCGGATCTTTCTCCAAATAAGCGCTCGTAAGGGCGATGGCTTCCTCGAACGCATCCCGTCCCACCAGGATATCGAAAACCTTGGACACGGTGGCGGCGTTCTGCGGTTTCAGGGCCAGGGAGCGGCGATAGTACCACAGGGCCGAATCGGCCTGCTCCAACTGCTTGAATCCGTCTCCCACATAGCCCAACACCGCGGGAATGGTGTCCAGCGCCAGGACTTCCTTACCGGCCTCCACGGTTTGCCGCCAGGCCTTTACCCGGTAGAAAATCTGCATTTTGCGCAATTTGAAAAGGAGGTTGCCGGGGTTTTGCAGCGACAGCATGTCATACAAGAGCGCGGCCTCCTCGTAATGGCCGCTCTGGAAATGGCAGTCGGCCAGTTCGGAGAGGATATCGACATCCATCCGCTCCGGGGACACCAGCGTGGAAAGCAGGCCGATGGCCTCGTCCGTGCGGAGAACGCTGCGGAGATACCGGCTTCGGACGATGAGAGAATCGCGATGCGTGGTCTGCGCACCCAGCGGCACGCAGACCATCATCCAAAGCGCTAAGAGGATCAGCCTTCTCATTTCAGTTGAAAGATTATCGGGAAGACAAAGGTCACCGGTACGGCCTCTCCTTCGGCATCGCGGCCCGGCTCCCATTTCGGGGAGGCGCTAACCACTGATAGCGCCATCTCGTCCAAGTCTTTGCGGACCCCCTTGAGCACTTTGACATTTCGGACAGAGCCGTCGGCATCCACGGTGAACATCATCGTAATGCGGCCTTCCACCCTGTCATCAATGGCCTGCTTGGGATATTTGAGTTGGCTGTTGACCCAGTGGGAAAACTTGTCGGCGCCACCGCCTTCGAACGAAGGCTTCACGCCCACCATGGCATAGGGGACGGCCCCTTCCTCCTGGTAGAGTGCGGCGTCTGCTTTTGTGGGGAGGCTCTTCGATGCCTCGGATTCTTCTGCCGGGACAGGTTTTTCGGCGCTTTTCTTGGGATTGCAGGCGAACATGAAAGTTGCCAGCACGGGAATCAGGGCCAGATACGACCAGCGCATCCAACCGGCGGTAGTGGGTTTGAGCATCATGGCAATTCGGTTTTTGAGTTTTGCGTGCTGAAAGCCGCTGGCCAGGGAGAAACGCTGTTCCCCCACGGCTTTTCGCACCAGAAGTAATTGATATTGAGTAGCATCGATGCCTTTTTGAATCACGCCTTCGTCGGCCTGGTATTCGTGCAGGAGTTGAAGTTCTTCCCGGGCAATCCACACCAGGAAATTCCACCAGAAGACCACCTGAAGGGGAAAGAACAGGAGCAGGTCCACCGTATGCCTGCAGCGTACGTGCATCTGCTCATGGGCGAAAATGGCTGGGTTCTGCTCCAAATCCTGCCGATTCATCACCACCGTCCGCCCCCAACTGAAAGAGGGAACGTTTTCTTCCAGCAAAACCAGGGTACAATCTTCCAGGACGGTCTTTTCCCCCCGGCGGATAAGCCGATTCACCTTCAAGGCCGATACCAGGTACAGCGTCAATACCCCGGCGGCCCCGCACACATAGAGGGCCAGCAGGACTTCCGGCCACGGAAAGGCCTTGGGGGCAGCGGCCGACGGCTCCCATTCCGTGCCCACCACCGTCAACTCCCGGGCCATGCCGACGGCGTCCACGGTTCTGAGCCGGATGACCGGCAGGAGCAGGCAGAGGTAACTGCCTGCCAGCAGCAGCACGCGGTTAAGGCCGAAAAACGTGGTCCGCCGCATCACCAGCAGGTAAAAAGCGTAGAACAGGCCCAGATAAAGCCCGGCCCGCGCGATATATAAGAGGAAGGGCGTCATTTGTTCTCAATTTGGGCGATGAGGTCTTTCAACTCCTGGATATCCATTTTATCCTCCTCCACAAACTGGGATACCATACTTAGGTAGGAGTTGCCGTAATAGCGGGCCACCACCTCTGAAACGGTGTCTCCGCGGTACTGCTTCTCTGTGGTCTTCACCTTGTAGCGGAAAGAATTGGCCATGGGCTCACGCTCCAGGAAATCCTTCTCTTCGAGGAACTTGACCAGTGTAGCCACCGTATTGTAATGGGGCTTGGGTTCCGGGATATATGCCATCAGATCCCTGATGAACATGCTGCCATGTGCCCAGAAAATATTCATGAGCATCTCTTCTTTTTCCGTAAGTTTCTGTTTCATGTGTTTTAAGTTTCTGTTGCAAAGATACAACAAATTTTCTTATCTACTAATTTTTTTAGGAGTTTTCCGTAAATTTATAGTGCTGCTTGAATGGCGCAGCGGGTGGCTGGTATCTCCCTGACTATGAGCATATTACGTACAATCCTCTGCGCAAAATGCGCAGAGGATTGTACGTAAACACATGTGTATCAGCGAGTTAACGGCCACCCGGGGGCGGCAAAAGCAGGCCGCCACAACCCCAAATTGAACCTCCACAAGCCAAAACGAACCGCCACAAGCCGAATCGCCCCGGATCACCATGGGAGGCGGAAGAGGGATTACCAGACCATTTTCCAGGCGGCCTGCTGGGCACGCTGACTCTGGGCGGCGTTCATCTTGCCGAAGTTCCACTTTACGCCGAAAAGGACGCATCGGCCCATCACCAGACGGTAGGAGTCCTCTTCGTAATTGGCGGTGACGGTATGGCTTCGGCCGCGGGTCTGGTTCAGGATGTCAAAGGCCTTGAGGCTGAGCGTAAATGCGCCGATGTTCTTGGACACCTCGGCATCCCAGCCCAACTCCGGCCGATCGTAACCGGCCGCATACCCTTTATATACGGTATAGCGAAGGTTGGTGGACAGTTCAAAGGCGTGCGGCGTAACATAGGATCCCCGGACCAGGCCGTACATATTCAGCGTATTCATATCTGCGGACGGGGTCAGGCTGCTGCGCGCAATGTGGCCGGAGGCTCCCATACCGGCCGATATGGAAAACTTTTCCCGGTTATAGCGCAGGTTGAAGGACATCTGCGGGGAGAAGTCACGGGTCACATTTTCCTCAAAGCCGCTTTCCCCGCCATAGAAACGGTCACCGTCGGCGTTTCCCCAAAAATCGGCCATGAATGCCGTGTAGTCAAAGTTGTCTTTGTCCAGGCCGGGGAGCGCACCCCTGGAAAGGAACGAGGCGTAATTCTGCTGCTGAAGGCCCCCGCTGACGCTCAGCGACCACCATTTCTTGCTGTCCAGCGGCGTAGTGAAATTGACGTAGGCCGCCACAAAGAATGTCGGTGCTTTCATGTTGGCCGGAATGGAATACAGGATGCCTCCTTTATCGTACCACTGGGCGTTCCCTACGGACCGGATATTCAGTTGGCCAAAGAGGTCGACCATTAAGGTTGAGAACTTTTCGCGGTCGTTCCGGTTCCAGTCGGCACTGAACGACAGCGTACCCGAAGGCCGCAGGTAGATGTTGCCCACGGAAAGCCGGGAAGCATTGCCCACATTCAACACCGGGAGCATCCGGCTGGCCTGCGGCTGCGAACTGCTGCCATTGGCATAAAAGGTAACCCGATGCTTGTCCTTGCTGTAAACAAAACGCATCACAGGCGACACAAACCAAAACCACTCGCCTTCGCCCGTGGTTTCTTCGATGCCGAAGGTTTGGGAATAAGTCCGGTTCTGGCTTCCATGCACCCGGGCACCCAGCGTAAAATAGCCGCCTTGCGTAAGTCTGTACTGCCCATTGAGTTCAAAGGCCGGTGTCATGAACCGCGACCGGTTCAGCGACGAATAGTAGGCATTGAAGCCCACGGCATCGAATGCGTCGGACTGCCGGTCGGAATTGTTGTAATTCATGGACAGCGTGCCGGTAAGGGTGAGTTTTTCGCCCAGCGGCTCCGTATAACGGACCAGGCCGTTGATACCGAAACTTTTCCCCTTGCTCACATAGTCCAGTTCGCGCTTTTCCATGCCGGAGGCCTGCTCCAGGCTGGTCAGTTGGGAACTGTTGCCGTTGCTGGTGGAATAGTTGGTGTACAACTCGAAGCGCAGCGAACGGTTTTTCTTGCCCCAGAGTTCCCGGAAAGTGATGCCGGAGCCCAGGTTGCCCAAGCGGTTGAATGTCTGGCCGGACGACGCGTTGGTACTGTTGTTGAGCCAATCCAGTTCCCGCCGGGTGGTGGTGCTCCCGGCGTTTCGCGAGAAGGAATCCGTATAGCGGAAGGTGGGATAGAGGAAGAAGATGACCTTCCCTTTCTCCTTTTTGAATTCCAGGTCGGCCGTCACAGACTGGCCAAAACTGGTGCCGGAGTTCTCACTCTCGCTCACCAGGTTGCCATCGTCCTGATAAGTGGTTCTGTACGACTTGCTTCCACTGTCGGTGTCCGTGTATTTGTAGTTCACCGCCACCGTACTTTCCACATCCTTGATGCGATTGGTGTTGGCGTTCACCGCCAGTTGTGCGGCCGATGAAAGGCCCTGGTTCATGGCGGTGGGGCCGTCATCGCCATAGACGATGAATACCCCGTTGCCGTCGGACACGTTCTGCACATTCCCGATCACCGTCACCTGGTCTTTCTCATTGTAGGCCGATACCAGGGCGTTTCCGCTGTACAGGAAGCCGCGGTTGTCACGCAGGGGTTCATCGGCCTTGGCGGCGGCCACGGTGGAACCGCCCTTGACGCCCACATTGCCGAACCAGCCTTTCTCATATTCTTTCTTGAGCCCCACGTCCAGGATTTTCTCCTTTTTGCCGTCCTGGATGCCGGTGGCGCGGGTCTGCTCGCTGTCGCGGTCGATCACCCGTACCTTGTCCACCACCGCCGCCGGGAGGTTGTTCAGCGCCGTGCTCTGGTCGTTGAAGAAAAAGGTGCGGCCGCCGATGGTGATTTTGTCGATTTCCTCCCCATTGAACTTCACCTTGCCGTCGTCCGTGATTTCCATGCCGGGCATACGCTGCAGAAGGTCCTTGAGCATGGCATTGGAGCCCACCCGGAAGGAAGAGGCGTTGAATTCCACCGTATCTTTTTTGACCACGATGGGATTGCCCACGTCGTTGATGACGGCCGCCTGCAGGTACTCGTCGTCCTGTTGCAGTTTGATGGTGCCGAAGTCGGTGATCCGCTCCCGGAAATACCGGTCTTTCACAAAGGGCTTATACCCCATCATCTCCACGTGGAAGGTGTACTGGCCCAGCGGAACCTCCTCCAACTTGGCCTCGCCCTTGTCATTGGAAAGGGTGAAGTTGGTGATGGTGGTGTCCTTGGCCGGAATCACATACACGGAGGCGAACGGCACGGGCTCGTTGGTGAGCGAGTCCACCACCGTGGCCTTGATCTCCGTCATGCGGGTTTGGAACACGCTGTCGTTCAGGATAAGCACCTGAGCGTGAGCATGTAAGCCCAGAAGAAGCAAGAAAAGTATAAGTCCTTTTTTCATTAATTCACATCTTTTTTCAGTTCTTCCTTCAAGGCTTCCACCGCCCCGCGCGGAGCGGAAGCATCGGCCTTGATCTGGACAGTGACAAGGGGCAGCACCATATTGCCCGTCACCTTTCGCAGATGCTTCCCGTATCCTTTTATTTCGGCCACGCCGCCGGGGCCTTCCACTTTTCCGTCCCCGGTCACAATCAGCACCAAGGTCTGCTTGTCCGGCAGGGGCTTGCGCTCATACGTTTCAACCTCCACGACGCAGCGCGACACCCCGAATTTTTCCCGGCTCTCTTCCTTGTTATAAACCGTGGCGCACTTGATCTGAGATACGGAATGGGACTCCAAGGCTCCGGCATCTTCCGTCATTTTACCGTCAATCACATACAGGGGATCTTCCTCTACTTCGCCGACAACCTTCATCTGGATTACCCCCACTGTGTCCGTTATACGGACTTTCAATGTATCAGTGACATCATATCCCTCGTAGTCCTTGTTCCGGTCATATACCGTGCGGGCCTGCACGCCGACGGCCAGAAGGACCAGCGGCAGCACATAGAGCGCCTTAAGGCCATGGGCCGAGGCCGACGGTGTCCGGGACATCATCCGAAGCCTGTTTTTCAAAGTGCTGTGGCTGAAACTGTTGGCTACCGAATAGCCCGCATCGCTGAAGGCTTTCCGCACCAGAAGGTACTGGTATTCCGAAAGGTTGGCGCCCCCTTGGAGGACGGCTTCGTCGGCCTCATATTCATGCAGTTCCTGAAGGTCGGCCCGGAGCATCCAGATGGCGGGGTTAAACCATTGGAAGGCAATCATCACATCGACCAGAAGCAGTTCTATGGAATGTTTGTTTGCGATGTGCGCCCGCTCATGGGCGAGAATGGAGTCGTGCGGGGCTTCCCAGTCTGCGCGGGAAAGGACAATCCGGTCCATCCAACTGAAGGGGGAGATCTCCTCTTCCGTAACATAGACATGGTCCTGCACAGGGGTTGCCCGGCGGATGATTCTGAGGATGGAGGCCACGGAAAAGGCTGTTCTGGCCAGCATGGCCGCCACCCCCGTCCAGTAGAGGAGCACCAGGGCCGTCTGCCACCACGGAGTACCCGCCGATGCCACCTGCAACTGCGTGGAAAAAGTATCCATCATGGCTTGCAGCGCCGCATTTCCCTGAACGGGCTTGTGGATGGTGACAATGCACAGCGGAAGCAAGAAACTGACGAGGCACGTTCCCACCAGCACCGCCCGGTTGAGCCGGTGAAAGGTTTCTTTCCTGAGCAGCAATCGGTAAAAGAGGTAAAAGACAGCCTGTGCCACGGCCGCCTTGCCGATGTAGAGAAGAAACGACATCATTTCCCGATCATTCTAATGATTTCCTGAAGGTCCTCCACGCTCAGTTTCTCCTCTTTCACCAAAGCAGACACAGCGTTTACGTAAGAATGCGCAAAGTACTTGTCAATGAGGCTGATAAGCGTGCCCCGCTTGTACTGGTCGCGGCTAACTTTAGCGTAATACTGGAAAGTGGGACCATATTCGTTGTGGCCGATGAATTCCTCTTCCTCCAGCGTACGCACCTGGGTAGATAATGTAGTGATGGCCGGCTTTGGATCCGGATACAAGGCCCGCAGTTCCCGGATGAACATGGGGCCTTTTTCCCAGAAGTGATTCATGATCACTTCTTCTTTATTGGTCAAACGTTTCATGTCGCAAATATAACTATAAAAATTAGTTTTGCAACTATCCGCGTTAGAAATATGTTATTTTTTCAGGAAAAGTTTCAAATTTTCGAAGCCGGGACGGAGTTCGCCTGCCTCGATGCGGTGGATGATGGCGGTGACTTTTTCGTTCATCGGCGTAGGGCAGCCGATTTTCCGGCCGAAGGCGGCAATGGCGCCGTTGATGGCATCGACCTCGGTCTTCTTGCCCTTTTCGATATCCTGCAACATGCTGGCCTTGAGTTTTGCATGCTTCCGGATGGCGATGGGCAGAATCAGCAGCGAAAGGGCCTTCTTCACGGGCCCGTGATAGTCCAGGAGTTTCACGGCGTCCTTGCCCTGCACGGGCTCAATCCTGATGCCGGCGGCGGCACACACGTCGATGCATTCCTTGATCAGGGCCAGGACCACCTTGCGGGAGGTCTTGTCGGCCGCAGCCTCGCCAAAGGTGCAGCCCAGGACGGTGCTCATGCCGGAAAAGGCGCTGTTGATGAGCAGTTTGCTCCAGCGGGTGCCCACGAAATTGGGCTCCACGGTCACGGGCCCCATCATTTCCAGCAACTGTCGCACCTGTTCCATGTACTTGTGGGGCTTCCCGGCCATGCTGCCCAGCGAAAAAGTAAGACTGTCCGGCGAACTGGTAAGTTCACACACGCCCGGGCCGACCATCGTGGCGCCCCAGGCCACCGTGCAGCCCAGCACCCGGTCTTCGCCCACGATATCGGCGATTCCCTGCTCCGGAAGGCCGTTCTGCAGGGTGACGATGACGCCGTCCGGGGCCAGATAGTCTTTGAGGAAAGTGACCACCTTGGCATTTTCCTGCTGCTTGGTGAGAAGGAAGATGATATCGTACAGACCGGTCATCCGGTCCGGTGTATAGGCGGTAACCGGCTGGACGAAGTCCACGGTCCCGGCGACATGGGCTCCCTGCTGCTGCAGGGCCTCCACATGCTTTACGTTGCGGTTGATGAGGTCGATCCGGCCTCCTTTGCGGGTTATATAGGCGCCCAGAATGGTCCCCAGGGACCCTGCGCCGTAAATAGCCTTTCTCATAGTGATTCTTATCTCTCTCTGTTTCAACTACTTCTGTACAATCCTCTGCGCTTTTTGCGCAGAGGATTGTACGTAAACAACTGTGCTATAAGGGATTAACGGCCACCAGTTCGGCGGGACCGGTGAGGTAAACCTCGGAGAAGCGGTCATCGGGACCCGGACGGAAACATACCTGGAGCCAGTCGCCGCGGCGGCATTGCAGGCGGTACACCGCCTGCGATACCGTCTTGTCTTCGGCATTCCGGGGGCCTGATTCCCCGGACCCCATGGGCTGCTCCGCTCCGGAGGAACAAGGGATGCCGGCCTTGCAGGCGGCCAGGGCCGATGCCGTGAGGCCGGTGCCGCACGCAAGCGTCTCCCCTTCCACGCCCTTTTCAAAAGTGCGGACGTGAAGGCCGTCGGAGCGGACTTCCACAAAATTCACGTTGGTGCCTTCCGGCTGGAAGGCTGGATCCCAACGGAGCGGCTTGGCATCGGCCTCCATGTCCAGGCCGTCCACCCCGGTCGTGAATTTTACGAAATGCCTTGTGCCGGTATTCAGGAAATAACCGCCTTTCATGGGCGTAATTCCGTGAACATCAATCATTTTCAGCCGAACCGTCCAGTGAGCGGAATGCTCTTTCGAGAGGATTTCCGCGATATGATCGCCGTCCGGGGCGAGGAAGCGGTAGGTGCGGCCGTCGGCCGGAAGGATGCCGAGATAATCGGCAAAGGCCACGATGCAGCGCCCGCCGTTGCCGCACATCATGCCGCCGGAACCGTCGGGGTTGTAGAATTCCATCACGAAGTCCGGGGAAACGGGCCGGTCGGAGCGGTCCAGGACGGGACGGGTCAGAATCATGAGCCCGTCCGTATGGTACTCGCGGCACAATGCGCCGATCCTGCCCGGCTCGCGGAAGGGCTCCATGCCCCCCTGTCGGCCGTCCAGCACCACAAAATCGTTCCCCGCACCGGAAAACTTAAAAATCCGTGATTTGTAACTCTCTATCATTCAATGTGTTGTGTATATTCCTCTGCTCATTTTGCGCAGAGGATTGTACGTAAATATCTAACAATCAGGAACTTGGTTGCCACCGAGGAGGGAAACTAGGAGACGGATTCCCGGTTCCATCTTGGCTTCGTCCACGAAGGAGAAGTTCAGGCGCATGGTGTTGCGGTGGCTGCCGTCCGTGTAGAAGAAGGAGCCGGCCACATAGGCCACGCCGGCGGCGAGGGCACGGTCGTACAGCGCCACGGTATCCACGGCGGGCGGCAGCGTAAGCCAGAGGAACAGGCCGCCTTCCGGATAGGTCCAGGTAACGCCCGCCGGCATGTATTTTTCCAGCAGGGAGACCATGAGGTCGCGCCGGCGGCGGTACTCCGCAATGGTCTTCTGCAAATTGGCGTCCAGCAGTCCGGAGCCCAAGAATTCGGCCGCCAGGTACTGGTCCAGCACCGGCGGACAAAGGTCCAGGCACTGTTTGCACACGTAAATCTGCTCCAGCAGCGGTTCCGGGCCGATGATCCACCCCAGCCGGAACCCCGGTGCAAAAATCTTGGAGAAACTGCCCAGTTGCAGCGTGCGTTCCGGCGCCATCGAACGGATGGTGGGCACCGCCTCGCCGGAGTAGCGCAGTTCGCGGTACGGGCTGTCCTCCACGATGAGGCAGTCCAGTTCCCGGGCCAGGGCCACCAGTCTTTCCCGCTCCGTCAGGGTCAGCGTCTTTCCGGTAGGATTGTTGAAATCCGGTATCACATAGATGAATTTGGGGGCTTGTCCACCCCCGGACAAGTACCCGTCGGAGGCATCACCCGAGGGGATATCCCTCACATCGGCCCGATAGGCCTTGAAACTTTGCAGGGCGCCCAGATAGACGGGGTTGCTGGCCAGCACTACGTCGCCGGGGTCCAGGAACACCCGCGAACACACGTCGATCCCCTGCTGGGACGACGTGGTGATCTGCACCTGCGAAACGGGCACGCCATAGCGGGAAGCAATCAGTTCCCGCAGTTCCGGAACGCCCTGCGTGGCACCGTACTGCAGCGCCTTGGTGCCGTATTTGGCCAACACACGCTCCGTGAGGCCGGGGATATCGGCCAGCGGAAACGTGCACGCCGCCGGATATCCGCCCGCGAAGGAACAAATGGCCGAAAGGTCCACCTTGCGGAAAATTTCCCGCACGGGCGAGCGCAGGAAAGAAGGTACATCGGCCGAAAAGTATTTGCTGTAGTCCATCAAACTACAAAATTAGTAAAAAAAATCAAAAACGCCATTCGATACCGGCCAGCACGGTAAGCGGACGTATTTTGACTTGGCCATGTAACGGCTACGCACGGGTAATATGCGCCCCGAGGGCATTGAGGCGGCCTTCGATGTCTTCGTAACCGCGGTCAATCTGCTCGATGTTGTCGATGGTGGAGGTGCCCCGGGCGCTCATGGCGGCCAGGAGCATGGCGATACCGGCACGGATATCCGGCGACACCAGCCGCGCGGCCTTGAGGGTGATGCGGTGGTCGTGGCCGATCACCACCGCCCGGTGCGGGTCGCAGAGGATAATCTGGGCGCCCATGTCGATGAGACGGTCCACGAAGAACAGGCGGCTCTCGAACATCTTCTGATGAATGAGCACGCTGCCCTTGCACTGGGTGGCCACCACCAGCATCACGGACAACAGGTCCGGGGTGAGGCCGGGCCAGGGGGCATCGGCCAGAGTCATGATGGAGCCGTCCAGGAAGGAGTCGATTTCGTAACTGTCCTGCGCGGGGACGTAGATGTCGTCTCCCTGCTGCTCCAGTTTGATGCCCAGGCGGCGGAAGGCGTCGGGAATGATGCCCAGGTCGTAATAGGAGACGTTTTTGATGATGATGCTGCTCTGGCAGATGGCAGCCATGCCGATAAAGGAGCCCACCTCGATCATGTCGGGCAGGATCTTGTGCAACGTGCCGTGCAGGGCCTCCACGCCATGGATGCGCAGGAGATTGGACCCCACGCCGTCGATGAAAGCGCCCATGCGGTTGAGCATCTTGCAGAGTTGCTGCAGATACGGTTCGCAGGCCGCGTTGTAGATGGTGGTGGTCCCCTTGGCCAGCACGGCGGCCATCACGATGTTGGCCGTACCGGTGACGGATGCCTCGTCCAGCAGCATGTAGCGGCCCGTGAGGCGGCCTTCCTGCGTCAGGTGGAAAGCGCGGCGGGAAGGATCGTAGGACATTTCGGCCCCCAGTTTCACCATGCCGTCCAGGTGGGTGTCCACCCTGCGCCGGCCGATCTTGTCTCCGCCCGGCTTGGCAAACCAGGCATGGCCGAAACGGGACAGCAGCGGTCCCACCACCATTACCGAGCCGCGAAGTTTGGCGCACTTGGCCACAAACTCTTCGGTCTCGATGTAGGCGGTGTCCACCTCATCGGCCTGGAAGGTGTACATGCCCTTGGCGAGGCGGGTCACTTTGACGCCCATGTTCTGCAGCAGTTCCATGAGGTTCTTCACGTCCAGAATCTCCGGAATGTTGCTGATGGTGACGGGCTCGCTGGTCAGGAGCACGGCGCTGATTACTTCCAGGGCTTCGTTCTTGGCGCCCTGCGGGGTAATGGTTCCGGACAGTTTGTGTCCGCCTTCGATGATAAATTTAGACATGTTCTACCTCGGGATGAAGGGTGATACCGTATTTGCGTTCAATCGTTTGGATAATCTGCTGCTCCAGGCCGATGATTTCCTGCGGAGTCGCTGTGCCTGTGGCGTTTACAATCACCAGCGGCTGCCCGGGATACACCTGAGCACCCCCCTGCCGGCAGCCTTTGAAACCGCACTGGTCGATCATCCAGGCGGCGGGGACTTTGATGCCGTCCGGGGTGTCGTAATGCGGCACTTCATAGGCGGGGCCGTTGTCCTCGCGAGCGGTGGCGACGATGCGGTCGAAGTGCTCGCGGGAGATGACGGGATTGCAGAAGAAACTGCCGGCGCTGCCCACCTCCGCAGGGTCGGGCAATTTCTGCCGGCGGATGCCGATGATGGCCTCCCGGATGTCTTGCGGGGTCAGGGATTCTTCGCTGCGCTCAGCAGGACAGGACAGGGCTTTGCGGACGCCGCCGTAGTCCAGGCGGGGCTGCGGCGTGCGGCTGAGGCGGTAGGTGACGGCGGTGATGACATATCGGCCTTTCCACTCCGTCTTGAAACGGGAGGTGCGGTAGCCGTAGGCACAATCGGCCGGATGGATGTCCACGAACTGGCCGGTGGTGCGGTCATAGGCCCGGATGCCGGCAATGATGTCCTTGGCCTCCACGCCGTATGCGCCGATATTCTGCACGGCCGATGCCCCCACTTCGCCGGGAATAAGCGAGAGGTTTTCGGGGCCCCAGAGGCCCTCGGACGCCGCCCAGGCGCAGAAATCGTCGAAGACCACCCCGGCGCCGCAGGTGACAGATTCTTCGCTTCGCTCAGAATGACAGGAATGGGAGGAATGACAGGAATGGGAGGAATGACAGGAATGGGAGGAATGACAGATGGCCACATGAAGGACTGTGCCGGGAAAGTCTTTGGTAAAGAGGAGGTTGGAGCCGCCGCCCATCACCAGCACCGGCTGGGGCAGGGCGTCCCAGTCCAGGGCTGCCAGATCGGCCTCTTCCGTCACCTCTACAAACAGGGCGCACTTCACCCGCATCCGGAAAGTGTTCCGGCTGGAAAGGTCGAAATATGCAGTCTTCGTCACCATACTGTCAGGGGCAATCGGGGCCTTTTTTGCCCCGCACCGGGGGTTGTTGGGGGCATCGCGGGGCAAAATCGGCCTGTTTTGCCCCTCGATGCTTATTCTGCGGCGGGACGCAGGGCAATCTGAAGTTCGTCCAACTGGGTCTGGTCGATTTCCGACGGGGAGTCAATCATCACGTCGCGGCCCTGGTTGTTCTTGGGGAAGGCAATGTAGTCGCGGATGGTGTCCTGCCCACCCATGAGGGCGCAGACGCGGTCGAAGCCGAAGGCCAGGCCGCCATGTGGCGGAGCGCCGAACTTGAAGGCGTTGATGATGAAGCCGAACTTGTATTCGGCCTCTTCGGGGCCGATGCCCAGCACCTCGAACATGCGCTTCTGCATGTCGGCATTGTGGATACGGATGGAGCCGCCGCCCAGTTCGTTGCCGTTGAGCACGAAGTCGTAGGCGTTGGCGCAGACGCGCTCCAGGTCCTCTTTCTTATCGCTGTAGAACCACTTCTCGTGCTCCGGCTTGGGGGCGGTGAAGGGATGGTGCATGGCGTAGAAGCGCTGGGTTTCGTCGTCCCATTCCAGGAGCGGGAAGTCCACAATCCACAGCGGGGCGAACTCCTTGGGACTCCGAAGGCCCAGGCGGCCGCCCATTTCCAGGCGCAGCACGCCCAGCATGGTCTGCACTTTGCGCTTGGCAGGGCCGCTCATCACCAGCATCAGGTCGCCGGGCTTGGCCTCGGCCTTCTGGGCCAGTTTGGCCAGGTCATCGGCCCCGTAGAATTTGTCGATGGAGGATTTGAAACTGCCGTCGGCATTGACTTTCACGTAAATGAGGCCCTTGGCGCCCACCTGGGGGCGTTTTACCCATTCGGTGAGTTCGTCAATCTGCTTGCGGGTGTATTCGGCCGCGCCGGGGACGCAGATGGCGCCGATGTAGGCGGCCTCGTCCAGGACGCTGAAGCCTTTGCCCTTGGCCACGTCGGTGATTTCGTGGATGGTCATGCCGAAGCGGACGTCGGGCTTGTCGGAGCCGTAGTTGTCCATGGCGTCGTACCAGCTCATGCGGGGCATGGGATTGGGGATGTCCACATCCAGCACGTTCTTGAAGATGGTGCGCATCATGCCTTCGAACATGTTCAGGACGTCTTCCTGCTCCACGAAGGACATTTCGCAGTCGATCTGGGTGAATTCGGGCTGACGGTCGGCACGGAGGTCTTCGTCACGGAAGCAGCGCACGATCTGGAAGTAGCGGTCGTAGCCGGCCACCATCAGGAGCTGCTTGAAGGTCTGGGGGCTCTGCGGCAGGGCGTAGAACTGGCCGGGATTCATGCGGGAAGGGACCACGAAGTCGCGGGCGCCTTCCGGGGTGCTCTTGATCAGGTAAGGGGTTTCGATTTCCATGAAGCCGTTGGCATCCAGGTAGTTGCGAACCTCGTGGGCCACTTTGTGACGCAGGGCCAGGGCCCTCTGCAGCGGGCCGCGGCGAAGGTCCAGATAGCGGTATTTGGCGCGAAGGTCCTCGCCGCCGTCGCTCTCTTCCTCGATGGTGAAGGGCGGGGTCACGCTCTTGTTCAGGATGTTGATGGCCGATACTTTGATTTCGATGTCGCCGGTGGGCATCTTGGCGTTTTTCGCCTGACGCTCAACCACTTCGCCCTTGACCTGGATCACGAATTCCCGGCCCAGGGAGGTGGCGGTTTCCACCAGGGAAGCGGGGGCGTCGGCCTCTACGACCAGTTGGGTGATGCCGTAACGGTCACGGAGGTCGATAAAGGTCATTCCGCCCAGTTTGCGGGCCTTCTGAACCCATCCGGCAAGGGTCACCTGCTGTCCTTTGTTCTGAATGCGGAGCTCGCCGCATGTGTGTGTTCTGTACATGATTTATGCTGTTTTTGTCGATTGCTTTGTAACAATCCACAAAAATAGCAAAAAAAGCTGAATTATGTGCCGTTTATGGTATCCGCGAAACCCGGGAGAGTTTTATTTCCAACCCCAGCACATCCAATATGCGTAGCAAGGTTTTCATGGAAGGATTGCCTTTGCCACGCTCGATGGCCACAAGGGAGTTGATGCCTACAGCAGCCAGATCGGCCAGTTCTTGCTGATTGATTCCCAACTCTTTACGCCTTTCTTTTATCGTAATTCCTATCTGTTCCATTCTTACTGCAAGGTGCTTTGTCTGTACTTGTAGTCTTTATAATAACTCTCTTTGGCTTCCGGGGATAGCAGACTCGTCTTAATCAGTTCTTCTACTGCGGTATATGACTTGGCGAATCGGCCTATCTCCCGCTGAATGAGCATCTCGGAGAGTCCAATGCACCGACCGAAATCCTCAAAAAGGGGACGGCCGATGGGCGTAGTATCCGTAATGGGCGTTCCTTCTTTGAAAAGGCCTTTTTCCAGCGCAAAGATGGACGAACGCAGGTGCATTTGCGTGTTGAGCAGGTCATAGGCCGGGGCCAGCCTATACTCTCCGGGGCTGGGCGCAAAGAGCGAAAAATTTTTCAAGTGGGCGTCACTGTTGCAAAACAGGTAATTGAACAATAATAACCGATAGAACTTGAGCAGGTCCACTTTAGGAGCAATACTGTACCTCTGGATAAGATCGGCACAGTCTTCATAGCTCAGACGGTCGTATTTGTAGTCGTCTCCGGCATTTTGCCGATTAAGACCGGCCAGCGAGGCAAAATCTTCCATATGAATCTTGCCACCATCGGGGAGATAATCGAAACGACGGGTAATATACACAGCATCGCCATTCCCAAGAAAGCACAGGCCATGTGCCGCCACCTCGATGCCGAAAACGTTTTGGGCTATTCGCATTGTAATATACTCATTGGCAGGCATATCGGCCCTGAGCCAAAAGCGTCGGTCGGTGGGCGCCGGCTTAACGATGAATCGGCCGGATTCTCCGCTTCGGGTGAGCCGAAGTTGGTTCCCATCCACCACCATCGCGTATTTTTCCTGTGCGCCGGAGATGGACAATCGTCCTGACCCTTCGACGATGGCGGCCTGCGTCTCCGTGTCGTCCCCAAAATTGGGATACGGTAACTGCGACAGTACTTTCTTGCCGTCGAACAGCGCTTTGACTTCTTGTCTAGAAAATGGGACAGGCATGATTATTCAGGCTTTACGGTTACTGCGCCGATGGTGTCATAGCCGGCAATCTCCAGCAGCAGGGAAAAGTCGTCGTCCGGGTTTATATGATGCAGGCGGGCCTGGAACAGGCGATTGCTCCCTTCGGATAACATATTGCTGAAAAAAGGAAAAAGATAAGGGGCCGAATAGCTCTTTTCCCTTACGGGCATGGCTAGGCAAACCGGATCTTCACGATGTTGCAGCACATACGCTTCATCGTAGGTAAATCTGTATTTGTTCGGGCTCTCCTGTATCAGACGCCCTGCCGGAATCCCCTTTATATATACCCTGGCGCTTTTCATAAATCACAATATATTGTTATTTTTGCACAAAAATAGCGTTTTATTTTTGCTTTTGCAACCAAAATCACAATATTTTGTGAAAACACTTGCCTTGGACAATCTGCTCCAATAGTCAATAAATCCCGCCGGCACCTCACGGAACCGGCGGGATTTTGGGGTTAAGAAGGTTGGTTAACGGGGATCCCGGTGGTAGCCTTGGGCGGGCTCACCAGCGTAATAGAAGCCGTAACCGTTGTCGGTGTAGTTGAACTTGGTGCCTTTCTCGGTGGTGTAGGGGCCGTCTCCGTAGGTGTATTCGTAACGCTGATCATAAGCGAGCCATCCCCCGGATTCCCATAATTGTTCGAATACTGGCGGAACCTCCATTGTCAGGTTGGTGCATTTGCCAACTGACAAAGAGTTCAGTGCCGGAACATTGTCCATCTGGAAGCGGGAGATGGGGGAACCCGTGAAATACGCTTCTTTCAAAGACGGACAACCCGATACGGTAACACCTTCCTGTACTTTAGCACTTATTCCTATAATGACATTGTTATCCAACACTTTGACTTCCTTGATATCGGCCGTGCCGGAAGCATAAGGCATATAATTGACACCGCCGTCGCTACTTGCTCCTACGGCCAGATAAGTAATATTCTGCGGCATATATATCATGTCTCCGGTGCAACCATACAGTTCGAGCGCGCTCATCTTTACCACCTTTATGGGAAGATCCCCGTAGGGAAGAATCATATTGGTGAGTTTTACCCATTTCCCACCATCCGAACCATCTTCGTTGCTTCCAATTTCAATGGTGGGCATGGGCCGGGGACTGGCATCGGCATACTTCACGGAGAGCATAAGGCCCTGGTTCAGGTTCTTTCCGTCGTAACGGCGCAGTTTGAACACCTTGGGAGTATGCTCATAATCCACATGATAATCAAAATCATAGCCACCGCTCCCCCGCATATCCAGCGTATGAATCTTGGAAGGGATGATGTTAGACCTGTACTTCCAAGGCTCATCTCCCCTCGGGTTGAAGAAGAAACTGGGACTGTGGACGGCGAAAACCTTGGCCTCGCCCGCTGCCTGAATCAAGTAGCAGCGGATGTCTGAAATACTAAAGTTATCATAAGTTCTCTCCCCTTCAATAAAAAGTTTCCAGTCTTCGTAATGGCCGGTTTCTCCACCATACTGCTGGGTAGGCAGTTTGTTGTGATTCTTGACAATCACATCCGCTCCAAACTGCCACTCCACGGGAATGGTAACCGAATATGTTTCATTATTGCTTTCGTTTTCCGGAGCATAAACATTTGTCAGGTCTCCCAGGGCCTTGCTGCCGTCCAGCCAGTTGCAGCCGTCCCATTCGCCCTTGCGGCATTTGTACAAATCTTGCAGCACTTTTCGGAACGCAGCCCGGGCAGGGCTCTCTCCCGGATGGGTGACATATCCTTCTTCATCTTCCTTGGGCGGTTCCTTGCCGTGGTAGCCGCATTCCGGTTCGCCTTCATACCAGAAGCCGTAGCCGCTGTCTTCGTACTCGATGGTGCCGCCTACGTCGGTATAACTGTAGCGGATGTCGTAATCCACGCTTCCGCCACGCTCCGGGATTTCGTCGAAGACCTCGGGAACCAGCCGTTTGAGGTTCTCGTTGTTTTCCACGTTTATATAGACCATTTCCGGCAGATTCTCGACCTCAAACGTGGAAATACCCGTATCCGGGCATACCAGGGCACTCATCTTGGGGCAGTCCTTCACCACCAAACCGGTACCCTTGGAGGTGCTCAGGTCAATCCGTTCAAGCGTCTTGTTGCCACTCACCGTAATGGTGGCAAAAGTACAGTGGTCAAAATTTATCGAGGTGAAATTGCCCGGGAAACTATTGTCCTCCAGCTTGCAGGAACGGAAGGAGAGTTCCGCCGTCTTGTTTCCGCGTTCATTCAGATAGAAGAAGGCCGAAGGGAAGGTCATGTTCTGCAGGCAGATGGTTTCCAGTCCGCTGCTGCCTTTCACGGAATAGTCGATGGCTGTGACATTTCCGTCGGAAGGCCCCACTGTAAGCTTTTTCAGTTTCGGACAATCTTCCAGGATGAGTCCCGTTATGGATTCACTGATTTTGGCAGATTCCAGTTCCTCGACGGGGGTTTTGCTCAAGTCCAGCCAGGTAACCGTGGAAGGAATATCGTCAAATCGGCTCCAGATGGGGCTGTTTACGGAGAATCTGGTAACTTTGTCCCCATTCAGGCTGACACCCGTGAAATGGGCGTCACTGACGGTGAATGTCTCCATGTTGGCATCCGATCCGTCTTCGAACACCAGTTCCCAACTTCCGAAGCGCGCCGCGTTCCCGGAGTAATTGCCCACACCGAGAGCCTTGCCCATTTTCCATTGGGAAGGGATGGTAATCTTATAGCGGAACTCTCCGTTTTTGAAGGAGGTGCGGATGTTTTTCATCGCATACACCTGCTGGTTGGTGTTGAACCAGTTGCAGCCTTCCCAACTTCCCTCGCGGGCGCCATAAATGTTCTCCAGAATCTTCAGCAGGGCCGCGCGGGCTTCGGTATCGTCAAACGCCTGTTCCAGGGACGCCAGGCAGAACGGGGTCTCGAAATCCGGCGTCTTGTACATGATGTCGGCATACTGAATGTCCGAATCCTCCTCATCCAGAGGGATAAAGGCCTTCAGTTTCACACTCTCCGCCGTACCTTCGTTCAAGTCATCCATGCCGACATCTTCAGCGTTATCAAAGTACACACGACGGGCCTCGGTATCGGGGGTTTGGGCATTTTCCTTCACCATGGCATAGACTCTGCCGCCGAACAAATGCTTGTTGAAAACATCTATCGTGAGTTCCATTCCGTCGTCAAGGCGCTCGAAAGTGAACGTTTTGTCGTTCACCGAAGGAAGGAGTTTCATCTTGTTGGACGATATGGTAAACTCCGGCGTTTCAAGGGAAGCGGCAGGCATATTCACCAGTTCCACGTTCATGGAGGCACTTGCGACCGTGGCGGCTTCGTATTCGATATTCTGCAGATGCTTCACAAAATCCCAGCTCAGGTAACGGGTGGGGTCTCCGTCCAGGAGGTTGAAAGCCTCGCTCACGGTCTCTTTCAACTTGATATCCATGGTAACGCCGGCTGCCACCACCTTGCCGTAAACGCCAAAGTACGGTCCCAGGCCCAGTCCGTAGGCAATGCTGCCTTCCAATTTGGGTGACACACTCAGTTCTTTCCACTCTCCGTTCTGGTTTTCTTTGGTATAGTCAATCATGCCCCAGCCGCCACTGGCATCATAATGGATACCCTGTTTCTGGACGGTATGGTAAATTGCCGTGGCCTCTATGCTCACTTTTCCTGAAACCGAGAAAACCGCCTCCAACTGTACAAACGGGGTAACCAGAACCGGCCCCACCGCAATGGCGGCGAAGTACATGGAAAAAATGGGCCAACGCTTGTCAATGAGTTTTCCTTCAGCGCCGAGGGCAATGGTTGCGCCGATATCCATATCGGCCTTTACCCTGGCATTGAAAGTATATAGCGTGGCATCGGCGATGATGGCCTGGAACAGCATGGAGAGTTTTACGTCCATGATGGGCTTGATTTCCAGCCCTTCAATAATATCGACCGGCCAACTGGCCTCGGGGATGGAAATATTGAAACTCTTCTCTTCCGTACCCTTTGTCTTGGTGAAAGGCACTTCATTTCCATCGGCATCCAGCACTTTCAGGAGAGCCCCGCCGATATCCAGGTCCGTTTCCTCAATAGTAAGATCGGTGAACGCTTCCTCTAACTTGAGAGGGCGGTAGGTGATTTCATAATTGCCATTTGTTTCCTTAACCGATTGCACCTCGGCCAGCAAGCCGTCCGGGAACAGTTCGGTGGGCGTGTTCATAATCAGTTTCTGACCGGTTTCCGGCTTCTGGGCGCCTACTGCCGAGGACGGAACCGTGAAGGTATTCTGCTCCGGATTGGCCGCGATGATGCCTTCCGAGTATTCTTTCTTCACGAAGATGGACTCATCGTCCAGCCCGTAACTGGCCATAGGATAGGGATCATCGGCAGGCCGATTCGACTTGCCGCCCTGTACGACCGCCAGATCGGCTTTGGCCGTCCCGGCCGTCACCCGGACCGCTCCGTTCCGGCTGTCTTTGGAGGTGTTGGCCTCGGCGCTCACGGAAATGGTGTTCCCGGAGGTGGAGACCTTGATCCAGTCGGCCGACGCCTCCGCTTTCCAGGAAGGGGCGTCCGTTGTTACCTGGACCGTCTGGGCTTCTCCGGCAGCGGAGAGGACCAGCGTCGCGGGGTCCAGCTTCAGTTGATAGTTTTGAGGGGTAGGGTCTTCTCTGCGGCCGCAGCCCTGGAGCAAGATCATCAGAGACAGGGCAAGGAGGCTTATCCGTTTCATGGCACAAGTTTTTAGATTTATACAAATATACCCCCTCCCGGAGATTTATCGCTCCTATCAGCGGAAAACCGCACTCCCGATTCGGGAATTGCAAGAAAATTTCTCCCATTGTCTGAAAATAATGCTGTCAATTCAGGAATTGACAGAATCCGGGCAAGCAAACTATCCGGAAAAGGCTTATCTTTGTGTATCATGACGAAAGGTATTTACATCGGCCTTGCCCTGTTTCTGTCCCTGGCTTCCGCCCGGGCGCAGGAGATGGCCTGGGAACGGCTTCCGGACCTGACGGTTCCGCGCGCGGGCCATGCCCTGCTGCAACTGGACGGCGAACTCACCGTCATCGGGGGGCACACCACCGGTTTCATTCCCACCCCCACGGCAGAATACTTCAAGGACGGCAAGTGGAACACGCTTTCCTCCCTATACACCCACGACAACGGCTTCTGCCTCAGGCTGAAAGACGGAACCATCCTGCTGGGCGGCGGACTGCAGGAAGCGTTCGGCATCGGGCAGAGTTTCTCCGCAGAGCGTTACCTGCCCGCAAGCCATTCCTTTGAACCCGTCTCCATTCTGGACCGCCGGCGCGCCGCTTCCTCCGCCCTGGAAATGGAAGACGGCTCCATTCTGGTTTCCGGAAACTGGTTTGCCGAAGATGCGCTGGAGATGTATTCGGCCAAAGACGGCTTTGCTACGGTAAAGGAAACGGCCGAGAACCGGAGCTATCCGTGGATTCTCCCGACGGCTCCGGACAACGCCATCGTCTTCAGCGCCATGGATTCCTGGGGACGCCCGGGAAAAGGATGGGTGGACCGCCTGCATGGGGAGGCCTTCCAGGAGCCCCTGCTGCTCACCGCACGGCCCATGTTCTCGGACGGGGACATGGTTCAGCCCCTCTGCAAAATAGGAGAATACGACTATCTGATGCTCGCCGTCAATGACAGTTTGGAGGCCAATGGCATCCTGCGGGTCCAAGGAGAGGCGTTTTCCCTTTTGGAACTGGAAACGGAGATTCCGCTCCGGGGAGCGGGCGGTCCCATCTTTTATTGGAATCCCCTGCTTTGTGACGGAGAGTACGCCTGGGCGCTGGGGACCGATGCGGAAAACCGTGCCTATGCCCTTCAGATCGGCTACAAACCGGCCTTGGAAGGCGGGAAGGCCACGCTGAAACTCCACTATACGGAGCCCCTGGAGGATTTGCCCCAATACGGCGCCTTCACCCTGCTGACGGACGGACGGATTGTCCTCGCCGGCGGAATCAAAGACTCCAATTACAAGCCCTTCGCCTCTGTCTATATCTTTGACCCCCGCCAGGAAACGCCCGTTGCCGATACCGGCTCCCGCGCCCGGTCGGCCGGGATGGCGGCCGGCATTCTCACGGGACTGGCCCTGGTGAGCCTGGGCTGGTGGCTGGTCCGGCGCAGAAAAAAGGCCCGTACGGAGCGTCCCGAGCCGGATCAGGCGGAATTGCCGGAACCGCAGAGCCAGCGGGAGCGGGAGTTGTTTGAGCGGGTATCGGCCATGATGGAAAAGGGACTGTACAGGCGCAAGGGCCTCACCATCGCCGAACTGGCCACCACCCTCGGGACCAACACCAAATACATCTCCTCCTGCATCAATACCGGAGCCGGCTGCTCTTTCCTGGACTACGTGAACGGATACCGCGTCCGTTTTGCCCAGAAAAAACTGCAGGAAACGCCCCAGATGCGGCTTTCCGACATTGCCGATGCGGCGGGGTTTGCGTCGGAATCGGCCTTTTACCGGAATTTCAAGGCGGTCACCGGACAAACGCCGGCCGAATGGCTCGCAGCCCGCAATTAATTTGTATCTTTGCTGCATGAAACATTTTGCCTTGATTCTTTGCGCTGCACTGGCAGTGGCCTCCTGTCATGCACCCAAAACCCTGGAAGGCGGTTCCTGGGACCCGTATGTACGGGAATCTCTAAACGCTTTATTAACCTCAAAATCAGGAGGTTATGCCGTGTTTGACTTTGACAAGACCTCCATTGTCCACGACATTTCGCAGGCGCTCTGGGTCTATCAGATCGAGCATCTGCGCTATGCCGACGCGCCCAAGCACCGTTTCATGGACGGCATCCCGGATCCGTCCCGCCTGATTCCCGGCAGCGATATCACGTTTGCCAAAATGGGCGAAATGCTCCAGGTGGAATATGCCCTGCTTCGCAATTTCCTCGACCATGGGGAAAAGATTCACGACATGGTCCTGTACCAGGACTTCCGCGCCCGGATGTACTCCCTGCTCGTGGGCATGGACATGGCTTTCGGCGAAGAGGTCTCCTACCTCTGGATGCCGGGCCTGCTGGCCGGCTACACGGAACAGGAAGCCCGCGCCGTGGTACACGACGCCATTGCAGAGCATCTGGGGGCCGATAAACTGGCCGTCGAGGAGTGGCGCTCCAAAGACGGGAAATGGGGCGGCAAGGTGGAACGCGGCATCTACTTCGCCCCGGAGATGAAAGACCTTTTCAATTGCTTGAGGGATAATAAGATAGACGCCTATGTCTGCTCCGCTTCCCTGGAACTCATCGTGGAAGAGCTGGCCTGCGACCCGCAACTGGGGCCCGGACTGCCGCCGGAGCATGTTTTCGGCCTGCGCTTTGCGCCTTCCGAGCGCCTGACGGCCCGGTATGACGACAAGTATGTGCAGCCCATCGGCCCGGGAAAAGTGTCCTGCATCAAGACCTGCATCGCCCCTTCGTATGAAGGCCGCGGGCCTGTCCTGGTGGGCGGAGACTCCAACGGCGACGTGCCCATGCTCACCGCTTTTGACGACATGGTGTGCGGCCTGATCATCGATGTGGGCCGCTCCCTTACCAGCCCCATCGGGGAACTGACGGCGCTGGCCCGTTCCTGTGATTCCCGCTACTTGTTGCAGCCGGCCTTCGCCAAGGCCGCCGGTGCCGTGGAAGGAGGAGGTATCTAGTATGGAAG
Organism: Bacteroidales bacterium; assembly: GCA_017447815.1. Lineage (GTDB taxonomy): Bacteria > Bacteroidota > Bacteroidia > Bacteroidales > UBA932 > Cryptobacteroides. The sequence goes on along the minus strand of JAFSMS010000090.1, from coordinate 43,892 downwards.
TCCGTGCCAAAAAGGCCCTCGGCCAGCATTTTCTCACCGACCAGAAAGTGGCCCGCGCCATCGTAGATGCCTTAGAGGGGGGCGCTGCCCCCCTATTATCCCCCCGCGGCTCCCGGCCTAGTATGTCCTTGGAACAAGTCCAAGGACACGGCCTCCGCCGGCGCTCTGCAGAGCGCATTCAAGGGGACATCATGCATCCTTCCCCCGTCTTGGAAGTTGGCCCCGGCATGGGGGTGCTTACGCAGTACCTGCTGGAGCGCAGCGATATCGACCTCAAACTCGTGGAGATTGATTCTGAAAGCGTCGAATACCTTCTCACCCATTTTCAGGGCATGCAGGGGCGGCTCATGGAGGCCGATTTCCTCACGCTGCGCCTGGAAAAAATCTTCGACGGGGACTTTGCCGTCATCGGCAATTTTCCTTACAACATCTCCTCGCAGATTTTCTTCAAAGTGCTGGACTACAAGGACCGCATCCCCGAAGTGGTGGGGATGGTCCAGAAAGAGGTGGCGGAACGCATCGCCGAAGGGCCAGGAACCAAGACCTACGGCATCCTGAGCGTGCTGCTGCAGGCCTGGTATGATATCGAGTACCTTTTCACCGTGGGGTCCGGCTGCTTTGCCCCGCCGCCCAAAGTGGAGAGCGCCGTGATTCGGCTCAAGCGCAACGGGCGCACATCGCTTGGCTGCGACGAGGCCCTGTTCAAGACGGTGGTGAAAACGGCCTTCGGCCAGCGCCGGAAGATGATGCGCAATCCACTCAAGCCGCTCGCCCGCGCCAAAGCCGACCGCCTGGGCTGGTCTGACGACGAACTTGCCGCCTTCCTCGCCCAGGACGTCTTTTCCCTCCGGCCGGAACGGCTCGGTGTGGAGGACTTCATCGCCCTTACCAACCTCCTGGCCTAGAACTGGAAGTAGATGAAGGATTGGAGGTCGGCGGTGATGAACTGGAAGAAGAAGAGGATGATGGCGACCACCACCACGGCCATCCAGAACAGGGGCAGACGGGCAAAGACAATGCGATAACGGCGCTTGAAGCGCTCCGGGAGCCAGTGGATGATCATGCCCACCACAAAAAGCAGGAGCACGGCGCGGTGCTGCCAGGCCATGGCGGGGACCAGGGACAGGTCCCAGGCCGACCCGATCTGGTTCACCATGTTCTTGGCGGTGTTCCAGGCCTGCTCGTTGGCGAGGGCCGGGTCCAGGTTGGAGCCGCTGCGGAAGAACAGCCGGGTGAAGGTGATGAACACGAAGGTCTGGAAAATATCCCATGCGCGGGAAATCCAGCGGGCACGGGCCGAAGGCAACTGCACCGGAATCACCGCCCCTTTGGCCGTCAGCGCCGGCGCTTTGACCACCGCATCCCTCCCCAGGACGGCCCAGCGGTAGCAGTACTTCACGAAAGTCCCCACCCAGATCATGAGCAGCCACACCGTGAACATGTTCCACACCGGGGCGTGCGTCCATCGCACCAGCAGGGCGCTTATACTCATGAGAGAACTGATCAGCAACAGTTTCTGCAGCATGCTCCGCTTGGTCCAAATCTTATAGATGACCATGCCGATGCCGTTAAGGCCGCCCCAAATCATGAAATTCCAACTGGCGCCGTGCCACAGGCCGCCCAGCAGCATGGTGTTCATGGAATTGATGTTGGTGGTGATGAGTTTGCGGTCCTGCGGCCGTTTCCAGGCCCAAAGGCCGATGCCTGCCGCCAGCACAAAAACGCCGAAGGCCACCCACCAACTGCCGCTGAGGAAACTGCCGAACACCGCCACCGCCGCAATGATGATGAACGTCCCCGCCGTGGCATTGCGGTTGCCGCCCAGCGGAATGTACAGATAGTCCTTGAGCCAGCGCGACAGCGTCATGTGCCAGCGGCGCCAGAACTGCTGCGTGTTCACCGCCTTGTACGGCGAGTCAAAGTTCTGGGGCAGATAAAAGCCCATGAGCATGGCCACGCCCGTAGCGATGTCCGTGTAGCCGGAGAAATCGGCATATACCTGCAGGGAATAGCAGAAAAGTGCCGACAGATTCTCGAAGCCGCTGTACATCAAGGGATTCTCGAACACCCGGTCGCAGAAATTCACCGCCAGATAGTCGGCCATGACGAGTTTTTTCACAAGGCCGTTCATAATCCAGAAGATGGCGATGCCGAACCACCGCCGGCTCAGGTTGTACGGCTTGTGCAACTGCTGGATGAACTCCGAAGCCCGCACGATGGGGCCGGCCACCAGCTGCGGGAAGAAGGACAGGTAGAAACCGAAGTCCAGGAAATTCTCGACCGGGGCAATCCGGCGCCGCTTCACGTCCACCACGTAACTCACCGCCTGGAAGGTGAAGAAGGAGATGCCCACCGGCAGGATGATGGCATCGACCCGGAAAAGGGACGTCCCCGTCAGCATATTGAGCCATTCCCCCAGCACATCGTGCACCTGCAGGTTGAGCCCCAGAAGGTTGTTCACGAAGTCCGTCAGGAAATAGGCATATTTGAAATAGGCCAGGATGCCCAGGTCCACCACCACGCTCAGGACTGTCAGGGCCGATTTCGCCTTCTCCGAGCGAAGCCGCCGCAAGCCCTTGGCGGCGAAGAAATTATAGACAATGACAAAGAGCAGCAGCGCCAGGAAGACTCCGCTGGTCTTGTAGTAGAAAAACAGCGAAACGGCAAAAAGGTAGCCGTTGCGCAGCAGCACCTTGGAGTGGAAGAGGGAGAAGACGGCGAAAACCAGCGCGAAAAACGCCCAGAAATAGAACTGGGTGAACAGCAGCGGATGGGCCTGGTCGAAGGACAGCAGACTCACGAAAAAGTCCCGTATGATATCCCAGAGGCTGTTCATCGGCGGTAATACTCATCCATGATGGCGTCGAACAGGAGATCTCCCACCAGCCGGTAGCCATTGGAGGTGAAGTGAACTTTATCGGCCTGGGCCAGACCGGCCTGCTCCCACTGGGCCATGGAGCCGGTGCCGCCCATCACCCGGAACCAGTCCCAGAAAACGGCGTGGAATTCCTTGGCCAGTTCGCGGAAAGCGTTCTCGACAACCTCTGTATGGGTGTTGGGCTCCCGCCGGCGCCAACTGTCGTTGATGCCGCTGAACAGGATGGCACAGCGGGGATTCACCTTGTGTACGCGTTTCACCAGTTCGCGGTAATGGGACTTGAAGCGGCGGACGTCGAAATCGGCCCCCTGGATGTCGTTGATGCCGATGGAAAAAATGACCATGTCGGGCATCACGCGGCGAAGTTCCTGCTCCCAGAGGTCGCACTTGAGCCAGGAGCCCGTGGAGGCGCCGTTCACTCCGGCCTCGCTGAGCGAAAAACCGCCGCCGGGCTTGTCCAGATACAGTCCGCGAAGGGAAAAGGTTCCCTGCCCGGTGAATGCCAGTTGAAGCCAGTCGGTGTAGTATGGGAGGTCGAAGTGCCTCAATCCGGCCGTGCCCACCCCGCGAAGGGTGTCCTTCCCGTTCAGGAGCAGGACGGGCTCCAGCGAGCCGCTGCCCAGGACGTCCACCTTATTAAAGGTATAGCGCTGCTGCAACAACTGCTTTTCCCGCAGCACCAGGTCGATGACGATCCGGGCCGATGTGTCCTGCGCCATCACCGCCATTCCGGTGAGGCCCAGCGATGTTTCCCCGGGCTTGAGACAGTTGACGCTTTCCCAGTTGCCCATATAGGAACTGTTGTAACTCACCGGGGTATTGGTATGGGCGGCCGAAAAGGGGAAAACCAGGCCCCGGCCGCCGGTAATGCCATATCGGAGATTCAGGAAATTGCGGCGCAGGCGGTCGCTCAGCACGCCGCCCTGCACATGCGAGCCGCCCACCTGGAGAATGCGCACATCCCCGCCGCCGGTGACAAGGAGCGTATCCAGTTTGCGGCAGAAATGATAGAACTCCGGAGCCTTCTCGCCGGGCATCTGGAGGTAGTTGAGGTCTGTCCGGACAAAGGGATAGCGCGGCTGCCTGCGGGCCTCGGAAGGCAGCAGAAGCAAAAGCAGCAGCATGGTCAGAATTCCCTTTCTCATGGTTGCATGGCCTGTTTCACCCGGTTCTCGGGAAGGGTTTTCCGCAACTGGTAAAAATCGTAGTACGTGAGGAAGGAGCGGGAAAGCGCCTCTCCCACCCGGCGGGCGCCCGCCGGCGTGAAGTGAATGTAGTCCGGGCCGGCATAGGAAGGGTTGTGCCTGACCCACTGGACCATGGAGTTTTCACCGCCCATCATGCGATACAGGTCCCAATAGGCGGCATCGTTACGCAGGACCGTGGCCTTGAGCGAATCCACCATTTCGGGCAGGTACGGCCAGGTGACCATCCGTCCGCCCACGCTCTTGCCCATATCGGACGGGCCGATGAAGAGGATCTTGGCCTCGGGGGCCACCTCGTGAAAATAGGCGATCTGCTGCTGGATTTGCTCCTGGTACTGCTGAATGATCTTGGTCCCGCGCACCATGGGCATCATGTTTCCGCCGAACTGAAGGATGATGAGCCGCGTGTCCGTAAGGGCGAAACTGTCTTCCATGAGCGGCTTGGAAATGCGGGTGAAAATGGTGCCGGAACAGCCCCGGAGCGGGACATTGTCCACCGCCACGCCGCTTTCTCCGTCGGCCCCGACGGCGTAAATCTCGGCGCTGCCCTTGAACTTGAGGGTGGCTTTCTGCACCGGACGGCCGAAGTGCCAGGTGACGAGGGTGCAGCTGCCCCGGCTCTCCACCACGGGAAAGGGCTTCAGGGTGTCCGAAAAGGCCTTCACCTCCAGGTTCTCCCCGCGGCCGTAAAGCACCGAAACGCTCTCGAAGGTCTTGGCCCCTTCGCGGGCCTGCCGATTCTTGGTGCCCCGCAGGGTCATGGTGCCGCCCCCGGTGAGCTGGACCACCTGGGCCAGCATGCCGTACCGGTTGTGCCCGGCCCGCCGGGTGGTGGAATCACCGTACATGGTATATTGCACGAATCCCCCGGAGGCCGATTTGTAGATACTGGCCGACGGGACATTGCTCACCGCGGGGAAAAGGCCTGTGCCGCCGCCGCCGAAGCGCTCCTGCAGCGCCTGCCGCAGGTCCTGCGAGATGCGGTCCATCTCGATCTGGGAGTCTCCGTAGTGTACTACGCGGACCTTCCGCTCCCCGGCCCGTTCCAACTGGTGGAAGAGAGGGTCGAAGAAGCGGTAGTCCCCGTCAGGAAGGAAAATCCGGTCCGGATTCTCGTAGAAGAATTTACGGTAGTAGTTGAGGGTGTCGTCCTCCATGCGGAAGCGCGCCTCCACGGCACGGAGCACGGAGTCCACGTCCACCTTCTTTTCTCCGGCCTCCCGCGCCATGCGCTCATAGGAGGCGAAACGAAGGTTCAGCGGGCCCAGGTTCACGCCGTCGGCCGGGGTCACCAGCCACAGCAAACCCAGCATGGCAAAGACGCCAAGGAGAAAAACAAGAACCTGCCTCGCTTTCATCGGTAGGCGCCTGTCAGAGAACTACAGATTGGCGTTCTCCTTGCACCAGTCGGCCGTAGCGGGAACGATGCCCAGGCCGATAATCTCGTCGCGCATCTTGCAGAGGTGCTCGTAGGAAGCGTCCAGGGCGGCGATTTCCTCGGCGGTACCCTGCGGTGCGGTGAAGTGGCAGCCGGTGGCGTCGATGGTGGTGGGCATGGCCATCATCACGTTCTTGTACTTGCCTTCGTTCACATACGTGCCGGCGGGCCAGGTGAACACCTCGCCGCCCATGGCGGCCTCGATCATCTTCACAGCCTGGTAGGCAGGGCTCTGGAAGGAACTGCGGCCACGGAGTTTGATGATGTTGGAACCACCCTGGATGGTATTGTGCTTGATTTCCTCGAAACGCTCGGCGGAAAGGCCCATCTCGGCGAGGGGCTTGCCGTCGATCTTCACCTGGGAGGCGAATACGGCCATGGCCTCACCGTGACCGCCGTAGGTGTGGGCACCGGTGACCTTGCACTGCTGTACGCCGAATTCCAGGGCCAGGGCTTCCTGCAGACGGGTGCTGTCGAGGGCGGCCAGGGAAGTGAGTTGGGAAGGCTTCAGGCCGGAGTGGATGAGGGCCGTGAGGGCGGTGACATCGGCCGGATTGAAGATGACCACGACGAACTTGGCGTCCGGGCAGTACTTCTTGATGTTGTCGCCGAATTCGGCAGCGATCTGGCAGTTGCCTTTAAGGAGGTCTTCACGGGTCATTCCTTCTTTACGGGGTGCTCCGCCGGAGGAGATGATGTACTTGGCGTCCTTGAAGGCGACGGCCGGGTCGATGGTGGCGGTGAGGTTCACGCCCGGGAAGGCGCAATGGTCCATTTCGGCGAGGACACCCTTGAGGCCGGGCTCAAAGATATCGTACAGGCAGATGTTGGGAGTAAGACCGAGCATGCAGGCGGTCTGGACCATGTTGGAGCCGATCATACCGGCGGCGCCCACGATCAGGAGCTTTTCATCAGTAAGGAATTTCATGATACTATGTCTTTTTAAAAAATATTTCGGGACCACAAAGATACGAATTTCCCCGCAAAGATATATTGTCAATTGCGAAAAATCCATTATCTTTGTACCGATATATTGAACGATTAACATGGAGCCTCCCAGTCCAGTCAATTCCAATCCAGTAAAGGGCGTCGGTTCAGACGACCCTCTGTTGCGTCTTAACTAGATTAACTAACAAAACCCGGTGCATCCTTGCATCCGGGCGGGCACTTGTTGTCGTCGAAAAAACCTTGTAATGGGACTTTATTTAAAGAAAAAACTGGAAAACGAAGCCACCATCGGCGTGTGGCAAATCACCGAAACCGAAGAGGAACTCACCCAACTGAGCGCCACCCCTTCGGACGAGATGGAAGAAATCTCCTTCATCCGCAGCGAATCCCTTCGCAAGCAGCGGCTCGCCGTCCGCGCCCTGCTGAACACCCTCTTCGACGAGAAGGTGTACCTGAGCCATCATGACAACGGCAAACCCTACCTGGAGAACAATCCGGTGAACATCTCCATCACCCATACGGAAAAATACGTGGCCGTCATCCTGCACGACGAGGAAGACTGCGGCATCGACATCGAATCCCTGGACCGCGACTTCTCCGCCGTGGAGAAAAAAGCCCTCAGCGAAGACGAAATCGAAGACCTGGAAGATGAGAAGCGCAATGAGCAACTGGCCATCTACTGGTGCGCCAAGGAGGCCATCTTCAAGTTGCTGAGCCGCTACAACGTGGATTTCGCCGAGCAAATCGAGGTGGAGCGTTTCCGTCCCCGCGGGGAGGGAGAGCTGGAAGCCACGTTCATCGACAAGAACGACGACGAGGAGGAATTCGACCTCGAATACATGACTTTCGACCGCCACGTACTGGTTTGGGTGGTGGGCGATTGAGGCCTTTGTTGAAAACTTTTCCAAAAAAGAAACAAGATAGTTATATTTTAGAGAAATTCTAAATTAAAAAATTGGGCTGCCAATTGTTAATCAACAAATTAACAAGAGGCAGCCCAAATTGTTGATAACTTTTCCTTGCAAAACAGTGGGAATCTAAAATCTTTAAAACTATCTTTGTTCTCGCGCCTCCGCGCCAATTGACCAAACCGGACAAATAAGAAACTAGCCATATGGTAAAACGTGTACTGAAACGCGACGGCCGCCGCGTTGACTTCAATAACCAGAAAATTGTGGCCGCCATCCTGAAAGCAATGGATGTGACCGAGAATGGCGAAGATATCGTACTCGCCGCCCAGATTGCCCATGCCATCTCCCAGTTGGACAAGGAGGAAATGACGGTGGAAGAGATCCAGGACGTAGTGGAGAACCACCTCATGAACAGCCCCCGCCAGGAAGTGGCCAAGGAATATATCCGTTACCGCAACAAGCGCAACATCGCCCGCAAGGCCAAGAGCAACGAGATTTTCGAGACCATCATCCAGGCCCAGGCCAACGACATCACCCGTGAAAACGCCAACATGAATGCCGACACCCCCGCCGGCATGATGATGAAGTTTGCCTCCGAGGCCACCAAGAGTTATGTGGATGAATGCCTCCTGAGCGACCCCGTGCGCGAGGCCGTGGCCGGCAACTATATCCACATCCACGACAAGGACTACTATCCCACCAAGTCCCTCACCTGCATCCAGCACCCGCTGGACATCATCCTGGAGCACGGCCTCAGGGCCGGCCACGGAGAGTCCCGTCCCGCCAAGCGCATCGAGACCGCCAGCGTCCTGGCCTGCATTTCCATGGAAACCGTCCAGAACGAGATGCACGGCGGCCAGGCCATCCCCGCCTTCGACTTCTACCTGGCCCCCTACGTGCGCAAGACCTATGAAGAGGAAGTGGACAAGGTGAGCGAAATCGCCAATGTCGATTACAGCGAACTCAAGAAAGCCAAGATCGACGATTACCTCAAGCACGACCTCGTGGGCCTGCAGGGCAAGGAACGCGCCCAGCAGCATGCCATCAACCAGACCGTGGGCCGTGTGCACCAGGCCATGGAGGCCTTCGTGCACAACATGAACACCATCCACAGCCGCGGCGGCAACCAGGTGGTCTTCTCCTCCATCAACTACGGCACCGACACGTCGGCCGAGGGCCGCTGCATCATCCGCGAAATCCTCAACACCACGTATGAAGGCGTGGGCAACGGCTCCACCGCCATCTTCCCCATCCAGATCTGGAAGAAAAAACGCGGCGTCAGTTACCTCCCCGAAGACCCCAACTACGACCTTTACAAGTTCGCCTGCAAGGTGAGCGCCCGCCGCTTCTTCCCCAACTTCCTGAACCTGGACGCCACCTACAACCAGGATCCCGAATGGAAGGCCGACGACCCCAAGCGCTACATCCACGAAGTGGCCACCATGGGCTGCCGCACCCGCGTGTATGACAACCGCTTCGGCCCCAAGACCTCCATCGGCCGCGGCAACCTGAGTTTCACCACCATCAACATCGTGAAACTGGCCATCGAGTGCATGGGCATCAGCGACAAGGAGCAGCGCATCGGCAAATTCTTCGAAAGACTGGACTGGGCCCTGGAAATCAGCGCCCGCCAGCTGGACGAGCGTTTCCAGTTCCAGAAGACCGCCCTCAAGAAGCAGTTCCCGCTGCTGATGAACGGCCTCTGGCTGGGCAGCGGCAAACTGGATCCGGACGACACCATCGAGAGCGTCATCAACCAGGGTACGCTGGCCATCGGCTTCATCGGCCTGGCCGAATGCCTGATCGCCCTCATCGGCAAGCACCACGGAGAAAGCGAGGAAGCCCAGGAACTGGGCCTGAGGATTGTCGCCTTCATGCGTGACAAGATCAACGGCTTCAGCGAGAAATACCAGCACAACTACTCCTGCTTCGCCACGCCCGCGGAAGGCCTGGCCGGCAAGTTCACCAAGCGCGACAAGAAAACCTTCGGCGTACTGCCCGGCATCACCGACAAGGACTACTACACCAACTCCAGCCACGTGCCCGTTTACTACCACTGCACGCCGGAGCACAAGGCCGCCATCGAGGGCCCGTACCACCAGTACGAGGGCGCCGGCCACATCTTCTATGTGGAAATCGACGGCGACGCCACCCACAACCCCGAGGCCATCATGCGCATCGTGGACCTCATGGACAAGTACAACATCGGCTACGGCTCCGTGAACCACAACCGCAACCGCTGCCTGGACTGCGGCTATGAGAATGCCGAAAAGGACCTCACCGAATGCCCGCACTGCCACGGCCACCACATCGACACCCTGCAGCGCATCACCGGTTACCTGGTGGGTACCACCGACCGCTGGAACGCCGGCAAACTCGCCGAGTTAAAAGACCGCGTTGTACACAAATAGCCTCGGCTATTTGAACCCCCTCCCAGGGAGGGGACTTGATATTATGAAGATCCGAGTACTTGACATTTTGCAACAGACAATGGCCGACGGACCCGGTTTCCGGACGGCCATTTATTGTGCTGGCTGCCGCCACGCCTGCAAGGGCTGCCACAACCCCCAGAGTTGGAGTTTCGAGGCGGGCCGGTGGATGGACGTGGAAGACCTCCTGGAGGTGATCAAGGCCGACGACCTGTCGGACGTCACTTTCTCCGGCGGAGACCCGTTCTACCAGGTGGAAGCCTTCACGGAACTGGCCCGGCGCATCAAAGCGGAAACCCGCAAGACCATCTGGTGCTGGACGGGATTCACGCTGGAAGAGATTCAGGCCTCGGAAGAACTTTCCCAAATGCTCCCGTACCTGGATGTCCTGGTGGACGGGCCTTTTATCCTGGAGCAGCGGGATACGGACCTTCTGTTTCGCGGAAGTCCCAATCAGAGAATTATTTACCTGCACGGCAAACCGCCCGAGGATATCATCCCCGGGACCGTAGCCCTGGAACCTTTGCGGTAAGCGGTCAGTTTCCGAAGGAGAAACGCAGGCCGGCCTCCAGGTCGAAGCGGAGCGGCTGGATGGTGCGGATGGACCGCGGCTGCAGATCGGTGCGGAAGAAGTAACGGAAACTGGGATCCAGATAGAGACCCAGAACCGGTGTGATCCGGAATTCCACGCCCAGGCCCAGGTCTCCCGACCACTGCGGACGGGTGCCGGCCTGGTGATAGTGGTAATCCTTGGAAGAGCCGTGGATGAGGAAATCGTTGTCGGCCAGGAATTCCGCGCTGGCGCCGGCAAAGGCGTGTACGCGCCAGCGGCCCTTGTTCACGATATCATAGTACAGATGGACGGGAATGCCGATCCAGTGCTGATGGTTGTCGATATCGGTCTGGAGTTCCCGGAAGCCGGCTCCCACATAGTCTCCCACGAACGTGCGGCTGAGGTTGGTGTAACGCACCCCGATGCCCACGCCCCAGCGCGGCGTGAAATTGTATTTGAGGCCGATGCCGGCCGAGAAGGGCAGGCTGAAACCCACCTCCGGACTTTCATTGTAAATGCCTTCCCCGGCGGTGGCCGCAGGAGCGCTGTAAGGACGGGTGAAACCGCCGCCGACACTGCTCCGGCGAAGCCCCTGCAGGTTTCCGGAGGCCGTAAGGGAGAAGCCGCGGCCCGAAGCGGGGCGGTCTTCGGCCTGGGCCAGGAGGTTGAACTGGGCCTGGGCATCCTGCGTCGGGTCGATCTGGACCGGAACCACCGTCTTTTCCTGCTTTTTCTGCGCAGGGGCTTTCTGCTCAGGCGCTTCCTGTACGGGGACAGCCTGCACGGGGACAGCCTTTACGGCAGGCGCTTCCTCCTGCACGGGGGCGGGCTTTGCCGGCACGGCCCGGTAGGCGGCCAGTCTCGCGGGCTCCTGCTCCGCTGCTAAGACGGGGGTTTCCGCCACAGTAGCAGGAGCCTCTGCTATGGTAATAATAGGATTAGAATGTTCTTCGATAAGGGTGGCGGCGGGTTTCAGGAAAACCACACCGGCGGCCACCGCGGCGGCGGCAGCCACACCGGCCGCCGTACGCCAGACCCACAGGGGAACTACGCGGCGCCTCTTTCTGTCCAGCCCCGCCGCGATCCCTTCCCAAACATGGGGAGAGACCGGCTCCTCTGCGTTTTGCAACAAGTTTCTTACTTGTATGTCAAATTCATTCTCTTTCATTTGCTTCCTCTTATCATTTCCTGCAGCCTGATGCGGGCGCGCTGCAACTTGGAGCGCGAAGTGGCCTCCGTACAGCCCAGTTCCTCCGCGATTTCCTTGTGCGAATAGCCTTCCACCACATACATGTTGAAGACCGTCCTGGCATCGGCCGGGAGGGCCGATATCATGCGCATCAGATCCCTGTATCCCATTTTCTGCACCGGCGTGGCCTCCTGGGTGAAAAGGCTGCGGGCCTCTTCGATGTCGTCGCTGAGACCCAGCGCATCCGTGCGTCTGAGATGCATGAGGGCAGTATTGACAAAGATCCTTCTGGCCCAGCCTTCAAAGGAGCCCGCTCCCTGATAGCTGTCTAATTTGGTGAACAGGGTGATGAAACCTTCCTGCAGCACGTCCTCCGCCTCTTCCCGGTTTCCCATGTACCGCAGGCACACGGCCATCATCTTGGGGGAAAGTGCCTCGAACAAAGCCCTTTGAGCCTTCCGCTCCCCTTGCCCGCAGGCGGCCGCCAACTGTTCCAGGGACGACGCGCCGGCAGGGGACTGCTCATCCCTTGTCCAAGTAATAAGATGCATTTTCTCCCAAAAACGTTTCAAAAGGTGCGGAATTTGTTTGATATTAAACACAAATTTATGTGCAAACCGAGAGAAAACAAAATATTTCCCCTATTTTTGTAAGTATGAAAAAATTCGCCCTGGCGCTGCTTGTCTGTTTCTTTTCCGTGGCCCCGGCCATCGGCCAGTCTGTCGAAAGCAATCTCATCGATGCGGTGACGCTCTATGGGAACGGCCAGGTCGTCCGTGCCCGGGACATCCTGCAGACGCTTTCCAAAGCCGCCCCCGGGAACGACGCCGTCTGGTATTACCTCGCGCAGACGCAGTGGCAAACCTCGGACGCGGAGCAGGCCGAAGCCTCCCTCAAGAAGGCCATCGCCCTGGACAGCACCAATTACTGGTACCGCCGCCTGCTGGGCCGCATGTATCTGGCCCAGAACCGGATCGATGAAGGGGAAGGGCAGTACGAAGCGCTCGTGAAAGCCTTCCCGGACAAAAACTCCATCGTGTACGAACTGCTGGATATCTACCTGGCCCAGAAAGAGTACGACAAGGCGCTGTCCACGCTCTCGGAAATCGAGCGGCAGCGGGGCCTGTCGGAAGAAGTGGTGCGCACCCGCTACGATGTCCTGAGCGCCATGGGACGGCAGGAAGAGGGCGTGCAGGAGTTGGAAAAATTCAACACCCAGTATTCCTCCCCCACCATCCTGTCCATGCTCGGAGACTACTACCTGGCCGATTTCGCCGATTCCCTGGCGCAGGCCCGCTACACGGAAGCCCTCTCGCTGGACAGCAGCTATGTCCCCGCCATCCTGGGCATGTCCGAAGTCTATCGGCACATGCGCCGTTACAAGGACTATTTCCAGACCCTGGACCCGTTCTTCACGTCCGAGGACATCCCCGCCGCCACCAAGAACATGTACCTGAGCAACATGATGCGGAGCCTGGACCCCAAAATCCTGCAACTGCACCGGGAAGGGTTCGACCGTTTCGTGACGGAAACCCTGGAGACGCACCCCGCCGACAGCAGCCTCCTGGCCACCGCCGGCAGTTATTATTACTCGACCGGGCGCGAGGCCGAGGCCGGCCCCTGGTTCCGGAAAGCGGCCGACGAGTACCCGGAAAGCCTGGGACAGACGGCCACCTATGTCCAGTACCTCTCCCTGCAGAAAGACTGGAAGGCCCTCCGGGAGCGCTCCATGGCGGCGTTCGACCACTTCGGCGAACTGGCCTTCCTGGACTATGCCAACATGGCCAACTACGAACTGGAAGACTACGACGCCATCATCACCAACTGCGAGTACCTCCTGAAAACCCACCCCAAGGACAAGAAACTGTGCCTGAGCGCCTGGTCCATGATGGGAGACGCCTATTACTCCATGGGTGACAGCGGGCAGGCCTTCAAGGCCTATGACAAGGCCCTCCGGCTGGACCCTTCCTATGCCCCGGTCCTCAACAATTACGCCTATTACCTGAGCGTGCAGGGCAAAAAACTCAAGAAAGCCTACAACATGTCCAAGAAGACGGTGGAGGCCGAGCCCGACAACGCCACCTACCTGGACACCTTCGCCTGGATTCTCCACCTGATGGGTAAAGACCTGGAAGCCAAGCCTTTCTTCAAACATGCCATGCTGTACGGCGGCAAGGAAAGCGCTGTTATCCTGCGGCACTACGCCACCGTGCTGGAAGTCCTGGGAGAACCCGAAACCGCCCAAGTTTACCGCAATATGGCCACCCGTCTGGAGGCCCAGGAACAACCATGAGAAGAGCCCTTCATATCCTCATCCTGGCGCTCGTCGTATGCCTGCCCGCATACGGCCAGAAGACCAGTATGAAAAAACTCGAAAGCCAGCGTGCGCAGTTGGAAAAGGATATCGCCCTCATCAACCGCCAGCTGGCCCAGAATTCCAAGAACAGTTCGGCGGCCATGAACACCCTCACGCTGGTGCGCAGCAAGATATCGGCCCGGGAAAAACTCATTGCGGGATGCGACCAGACCCTCCGCCTGCTGAACGATTCCATCGGCGTGTGCCAGGGGGAGATTAACCGGCTGCAGGCCCGTTACGACACGCTTTCCCTCTATTACGGCCGGCTCATCCGGGGGTCGTACAAAAACCGCGACAGCCGCATGTGGTACATGTACGTGCTCTCCAGCGAGTCCATGGGGCAGGCGTTCCGCCGTTTCGGCTACCTCCGCAGCCTGTCGGCCCAGATGAGCGGCCAGGCCCTGAAAATCCGCGAGACATCGGCCCGGCTGGAAGTGGAAAAAGAGCGGCTCACCACCCTGAGAAACGATGCCGACGAAATGCGCCGCAAGGTGGTGAAGGAGCGGGCCAGCCTCCAGGACGAAGAGGCTGAATCCTCGCGCCTGGTGAACCAGTTGAGCAAGGACCGCAAGAAATACCAGCAGCAGCTGCAGGAAAAGAACCGCCAGAAAGAGGCCCTCAACCGCAAGATTGCCGACCTGATCCGCGCCCAGCAGGAAGCGGCCGCCAAGGCCGCGGGCAAGGGGAAAGCCAAGGGCGGCAAGGCCGGCGGGAAAACCACCTCCACCGAGATTGACGCCAAACTCTCCGGCGAGTTCGCCGCCAACAAAGGCCGGCTGCCGTGGCCGGTGGAAGGGGCCGTGGTAGAGCGCTTCGGCAAGCACAAACACCCGGTTTACACCAACGTGGACCTGCCGCAGAACAACGGCGTCACCCTCACCGTCAAGCGCGGAGCGGAGGCCAAGGCAGTCTTCAACGGTACGGTTACGCAGATTGTGGTGCTGCCCGGTTACAACCAGTGCGTGCTGGTCAGCCACGGGGAATACTTCACCCTGTACAGCAAACTCAAGACGGTGAACGTGAAAGCCGGCGACAAAGTGGTGACCGGCCAGACTGTGGGCACGGTAGACACCATCGGCGGAGAAGACCAGTTCCACTTCGAACTCTGGAAAGGGTCCACGCCCCAGAATCCGGAGAACTGGCTTCGGAATTAATCCTTCTTATACAGGGCGAAAAACGCGGAGCCGCTGCCGGACATGGCGGCGTACAGGGCTCCGTTTGCATACAGGCGCTCCTTGACGGGTGAGAGGGCCGGGTATTTGGCAAACACCGTTTCCTCGAAGTCGTTCTTGAGTTCTTCCCGCCAGGTCGAGACGGGCTGGGAAAGCACCTCCCGCAGGCTCTTGGCGGGAATCCGCGGGGTGATGCCGCGGTAGGCATCGGCCGTGGAGACGGAGATTCCTTCCGGAATGAACACCTCGGTCCGGTAGGGGGACAGGTCGATGGCCCAGGGCTCCAGCACCTCTCCGCGGCCGGTTCCCAGCATGGGCGTGTTGTACACGAAGAAGGCGCAGTCGCTACCCAGACGGGCGGCGAGGCCGGCGAGTTGCGCATCGGCCAGGTTGAGCCCGGCCAGCGCCGAGATCATGCGCAGGGCAAAGGCGGCATCGGCCGACCCTCCCCCGAGGCCGGCGCCCACGGGCGACCGTTTTTCCAGGAAGATTTTCATGGGGGGAAGGTCGTACTCCTGGGCCAGGAGGCCGTAGGCCTTGGCTGTCAAGTCTTTGAGCGGGTCCCAGTCCACGCCTTCCCGGCGGGCGATGGTGATCATGAGTTTCCCGTCCGGGGTGACGGCCTGCGCCAGGGAGCCATACCGCTCCTTGAGGCCGGCGAGGGTGCGGCTGTAGTCTTCTCCCGTGACGATTTCCAGGCAATCGCTGATGCCGGTATAGGGGACGAAGAGGGTTTCCAGGTCGTGGAAACCGTCCTCGCGGCGCCGCAGCACGTGCAGCCCCAGATTGAGTTTGACGTTGGGATAACGGATCATGGCACAAAGATACGGTGAAAAAATCGTAAAAAACAGCAAAAAAACACCTGAAACAACACTTTGTTTTTTCCGATTGTAGGTTTTCTGCCCCGCTTTTGCGACCTTGCAGCCGACAAAAAACTGTGCGTTATGGGTAAGTTGTTCCGATTCTTTTTGTTGTCCCTGGCTCTCGTCTCCTGCCAAAAACCGCTTTTTGAAAACACGCCCCGCTCCGACGCCAAAGGAAGCGGCCGGGATTCCACGGTCGTGCTTCCGCCCGCGGCCGAGGAGCCTCCTGTGCCGGATATCTACGCAAGCGCTTTTGTCTATCCCGAGGGGGTGGACTGGCAGGACCCCGGACAGGCCGACGTGGTCCTTTTCAAAAACGGGGAAGAAGTGCTCAGGGTCGCCGTCGAGGGCCGCCCCGAGGCCGATCGGCACCGCATCGCCGAAGGAAGGCTATGGACCGACGCCTGCGACGGAAACGAAGTGGTGGTCTCCTGCGACGGGAAAGAACGTTTCCGCTATGAGGGGGACGAACTGCTGCGGGGATTCCTGGCGGTGAACGGCATCGCCTACACGCTGGGGCAGCGCCGGGGAAACGGCGGCTTCAGTTTCCGCATCAACGGGCAGGAACGCTTTTCCTCCCCCGTCGGGACGGTCCTGGACGGCCCGGAGGACTGCGAATGGGAGGGAGGCGCCTTCTCCCGGGACTCTTCGGGCGTTTACTATACCTACGGCATTCCCATCTGGAAAGGGGACCAGTTGCAATGGGAGTACCGGGTGATGCATGAGGACGAGATGCTGGCCATGATTCCGGCCGGGAGCATCGTCGGCGGCCTCTACGACATCCGGGTACACGACGGCACCGTATATCGGAGCGAACTCAGGCGCAGCGTCCGAAGTTCTTACTGCCTGGTAAAGGGCAATACCATCCAAGAGATTGAGATGGAGCCCACAGAGGTTCCCCACTACCTGAAACTGGTGCCGGGAGAGGGCCGGCTGCTCTTGAAAGGGCACAGCACAGGGATCGCCAGCGGGAAAAACTACTGCTACTGGCTGCGGGACGTCTCCACGGTGGTGAACATGGTCACCGACAACCAGCCCATCCTGGAAATGCTCACGGACGGCTCCCACACCGCCTACCTGGTGGAGGGCCCGGAGCATACCGTCCGCACCCTCTACTGGGACAAAAAGACCATTCCCTTTCCATCGGACCGCTTCCGGCTTCCCTCCAGACGCTGCGCGCAGTACCGGAAGGGCGTCCTGGCCATCGCCCTCAGCGATCCCGCCAAGGGAGAGCACCTTCTGATCCGCGACGGGGAAGTGACCACCCTGCACTTCAACGGCCGCTTCACCTCCCTGCAAATCTACTGAGCCATGCTTGTCAACATCCACAGCGCCAAATGCATCGGCATCAGCGCCGTCCCCGTCACCATCGAAGTGAACATCACCCTGGGGATCGGCATCCATCTGGTGGGACTGGCCGATGCGGCCGTAAAGGAAAGCCTCCTGAGAACGGTGACGGCCCTGCAGGCGAAGGGCTTCCACATCCCCGGAAAAAAGATTGTCATCAACCTGGCTCCGGCCGACTTGCACAAGCAGGGCAGCGGCTACGACATTCCCATCGCCCTGGGGATCATCGCCGCCTCGGAGCAGAGTCCCCTGCCGGCCCTGGACAAGTACCTGATCATGGGTGAACTGGGGCTGGACGGCAGTGTACGGCCGGTGAGCGGGGCCCTTCCCATGGTGGAACTCGCCATGCGACAGGGCTTCCGGGGCTGTATCCTGCCGGAGCAGTCGGCCCTGGAGGCGGCGGACTATACACAGACGGAAGTGTTCGGGGTGAAGACCCTGGACGACGTGCTGCTGGTCCTGGGAGAGAGGGAGGACTGCTCCCGTCTGCTGATCCGGAACACGGAGGCCTACCGGCTGGCCATGGAGGCTCCCGCCGTCCCGCCGGGCTCTTTTATGGATTTTGCCGATATCATCGGGCAGCAGGCGGCCAAGCGGGGCGTGGAAATCGCCTGCGCCGGCCAGCACAATGTCATTCTGATCGGGGCGCCCGGCAGCGGGAAAAGTTCGATCGCCAAGGCCATGGCCGGCATCCTTCCCGCCATGTCGCTGGAAGAGAGCGCCATCACTTCCAAGGTTTATTCCGTGGCGGGGCGGTCGCAGGGACGGCCGGGGCTCCTGCGGCAGCGGCCTTTCCGGGCACCGCACATCTCGGCCTCCAAGGCCGCCATGCTGGGCGGGGGCAGCGGCGAGAACATCCTTCCCGGCGAGGTTTCCCTGGCGACGAACGGCGTGCTCTTCCTGGACGAATTCTGCGAGGCGCCGAAATCGACGCTGGAGTCGCTCCGGGCACCGTTGGAAGACCGGGTGGTGAGCATTTCCCGGCTCAAGGCGAAGATTGAATACCCGGCCTCGTTCATGCTGGTCGCCGCGTCAAATCCCTGCCCGTGCGGGTATTTCGGCGTGGGAGAGCGCTGCACCTGCACCCCCGGGCAGCGCCAGGCCTACCTCTCGAAACTGAGCGGCCCTATCATGGACAGGATTGACATTCAACTGCTTTGCTCGCCTGTCGAGACAACCGCCCTCCTGCGGGGCCAGAAGGCCGAACCGTCGGCAGCCATCGCCGGGCGGGTGCTCCGGGCGCGGGAGATTCAGCGGAAACGGTTTGCCGGAATGGGCATTTTCACCAACTCGGAAATGGGGACGCGGGAACTGGAGCGTTTCTGCCCCCTGTCGGAGGAATGCAAGCAACTGCTGGAGCGGATCATCGACCGCCTGGGGCTGAGCGCCCGCGCTTATACCCGCATCGTGAAAATCGCCCGCACCATCGCCGACCTTTCCGGAGAACGGGACATCCAGCCCGTGCATCTGGCCGAAGCCGCCAGTTACCGCTTCCTGGACCGGCAAAATGTCCTGGATTTGTAGTATATTTGCACCCATGAAGCACGAAATCACCATTCAGCATCTGGAAGATTTGCCCAGGGCGGCGAAAGAGTTCCTGCAGGCCATCGGCAATCATTCGCTGGTGGCGTTCTATGCGCCGATGGGCGCCGGAAAAACCACTTTCACCACCGCCGTCTGCAAGGAGTTGGGGGTGGAGGAAGACGCCATCAGTTCCCCCACTTTCGCCATCGTGAACGAATACCGCGGACGGGGCGGACGGCCCATCTTCCATTTTGATTTTTACCGGATCGAGCAGGAGGCCGAAGCATTGGACATCGGCCTGTACGACTATCTGGACAGCGGGCAGCTGTGCCTGATGGAATGGCCGGAGAACATCGAAGCGCTCCTGCCGGAAGAGACCCTGAAGGTGTACATCCGCGTGGAGGCCGACGGGACCCGCCTGCTCGCCTGGGAAGACTGAACTTGCTCAGGCATACGAGTGCATGCCGCCCAGAATCAGGTTGACGCCGAAGTACGTTATCAGCACGCAGAGGAAGGCCGCGATGGTGTACCCGTGGAAAAAGCGGGCGTTCCGGAAGGGCTTGAGCGCCCCGCCGTGCAGGGTGAACGAATACACCAGCAAGGTGATCAGCGCCCAGGTCTCCTTGGGATCCCAGGCCCAGTAACTGCCCCAGGAAATATTGGCCCAAACCGCCCCCAGGAAGGTTCCGAACGTGAGCAGGAACACCGCGGGGTAGAGCACCGTCAGGCTCGCATCCCGAAGATGTTCACTGGCCTCCCGGGAGGGGACGGCCACGCCCATGATTCCGTTGAAGGCCACCAGGCCGAACAGCGTGTAGGACATCATCATACTGAGCACGTGGACGGACAGCAGAGGAGAGCGGAGGACGGGCATCAGGGGCGTAATCTGAAGGCTTGCCCCGGCCCGGCTGGCCAGCAGCATCGTGAAGCCGGAGAGCAGGAATCCGAGCGGCTGGATGAGCGGGAAACGCTTGGACAGCAGCAGGATAGCCAGCGTGGAGAACCAGGCCATGAGCATCATCACGTTGTATCGGCCCACATAAGGACCGGTCCCGGACGCAAACCAGCGCAGGACCAGGACCAGCGTCAGGTACAGCCACATGAGCAGCGCCACCACGATTCCGGCCACAAGCACCCGGGCGGGGTATTTCTTCCCTTTGGAAATGCACACCGCCCCCGTCACAAAGAGCACGACGCCCAGCACCAGGCACACGATGGACTGCACCATCGGCCGGCCGATCTGGACATAGAGTTGCCCGGCCTCCTGAACTTCGACAGGCTGCGCCGCCGCAGGCAGGGAAGGAAGCAGGGCGAACAGGGCGAGCGCCGCCGTAAAAGAGGCCACCCGGCGAAGGGCCGAGCGGAAAGCCGTATCCTTCTCGAAGAAGAAACCGATCATGGAAATAAGCAACAGCAGGTAGCCTGCATAGGTGATGCCCACGCCCCAGGGATCGTGGCTCACCGCCAGGATGCTGCCTCGTTCGTCCTCGTCGTAATCGGCCTGGTAGAAACGGTAGCCGCGGTATTTGGCGATGTGGTTCATGGAAATGGGCACCGCCTTCCCTTCCGGCAGGAAAACCACGCAGGAACGGTAGTCGGAAGGCATGCGGGAGCCGGGATGATAGTCGATGGCAAAATCGTCCAGGCGGACGCCGAAGGGGAGGGAGGCCGGTGACCCGTCGTCCAGCACGAAGGCGGAGGACGTTTCCCCTTCCCGCAGGTGGAGGCTGCCGTTGCTGCCGGAAAGCAAGGTTATCAGCGCCCCGGCCAGGATGACGGCCAGCCCGGCATGGATGCCCAGGGTGAAGGGTCTCCGGGGAAGGCCCTGCCGAATCAGGAAAATGAGCCCGCAAACGGCCGCCACGGCCCACAGGGCCAGGAAAAGCGGATTGTGGTACACCCAGCGGAACGCGGTGCCGGTGCCGCTGGTTTTTTCTACAACGGTGGCGGCCATCATCATCAGGATGAGAGCCGCCATGGCGCCGTAAGAGAGGTATTTTGTCCGTTTCATTATCTGTCGGAAGAGTCAGCGTCCCTTTTGCTGCCAAAGCCGTGCCACAGGGCTATAACTTCCGGGCCATCACTTTCAGATGCGTGTTATAATTGTCTTTCAGGCGTTTGACGGCGTTGTGGAACGAAAGGTTCTCGTCTCCGTTGATGATGTTTCCGCCGTTCTGGCTCCTGTCATCGGCCGGATTCCACATCTGGAAATTGAGCCGGGCGCTTTCGGTAAGAAGCGCTTCGCACTCGTCCATGTAGGCCGGAATGGTCTGCAGCCGGGGCAGAAGCTCCTGGAAGCGGGCTTTCACCTTCTCCTTGAAGGCGGGGTCCCGGAACAGCCGTTCGTACCAGAAGGCCTTGGCATTGACCAGGTCGTATTCTCCGGGAGAGGTATGGAAAGACAGGATTCCCCAGTCGAAGTCCCAGCAGGGCCCGGCAATCAGTTTGCCGCCCCGGTCCATGTGCAGGTAAACGCTGCCGGGGTTCCCCAGTTCGTGGTTGCACATCACTTCGAAGACCAGCCAGTAGTCCACGAAGGAATCGACATCCAGATACCGGGCGTAGCCGGTTTCGGGATGGGCGAAATCCTCTCCGTAAAGGACCTCCGCCGTCTCCGTAATGTATTGCCGGATATAGTTGATCTGCTCCTCGGTGATATCGTCCGGATCGGGATTTTTGATGCCGAAGGGAATGCCGTCTCCCCACTGGCCGTTGTGCCCGTGCGGGTCGGTCCACTGGATCTCGTTGTCATAATGGAAGTCGCACTCCAGCAGAAAACCGTCCTCCTCCGAAACGGGGACGCGGTCTTTGTCCACCCGCACCTGTTCGACAAGAAGATAAGTTCCCTGGTGCTTCCCGTTGAGAACCAGTTCCACCGGGACGCAGCGCGGCGTCCAGTCCAGCCCCGTCATGGAGGCCACCTTCATGGAAACCAGGTTGCGCATGAGCGTCCGGTCCATGAAATTGGCCAGGAGGACCCAGCGTTTGTGCCTGGGCATCCCCAGGACGGAGGCCTTCTGCTCCAACTTGACCAGATAGGGCTTCTTGGGCCACCACCAGGTGGTATTGCCCCGCCCGCGGATGGAGCAGGCCGACGAGGGCAGACTCTCGTACTCCCCTTCTCCGAAAATGCGGATGGTGGCGGGGACATAGTCCTCCTTGGAGAGAATCTCCTGGCCGTTCTCGGTGTCCACGAACACCACGGACAGCCCCGTTTCGGGCCCCTGCCGTTCGGAGGAAACCTTGAAAAAGGCCGATGAGACAAAGGACTCGACTCCGGTTTCGGCATTGCGCTGGGGGATGGCCAGGCACACCTGCCGGTTGTATTTCTTCCGGCGTCCCGCATCCTGGAGGACCGCCGTGTAACTGCCGGCCTCGGCCGCGCGGGTGAAACGCAGGAGGGAAAACTCTTCGGGGGCCGCTCCGGCATCGGTCTGCAGCAGGAGTTCCGTAAACACGAAGTCCGGGTCCTTTACCGTGAAGGACAGTTCGATGCTGCCGTCATCGGAAAGGACCACGGAATCCTGCAAAACGGTGACCGAGCGCAACAGGGGCTCCGGAACAGGCTCGGGAACGTTCTCTTTCCGGCCGCAGGCAACGGCGGCCAGAAGGACAAGGGCCAGTCCTGCACCAAAATACCTTCCCATCACTGCACCTTGAATGAAAGGGGCTCTCCGGAAGCGCTGTCACCGGCCACCCAGAGCCGGAATTCACCCGGTTCCACTTTCTTTACCATGTCCAGGCCATAGAAGGCCAGTTCGGAGACCGGCAGGGAAATCTCGACCGTCCGGGATTCCCCGGCCTTCAGCGTCTCACGCCGGAAGGCTTTGAGTTCCTTCACGGGACGGGTGACGGAGCCCACCAGGTCGCGGACATAGAGCTGCACCACTTCGGTGCCTTCGCGGCTGCCGGTATTGCTGAGGGTGAAACGCACCCGGACGGTATCGTCCGTCCCGTAGGTTTCCTTGTCCAGCGCGGCGCCGGAATAGGCAAAACTGGTGTAACTGAGGCCGTAGCCGAAGGGGAAGAGCGGATAGGCGCCGTAATCCAGGTAATAGGACGTATTCCCGAGGGAGGTCTGTCCGGCCTCCAGGTCGATGTCGTCCAGAAGGGTCTCCCCATTGTAAGGACGGCCCGTCATGTGGTGGTTGTAATAGAGCGGAACCTGCCCCACCGTGCGGAGGAAGGTGACCGGCGTCTTGCCGGAAGGATTCACGTCCCCGGAAAGGAGGCCGGCCAGGGCCGGACCGCCCATGGTGCCGGGATGGAAGGAGTAGAGCATGGCGTCGCAATGGGCGAGGTCGCGCTCGACGGTAAGGGGCCGGCCGGCCATCACAACGGCCACGACCGGTTTCCCACAGGCCTTCAGCGCGGCAAGCAGTTCGCTCTGGGAGCCTTTCAGGTTGAGGTCGGCCACGGAATGGGCCTCCCCGGAGAGAATGGATTCCTCTCCCACGAAGGCGAGGACCACATCGGCCTGGCGGGCGGCGGCCGTCACTTCGTCGAAACGGTCGCGCCGCTGACGGCTGTATTTCAGGCCCGGCTCAAAACGGATCTGGCCGGGGTAACGGGCCTCCAGTGCCCGGAGAGGCGTAATGGTGTGCTCTTTCTCCCCGTCGAAGCACCAGGTTCCCAACTGGTCGTGCGGCGCATCGGCCAGAGGACCGGTTACCAGAATGCGCAGGCCCTCCCGGAGCGGAAGGACGCCGTTGTTCTTGAGCAGGATGGCCGATTCCTCGGCCGATTGCCGGGCGGCGGCCAGGTGCTCCGGCGCATACTGGACGGCCTTTGCCGCCGCCGGATCCACGTAGGGCTGCTCGAACAAGCCCAGCAGCATTTTGACCCGGAGGATATTGCGCACGGCGCTGTCGATGGTCTTTTCTTTCACCGCCCCGCTCTTGACCAGCTCTTCCAGGTGGGAGAGGAAGCCGAAGGTCATCATGTCCATGTCCACGCCGGCGTTGGCCGCCTTTTCGGCCACGTCCTTGCGGTCGGTTCCGAAGCCGTGGGGAATCATCTCGCCCATGGAGTTCCAGTCGGTGACCACCAGGCCGTCAAATCCCCACTCGTCCCGAAGGATGTCCTTCAGGATGAAGCGGTTGCCGGTCGAGGGGACTCCGTCGTTGTCGTTGAACGAAGTCATCAGGGTAAGCGCCCCGGCCTTCACGGCCGCCTCGAAAGGAGGGGAATAGACATTCCGGAGTTCGCGTTCCGTGAGGAAAGTGCTGTTGTAGTCCCGGCCGCCTTCGGCCGCTCCATACCCGACGAAATGCTTGATGCACGCCGCGATGGAAGTGCTGTCCGGCACGCTTCCCTGATAGCCGCGCACCATGGCTTCGGCCATCCGGGCGCCCAGGAACGGGTCTTCTCCGCTGCCCTCGGCGATGCGGCCCCAACGGGGGTCACGCGCGATATCCAGCATGGGCGAGAAGGTCCAGCGTACGCCCTGTGCGCTGGCCTCCAGGGCTGCCACCCGGGCGCCCCGGCAGACCAGGGCGGTGTCGAAGGTGGCGGCCAGGCCCAAGGGAATGGGAAAGACCGTGTGAAATCCATGAATGACATCACGGCCCACCAGCAGCGGAATGCCCAGGCGGGACTCTTCCACGGCGATGCGCTGGAATGCATTGATTTTATCCGGGTCCACTTCATTGAGGATGGAGCCCACCTGTCCTTTCCGCAAGGCGTCGGCATAATGGGCGACATCCCCTCCGGCCGACACCTGGTTCATCTGGCCGATTTTCTCGGCCAGGGTCATCCGGGAAAGGATTTCGTCCACACGGGCCTCCACATCGGGACAGGAGCCCACGGAGGTACCTGCCTGAGGGGAACAGGCAAGTACCGCCAAAAGGCTCAGCAAAACGATTTTAGTACGCTTCATGGTTTATTATTTCTGGAAAACGCGGACGTAGTCCACTTCATAGACAGCCGGAAGGGCCGCTTCGTTGGCGGTTCCTCCCATATTGCCACCCCACGCCAGATTGAGTTTCAGATAGAAGGGAGCGTTGAACGGCCAGTGGTCGTAGCCGCCGCCGTCGTTCTCGAAGGTGAGATGCGCCCGGCCGTCAATGTAGAACACCATCTTGTCGGCCATCCACTCCAGGGCATAGACATGGAAGGACGAGGCGGCATTGGAAACGCTCTGCACATGGGTCTTCTGGGTTCCGGCAGGCCAGTTGAAGGCATTGCAGTGGATGCTGGAAGAAGACTTGTCCTTGCCCTGCGTGCCGATGGCGTATTCCATGATGTCAATCTCGCCGTCTCCGGGCCAGGTCTTGAAGTTCTTGGGCATCATCCAGAAAGCCGGCCAGGCGCCCTGGGCGTCCGTCACTTTGATGCGGGCCTCGAACCAGCCGTACAGCCAGCCCCGGGTGGTGTTCATGCGGACGGAATACACCGTGTTCCCTATTTTCTGGGCGGCGATTTTCAGGCTGCCGTCAGAGAGGTAGGCGATGTCTTTCCCGTCCTTGTTCTGGGCCACATACTCCTGCAGTTCGTTGTTGCCCCAGCCGCCGGCGCCGGTTTCGTACCACCACTCGCCCGAGGGCACGCTGCCTTCGTTGAATTCATCGCACCAGACCAGTTCGTAGCCTTCCGGAGCGTCGATATCGACCACCCCGCCCGTCTGCTTGAGCGTCACCTTCTCGCGGGTGGTGCCGCACTTGACGGTAATCTCGGTTTCCCGGTCCTTGTACGTGTCGTTCCTGCTCACCTGCACGGCGATGGCCGCCGTGGGAGAGGAACTGTAGGAGGGTTCGACCTTCACCCAATCGACGCCGTCGGCCGCATAAACCTGGAAGGCGCCGGATGCGGTCACGTTCAGCGTGAGGGTCTGGGCCTGATGGTCGCAACTGAGCGACGCGGGTGACAGGGAAACGGTTTCCGTCTCGGGAACCGGGTCTTTCCCGCCCCCGCCGCACGAGCAGGCGAGGGCCAGGAAAGCAAGCGGTATCAGATGCAGCATTTTCATCTTACTCCGCCTCCCGAAGGATAATGTCGGAAACCACGATCTCCGTCCCGGCAGGGAAGCGGCCGAAGTCAAGGACCAGCATGAGGGTCTCGCCCTCGCCGTTGTCCATGGAAACGCCCTTCTGCGTGTAAACGACGTTTTCGAAAGCGGTCAGGTTCACGGCATTGTCATAGAAGAACTCGATGCCGCCGGGATCGGTGTTGGAGGTCATCTTCACCGTAGCCGTGCCGTCTGCAGAGGCGTTGAGGGTCAGGGATACGGTGTACAGGTTGCCCGGCTTGATGGGAATGGCCGTGTGCAGTTTCACCTGGCCCTGCCATTCGCTGCCGCCCACGCCCTCGGGAACCGTCAGGGTGAGTTTGCCGTCGGCATAGGCCGCCTGCGGATCCAGGCCGCCGGACCAGTCGGCCGGGCTGAACCAGGTTTCCAGTTCGGCAGCGGTATCCCAGATGTTCTCGCCGTACGAAACCAGGCTGATTTCCTGGATCGTGATGTCGGAGACCGTCACCTCGGTTCCGGCCGGCAGGCGGCCGAAGTCGAAGACAATCATGATGGTCTCGTCCCCTTCGATGGCCATCTGGACGCGGTCTTTCTTGATGACCACATCTTCGAAGGCCGACACGGCGATGCCGTTGTCATAGAAGAACTCGATGCCGCCGGGGTCGGTGTTGGAGGTCATCTTGGCGGTGATGGCACCGTCGGCGCCCGCATTCACCTTGGCCGAGAAGGAATACATCTTATCGGGGTCGATGACGATGGAGGAGTGCAGTTTCACCTGGCCCTGCCATTCGCTGCCGCCCACACCTTCGGGAACCGTCAGGGTGAGTTTGCCGTCGGCATAGGCTGCCTGCGGATCCAGGCCGCCGGACCAGTCGGCCGGGCTGAACCAGGTCTCCAGTTCGGCGCTGCCGTCCCAGAGGTTGTCGCCATAGGAGATGGCGCCGGACTGCACCTCGTTCAGGAGAATCTCGGAAACGCTTATCTCGGTTCCGGCCGGCAGGCGGCCGAAGTCGAAGACCACCATGACGGTCTCTTCTCCTTCGATGGCCATGCTCACGCCGGCCTTTTCGAAGGCCAGGTCGTTATAGGCCGTGAGTTCGACACCGTTGTCGTAGAAGAACTCGATGCCGCCGGGATCGGTGTTGGAGGTCATCTTGGCGGTGATGACACCGTCGGAACTGGAATTGATCTTGGCACGGAAGGCATACTTCTTGGCCGGATCGATGACAATGTCGGTGTGCAGTTTCACCTGGCCCTGCCATTCGCTGCCACCCACGCCTTCGGGAACCGTCAGGGTGAGTTTGCCGTCGGCATAGACAGCCTGCGGATCCAGGCCGCCGGACCAGTCGGCCGGGCTGAACCAGGTCTCCAGTTCAACGGCGGAAGCGGCCCAGAGTTCCTTTCCATAGATTACGACTTCCTCATCCTCCTCTTCGTCTCCGCCGGGCTCCTCGCTGGGAAGGACGGTGCCGTCGTCGATGGCGTGGTCCTTGATGACGATGTTGGCCAGGGAAACGACGGTGCCGTCGGCATTGCCGCCGAAGTCGAAGACCATCTTCACGCCGTTAGGGGCGTCGATGCCCTTGAGGTCGGTGAGATAGTAGATGGTTTCGCCGGCTTCGATGGGTACGCGGTTGGCAAACAGGAAGTTGCCGTCGTCGCCTACGTCAGTGAGTTTGAAAGTGACGCCCGGAAGGGCCTTGTTGGTGTTCACGATGACGGAGAAGTCATAGTTCTTGTCGGCCGAGAGCACGACAGGCTCGTCGGGGATGATGAAGAACTGGGCCTGCCACTGGTCGGAGGTGGCCGCCGGGAAGGTCAGGGTGTATTCGGCCCCTTCCTGGAGGGTCTCGGGATTGTCAATCTGAGCCCAGCCGGGAGCGTAATAGTAACTGAACGTGTGGGCGGCATCGGCCGGTTTCCAGAGGTTGGAATCGGCATTGTACTTGAAGCCCTTGAACACATAGGCGGCTGCCTTGGAGGTCAGGATGAAGTGCCAGGCGATGCTGCCGTTGTCGTGGACCAGTTCCAGGGTCTCGCGGGTGAGGCTGAGCACCTTGAATTCCGGAGCGGCCCAGAAATCGTCGTTGTCGATATACGGGAACAGGGTATGGGCCGGGAGGACCAGATAGAGGTCGTTGCCGCGGTAGGTGAATTCGTAAGTGGCGGTCTGGGCCGATACGGAAGCCACATAGTCTTCGGTGGCGCCGTCCTTCTGCTCCACGAACGGGGAGGCGGTGACGTCCTTGTTCACGTACACGCCGCCGTCCTCACCCGGATTGTAGGTGTAGTTCCCGTCTCCGGTGAAGGTGACGCGGTCTTCGTACACGCCGAAGGCTGCCTTCTCGCCGGGGGCGGCGGCCCACCAGTTGACACCGGCGGTACCGGGTTCACCGCAACCCATGTGCTCGGCCACGTCGCCGTCAATGCGCCATTCCTTGCTGTTTTCGGCAGCATTTCCGCCGGCGAGGAAGGTGACGAAACGGTCGAAGTTGGCGATGGTGTTGTCGATGTGGAAAGTGGTCTCGACATAGTCGGGGGTGACACCGGAGGCGTTCATGATTTTCATGCGCACCTTGTAGTCACCGGCCACGGCGAAAATGCGTTTGAAGCCGTTCTGGGCCTTGTATTCGGTGTACGCACCGTCTTTGTCCTGGAAGAGCCAGACGGGGATCACGGCTTTGGAATCAACGG
The DNA here is from genome assembly GCA_017447815.1 of Bacteroidales bacterium. Lineage (GTDB taxonomy): Bacteria > Bacteroidota > Bacteroidia > Bacteroidales > UBA932 > Cryptobacteroides. The sequence goes on along the minus strand of JAFSMS010000090.1, from coordinate 15,418 downwards.
AGAAGGTGACCTGGTTGATTTCCTGATCGACCGAAATGACGGGCGCGTAAGCGGAAGCGGTCTTGGGAGCGGCGGCCTCGGAAGGGTGGTTGATCTCCTCCTTGGCGCAGGCAAAGACCGTCAGGGCTGCGATAAGGATATATGCGATCTTTTTCATATTCTGCGTCGATTAATAGTTGTTCTGAACCAGTTCGTGCGTGAGACCTTCCGTGGCATCCAGTTCGTGCTGAGGGAAGGGCAGGTACTTCTTGCTGGCGCTCCAGGTGTTGGTGCGGTAGCCATAGGCGTCCGGCACCAGGACGGTAGCGGCGTCTCCCCAACGGATGAGGTCCCAGTAGCGCTTGCCTTCACCCACAAACTCCAGCCGGCGCTCCTGCTTGATGTTGTCCAGGGTCAGGGCCACGGTGGCGCCTCCCAGGGAACGGCCGTGAACGGCGTTGAGCCAGGCATCGGCCCCGCCGGTGTTGCCGGTGCGGACGGCCAGTTCGGCCGCGTTCAGCAGGCATTCAGCGTAGCGGTAGATGCGGAGGTTGTTGTTGAAGTTGAGGTCACCGTCATACTGGGCGTCGGCATTGTTGGCCTTGTAGGCGATATACTTCTCGAGGAAGTAGCCGGTGTCCTGGTAACGGGGGTTGTAGGAACCGGAGCCGGTGTTGCGGGCATCCCAGCAGGTGGCGGCGCGGCGGGCGTCGGCGTCGTCATACATTTCGTACGTTTCCGCACGCACCGGAGCAAAGCCCCAGCCTTTGTCGTGTTCGCCGTCACCGGACCAGTCGGCGGGAGAAATCAAGCGCGGAAGCACCGTGCCGCCCACGCCGCGGACCCAGCTCCAGGAGCGCTGTGCGCCGTCGTCCTTGTAACTGATCTCGAAGATGGACTCACTGCTCCATTCGCCGCTTTCCTTGAAAATCTGGCCGAAATCGGGCAGGAGTTCATAGTTGGAATCATTGATGATTTCCTTCATGTAGCCCAGGGCCGTCGCGAAACGGCTTTCGTCGTTCTGGTACAGAACCGCCTCGGCATACAGCATGTAGGCCATGGCTTTGCTCACGCGGCCGATGTTGGCGTCGTCCCATTTCATGGGAAGGACGTTGAGGGCGATGGCGCCTTCCAGGTCGGCAATGAACTTTCCGTACACTTCGTCGGCCTGGAACTGCTCGCAGGTGAAGTCGCCGGTCAGGTTTTCCTCATAGTAGGGGATGTTGCCCCAGAATTTCCAGAGGATGTTGTAGTAGAAAGCGCGGAGAACGCGCACCTGGGCCTCGACCAGGGTTTTGGCCGATTCGGAAAGGCCTTCGGTCCAGCCGATGTAGGTGAGGACGTCGTTGCAGCGCTTGACGCCGGAATAGGCGTCGGACCAGATGCCGGACAGGGTATTGGTCGGGACGGCCTCGTAATTCATCATCATGTGCCAGTAGGCGTTGTCGGAGCGGTCGGCGCCGCCCACCCAGAGCTGGTCGGCCATGATGTCCGACATGATATTGAGGGGGTTGTACTGACCCTCGCACCAGTCAAACCACTGGAGCGGGTCATAAGCGGCCACGACGGCCTCCTCCAGATGTTCCGGAGTGGTGAAATAAGTTTCCAGCGGGCGGGCACTGTTGTGCTCCACGGTCAGGAACTTTTCGGTGCAGGCAGTGGTGAGGGCAAGCAGGGCTGCCGCAGCAAGAATGATATTCTGTTTCATATGCATGCCTGTGTTTTAGAATTTGAGATTAACACCGCAAAGGAAGGTACGGGCCTGGGGATATACACCATAGTCCACGCCCAGGGAGGTTCCACCGGAGGAGATTTCGGGATCGAAACCACGGTAGGAAGTGAGGGTAAGCAGGTTTTCGGCACCCACGAAGAAGCGGAGGGAGGAGATGAAAATCTTCTGCGTCCACTTCTGCGGCAGGGTGTAACCCAGTTGGATGTTCTTCAGGCGCATGTAACTGCCGTCCTGTACATACAGGTCGGAAATCTGCCAGTTCACGCTGTCGCCACGGACAAAGCGGGGAATCTTGTTGGAGGTTCCTTCGCCGGTCCAGCGGTTGAGCATGTAGGCGGGAAGGTTGCTCTCGGAAATATCCACACGGCGGGTCACATCCAGGATGTCGTTGCCATAAGTGCCCTGCCACAGCATATAGAAGTCGAGGCCCTTGAACGATGCGCTCAGGTTCAGGCCCACGGACCACTTGGGCATGCCGTTGCCGATATCGGTGCGGTCGTCTTCGTTGAACAAACCGTCACCGTTCACATCCACGAAGCGGACGTCGCCGGGAAGGGCGTTGGGCATAATCTTCTCGCCCTGTGCATTCACATAGGAGTCAATCTCGGCCTGGTTCTGGAAGATGCCGTCGGTCTTGTAACCGTAGAAATACGGGAAAGGCTTGCCGTTCTGGGCGCGGGTCATGGCGCCGGCGCCCTGGAAGGAATCCAGGTTCATGAAGCCGCTGTCGTTGCCCAGGTTCACCAGTTCGTTGTGCAGATAGGTGGCGTTGCCGCCGATGTGGAAGTTCAGGTCCTTTGCAGGGGAGAACTTGTAGGAGAACTCCATTTCCACACCCTGGTTGCGCATGAGACCGGCGTTGCCCCAAGGGCTGGCTTCACCCACATAGGCGGGTACCGGAATCTGGATGAGCATCCCGTCGGTGCTCTTGTTGTAGTAGTCCACCGTGAAGGTGAGGGCGTTGTTGAAGAAGCCCAGGTCCAGGCCGATGTCGGTCTGCACGGAGCGCTCCCAACGGAGGGAAGGATTGGCCAGGCCGGAAGACTTCACGCCGATGACGGTGGCCTCATTGCGGTCGAAAATGTAGTTGTTATTGTTGGCCGTAAGGGTGGTGTAACGGAAGGCCTCGAAGGCGTCGGAACCGTTCACGCCCCAGGAGAAACGCAACTTGGCGTTGGACAGCCAGGAAGGAACGTTGATATAGGGTTCCTTGTGGATATTCCAGCCTATGGAGAAGGACGGGAAATAACCCCACTTGTTATTGGCGCCGAACTTGGAGGAGCCGTCCCGGCGGATGGTGGCCTGGATCATGTAGCGCTCGTCGTAGTTGTAGTCGGCACGGCCGAAGTAAGAGGCCAGGCGGTAAGGGCTGTTGAACCAGCCGTTTGCGTGCTGCTTGTCGGGCTCGTCGTTGTTGTCCGGGGCATTGCCGATATAAGGCTTGTCAAACCACTCCGGAGCCAGGTCGCGGCGATTGGCCCAGATGCCGTCGCTCGTGTTCTCGAAGGCGCTCTGGCCAACCATCACGGAGAAGGCATGCTTGCCGATTTCCTTGTTGTAGGTAAGGTAGTTTTCGACCTGCCACACAAGGCCTTTCTCGTACTGGGCGTTCACGTCCGTGGTGGTAGCATGGTTGTTACCGGACAGATAGTAGGTGGGATTGTAACCGTAATTGCCCCAGAAACTCATGTCCACGGAGAAGGACGTATGGAAATGAAGGTTGTCCCAAATCTGGATGTCGCCGGAGAGGGCGCCCACGAACTTGTGGCTCCAGTTGTCGTTCGCCGGACGGGAAAGGTCGGCGATGGGGTTGTTCATCTCATTGTAAGAACCGCCGGGAATCATGTAGTAGCGGCCGTCAGCGGCCTGCAGGAGCGTTTCACCGGGATAGATGGTGCGGTAATTCTCCACGTCGCTGTCGCTGGCATAAATCCCGAGAATCGGAGAGAGGGCGAGGGCCGATCCCAGGGGAGAACCCCACTGGGAGTTCTCGGAAATGCCCTTGGAACTGATCTTCGCATAGGAGAGCTGGTTCTGCAGGACAATGCTGTTCAGGTAGTTGCGCTCGCTCTTTTTGTCCAGCAGCGTGAAACTGGTGTTGGAACGGAGGGTGAGACGGTTGTAATTGGAACGGCCCCAGTTGCCGCCCACGATACCCTGCTGGTCGGTATAACCCAGGGCCAGATAGTAGTTGACCTTCTCGGAGGCGCCGCTCACGGACACCTCGTGGGTCTGCTGGGGGGCATTGCGGTTGAACACTTCCTTCTGCCAGTCGGTGCCCGTGCCGTAACTGTAGGGATCGGCATAGCGGGGAGCCATTCCGGCGTTGATGAGGCCTTCGTTGATCATGAGGGCATACTCGGAAGCGTTGAGCAGTTCACGCTGTTTCCAGGGGTTGGAAATACCATAGGTGAAATTGTAGTCCACGTGGGTTTGGCCCTTGGCGCCCTTCTTGGTGGTCACGAGCACCACGCCGTTGGCGGCGCGGGTACCGTAAACGGCACCGGAAGCGGCATCCTTGAGCACTTCGATGGACTCGATATCACTGGGATTCAGGTAATCGATGCCGCCGGAGATGGGCATGCCGTCCACAATATAAATAGGGTCGGAGGAGTTGATGGAACCCACACCGCGGATGCGGATACGGGAACTGGCGCCCGGCTGACCGGAAGCGGCCGTGACCGTAACGCCGGCGGTGAGGCCCTTGAGGGCGTTGTCCACCCGGGTGGGGGCCGTTACGCCCAGCGCCTCGGCATCCACTTTGGCAATGGCCGCCGTGACCACCGATTTTTTCTGGACACCGTAGCCGATGACCACGGTTTCCTCCAGCATCTGGCTGTCGTCGGGAAGGACGACGACCAGGTTCTGCTGACCATTGTTGGAAATCACCTGCGTTGTGTAGCCGATACAGGAAACCTCAATGGCGGAACCCTGCGGGGTGGAGAGGACGAATTCTCCTTCCGCACCCGTCATGGTACCGTTGGCGGTTCCCTGCTGGACGACAAACGCTCCGATAATGGGTTCACCGGCCGAGTCCAGGACCGTACCCTTGAGGGTCACATTCTGGGCCATCGCCGACAAAGCCAATCCTGCAAAGAGGATCAGAGTTGCGATTTTTTTCATACGCGTTGGAAATGTTTGCGTTGGTTATTGGTTAATAATAATTGTGCAGTCAGACACAAAGTCCAGCAGCAAAATTATGAGGATTGCATACCTCTCCCGCTCTCCGGAAAATAAAAGTAGTATAACAAAAATCGCAATTCCTTGAATGCCAAAGAATTGCGATTTTGTGCGGCGGGTAAAAAAGTAGTACCCCGATGAGTCAAAAATCTACTACTTTCCTATTTTTTTCACCCTTTCCTCAAAGGTGTCGCGGTCGCCGAGGGCATTGTTTTTGACCGATACCTTGTAGTTGTAGATGGTGCTGACGGAGTAGTCCAGCATGGCGGCGATCTTTTTGCTGTCGTCCACGCCCAGCCGGATCAGCGCAAAGATGCGGAGTTCCGTGTTCAGGCGTCCCTTGGGCGGAGAAAGGCGGGCCTGCGGCAACAGAAGGTCGTTGAAGGCTTCCACGAAAGAGGGATACATTCCCAGGAAGGTCTGGTCAAAGGTTTCGTAGAATTGGTCACGGGCTTTTTCGCTCCGGCTGCCGATGGAGAGTTCCTTCAGGAGTTCATCGGCCTTTCCCTGTTTGATCAGGTTGCGGTAGCGGTTGTCCTCGTTGCGGAAGAGCGCAATCTGGTTGGCGAGGGTTTGCAGGAATTCCAGGATGTATTCTTCCTTTACCTGGTCGGCCTTCGAAATCTGAAGGTTCAACTGCCCGAGGGTGGCGTTGGCGGCCGCCAGATTGGCATTGGCCTGTTCCAGTTCCCGATGCAGGTGGGACAGTTTGAGCGAACGGCTCACCAGGAACCAGGTGATGAAAAACAGCGCCGCGACCATGATGGCCAGCAGAATCAGGAAAATCTTGTTCAGCTGCTGCCGCTGGTCCTGTTTGGCCATATAAGCCTCCTCCACATCCATCAGGAAACGCGAAATCTGCCAGGGACGGAGTTTGGCATTGTAGAAAACCGCATCCTCCTGGGCAATCTGGAGATAATGGAAGGAGTGTTCCACATCGACGGGAAGCACATGCATGGCCACGACGGTAAGGGAGGCATAGTCTTTCACGGCATTCATGATGTCGCACTCCGCCGATTTCACCAGCCACAGGAGCTGGTCTGCGTGCAGGCCCCGGTTCTCGCAGTTTTCGGCCAGGTAATAGGCGTGGATGGCATAGTTCCTGTCTTCCGGCTTCATCGAAGCGAGCAGCACCCGGCTGACGCTGTCGGCGCGATCCAGCCGGTCCTCGGCGACCAGTTTGTCCCGCAGCAGAACGCGCCACGCCTCCGAATTCCGGGGAAGGATGCCCAGCAGGCGCTCCCGGTACGGGGCTTCGGGCGGAATGGAAAGACGCTCCACCATGCCGGAGTTGCCGCTGAGGTCGTGGCTGAAGTCATAAAGCACCTGCAGGTATTCCGTTTGCAGCGAGGGGGAAAGCCGGTTGCTGTCCAACTGTTCATACAGAATCTGGTGGGCCTCCATGTAATTGCCCGACTTGGCGTACAGGTGCCCCAGTTTGAGGGTGGCCGCCTGTGCCCGTTCCGTGTCCGCCCCGGCCAGTTCGATGCAGTGCTTCAGGTAGGCCTGGGTGGAATCGAAACTGAAAGCGAAGTACTCGTCGGCAATCCTCATTTCCAGGTCGTAGCGGCGTTCGGGGTCGCGCAGGTCACCGGCCAGGCGGGTAAGCACCTCCATCTGGTCCTTTTTCCGCACCACATACATCTCCCGCGCCTTGATGTACCCGTCCAGTTCGGTAAGCAGTTCGCGGGTGCGGCGGTCCGGACGGCTGTGCTGCTGACAGCCGCAGAGCAGCAGTGCCGCCAGAAGGGACAATATGGGCAGGACCGGGCGTTTCATGTTTTACAGGCTTCTGATCGCTTTTTCGATTTCTTCCCCGCGCCCTGCGGGAATCACCGGAGAGAGGAACGACAGCATCTGAAGGGTCCGGGCTTCGGCCTCCGGGATGCCGCGCGAACGCATGTAGAAGAGTTCGTCGGGATTCAACTGGCCCACCGTGGCGCCGTGGGAGCATTTTACGTCGTCGGCATAGATTTCCAGTTGGGGCCGGGTCTCCACTTTGGCCTCTTCGGTGAGGACGATGTTGTGGTTTTCCTGGTAGGCTTCCGTCTGCTGGGCCTCCGGGGCCACGACGATGGTGCCGTCAAAATGCACCTGGGCGCTGCCGCCGGCGATGCCGTTGATTTTCTGGGTGCTGTGGCAACCCGGGGCGCAGTGATGCATGCAAATGCGGAAATTCACCTTTTCGTCGGCCTTGCACAGGTACAGGGCCTTGATGTGCGCCTGCGCGCCCTCGCCCACGAGATCGACGGAGAGGTCGATATCGCGGCTCTCACCGGGCAGTACCACGAATTCCAGGTTCAGGACCTCGCCGGAGAGCACCTGATACTGTCCGCGGGGCGGAGCGATATACTTGCCGTGTCCCATGGGCTAAAATTGGTCAAATCCCTGTGACTCAATCATATCGACCAGTTCACGGCCGCCGGTTTTCACAATGCGGCCCGCCTTGAGCACATGCACCACATCCGGCTGCACATACTCCAGGAGTTTGTGATAGTGGGTGATGATGATGGCGCTTTTTTCCGGAGAGCGGAGGGTGTTCACGCCGTCGGCCACAATCTTGAGGGCGTCCACGTCCAGGCCGCTGTCGGTCTCGTCCAGGATGGAGAGCACCGGATCCAGCAGGGCCATCTGGAAAATCTCGTTGCGCTTTTTCTCGCCGCCGGAGAAGCCCACGTTCACTTCGCGCCTGGCGAATTCGGGCTTCATCTGCACCAGGGCCATCTTTTCCTTCATGAGTTTCAGGAAATCGCCGGCCTTGAGTTCCGGAAGGCCCTTCGCCTTGCGCCCCGCGTTCACCGCCGCCTTCATGAAGGCCGTGATGGTAACGCCGGGAATCTCTATCGGATACTGAAAACTGAGGAAAAGGCCTGCCCAGGCACGTTCTTCGGGCGTTTTTGCCAGAAGGTCTTCTCCCCGGTACAGGATACTGCCTTCCGTGACTTCATAGTCCGGACGGCCGGTAAGGACGGCACTGAGCGTGCTCTTTCCCGCCCCGTTGGGTCCCATGACGGCATGCACCTCCCCGGGGCCGATCGTGAGGTCGATTCCCCTGAGGATTTCCTTGTCGCCGATTTTGGCGTGCAGGTTTTTGATTTCCAGTAATTTATCCATTCTTTTGATACAATTTCATCCAGGTGGCCAGCGACCACACGCCGTTGACCAGATACAGGGCGCACACAACGGACATGAGCACATTGCCCACGCTCAGGTGCAGGACGATCTGCGCCACGTTTACAATGAGCCACACCACCCAGCAGTCCCATTTCTTGAGGGCGCTCAGCAGTTGGGCCAGCAAAATGAGCACCGTAACGCAGGAGTCCAGATAGGGATGCGGGTCGGCCGGGAAAAGGCTGTCCAGCGTCCAGCCCCACAGGCCGGCCACCACCAGCACGCCCACGAGCGAAAGAAGCCTCTCCGTCCAGGAGAGCATCGTCACCTTGAGGTTGCCGTGGTGCTCCGAAGAGTGTTCCCCCGGGCGCGGATGCGTCCAGCGGTAATGGCCGATGATGTTGATGGTGAGCGCAACCGGCTGGAGCAGCAGGCTGGCATACAGGTTCCGGCTCCAGAAAAGGAAAAACAGGGCGGCCGTGTACAGGTAGCCCGTCCAAAAGTTATACTTTGAGTTCCGGCCCGCCAGGAACACGGTCACCAGCCCCAGGACCGAACAGACCAGGTCCAGGAGAAGCACCGGGCGGCCGGCGAGCGAAAACACGACGATATCCATCCAGTCCATCATCCCACCGAACCTTCAAGAGAAACTTGCAGGAGTTTCTGCGCCTCGACGGCAAACTCCATGGGAAGACGGGACAGCACCTCGCGGGCATACCCGTTCACAATCAGGCCCACGGCATCTTCCGGGCCGATTCCCCGCTGGTTGCAATAGAACAGTTGGTCCTCGCTGATCTTGGAGGTGGTGGCCTCATGCTCCACCGTGGCCGAAGGGCACTGCGAATGGATGACGGGGAAGGTATGCGCTCCGCAGCGGGAGCCGATGAGCAAGCTGTCGCACTGCGAATAATTCCTGGCATTCAGGGCATTCCTGCCCATCCGCACCAGGCCGCGGTAACTGTTCTGGCTCACGCCGGCCGATATGCCCTTGCTCACGATGCGGCTCCGGGTACCCCGGCCCAGATGAATCATCTTGGTGCCGGTGTCGGCCTGCTGGTGGTTGTTGGTGACGGCCACCGAGTAGAACTCCGAAGCGGAAAAATCCCCTTTCAGGATGGTGGAAGGGTATTTCCAGGTGATGGCGCTGCCCGTTTCCACCTGCGTCCAACTCAGATGGCTGCCGCTTCCCTTGCAGATGCCGCGCTTGGTCACCAGGTTCAGGATGCCGCCTTTTCCGTCGGCATCGCCGGGATACCAGTTCTGGACGGTGGAATACTTGACATCGGCATCCTTTTCCACCACGATTTCCACCACGGCGGCATGGAGTTGCCGCTCATCCCGCATGGGGGCGGTGCAGCCTTCCATGTAACTCACGTACGAGCCCTCGTCGGCCACGATGAGCGTGCGCTCGAACTGGCCGGTGCCGCGGGCGTTGATACGGAAATAACTGCTCAGTTCCATCGGGCAGCGGACACCTTTGGGAATATAGCAGAACGAGCCGTCGGAGAAGACGGCGGAATTCAGCGCGGCAAAGAAGTTGTCCGATGCGGGCACAACGCTGGCCAGGTATTGGCGGACCAGGTCCGGGTGCTCCTTTACGGCCTCGGAGAACGAGCAGAAGATGATGCCCTTCTCGGCCAGGGTTTTGCGGAAGGTGGTGGTGACGGAGACGGAGTCGAAGACGGCGTCCACGGCCACCACGCCGGCCAGCGCTTCCCGCTCCCGCAGGGGAATGCCCAACTTGTCGAAGGTTTCGGCCAGTTTGGGGTCGATCTCCTTGGGGCGGTCTTTGTCTTTCTTGGGTGCAGCGTAATAGATAATATCCTGAAAATCAATCTCCGGCATATCCAGGTGGGCCCAGTCCGGCTGCGGCATGGCCTGCCACTTGCGGAAAGCGTCCAGGCGGAATTCCAGCAGCCACGCCGGCTCCTCTTTCCGCCGGGAAATGAGCCGGATGATGTCCTCATTCAGTCCTTTGGGAATGAATTCCTGCTCCACATCCGTCACAAAGCCCTCCTTGTACTCGGCGCTGGTGAATTCCTGTATGATTTTGTTGCTCTCAGACATAGGATTGCAAAGATACACCTAAAGCGCCAAATCTACAAGCACGATGGCGGCCATGGCCTCCACGATGACGGGGGTGCGAAGGGCGAAACAGACGTCGTGACGCCCCGGAATGCCGGCCTTGGCAATGCTGGATGTGGGCTTGAACGCCACGCGGAACACCAGCGGATTGCCGTTGGTGATGCCGCCGTTCACCCCGCCGGCGTGGTTGGTCACGGGCGGCTGGGGCCGTTTGTGGCGGCCGCAGCAGTGGTGCTCTTCACCTTCGTGCTCACCATGACAGTGACACTCATGTCCTTCTTCGTGCTCTCCGTGGCACTGGCATTCGTGCCCCTCCTCGTGCTCTCCGTGGCAGCACTTGTGCTCCGGGAAAGCGTCGTTGTGCTGCGAGCCGAACATCGCGGCCGCGGCAAAACCGTCGCCGAATTCGATGCCCCGCACGCCCGGAATGGCGAAAATCGCATGGGAAACCAGGGACTCCACGCTGTTCCAGAAGGGTTCTCCCAGGCCGATGGGAATGTTCTCCACGGTGCATTCCACCACACCGCCCAGCGAGTCGCCTTCGGCCTGCGCCGCCTCCAGCGCGCCCTTCCAGGCCGATGAATCCTTGATTCCCCCCACCTCCGTGAGGACGGCATGGAACTGCGCGAAATACATCATTTTCTTGGCCACGACGCCGGCCGCCACAATACCCAGGGTGAGCCTTCCGCTGAAATGGCCGCCGCCGCGGGGGTCGTTGAAGCCGCCGTACTTGATGTTGGCGGTGAAGTCGGCATGTCCCGGACGGGGATGCTTGCGGAACTGCTCATAGTCCTCGCTGCGGGTGTTCTCGTTGCGGAAAAGGAGGGTGAGCGGCGCCCCTGTGGTGTGCCCGTCATAAACGCCCGACACGATTTCCGGAAGGTCGGACTCGATGCGGGGCGTGGTGCCGGGGGCTCCGGCCTTGCGGCGGGCCAGGTCTTCTGCAAAATCCGCTTCCCGGAGCGGAATGCCGGGCAGGACGCCGTCAAGGGTTACGCCGATATACGGGCCGTGGGACTCGCCAAAAATACTGACTCTGAATTTATTGCCAAAAGTGTTCATAGTTTGTCAAACATTTCGTTGAAAGCGGGAAAGGACTTGGATACGCAGGCCGTGTCGTCGATGACGACGGGGGAATCGGCCCCGAGGGAGGCCACTTTGAGGGCCATGACCATGCGGTGGTCGCCGTAAGACGGATATTCGCCGCCTCGGAGAAGCCGGCCGGTTGCCAGGCGTCGGGTAAGCCCCATGCCCGTAATGGTCATTTCGTCTTCCTCAATGGTCACGGAGACCCCCATCTTGGAGAGCATCGCCTCGATGGCGGCCGCCCGGTCGGTTTCCTTGTGGCGCAGGCGCTCCACGCCCAGGATATGGCTTTCGCCGGGGCAGAAGGCCGCCAGGACCGCCACCATGGGAAAAAGGTCCGGACAGTTGTTGAGGTCGGTATGGAAAGGGCTCAGCGGAGCGCGTTTCACGTGGATGGGGCCGTCGGGACCGTCCAGTTGGGACATGCTGGCCCCGGCCTCCATGAGGATGTCCATGACGGAGATGTCGGCCTGGAGGGAACGGGTGTCCAGGCCCGTCACTTCCACATCGCCGAAGATGGCGCCGGCCACCAGGAAAGGAGCGGCGCCGGACCAGTCGGCCTCGATGGCAAAATCGGCCGCCTGATAGCGCTGGCTGCCCTTTATGCGGAAATTCACCCCGGTACAGAGACTCCAGTCCTGGGTTTCCAGGAAATCGTCCCCGCCTTCCATTTCCGAGCCCATCCGGATGCCGAACTTCTTGAGCACGTCCACCGTAATGAAAAGGTAGGGGATGCTCCGGGGCTCGTGCACATAGAGGACCGATTTGTCGCCGGCCATCGGAAGGGCCGACAAAAGGCCGGAAAGAAGTTGCGAGCCGCCCTTGCCGGACACATCGGCCCGGCCGGGGATGAGCGGTCCGGCCACTTTGAGGGGCAGGTAGCAGTCGTTTTTCCGGGGGCCGGTCTGTTCCTCCGGGTACAGCCGCACGCCGTAGGCGGCCATGATGTCATGGGCGTCGGTCAGGGGACGGTTCAGAAGGGTTTTCTCCCCGCTTACCCGGACCGGTTCACCGGACAGGACCGAGAGGATCGGAATCATGAGCCGGGTGAGAAAACCGGACTCGCCGGTATGAATCTCTTTTATCGGAAGGCAGCCCGCTTTGGCGCCGATTCCCCGGATGCACAGCACCGGGCCTTCCACTTTCACATCGGCCCCGAGGGCCCGGGCAACCGCCAGGGCACTTTCGTTGTCTCCGCAGGGAGAGTAGCCGGAAAGGCGGGACGTGCCCTCCGCGAGGGCGGCGGCAATGATGGCCCGCTGCGCAAAACTCTTGGACGAAGGCATGGGGAGGTTCCGGGCCTCGATGAAACGGAACCCGCCGTACACGGCTTCCTGCATGGCCCGGGTGGTCCACTGACCGGGAGCGGTGGCCTCCTCTTCCGAGAGGCAGGCGTACGTAAACGGGGCTCCCTGCCGAAGCGCCTCCAGGCGGGACGGCCTTCCCTCCTGCCCCATGCAAAAGGCCACGAGGCTGCCGGAACCGGCTTCCTGATACAGGGCCTTGATGGTTTCGTTATCGGCCTCCGAAGTGGCTGTGGTGACGATTTTCACCACTTCACCCCCGAACTGGCGGGCGCGGTCCACGAGGGAGCGGAGCACCGGAAGGGCCGGGGTGTTTTCAAAGTTATGGTAGGAACGGATGAGCACGGTCCCCCACTCGCGGCAGGCTTCGCGGATGCGCCGGCCCACGGCGGCGGGAGCCTCCATCTCCAGATCGACATACTTGGCACCGGCCTTGATGGCCAGTTCCAGGATTTGCGGCGCCTGCGGCTCTTCGGCCAGGCGGCAGGTGGCGATGAGGGGCACGTCGGACTCGGAAAACAACTGCTCGATTTCTTCGTCTTCCAGGGCGCAGCGGTCCAGGCGGATTTCCGCCATCTCCAGTTCCGGCAGCAGGTCCAGGATTTCCTGCAGTTCCTTATTTTGTATGGAGGTAACAATCATAGGGTAATTCTTGCAAAACAACGTCTCCGGGGGCGCGCAGGAGCACAAATTTCACCTTGCCGCCCGCAGCCGCCTTCTTGTCCTTGCGCAGGGCCTCCAGCAAATCCTCTGCCGGATAAGGGCTGTCCGCCGGCAGGCCCGCCTGGGCGAAATCGGCCCTCAACCGGGCCGAGAGGCCATTTTGCGCCACGCCCAGCCGCTCTGACAACCCGGCCGCGAGGATGATGCCCATGGCAACGGCCTCGCCGTGGGAGATGTCGTCCCCGTGCAGGCGCGCCTCATGCTCGATGGCGTGTCCGAAGGTGTGGCCCAGGTTCAGTTTGGCCCGCTCGCCGTGCTCTTCCGGGTCCGCGGCCACGATATCGGCCTTGATTTCGGCCGCCCTTCGTATCGCATCCATGAAACCCGTCGCGTCCAAAAATTGGGCGTTTTTCATGAACGTAATGACCTGATGATAGGCCGACCCGTCGCCGATCAGGAAGGTTTTGAGCATTTCGGCCAGGCCGTCGCGCCATTCCCGGGCGGGCAGCGTGCGCAGGAACGAGGCTTCCAGCACCGTGAATTCCGGCATCCGGAAGGCCCCCAGCATGTTTTTGTAGCCGTCCAGGTTTACGCCCGTTTTCCCGCCGATGGCGGCATCCACCTGCGCAAGAAGGGTGGTGGGAAAATTGGCATAGCGGATGCCCCTTTTGTAGATGGCGGCCGCAAAGCCCACGAGGTCCGTGGTGATGCCGCCGCCGACGGCCAGAAGGAGGGCGCCGCGGGTGGCATCGGCCTGCAGAAGCCAGCGCTCCAGCGACTGCACCGTCTCCAGGGTCTTGCCCTCTTCCGAGGTTTCGATGGCCAGCGAGCCGCACACCGGAAGGCGCTCCATGAGCGAAGAGGCCACCCAGGCGGCATTGCGGTCATACACGAGATAACACTCCGGCTCCGCCTGCAGGCGGGCCAGGGCGTCGGAAAGGGATATGAGCACAGGAGCGGTCATGGCTGTTCGGACTACAAAGATAGTGTTTATTCGTATTCCAATACAACTTTGATCAGTTTGTATTGGCTGGTCATGCCGGTGTGGCTGCGTTCATGCGATTCGCTGCGGGTGCTATAGGCGAGGTAGTGCTCTCCGCCGATGATGACAAAGCCAGGGGAGGCTAAATACCAACTTTCGTCGGCCTCGACCCAGCGGTTCAGGTCACAGGGAAGTTCCCGTACAAAGGGACCGTCGGCCAGATAACAGCGGAACCGGCAGGCATCGGTGGTTCCTCCGTGCGTGTTGTAGTAGGTGGGGAACAGCAGGTCGTATCGGCTGTCCACCTTGCAGGCGGCGCTGTTGTACAGGAAGTCTCCCGCAAGCACTTCGGTTTCGCCGGCCGGCTCGCCGTCCAGCGTCAGGCTCGTAAGCGTGACCCGGCGGTTCTTGTAATGCTCCTGCGTAACGCGGGAATAGAGTTTCATCTGATGGCCGCGCGGCACCAGGATATTCTGGGTGTCGTGTTTGAAATCATAGAGTTGCCGACGCTCGCCAAAGGAAACACCGTCCTTCGACTTCCACAGGAACATGCAGTGTTTTCCGTTTTCCAACTGATTGCCCACCAGGCGGTAAGGCCACTGCCTGTCTTCGGTCAGGCACACCGACTGCTCAATCAACGCATCCATGATCTTGCCTTTCAGCGTATAGTGGAAGCCATCGGCCGATTCGGCCAGATACAGGTTCTGCTGCCACTCGTTCTCGGCGATTCCATTCTCCTCATTCCCGCTGAAGTACATTCGGTACGTCCCGTCCGGAGTTTGGAGGATGTTGAAATAGTTGATGAGCTCCATCCCGAAATCGGCATTGCAGGCAATTTCGACGGGCGGCTCGGGAAAACGGACGCCGACAAGTTGTTTGCCGCCGCACGCACAAAGCATCACGGCCAGCAGGGAATAAAGGACAAACTGTTTCATATTGACAAAGATAACGGAAAAATTTGGCAGTTCCCCGAAATTGCCCTAACTTTGCAACTCCAATCCCCCTGCCCGGATGGCGGAATTGGTAGACGCGCTGGACTCAAAATCCTGTGATAGCAATATCGTGCGGGTTCGATTCCCGCTCTGGGCACAGAACCGGAATCTCCAGAAGAATTTGGAGGTTTCGGTTTTTTCTTGCCTTGTAATCGCTTGGTTTCCGGTAATGATGCAAAAAACAGTTGGTGACGGCCGCCGCGAGGAGGGCCATTTTCCAGAGCCCACCGCAGCGTCGAGCCGTAGCCACCGAGCCTGGTAATGCGAGGTGGCGTCACCGCTTCTTTTTACCCTTCTCAGTATT
>JAFSMS010000089.1 GCA_017447815.1 Bacteroidales bacterium | reverse complement strand
TTTGTTCATGATTATGGATATCCTGAACACCTGCATGGAGAAGGAGTGCCGCGTATGGACCATCAAGGAAGGATACCGCCTGGGAGACGATATCCAAAGCAAAGTGCTGGCCTTTGCCTTCGGGCTGTCGGCCGAGATTGAGCGGAAACTGATTTGCCAGCGCACGCGTGAGGCCCTGGACCTTCGCCGGGCACAGGGCATTCGGCTAGGCCGACCGGTGGGGGCTCAGAACCGCAGTTACAAACTGGATGCCCGGAAACGGCAGATTTGCCGGCTTTTGTCCCAGTCGGTTCCCCACAGGGAAATAGCCCGGCGCTGCCATGTGTCGCCGCAGACGCTGTCTCGCTGGATTCGGCGGAATCTCTGATAGATGCCGATGCCTGGCGTCTAACTTTTAACGGTCGTTAAAACGATTAGCGACAAAGTAAAGAATTTTTCTCTAAAAATGCAAGAAAAAACTTTCATTTTTCGGAGCATTTTTACCCCCCCCTACACAAAAAAGCCATTATATAATACTTATTAGAATAGTAAAGAAAGCCCGAATTGTCACTTTTCAAGCCCTATTTTAACGACCGTTAAAAGTGAGACGCATTGCGATTCATATAATGGTAGCTCTTCTTGTTTCCATTTGGGGAGCGGAAACGCTCGGGGCACAAGAGACCGACCATCCGCGGAAGTTGTTGCTGGAGGCCAGGACCAACCTGCTGCTGCCGGCGCTGAACGTGGGTGCAGAGCTGCCGCTGGGCAACAGCTGGTCCATCGGGGCCGACTGGTACTATCCCTGGCTCTTCCGCAACGCCGACCATCGCAACTGCGTGCAGGCGCTGGCCCTCAATCTGGAAGGCCGATACTGGTTCGGCCGGGGCCGCACCCCGCAGCGCCGCCTGCTGGGCCACTCCATCGGCCTGTTCACCATGGCGGGCTACTACGATTTCGAACGCAACTATAAAGGCCTGCAGGGCGAATTCGCCACCGTGGGCATTGACTACCTGTACGCCCTTCCCGTATTCAAGAAGAAGATGCGCCTGGAACTGTCCCTGGGCGTGGGCTATTTCTACTCCCAGGCCCGCCAGTACGAGGTGTATACCCCCGGCGGCAAGGGCTACAAAGACAAGGACATGGCCAAGGTGATCCGGTACTTCGGCCCGGTGAAGGCCAACGTGGCCCTGGTGCTTCCTATCTACAGCAAGAAGAAATGAAACGGGTAGTGCTCATATCGTTACTGGCCGTTCTGTCGCTTGTTTCCTGCAAGCGTATGCCGCTGTACAACCGCGAGACCAACCTGGAGCTGGACCTGGAACTCAATCTGGACCTGAATCTGGATCTGGACTTGGACATCGACGTGGATATCGAACTGGAGATGGCCACCATCAAGGAGCCGGAGTACCTCAAGACCAACTTCTACTCCCCGGAGACGGGCCAGCTCATGTACTCCCAGTTCGTGGGCACCTACGGCGGCGCCCTTTCCTTGGGCCCGGGCCGATACACCATGCTCATCTACTCCTTCGGCACGGAATACATACAGGTACGCGGAGAAAACGACCTCAATACCATCGAGGCCTTCACCTCGGACATCACGGAATCCAAGCTGCCGACCCTGCAGAAGTTCACGGGTGCCACCAAGGCCGATGACCCCACCATCATTTATGCCCCGGACCACCTGCTGGTAACCCGTCAGGAAGTGGAGATCCCGGAGTTCTCCGGCGAAAGCCAGACCATTACCATCTCCTCCGTGGTGCAGACCATCGTGGACACCTACATCTTCGAGGTACACACCGTGGTAGGAGCTGAATATATCGAGAGCGCCGAAGCCTTCGTGACCAATCAGTCCCGGAGCAGTTTCTTCGGCAAGGGTGAGATCTCGCAGGACCCGGTCACCATCTGGTTCCCGGTGGGCGTGGACCGCGACAAAGGCTGTCTGTACACGGTGTTCAACACCTTCGGCAAGCTTCCGGGTGCCAGTGAGTCCCTCCTGCACATCTTCGTGCGCGACACCGGCGGCAACGCGTACACCTTCTCGGTGGACATCACCGACCAGTTTGACAACGACCCCGACAACGAACATCATATTGTGATCGAGGAGCCCATAGACATCCCCGAGCCGGAGAGCAATGCGGGCGGTATTGCGCCCAGCGTGGACCCGTGGAGCGAAGAAAATGTGGATGTGCCCATTGGATAGTGAACTTAACACTAAATAGAAAACAATTAACTACTAACAACTTATATATCATTTTAAAGTATTAAGTATTATGAAAAAAACCATTATTCTTTCCACAGTGGCCATCGTAGCGATGGTGGGCTGCGCCAAAGTGCAGGACACCTACACTGGTGCTCCTGAGAGCCGGGAGATTG
>JAFSMS010000088.1 GCA_017447815.1 Bacteroidales bacterium | reverse complement strand
GCCGCTATTGACCGCTGGGGTTATGACAGGGTGGGAGATATTGTGGGCAAGTACGGGGACAAGGCGCTGGAAGGCTCCAAGCAGTTTGGCCCTCTGGCCCAGGAACTGGGCGTCCATAAGCCCTTTACCAAGGCCGTGAAGCTCCACGGACCTGACCTGGAGCGCTATACCACTCATATGAGCCTGAAGGAGCGCTCGGCTATGCTTAAGGCCGACGACTTCGACGATTTCCCTGAAAATGAATAAAAACATAAGATATGGAAAACCAAGCTTTTACCCACTTTCAAAGCCTGATTGAAGCTCTTGGAGCGGCAATGACCCGCTGCGTAGTCTGGCGCTATGCCGACAACAATGAAAAATACAACGCACTCCAACTCTACCGTTTCGCCGAAGAGTTTGACCGGGAGAACCCCGTCGAGGACGGTTCCTTCTATCTGGTAAGCGCCGAAGGCGCCATCGGCGTGAGTCCCGGAGCCGAGTACCTTACCCGCTGGATGTTCATCCCCTCGATGGACGAGGCGTCGGTAGAGAAACTCAAGGCCGAAATCCGGCAGTTGCAGGAGCCGGCGAGCCTCCCCAAGTTCTGTCCCAACTGCGGCGCCCCTTACAAGAGCGACGACTCCAAATTCTGTCCAAACTGCGGCACACCGCGCAAAGCATAGCCTATGAAATATGTGTTTTTCATCGCCCTGGTGGGTGCTGTCCTCTATCTGGCCTATGTTTTCCTAACGGGGCAGAAGTACCGGAAGAGCCTCTTCGGCCAGTCCAAGATTGACGGAAAAACGGCCGATGTTCCCCTGCGAGGCAATGTGTTTGCGAACTGGTATGTAGAGGAGAATGCGTTGCAGTTTTCCCTGCGTTCCACCAAAAACGAGCGCAATCTTCTGTGTGCGTTCATCCTGAAATGGATTCTGGAGGGGCGTATGACCGTTATTCCGGACGGCCGGAGGCGGGTGAGTCTTCGGTTGTCCCTGGATACGGAATTCACCGACCGCACCGAGATGAGCCTGTACGAGATGCTCATCGCGGCCGCCGGGAAGGATGCCGTGCTGGGGAGCAAGGAGTTCAGGCAATGGGCCAGACACGAGTTCGAAATCCTGGGAGAGTATCCCCGCCGGGCCGAGGTCCGCGGCAGGAGGTATCTCCTGTCCCGGGGCTGGCTGGGAGAAAACGGGAAGGCCACCCCGGAAGGAATGGCGGAACTCCGCAAGGTCATCGAGTTCAGGAATCAGCTGGGCAGCCTGACAACCCTCCCGCGCGAAGCCCTGTGGAAGGATTACCTGGTGCTCGGGGCCCTTTTCGGCCGCCTGGGCAAGATGGACAAAGCGCTCAAGACGCAGCTTCCCGGAGAACTGCTGCTGGCCGTCCAGGCAGCGCAGCTGATGGCAGATGAAGGCTTTACGGCCGCAGAGAACGAGCGGCTGGAAGACGAACAAAAACGCAACCAATAATACACGATCCTATGGCAAATTTCTGTGAAAAATGCGGTGCGCCCGTTCAGCCGGACGAGCGTTTCTGCCCCAAGTGCGGAGCCCCTCTGGGCGCTGCACCCACCCAGCCCGCCGAAGAAGAGGCGCAGGGCATAGACTGGAAGCAGTTCAAACCCAAGCTGACGATTGGCAAGCCGGAAATTAGGTTCATCAACAAGAAAAAGTTGATTATCTATGGTGCCATCGTCTTATTCTTCATCATCCTGGTGCTATTCACCAAGTAATTCGTATATTTACAGAATGAAACGCATCGCCCTCATCGCCACCACGGCCTTTCTTCTTGCCGCCTGTACGGGCAGCAGGGAGCGGCCTGTGGTGGAATACGGGGGCGTGCGTTTCGTGCCGCTCCAGACCGAGCGCCTGCCGGATATGCCCCGTCCCCGGTCGGGTCACGTGGCCCTTCCCTTCGGAAACGGGTTCGTGGCTGCCGGCGGGCACACCTCCGGCTTCATTCCCGTTCAGGAAGCCGATTTCTGGCTTTCCGGCAAATGGACCACGGTGCCGATGCTGTATCCGCACGACAATTCTTTCGGACTGATCCTCGGGGACGGTTCCCTGGTTTTGGGCGGCGGTTATTCCGAAGCATTCGGGATTGGCCAGACCTGGGGCGTAGAGCGCTATGACCTTTCCGAGAAACGCTTTTCACCTCTCCCAATCCTTCAGCAAAAGAGAGCCAAGGCCTCGGCGCTGGAACTGGGCGGCGGCCGCCTCATCGTGAGCGGCAACTGGTGGGAGAAGGATGTCACGGAAGATTATACGAATGAAGGGGAAATCCCGGTCTCACAGGACCGCGCCCATCCCTACATCCTTCGCTCCGACATCGACAATGCCATCATCTTCGGCTCCTTGAGTTCGTATGCCCAGCCCCTGGGCGGGACCGTGGACCGGCTGTACGGGGAACCGTTCAATGTTCCTTTGCTTGAAAAGTGGCATCCGATCCTTCAGGATAATGAAAGTCCCCGGGCCGATGACTGCTTTATCGGAGACTTTTCTACGGGTCATTTTACGTATCTCGTTCACGCGAAAGACAGTACAAGGCACCATTCCGTCCTTCTCAAGGTGGCGGGAGAACGTTTTTCCCTGCTGGATACCGACAAACCCATTCCTACAGAGGGTCCCTGGGGCCCCATCGGTTATTCCTCCTATGCCCACGTAGACCGCTCTTCCCGCACGGCCTGGATTGTGGGCACCGATGAGCACAGCCGGGTCTATATGGCCGGCGTTTCCTATGAGGAAACCCCCGCTCCGGTGACGGTCTGGTATACCGATTCCCTGGAGGCGGTGGCCAGATACCCCGCCGATCTTCTCTTACCGGATGGACGCCTGGTACTCACCGGAGGGTCGGATCCTTTAAACTATGAGCCTTCCGCCTCGGTGTATATGCTTTCTCCGGGAGGTGTTCCTGCCGGCAGCGGGACGTCCCGCCTCCTGGCGATTGTGGGATTGGTATTGCTGGGCGGTATCTCCCTGTGGCTTCTGAGAAGGAAGCAATCGGCCGATGCTGCACAGACGGAGCCCTCGGCTCCTCCCAGTATGGCCAGCCGGATCGATTCCCTGATGCGGGACCGGCAGTTCTTCCGTCGGCCCAACCTTCGCGTTGCCGACGTTGCCCGCGAACTGGGGACCAACAACACGTACGTTTCGGCCTGCATCAACGGCGAAACCGGCCTTTCCTTCCCGGACTATGTGGCCGGGTTCCGGATCCGCTATGCCCAGGAACTCCTTCGCAATTACCCCGACAAACTCCTCTCCGAGGTGGCGTCTGAATCCGGCTTCGTCTCTGAAAAAACCTTCTTCCGCACCTTCAAGGACGTGACGGGCGTTACGCCCGGCGAGTGGAAGAAAAGCCATTGAATTCACACTCGCGCGCTGGAGAACCTCCCGTAACCCAAAAACGGCCAAAAGTTTGTCACGGGAGGTTCCAATGGTGCCCGACCGTGGTTCCAAAAATAAAGCGTGGAAGTAACTTCCTGTTCTACAGTATATTAAGCCAAAACCCCTACCCGAATTCGGATAGGGGTTTTCCCTTTAT
>JAFSMS010000087.1 GCA_017447815.1 Bacteroidales bacterium | reverse complement strand
CTACTTCTTTTTCTTGGAATAACAAAAGTGGCTGTTTACAAAGACTACGGCTGGCCAGCGGTGACCATCCCTTCAGAGGAAAAAAAGGAAAGAAGCTAATCTGCTGTTGCATTTTAGCTTCTTTCAAGTGCACTCTTAGGGACTCGAACCCTAGACCCGCTGATTAAGAGTCAGCTGCTCTACCAGCTGAGCTAAGAGTGCTGGTAACTCTGTGGAAGACTCGCTTCCTTTGTGACCCGTTCGGGGCTCGAACCCGAGACCCCAACATTAAAAGTGTTGTGCTCTACCAACTGAGCTAACGAGTCTTCCAAACCGATTTAAGCGGTTTCCCGTAACGGGATTGCAAAGGTAGTAACTTTTTTGGAATCTGCAATGATTTTTTAAAAAAAGTTTTAGGCCGAATACTCTTTGATATGCTGCTCCTGGGAGAGGCGGCAAACCAGCAGACGGTCCTTGGATTCGGCAACGATGTATCCGTCAAGTCCTTCCACCACGACCGTCTTCTCCGAGGCCGTGTGGACAAAGCAATTCCGGCAGCCATGAAGCCGCACATCGGCCCCGATGACGGAATTGCCGTCTTCATCGGCGGGAAGGTGCGTGAGGAGGGAGCCCCAACTCCCGAGGTCGCTCCACGCAAGGTCTTCCGCAATCACATAGATGCGGGGCGACTTCTCCATGACCGCATAGTCGATGGAAATCTTTTCGCAGGTGGGGAAAAGCAGGCGGAGTTGCTCCTGTTCCTGCCCGGTGAACAGCGACGGGGCCAGCCGGTCCATCACGGCGGCGATGTCGGGGGCATAGGCCCGCAGTTCGCGTACGATGGTGCCCACATTCCACACGAAAATACCGGCATTCCAGAAATAATGGCCGTCCTCCAGATAGCCGATGGCCGTATCAAGATCCGGTTTTTCCCGGAACTCCGTCACTTTCACCAACTGGCCGTGAAGGGATTCGGCCGCATGGATATAGCCGTATCCGGTCTCCGGACGGCTGGGAGTGATGCCCACCGTGACGATGGCGTCACGCTCCTCCGTGAAGGCGAGCGCCTTGGCGATGGTTTCCGCAAATTCGGCCGTTTTCATCACCAGGGCGTCGGCCGGCGTGACCACGATGTTGGCCTCGGGGTCTTTCTTCTGGATTTTCCAGGAAGCATAGGCGATACAGGGTGCGGTATTGCGGCCTTCCGGCTCGGCCAGAATCTGGCTCTCCGGGACAGCCGGCAACTGCTGACGGACCAGCGGTACATACTTCTCTCCGGTGACCACCCAGAAATTCTCCGGCCGGCAAACCGGGCCGAAACGGTCCACGGTGAGTTGGAGAAGGCTCTTGCCCACCCCCAGGACATCGATAAACTGCTTGGGGACATCCGGCGTGGAGAGCGGCCACAGCCTGCTCCCGATTCCTCCGGCCATAATGACGACGTGCGTATTCATGCGTTTCAGTGTTAGACTTACAAACTTACATAAAAATCTTGGATTTTTACGCCAGTAGGGATAAAAATCAAGACCGTAACAACGTATCTTTGTAGGCAAGTGGTCGTTTTATTCCTCACGG
Organism: Bacteroidales bacterium; assembly: GCA_017447815.1. Classification (GTDB taxonomy): domain Bacteria; phylum Bacteroidota; class Bacteroidia; order Bacteroidales; family UBA932; genus Cryptobacteroides. The sequence continues at coordinate 38 of JAFSMS010000087.1, read as the reverse complement.
ATACGCCACAATGATTTCTATGTGTAACGAGGTCTATG
>JAFSMS010000086.1 GCA_017447815.1 Bacteroidales bacterium | reverse complement strand
CTGCGATACGCCCGTTGACGACGAAACCGTTATCTTCATCTGCCGGAAGCAACCGCGTATCGACGCAGCCCGCCAGTAGCAGCAGCCCCAGCAAGCATATCAGAATGCGGTTGAGAGAAAAAAATCTCATATTTCAGGTTCCAGTACAACACAAATATAAATAATATCTTCAAAAAATACTAACTTTGCGTCTCAAATCAGCGAGAACCATGCTTGTACAGATACTGTTGCTGCTTGTCGGTTTGGCCCTGGTCGTTTTCGGGGCCGACTATTTGGTAGAAGGAGCATCCTCCATCGCACGCAAATTCGGCCTCAGCGAGTTCGTAATCGGCCTTACCATCGTCGGGATGGGAACCTCCGCGCCGGAGATGGTGGTGAGTTTCATCGGCGCCGCACAGGGAAATGCCGACATTTCCATCGGCAACGTCATCGGATCCAATATCTTCAATACCCTGCTCATCCTGGGGCTGACGGCAATGATACTGCCCATGTCCATCACTGCAGACAACCGGAAAAAAGACATTCCGGTGAACATCCTCATTACGGTCCTGCTCATCGTACTGGGCCTGGAAGCCACGCTCTTCGGGATTGGTACGGATGGGCTCAGTCGATTGGACGGCGCCATCCTCATCGCACTGTTCATCGGATATATGATCCTTTCCTTCCACCAGAATAAACCGGCACAGGAAGAAGAGCAGTCAAAGCCTGTGAAGCCCTGGCTGGCCGTTTTGATGATTATCGGCGGCCTGGCGGCCCTCGTCTTCGGCGGCAACCTTTTCGTCGATTCCGCCACTTATATTGCGCGCTCCCTGGGTGTCAGCGACAAATTCATCGCCATCACCATCCTGGCCGGAGGCACTTCGCTGCCGGAACTGGCCACCTGCATCGCGGCCGCCGTCAAGAAGAAAGGACAGTTGGCCCTTGGCAACATCATCGGCTCCAATGTCTTCAACATCCTCCTCATCCTGGGCGGATCGGCCCTGATCCATCCCCTGTCCTTCGCCGGAATCAGTTATGTCGATCTGGGAGTCCTCCTGGCCTGCTCCCTGGCCCTTCTGACGTCTTGCTGGGTCGGGAAGAAAAACCAAATAGACCGCCTGGACGGAAGCCTGTTCCTGCTTCTGTGGGCGGCCTATATGGCGTATCTGATTGTAAATCTGTAATTAATCCAGTTGTTCCTTGGCCTGGACCGGATTGCTGTAGATCCGGAGTAAGATTTCCGCCAGGTCCTGCCGGTTCAGATTGGGTTCCACGCGCATGAACTGTCTGGCGATGTAGGACTTGAATGCCTCCATGTCCTCAGACGTGTATTCCCCGGCATATTTGTCCGTGTCATTCATCAGGTCGTATGCCATGTAATTGGTCTTCCAGAGTTTGTATCCCTCGATGACCCGGCGGTCCACCGCATGGCGAATCTGCTGGTAGCGGTCATTCTTGTCGCAGAGCGACGCCTCCCGGATTTCCTCCTCCGTAAGCGGCTTGCCGATGGTGAGATGGACGTGACCTTTGGGCTGCCGGATTCCTGTCATGATGCTCTCAAGATCCTCAGTTTCCCCTTTCACGTACTTCTGGGTCCGGGAAATGAGCAGTTCGCGCGCCTTCATGATATCGCAGGGTTCATATTCGTAGGAGATGCTCATCGGGACGATGTTCAGTTCCAAGAAATTCTGCACAAAATCCTTGGTACCGCTCATGTCCAGCATTTTCAGCAGGCCCTGCTCGGTGGTGTCCCATCCATCCTTGGTACGTCCCTGACGCTGGGCGATCCATACCGAAGACGTGCCGGAAGTGACCGTTTCCCGGATATAGCGGGACAGCAACTGGGAAGACAGGTACAGTTCCCGGGCCGATATGCCCCGGATGACCTTGATCATGCGGTTGGAGCGGATTAAGAGCTCGACAGACTTGAATTTGAGGAGATTGTCTCCGACGCAAATCTGAGTTTCGGGAAGATGGTTCTGTTGCAGGATAATCTGGAACAGAGCAGGATCCAGGATAATATCCCGATGGTTGGACATCGCCAGAAACTTGCCGTCCAATGCCTTCAGATTCTCGATTCCTTCATACGTGAAATCGGTCATACTGGTATCGATCACCCACTGGATAGCCTTGGCCATCACCACCGATTGGAACTGGTCCACGGTATGGATATTCCGAAGGACCTCTGCCAAAAAGGATTCCGGCTTGTCCGGAAAAATGAACTTGGAAACCCACTTGGTATTGGGATGGTTGGAAAGCCTCGTCAAGGCAGCATCGGCCTCTTCGTCGGTAAAGGGGGCTATATCGCTGAATTCAGTCAGATCTATCATAACATTGTTACTTTTGCTTTATTTGACTGCAAATTGCATTCCATATGGGACTATCTCCTTTCTAATAAAGAACTGTCTCCATAACTTAGGAAACGGAAGTCATGGGAAAGGGCATAGTCATAAATACAGCGCCAATCCCCTTTCACAAAGGCCGATACCAGGAGGATGAGGGTGCTTTCAGGCTGGTGGAAATTGGTCACCAGCCTTTCGACCAGACGGAAGCGGAAACCGGGCACAATGATAATCCGCGTGCCGGCCACCAGGCTGTCCAGTTGGTTCCGGTCCAGATAGGCGACAAGGGCTTCCAAGGCTTCCTCCGTGCTGTACGGGTAGTCACGTGTGTAGGGAGCCCACTGCTCGACATCGGCCGGATGGCCGCTTTCCAGGCAACTGACGCCGATATAATACAGGGATTCCAGCGTACGGACGGACGTGGTGCCCACGGCAATGACAGGCCCCTTCCGGGCAATCAGGCGCCGGAGCAGGTCCTTCGATACCACGAACGGCTCGCGGTGCATGGGATGTTCGCTGACAAGGGAACTCTTGACCGGAAGAAAGGTGCCGGCCCCTACATGCAGGCAGACGGTCTCCATGTCGATTCCTTTGGCCTTGATCCCGTCCAAAACCGCCTGTGTGAAATGAAGACCGGCCGTCGGGGCGGCCACAGAGCCCCTGATATGGGCATAAAGTGTCTGATAGCGCTCGGTATCAATGGCTTCCGACTCTCGATTCAGATAGGGGGGAATGGGCACGGTACCGGCACATTCGAGCACACGGGAGAAGGGAGAGGCATCCTTCCAGGAAAAACGGACCAGACCCGTCTGACCGTCCCGTTGTGCCAGTCGCGCTTCCAGCCCCATGGCGGCAATCGCAGCATCGTCCTCAGGGTTATACAGGTGAAGGACATCCTCTTTCCACTTTTTGGCGTTGCCGATGACGCATTTCCAGACGGTTTCCTCCGTTGCAGCGAAAGCGGTATTGTATTCCACGGGCTGGACAGGTTCCAGGCAGAAGATTTCGATGTGGGCACCGGTATCCCGCTGGAAATGAAGCCGGGCAGGGACCACTTTTGTATCATTGAATACCATGAGCCCGCTTGCCGGAAGAAGGGAAGGTAAATCGCGGAAAACATGCTCCTCAATCACGCCATCTTTGTAATGCAGCAATTTGGAGGCATCGCGTTCCGGAAGCGGGTATTTCGCTATTCTGGCGTCGTCCAGGCCATAATTATAGTCTTCTATGTGAATTTCAGGTATCATCAGAATTCTTTATTTCGCGCAAAGTTACACTATTTATCGGAAATACTCAATTCTCGTCCGGAAATCGCATTTCCCCGTCCTTGTTGTTTACAAAACTGAAACAAATAATAGGCATAAGTATTATCAAGTTGTAAAAGCATAGCGATTTGTTTACACGACCCGACAATCGCCTGCTAAAATATCATAAATATTTTTTATAGTATATTTAGCAATGCATATAATTATCGTATAATCAGAGAATTATAAATTTTAGCGATACTTCTACTGCAAGTAATGAGACAAAAAAGGGCCTCACGCTGCTCCGAAAGACTGCCAAATACTTTCCGAATCCGATGCTAAATTTATATTATTCATCAGTAATTCAAAAGTTTATCTTTATTAAATAAAGTAATACTTTCGGTTTATTATCTTCTTTTCTGCACGCTATCCTCCCCTACCCGCCGCCCTGCGCATTTGCTTTTCTTGAAAAGGATGATTATTTTTGTAAAAAGAAATGTTAGAAAAATGAATCGGCGTCTTCTCCAGTTTTTGCAAGCAGAAAATCTCACGCAAACGCAATTTGCCGATACGCTCTCCGTTGCGCGCGGCAGCGTATCCCACATTCTGTCCGGCAGGAACAAGCCCGGTTACGACTTTCTGGAAAGCCTGCTGCTCCACTACCCCTCCCTGAATTTGGACTGGCTGCTTACCGGCCGGGGCAAAATGTATCGCGATTCTTCGGCCGAAGAAGGCACTGACAGCGCTCAACTGGCTCTTTTCCCTTTGCCCAGCCCTTCCGAACCCCGCCAGATCGACCGTATTCTGGTATTCTATGATGACAATACCTATCAAGAATTCCGCGCAAACCAATAATTTTCGTATTTTTGCATTACAAATCGATTTGTGATGCTTTTCGCCGGTAGAAACCCAAAAATACCCGAGGTGCAGCTCGTCGGCCTCAAATTCTCAAATCCTGTGGGGATCATTGAGGCTTCTGATATTTCCAAAAAGCGGTGTAGAACGCGCTGTAAGGCCGGTTTTGTGGTCCTTACACCTCCTCGGAGCCATGTACTGGAATGGATCATGAATTTGCAGGATTTCAGGAAGGACACCTTGCTGGCCGTCAATCTCAATGCCGACATCATCCGTTGTTTCTCCCTGGTATATGATTTTGCCGATTTCATCATCATCGATCCTGATACCGACAATGGCATCTCCTCTCCCGACATCTCCGACACCACCGAACTCCTGGACGAGATTGTCAACCTCCGGCTCTGTTACGAGCGGTATAATCCCATTTTTCTCCGGCTTTCCCACGCGGATACGCCCGAAGAGATTCCGCAGCTGGTCTCCTGTGCCCGCCTTTCCGGGCTGGACGGCCTGGTGGCTCCTACCCCTCAGAAAGTCCGTATGAGCCTGGAGGAATGCCAGGGAAGAATGCCTGTTATCGGCGTTGCACAAACTCCGGAGGAAGCCATGGAAGAACTCCTTGCAGGCGCCAGCCTCATCGAAACGTCCATGCGCCCGCTCGCGCTGGCGAGACTATTGAAACTCTTAGAGAAACAAACAGCAGAAAACGTATGATCGATGCCATTGTCTGCACCATCGGCGATGAAATTCTCATCGGCCAGGTGGTCGATACCAATTCGGCTCAACTCGCACAGGCTCTGGAAGAAGCCGGAATCCATGTCAAACGGATGATTTCCATCGGAGACGACCGGCAGGAAATCGCTTCCGTCCTTCAGGACGCCCTTGCCCGGCACGCCATCGTCATCACCACCGGCGGTCTGGGCCCCACCAAGGACGACATCACAAAGCCCGTCCTGGGGCAGATTAGCGGCAGCAAAGGCTATGTCGTACACCCCGGACAGTTGGAAATGGTGCATAAAATCCTGGCCAAAAGAGGCCTGGACGTGCTGCCTTCCAACCTGGCGCAGGCACAGGTCCCGGACCGTGCCGAAGTTATCGTAAACAAGCTGGGAACGGCTCCTGTCATGGTTTTCAGGAATGTTCAGGGCGGAGGGACGCTCTATGCCCTTCCCGGGGTGCCTCACGAGGCCGTAGGGGCCATTCCCGACATCATGAAGGATATCTGCAGCCATCAGCCCACAGAAAGCATCCTGCACCGCAATATCATGGTCTATGGAATGGCGGAATCGGCCCTCTCCGAACGGATTGCGCCTTGGGAAGACGCCCTTCCCGCCGACATGCACCTGGCCTATCTGCCCAATCCCCTCACCGGAATCCGGCTCAGGCTGTCCGTCTATGGGGGCAATGCCGAGGAAAACCGCATCCGCGTCGAAGAGCAAATGACCCGTTTAAAGTCCCTGCTGGGCCCTCTCGTGTACGCCGACAAGGACTCTGACCTGGAGACCACCGTGGGAGAACTGCTCGTCAAGGGCGGAAAAACCCTTTCCGCCGCCGAATCCTGCACCGGCGGAGAAATCGCGCACCTCATCACTTCGGTCCCCGGCTCGTCGGCCTATTTCCTGGGCTCGGTCACTTCGTATGCGGTCTCCGTGAAGGAGGCGGTGCTGGGGGTCCCTTCTTCCACCATCGAAAACTTCGGTGTGGTGAGCAGCGAGGTGGCGGCCGCCATGGCCGAGGGAGTCCGCCGCGTGACGGGAAGCGACTATGCCGTCTCCACCACGGGGCTGGCCGGCCCGTCCGGGGACGAGCGGAATCCGGTCGGGACCGTGTGGATCGGAGTGGCCGGACCGCGAGGAACCCGCACCGTCAGTTACTGTTACAAGAATGACCGGAAACGGAATATCGAGCGCTTTGCAGCCTCCGCCCTCAATTTTTTGCGGCTCATCCTTCAGGAAGAGCTTTAGTGCTGATTTATAACAAAAGTAACACAAGTGTTATTAAGAATAACATTTGTGTTACTTTTTGCTAAAATTCATCTAACTGTCTAATTCAGAAGACTTTATAACTCTATCGAAAACAGCCATCAAATTGCCACCGGAAATGCGTTCTATCTGCTCTTCACTGTATCCGCGGCGTCTCATTTCCTCCCATAGACAGTCCATTTTGGAGACATCCTCCAAGCCCTGAGGGGGCACCAGAATTCCGTCGAAATCCGTTCCGATTCCGACATGATCCAGACCGGCCCAACGGACGGCATGGTCGATATGGTCAACGATTTCTTTCACGCCGGGTCTCCACATTTGCAGCAGGCGGTCCTGCATCCGGTGCCAGGCTTCCGTCTTTTCCCGGCTGGCAGGGTCGGCAATAAAGGCCGCCTCTACCCTTTCGGCCTCGTCCATCAGCGCCGAGTCCTCGGGACTGGCGGCAAAAGCGTCGGAAAGAAAGGCCGGGCAGAAATTGATTCCCACATAGCCGCCCTTTTCTCCCAGGGCCTGCAGCATTTCGTCCGTCAGGTTGCGTCTGTGTCCGCAGAGGGACCGGCAACACGAATGGGTGGCCACCACCGGAGCCTTGGAAAGCGCGAGGCAGTCCCAAAACGTCTTGTCCGAGGCATGGGACAGGTCGATCATCATGCCCAGGGCATTCATTTCGGCCACAACCTGCCGGCCGAAAGGGCTCAATCCGCCCCATTTCCGGCCTTCTGCAGCACAGTCGGCCACGGCATTGTCTCCGTTATGGGTCAGCGTCACATAACTGGCGCCGAGCCGGTAAAATGTACGGAGGAGGGACAAGGATTCCTGGATGGGCGAAGCGTTTTCCATCCCCATGAAAACGGAAAGGAGGCCGTCGGCCTTGTTTCGGGCCGCTTCGGCCGGAGAAAAGGCCAGCGCAGCATAGTCCGGATTCTCATCTACGGCATCATAGACCGCCGAAAGCATCTGCAGGGCATAGCGCGTAGCCGCATCCGGAGCCATTTCCGCGGGCGTATAAAGGGCAAAGAACGAACCATCGACTCCCCCGCGCCGGAGTTTGGGAAAATCCACGTGGGCATAGGGATTGTCAACGCCCAAATTCCGGAGCCGCATCAGCTGGGAGGGGGTATCTACATGCGAATCGTACATACCTTTTACTTGGCGGTGGAACCGTAAGGCGCCAGGGTGGATTTGATGATCTTGCCGATCTTAATGGAAGGCGTGCCGGTATAATAGAGAGCGCTTCCGCCCAGCAGCGTCGCATCCAGGGATTCGGTGATACTGATATTCACCTTGGTCGAGCCGCTCAAATTGGCTTCGGCCTTTTTTACGGTAAAAGCATTGGCTTCGACCGATGCGCTCCGTTCGCCCTGCAATTGGATGACATCTGCTTCTCCGGAGAGATTCAACTTGGAATAGCCGCCTGCATTCAACGAAATCTTTTCGGCCTTCTGGGAGAGGCTGAGTTCGGCCGTTCCGGACGTCGTGATGGCAGAGGTCTTGCAGTCGGCCGCCAAAGTAAGTTCGGAAGAACCGGCCGCATCCACCGCAATCTCCTGCGCCTTTCCGCCCAACTTCAGTTCGGCATTCCCTTCGGTATTGATTGTCAGTTTGCTGTCAGCCTCGATATTCACCGAAGCCTGGGCATTTTTCTTCATCGTCAAGGTGGCGGCATTCACATGGGCCGACAGGGTTTTGACCTGAGCCTTGTCGGCCAGGTTGATTTCCAGGTTGTTACCGCTGAAGTTTTCGACGGCAGACAGGGTCGCATTGTTGGACAGGGTGATGCCGCCCAACTCCGGCATCGACACGACAGCGCGGAAAACAGGATCGGAGGCGCCGCGCCGCTTGAACAGTTTCCGGGTGTCCTTGGGGACCGATTTCTCATCGTAACTGATGAAAAGCGTCTTGGAACGCACATATACCTGAATATAAGGGATCAGTTCCTTCTCGGAAGTCACTTTCACGCCCTGCTTCCCTTTCACCAGAGAAACTTCGAAATCGTCCGAAACGGAGATGGACGAGAAATCTCCCACGGGGATGGTCTTTTCTTCCTGTCCGGCCGTCATCTGCTGGGCACGGGCGGGAAAGGCAAGAATGCAAACGAACCCAATCGTAAGCCAGAGGATTTTGTTTACAAGTGCTTTCATATACCTCAAATATTTAGTTTTCAATTTGTTCCATCAGAGAGGTCCATTCATCTGTGTGGGCGTCCAGCGCCCGTTTGAGTTCCAGATACTCTCTGGTCAGTTCCATGATATCATCTTTTTCGCCGGGCTGGGCCAGCACTTTCTCAATCTCCCCCATCCGGCCCTCCAACTTTGTGATTTCCTTTTCCAGATATGAGATGCGGCTGCGCACCTTCCGCTGCTCCTTGCTGACGATTTTCTGCTCCTGGAACTTCTTCACCTGCTGTGACTTCTCCTGGCTGACGCTCTTTTCCTCCGCAGCCGGGAACCGTCTTTCAAGTTCCTGCAGGGTTTCCAGTTTCCGTTTCAGGAGGAATTCCTGCACGCTTCCCAGGTGCTCCATGACCCGGCCGTCGCGGAACTCATACAGTTTGTCCACCAGCCCGTCCAGGAAATCACGGTCATGCGAGACAACAATTAGCGTGCCGTCAAAAGATTTCAAGGCCTGTTTCAGGATATCCTTGGAGCGGATATCCATGTGGTTGGTCGGCTCGTCCAGCGCCAGCACGTTGTAGGGAGAAAGCATCAGTTTGGCCATCCCCAGCCGGGCCCGTTCCCCGCCGCTCAGGACAGAAACCTTCTTGTCGATGTCCTCTCCCTTGAACAGGAAGGCACCCAGAAGGTCCCTCAGACGGGTACGGATTTCGCCCACGGCAATGCGGTCCAAGGTTCCGAAAACGGTTTCTCCAGGGTCCAGGATATCCTCCTGATTCTGCGCATAATAGCCGATATGGACATTATGCCCTACCCGGGCCTCCCCTTCCATCGGCTCCAACTCCTTCATAATCACACGCATGAGCGTGGTCTTCCCCTCTCCGTTGCGTCCGATGAGCGCAACCTTCTCCCCTCGCTTGATTTCGATCTGCGCATTCCGGAAGACCACTTTCTGCGGATAGCCGACGGTGAGGTCGGTTCCCTTGAATACGATATCGCCGCAGCGTTGTGCCGGCGGGAACTTGAGCGCCAGGGCGGCGTTGTCGGTTTCGTCGATCTCGATGCGGTCCAACTTTTCCAACGCCTTGATACGGGACTGCACCTGGTTGCTCTTGGTGGGCTTGTAACGGAAGCGGTTAATGAAATCCTCCGTCTTTTCGATCATCCGCTGCTGGTTCTCGTAGGCGGCCGTCTGCTGGGCAAGACGCTCGGCCCGGAGTACAACGTATTGGCTGTAAGGGACTTTATAGTCATTCACGTGTCCCAGGAGAATCTCCACGGTGCGCGTTGTGACATTGTCCAGGAACTTGCGGTCGTGGGACACCAGCAGGACGGAACCCCGGAAGGCTTTCAAGTAATCTTCGAACCACTCGATAGACTCGATGTCCAAATGGTTGGTGGGTTCGTCCAACAGGAGGACATCCGGCTGCGAGAGCAGGATCTTGGCCAGTTCGATGCGCATGTTCCACCCCTGGCTGAAAGTTTCCGTAAGGCGGTCCAGTTCGTCTTCCTTGAATCCCAGGCCGAAGAGCACCTTCTGAGCCTGGGCGCGGGGCGAAACACCACCCTCCAGGGCCAGCGTGTCGTTGATTTCATTCATCCGCTCGATGAGGGCGGCGTATTCACGGGATTCGTAGTCCGTCCTTTCGGCCAACTGCGCCGTGATGCGCGTCAGTTCCTCTTCCATCTCATGGATATAATGGAAAACCGACAGGACCTCCTCCATCACCGAATGCCCGCGGTGGTGTTCCATGATCTGGGGCAGGTAGCCAATCCGGATACCGGCGGGCTTTTCGATGCTGCCGGATGTCGGGACCTGCTCTCCGGTAATGAGTTTCATGAGGGTGGACTTGCCGGCACCGTTCTTTCCCACCAGGCCGATCTTGTCGTTTTCGCTGATATGGAAATTGATGCCGTCCAGCAGGTTCCAACTGCCGAAGGAAACCGTAACATTGTTGACCGAAATCATGCGGTTTCCTCCTCTTCTTCTTCCTGAGGTTCAGGCGTTTCCTTCTTGCAGATCAGGATGGAGAATTCGTACAGGCCGTATAGCGGAATGGCCAGCACGAACATGGAGAAAGGGTCGCTGGGGGTGATGAATGCAGACAGGATGAGCACCACCACAAAGGCATACTTCCGGTATTTTCTGAGATGTTCCCGGTTTACAATACCCATCGCGGACAGCACCAGGATGACGGTGGGGAACTCGAACAGCAGGCCGATGAGAAAGACCATCGACACGAAGAGCGACATGTAGGAGTTCAGCGAGATGGTATTGGCGATGGCGTCGCTCACCGTGTAGTTCATAAAGAACATCAGACACACCGGGAGCACCACGAAGTACCCGACGGCCACCCCCAGGTAGAACAGACCGGAAGAAATCAGAAAACCTCCCCGGACCGCCTTCTTTTCATGGTCGTACAGCGCCGGGGCGATGAATTTCCAGATTTCGTACACGATATACGGAAACGCCAGGACCAGTCCGCACAGGATGGAAACCTTAAGGTGTACAAAGAATTGGGCCGATATGTCAACGTTGATCAGGGACATCTCAAAAGGAAGGCCCAGGGCGCTGTACAGGATAAAATCACCCTGCGTCGGCCATAGGACAACCTTGAAAAGCGACTCCGGAATGCAGAGGAAAACAATCGACAGCAGGCCCACGGCGGCCACCGAGCGGAACAGGGTTCCCCTCAGTGCCTCCAGATGGTCCCAGAAGGACATTTCGGTGTCCTTCTCCGCCACGCTACTTGTCTTCTTTTTTAATATCCGTATCGACGGACTTGATTTCTTCTTCCACCTCGTTCATTCCCTTCTTGAAACTCTTGACGCCTTTGCCAAGTCCCTGCATGAGTTCAGGAATCTTCTTCCCACCGAAAAGGAGAAGGACAATGGCGACGATGGCCACGATCTCCCAGGTGCCGAGCATGATAATAAGCGGATAAGTAGTCATAATATCAGAGATTGATGTATTTTTCAAATAAAGCGGCCACCGGTTCCGGACAGCGGACCGGCCGGAAGGTGGTGCTGCTGATAAAGCCCAGTGTCACCGCTCCCTCCGCGCAGATTACGCCGTCCTGGTTATAGACGGTCTGGCGAATGACCATCTTGGCCAGGGGAACGCGGTCCACCTCGGCCGTAGCCGTAAGGACATCCCCCATGCGGGCGGGATGCTTGAAATGGCATTCCACCGACACGATGGGGACCTGGATACCCAATTCCTTCTCGCAACGTTCAATCGGGAAACCGAGTCGGACCATCATCTCGTCACGGGCAATCTCGAAATACCGGATGTAATTCGAGTGGTGCACGACGGCCATCTGGTCGGTTTCGTAGTAGCGTACCGGGAATGTGGACTTGAAAACGGCCATGAACTAACTGTTTTTGAGTTGTTTGATCTTGGCCTCCAGACTCTCGATCTTGGAAAGGGCGTCGGACTCTTTCTTACGCTCGTTCTCGATGACGGCAGCCGGAGCATTGGCCACGAAACGCTCGTTGGAGAGTTTGCCGCGGACTCCCTGGAGGAATTTCTGGAGATAGGCAAGGTCCTTTTCCGCCTTCTCCAGTTCTTCGGCCACGTTCACCATGCCGTCCAGGGTGACGAACATTTCTATGGTGCGAACGAGGAACCCCACGCCCTGGGCATTGCCGAAATCCTCGACGAGGGCCACTTCACAGCCCGCCATCTTCTCCACGACGGGGATGACATCGGCCGGGAAAGCATCGCCTTTGATCTTGAGTTCCAGCGATTCCTTGGGAGCAATGCCCCGCTGGCTGCGGACGCCGCGGACGCCGTTGACGGCCTCCATGGCAAGCGCGAAATGCTCCAGCACAGCGGGCTCGTAGGCTTCGGCCTTGGGAGTGGCGGCATACATGATGGTCTCCCCTTCCTCGCGGGGGGCGATATCCTGCCAGAGTTCCTCCGTGATGAACGGCATCACGGGATGGATGAGTTTGAGAAGGGCTTCGAAGTACTGAAGGGTCACTTCGTACGTAGCCTTGTCGATGGGCTGGCCGTAAGCGGGTTTGATGGCCTCCAGATACCAGGAGCAATAGTCGTCCCAGAAGAGTTTGTAGATGGTCATCAGGGCATCCGAAATGCGGAATTTGCTGTAATGGTCTTCGACGATGGCGACGGTCTCGGAGAGTTTGGCGCTGAACCAACGGATGGCCGAGACGGCCACGGGACTCTGCGATAGGGTTTCGTCCACATGGAAACCTTTGACCAGACGGTAACTGTTCCAGATCTTGTTGCAGAAAGCGGCGCCCTGCTTGATCTGGGCCTCGTCATAGAAGATATCGTTGCCGGCGCTGGAGCACAGCAGCATGCCGATGCGCACGGCGTCGGCCCCGTAGGTGTTGATCAGGTCCAGCGGATTGGGGCTGTTGCCAAGGGTCTTGGACATCTTGCGGCCGATCTTGTCGCGCACGATGCCGGTGAAATACACGTTGGAGAAAGGTTCCTTGCCCATGAACTCCTCCCCGGCCATGATCATGCGGGCCACCCAGAAAAAGATGATGTCCGGACCGGTCACGAGATCGTTGGTGGGATAATAATAGGCAAGGTCCCTGTTGGGCTGATGGTCCGGGTGACCGGGTTTCTCAGGGTCGAACACGGAGATGGGCCAGAGCCAGGAACTGAACCAGGTGTCCAGCACATCCTCGTCCTGCTTGAGGTCCGCCGCCGTGATGGCCGGATTGACGGCCTGGGCTGCCTTCAGAGCGGCCTCGGGGGTGGCTTCCACCACGTAGGTGCCGTCCGGAAGGTAATAGGCCGGAATGCGCTGGCCCCACCACAGTTGGCGGGAGATGCACCAGTCCCGGGCGTTTTCCATCCAGTGACGGTAGGTGTTCACATATTTCTCGGGGATGAACTGCGTGCGGCCGCTCTCCACGGTTTCCAGGGCCATCTTGGCCAGCGTATCCATCTTGAGGAACCACTGGGCGCTGAGTTTGGGCTCAATGACGGCATCGGTGCGCTCGGAATAACCCACCGGAGAAATGTATTCTTCGGTCTTCACGAGGTTGCCGGACTCTTCCAGCATCTTCACGATCTTCTTCCGGGCCACGAAACGGTCTTCCCCAATAAGGATTTCCGCCTTCTCGTTGAGTTTGCCGTGGTCGTCGATGATTTCCAGCACGGGCAGGTTGTGGCGCAGGCCGATTTCATAGTCGTGCACATCGTGGGCGGGGGTTACCTTGAGGCAGCCGGTACCGAAGTCCATTTCCACGTAATCGTCCTCGATGACGGGAATTTCCCGGTTGATGAGCGGGATGAGCACCTTTTTGCCATGCAGCCAGAAATGACGCTCGTCCTTGGGGTTGACGCAGATGGCGGCATCGGCCATGATGGTTTCCGGACGGGTGGTGGCAATCACGAGATACTGGTCCGTGGGATGGCCATTGCCGTCGGAAATGTAGTATTTAAGATGATAGAAATGGCTTTTGGTGTCCTTGTGGATGACCTCGTCGTCGCTGACGGCGGTGAGGGCTTCCGGATCCCAGTTCACCATTCTCACACCCTTGTAAATCCAGCCTTTTTTGTAAAAATACACGAACGTGTTGATCACGGCCTCGCTCAGGGCCGGTTCCATGGTGAAGCGGGTGCGGTCCCAGTCGCAGGAGCAGCCCAGTTTGCGCAACTGTTCCAGAATGATGCCGCCATGCTCTTCCTTCCACTCCCAGGCGTGCTTAAGGAATTCTTCCCGGCCGATATCCTCCTTGGAAATGCCCATGGATTTGAGTTTGGCCACCACCTTGCTCTCCGTAGCGATGGAAGCGTGGTCCGTACCGGGGACCCAGCAGGCATTCTTCCCGTCCATGCGGGCCTTGCGGATGAGAACGTCGTTGAGCGTATTGTTGAGCACGTGTCCCATGTGCAGGATACCTGTCACATTGGGCGGCGGAATCACGATGGTATAAGGTTCCTTCTCATTGGGTTCGCTATGGAAAAACTTGTGTTCCAACCAGTAGCGGTACCACTTGTCTTCAACCTGCGCAGCACTGTATTTGGCGGCTAATTCTTTCATAAAAATATACTTCAAGCATTAATCTTACAAATGTACGGAAAAATTGTTAATTTTGCAGAAAAGAACACAATAAAATATGGATAACAACCAAGCAAAACCCCAAAATCAGATCAGTCTGGAACTTAAGCCCGAAGTGGCCAAAGGCTCCTACTCCAATCTGGCCATCATATCGCACTCCCGCAGCGAGTTCATCATCGATTTCGCCACCACCCTCCCGGGCCTTCAGAAACCCGAGATCGGCAACCGCATCATCATGACACCGGAGCATGCCAAGCGCCTGATGAACGCCCTGTTCGACAACATTTCCAAGTATGAGGCCCAGTTCGGCGTCATCGACCTCGGCGGCAAGGGCCCCCAGCAGGGCGGCACGTTCAACCTGGCCGATTTCGGCCCGCTGGGCGGAGGGAGCAAGTCGTAAGATGACGGATCTGGCAAAAATCAAAGCGTTCGCCTTCGACATTGACGGCGTCGCCACCGACGGCGGCGTTTTCTGCAACGGGGACGGAGACCTCCTGCGCACCTATGACGCCAAGGACGGTTTCGCCATCCGGATGGCCGTCATGCACGGCTACCCCGTGGCCGTCATCACCGGCGGCAGTTCGGAGAGCATTCGTAAACGCATGGTTACCAGCGGTGTAAAGGCCGAAGATGTTTTCCTTCACTGCCGTGACAAACGGGAACAGTTCGCCCAGTTCTGTTCACGCTACAGCCTGGACCCTTCGGAAGTGATGTACTTCGGAGACGACGTCCCGGACATTGACGTCCTGAAAGCCTGCGGCTGCGGAGTATGTCCTTCGGATGCGGTGGAGGAAGTCAAAGCCGTCGCCGACTGGGTCTCCGGCCGGCCGGGCGGCAAGGGCTGCCTCCGCGAATGCATTGAAAACGCCCTCCGCACCCAGGGAAACTGGACTTTCGACCCGACGCTGTACAAACAAAAGTTTTAGGGAATGGATGGCAAAGAAAAGCATATCATCCTGAGCAGCAACTCCCCCAGAAGAAGGGAATTGTTAAAAGGACTTGATATTGATTTTGAAGTAGATACAGGCAATAATTTTGAGGAAAACTTTGGTCCGGACGTCCCGTACGGCCAAGTTCCCCGCCTCATGTCAACCGGCAAATCCCACGGCTTTCACCGCCCCCTTGCCGAGAACGAAATCCTTATCACGGCCGACACCATGGTGATCCTGCCGCCACAAGGAGACCGTCCCGGCGAAATCCTCGGCAAACCCAAAGACCGGGAAGATGCCCTGCGGATGCTCCGCGACCTCTCCGGCCGGGAACATCATGTCACCACCGCCGTCACCCTGCGGGACTGCCGGCATGAACAAACCTTCGATGTTACCACCCGGGTGTGGTTCAAAGCCCTTTCTGAAGAAGAAATCACCTATTATGTCGACACCTACAAGCCCTTTGACAAAGCGGGGGCCTACGCCATCCAGGAGTGGATCGGCCATATCGGCATCACCCGCATCGAGGGCTCTTATTTCAATGTGGTAGGCTTCCCTGTCCAGCGGGTCTATGAGGCCCTCCGGACATTCTGAGGATATATCAATGGGCGGCTTTCCTTCGCCCGGAGAACCACCGCTGGGGCAGTTCCATGGCCAGGATGATGCCCAGCACGATGGCGATGGCCACTTTCACCGCCACGAATCCGTAATGGGACGAAAGGTCCAGTTCCCCGGCCGTGAGATAATACGAAAACCAGAACAGACCGGCTCCGGGCACCAGCGGGAAAATGCCGCAGATGATGAAAATCTGGGCGGGACAGCGTGTGGGAACGGCGGAAAAACGGGAGAGCAGGCACACCATCACGGCGGCGAACAGCGTTGAGACGGGAGCCGAAAACTGGCCGAAACGCAGCGCCACAAGATATACCATCCAGCCCATGACACCCACCAGGCCGGAAACCAGGTACTGCTCCTTGTCCACGGTATAGAGCACGGCGAAGCCCCAGGTTCCGGCAAAGGCCCCCAAGGCCTGCCAGAAGAAGCCGGAGGTCTCCGGACTCAGCGTCACGCCCGGCAGATCGATAAGCCCGCCGAACAGCCACCCGTCCAGCATGAAGGCCACCGACACGCCCAGCGCAATGCAGAAAAAGCCCAGCAGGGCATCCGTAAGGCGTGTCAGGCCCGCCAGATGGTCCGAGTTGGCCAGATCCCTGACCCCGTTGGTGAAGGCGACGCCGGGGACCAGCGGCATGATGGCGCCCACGATAATGTTGCTCAGACTCTCCCCCAGCCCCAGACGCCAGAAAGTGATACTGAGGAGCATCACCACCAGCGCATTGCACATGGCGCCAACAATCTTGGACAGATAGCGGTTGCTCACATAGAGGATGAACACATACAGCAGCAGGCCCGCCAGGGTGGCGGCCAGGCAATCGGCCCAGGCACCGCCGAAGATGATGGCGAAACCGCCGGAGGCGATTCCGGAAGCCAGGATTTGCAGCCAATCGGGCTTTTTGGGCAGATGCCTGATGGTTTCCAGCCGCTCGCGGGCCTCCCGGACCGTATATTTCCCTTGAGAAATCTCGTAACTGAGCCGGTTCACGGCGGTCACCTTATTGAGTTGGGAGCCCCGGATGGGGATGAAATCGATATTGGCATAGGTGGATGCCTGCCCGCCGGATTTCTCCACCTTCCCGGCTTTTCCGGAAGTGAAGATCCCGTTGGAGACAATGAAAAAATTCTTCGAATCCACTCCGTAATGCGTGCAGATACGGGCCATGATATCCTCGACACGGGCAATCTCCGCCCCGTTTTCCAGGAGGATATGGCCGGCCTCCGAAGCCAGTTCCAGCACTTGAGTGAAATCTTCTCTCGTTTCCATGGCGCAAAAATACGCAAAAAATAAGTAATTTTGTGCCGATGAACGACTTTTCACGAAGGATTTTGGACTGGTACGCAGAAAACGCCCGGGATCTCCCCTGGCGCCGCAACACCGACCCCTACGCCGTCTGGCTCAGCGAAATCATCCTGCAGCAGACCCGGATTGCACAGGGGACCGCCTACTGGCACCGTTTCATGGAGCGCTTCCCTACCGTCCGGGACCTGGCCGATGCCACCGAAGACGAAGTCCTCCGCCTCTGGGAGGGCCTCGGCTACTACTCCCGCGCCAGGAACCTTCACGCCGCCGCCCGGCAGATTGTCGCCCTGGGCGCCTTTCCGGACACCCTGGAGGGCATCCGCTCCCTCAAAGGCATCGGTGACTATACGGCGGCAGCCATCGGCTCCATCTGCTTCGGCATCCCCGCCGCCGTCGTGGACGGCAATGTGTACCGTGTGCTGGCCCGCCATTTCGGCATCTCCACTCCGGTGGGCACCACGGAGGCCAAAAAGGAATTCACCCTCCTGGCAGGCAAACTGCTGCCGGAAAAAGAAGCGTCGGCCTTCAACCAGGGCATGATGGACTTCGGAGCCCTCCAGTGTACGCCGCAGAATCCTGACTGCATCACCTGCCCCCTGCAGGCGACCTGCGATGCCTTCCGGACCGGCCGCACCCATCTTCTGCCATTGAAAAAGTCGGCCGCCAAGCCCCGGGAACAGCGGCTGAACTACGTCTATGTCCGATTTGACGGAGAGACGGCCATCCGCCGCCGCGGGCCCGGAGACATCTGGCAAGGCCTCTATGAACCGCTGGTCCCGGACCCGGCATTCGTCCGCGAAGCATCTCCCGTCCTGCTGAAAGCCGGCGTGAAGCACCAACTCACCCACCGCACCCTCCTGGCCGATTTCTACCTCTGGCAGCCCTCTTCACGTCCGGAACTGCCCGAAGGCTACAAGTGGATAAAAGAAGCGGAACTTGACAAGTACGCCAAGCCCCGCCTGTTTGAACTGCTGCTGGAAACTATTCAGCCTTAGGCGCTTCCTTGATATAGACATCCCGCTGCGGGAAAGGAATCTCGATGCCGTTGGCGTTGAAGGCATTGTAGATGGCCTCCTTGGCGCTGGCGGCAAAGGAATAATGCACCTCCACCGCCGCAAAAAGCAGCACCTGGATATCGATGGAACTGTCCCCGAAATTGCGGAGCCGGATGGCGATTCCCCGCTTCATGTCCACCAGGTCGCGTCCGTACTTGTCTTTCACCAGGAGCGGTTCCAGCGCCTCCCGGATCACCTGGCGGGCCTTTTCTACATCGGTTCCGTATTTCACGCCCACCGTAAAGTTAATCATCTCATACTGATGATTTCGGGTAAGGTTCTTGAAGTTCTTGTTGAACAAGGCCGTATTGGTGAAAGCAATGATGGAACCGTCCTCGGAAGCCACCTGGGTACTCTGGTAACTGAGGCTTTCCACTTTGCCGCGGATGCCGTCGCATTCGATGGTATCCCCCACCCGGACGCGGCCGCCCATGAGTTGCACGCCATAGAAGAAGTTGTTCAGGACATCCTTCATGGCGAAACCGACACCTGTCGTGAAACCGGTCGCCACGATGGTAAGGGCCGATGTGGGAATCTCCAGCATCACCAAGGCGGCGATGACGTAAATCCCCCAGCCTGCCAGGGAGATGATATTGTTGGCCAGGTTGAAGTTGATGTCGCTCTCCTTGAACAGGGCCGGATCCTTCATCTTGTTCAGGACCGCCTTGGTTCTCCACACCTTGAAGAAAGCCTTGATGGCATAGACCAGATAGCGGAAGACAAAGAAAAGGCTCACCACCAGCAGCAACTTGAAGAGGGAGAGGTTCACCACTTTGTCCACATGAAGGAACGGATTCATGAAGAACTTGGACGCCACATTATTCAGGTTGAATACGCGGCAGGCCAGATTCACGGCCACGGGAAGCGACCAGAGCCCCAGGATGGGCAGGAGCATTTTCTTGGCCAGGTCGTAAGCCCATGTCACTTCGATGAAGGCACCGGGCTCGGATGAGAGGGGAAGGTAGGGATGCTTTTTGCGGTAGGTCAGGTTTCTTTCCTTGATGGTGTTCTTATAATGGCGGGTGATCATGACGGACACCGCGACCAGCAGTTGCAACAGCATCAACTGGAAGAACCACCATATCAGCAGCAGGAGCGCCATCATCACCAGGCCGGACCAACTGACGATCGTACTGATGATCATCACCGCGGCCGATATCCACAGCAGGGAGCGGTCGGCATTGGGAAGGGATGCTCCCCGGCGGATATTCACAACCATCTGCCAGATGGCGAAAAGCAGGACGACAGGAGGGAATATGAGGTTCAGGGCGCTGTCGGGAATGAAGATGATCCGCAGGAAGATGACCAGGAAGGCCAGGATAATCAGCGGAAGGTACACCGATACAGCATGGCGGCGCTCCTGCCGGTCCAGGCGGATGAAAATGGACAGGAAAATGGTTCCCAGCAGGAAGGCGAACTCCGCCATGATACGGCTTGCCATGGATACGAAACTCTCGACCGAACTGCTGAAACCCGTGAAACAGAAGATGGTGAACAGTACGATTCCCGTCAGGGTGATGATCATGCCCTTGTTCTCCTGGAAAGCCGGTGTCCGGAACCAGGGCACCCAGCGGATGGTGAGCCGGGTGATCAGGTTGGCCAGGACGATGGCCAAGACCAGCATGATGAGCATCACGAAGGCAAACAGCCAAACGATGGGGCCTTTCCAGTAACTTTCCGTCGATAAGGTCTGCCTTCCGTACTTGGCGCCGAGGTCCCGCATGGCGCGGGTGAAATAGCGGCCGAACTGTTTCAACACATGGAAATAATCCCTGGACCCCTGCAGGAAAACCTGTTTCTGGACAATCTGGTAACGGTCCTGCGCATAGTCATAGGCTTCCTTGAGCAGGGCATCGGTCTCCTCGTAGGAACTGTTGTCGTCGTTGATATTCTGGATGAGGTCGGAATAGAAGGAGACAATCCGGTCCGACATGATCAGACAGGTGTCCCGCAGGATGGCGGTCTCCTGGTCCATGATCAGGGTGGTATCCCCCACGGCAAAGGAAGGCAGTGACAGCAGGATGGAATCCAGCACCACACCGGAGGAGTCCGTGATGGTGATGACCGGCAGTTCCAAGTCTTCTTTCACGGGAGGGATTTTGCCCAGGGCCTGGGAAAGCCGCCGGTAACGGTTGTATTCCAGTTGGACGGAATTGATGATTTCCTCGTAAGGAAGTTTCTGGGTCTGGAACTCCTCGTACTGCTTGGTAGCGCTGTTGAGCGCATACGTGAGTTCGAAGGTGTTCCCCTGCTGCTGGGAGTACATGATGACGGAGAGCTCGTTGCTCCGTTCGATGAGGTTCAGCAGTTTCTGATGCTGTTCCTCCAGGCGCTTCTGGGAAGAGGCGGTGCGCTCCAGGCCGACAACGGTCTTGAGCAATTCCGTCTTCAGGACGCGAAGCGTCTCTTTCAGGCTCTCCTCCTTGAGCACGGCCGCGGCCGGAAGGGCCAGCAGGACCAGTAACGATATGATGATCAGCGATCTTTTTTTCATAACCTGCCTTGTTCTCCCAGATGGGAATCTTTGAATCCGAGGAAATACAGCACCCCGTCCAGGCCGATGGTGCTCAGGCTCTGTCGGGCTTCCTCCTTGACACGGGGCTTGGCGTGGAAAGCGATGCCCAGGCCGGCTTCCAGCAGCATGGGAAGGTCGTTGGCGCCGTCTCCCACGGCGATGGTCTGGGCGATGTTCACCTTTTCCGTCATGGCGATCAGACGCAACAGGTCGGCCTTGCGACGGCCATCGACGATTTCTCCCACATAGCGCCCCGTGAGTTTGCCGTCCTCCCCCACTTCCAGTTCATTGGCATACACATAATCGATGCCGTATTTTTTCTGCAGATGCTCCCCGAAATAGGTGAATCCGCCGCTCAGGATGGCGATTTTGTAGCCGCAGGTCTTGAGCACGGACATCAGCCGGTCCGTCCCTTCCGTAATGGGCAGGTGGTCGGCGATGTCCTGCATCACGGAAATGTCGAGTCCCTTCAACAGGGCGACCCTCTCGGTGAAACTCTCCTTGAAGTCGATTTCTCCCCGCATGGCACGCTCGGTAATGGCGGCCACCTGGTCATAAACGCCGTGCCGGCGGGCCAGTTCGTCGATGCATTCCGTCTGGATGAGCGTCGAGTCCATATCGAAACAGATCAGGCGGCGCATCCTGCGGTACATATCGTCCTTCTGGAAAGAGAAGTCCATCCCGCTGGAACGGCTCATCGACATCAGTTCCTTCTGCAGGGCCACCTTGTCTTCCAGCGTACCCCGGATGGAGAATTCCACGCAGGCACGCACATTTCGCTCCGGATGCATAATGCTCATGCGGCCGGTCAGACGCTTGATGGCATCGATATTGAGGCCGTGGCTGGCGACCACCTGCGCCGCCATCGCGATTTGCTTGGCGCTCAGGCTGCGGCCGATGACCGTGAGGATATAGCGGTTCTTTCCCTGCCGTCCGGCCCATGCCTCGTAGTCTTCGTCCGATATGGGTTCAAAGCCAATGGTCACGCCCAGTTCCGTCGCCTTGAAAAGGAGTTCCTTCATCACCTGGCCGGAATCGCCCTCCCCGATGCGGATCAGGATTCCCAGCGAGAGGGTGCTGTGGATATCGGCCTGGCCGATGTCCAGGATCTGGGCGTCGTACCGGGACAGAATGGCCATGATGGAGGCGGTGAGCCCTATCTGGTCTTTTCCTGAAATGCGGATTAAAATCTGTTCTTGCGTCATAGTATGCAAAGATAGAAAATATTATCGCCGTATCCAAAAGAGCCCGTATTGGCTTAATGCGGAAAAATGTGTATCTTTGCATGATTATTGAACGTTAGACATGACGCTGCTTCTCTTCTACCTGCTCCTCACCATGGGAATCTCCTTCCTGTGCTCGCTGCTGGAGTCGGTACTGATGTCCACCCCCATCTCCTATATCAGCATGAAGGAAGACGAAGGGGACAAGAATGCCATCCTTTTCGCCAAGATGAAACAGGACCCTGACCGTCCCCTGTCGGCCATCCTTTCCCTGAACACCATCGCCAACACCCTGGGAGCCGCCGCCGTGGGCCACCAGGCCACCCTGCTCACCGGAGAGCACTGGTTCGGCATCATCAGCGCCACGATGACCATCCTCATCCTCGTCTTTTCCGAGATTGTTCCCAAAACCATCGGCACATCCCATTGGAAAGACCTCCTGTGGCTGTCCAAAATCATGCAGTTGCTGGTATATCTGCTCTACCCCATCGTCTGGATCATCGAAAAACTGCACAACAGCATCTCGGACGAAGAGCCGGACACCGCCATCTCCCGCGAGGAAGTGTCGGCCATGGCCAATATCGGCGAAGAGGAAGGCGTGCTGGACAACAGCGAGAACAAGGTCATCCAGAATATCATCAAGTTGGACGACATCAAGGCCTACGAGGTGATGACCCCGCGCGTAGTGGCCAACATCGCCCCGGAAACCATGACCCTCAAGCAGTTCTACCGCCAGGAAGAACTCTCCCACAATTCCCGCATCCCCGTCTATGCGGAATCCCCGGAATTCATCACGGGCTATATCATGCGCAACGACGTCCTGGAAAACCTGGCCGAAGACAAGTTCGACATGCGCCTCAAGGGCATCAAGCGCAAAATCGCCGCTTTCCATGAGGAAACAACGGTAAGCGACGTCTGGGAAAGCCTGCTGCGCACCAAGGACCAGATTGCCCTCATCATCGACGACTACGGCTGCTTCCAGGGCATCATCACCCTGGAGGACATCATCGAGACCATCCTGGGAATGGAAATCATCGACGAAAACGACACCGTCACCGACATGCAGCAGTACGCCAAGGAGCGCTGGCTCAAGCGCCAGAACCAGTACAAGCAAATCGTCCTGCCGGAGGAGGATGATGACTAAGATTCTGTTCAACCCCTTCACGGGGCGTTATATCATTTTCAGAAGAAAAAGAAGGAAGGCCGCCGTTACGCCGGAAATCGAGGCGATGCGCGCCCAGGCCAAGGCCACCCTTCCCGGAAGGCTGGCGGAGTTGGCTTCGGCCCATGGCTTTTCCTACAACAAAGTGTTTATCAAGAACAACGTGAGCAACTGGGGCAGTTGCTCCGTGAGGGGGAACATCAACCTGAACCTGCGCCTCGTGACCCTCCCGGAAGATCTTCGGGACTATGTGATGCTGCACGAGTTGTGCCACCTCAGGCAGATGAACCACGGCCCCAAGTTCCATGCCCTGCTGGAAGAAGTCTGTCCCGGCCACCGGGAACTGGAAAAAGCACTCCGGCAGTACCGCATACGGTCTTAGTCACGTTTATGGCCCGAAATAGGGCCGGGATTGAAGATTATTTCCTATTTTTGCATAGATTGAAACGAGTTGCCATCATAGGAGCCGGAGCCGCCGGCAGTTTCTGCGCCGTTCAGTTGCGAAAGGCAGCCCCGGAGTTGTCGGTGACTGTTTTCGAGGCGGCGCCCAGGCCTATGGCCAAGTTGGCCGTCACCGGTGGCGGCCGATGCAACCTCACCAACTCCTTCGAAGGAATTTCCTCCCTTTCCGAGGCATACCCCCGCGGGGAAAGGCTCATGAAACGGGCCCTGAAGGTTTTCTCGCAGGAAGACACGGTGAAGTGGTTCGAACAGGAAGGCATCCCGCTGGTGCTCCAAAGCGACCACTGCTGGTTTCCCCGCTCGCAGAATGCCATGGATATCGTCCGCTGCCTGGAAAGAGGCATGAAAGGAGCGGACCTGCGGCTCTGCACACCGGTGCAGGAGGTGGTTCCGGAGCAGGGCTCCTACTTGGTCAACGCTGAATCATTTGACTATGTGGTGGTTACAACGGGCGGAGCCACCCGCGGGCTGTCGTTTCTGAACGCGCTGGAACTGGAAACGATTCCGCCGGTTCCCTCCCTTTTCACCTTTACCGTCCCGGATGCCGGGCTTCGCAGCCTCATGGGGTTGGTGGCAGACGCATCCGTGAGCCTTCCGGGGACCAAATTCACGGCCAGCGGTCCGCTCCTGATCACAGACTGGGGCCTCAGCGGCCCTGCCACCCTCAAACTGTCCGCTTATGCCGCCCGTTATCTGGCAGAGCGGCAGTACAAAGGAAGTGTCCTTGTCAACTGGCTGAATGCCGGTGAGATCGAGGTGCGGGAACGGCTGCGGGAAACGGCATCGGCCCATCCGCAGAAACAGGTATCCACCGTGCATCCGCTCCAGCAGCGCCTGTGGGAGCATCTTCTCGAACGTGCCGGAGTGCGGAAAGACCTCCGCTGGGCCGAACTGGGCGGCAAAGGCCTGAATCGGCTCACGGCCGTCCTCACCACCGACACATATCCCCTTTCCGGGAAAAGCAAATTCCGGGACGAATTTGTGACGGCCGGGGGCGTCTCCCTCGGCAACATCGATCTGTCCACCCTCGAGTGCAAACGGCACAAAGGGCTTTTCTTCGCCGGAGAAGTGCTTGATATCGATGCGATTACAGGTGGCTTTAATTTACAGGCGGCCTGGAGCACGGGATTCATCTGCGCCCGGGGCATACTGAAAACTATCCAAGCCGGATAAACAGCATCCCGCAGGCTGCGGCGAAGGCGGCATCGGAATCGGAGTCTCCCAGCATCACGCAACGACTGGCCTGAATGTCCGGAAACAGGGCGCAGGCCTCTTCGAACATGCCCGGATGGGGTTTCCGCCGGGGATCGGCATCATCGGTGGAGGTACAGACAAGAATGAGGTCCAGGCGCCCGCCGGCAGCCAGGATATCCTTCATCATATGGGCATGGATGCGGGAAAGGTCGGCGTCGGTCATGAGCCCCTTCCCTACGCCGCGCTGGTTGGTGACAAGGATGAGGTGACGGAAACGGGCCGACCAACTGCACAAGGCAGGAAGAATTCCGGGAAGGTACTCGAACTCCTCCCAGTTTTTCACATAATCTCCGGGGCGGAGGCGGTTGATGACGCCATCCCGGTCCAGGAAAAGGGTGTCGGCATCGGCCTTCATGACGGCGTCGGAAGCCTTCCGGAGGGCGAACCAGGCCGGAATCTCCCACTGGGCGCGGGCATAGTCTTCCGGGATACCGATGTCGATGAAATAACTGTCCCCGTCCCAGCCGCGGAGTTCGCCGCAGGCCGCCATCGGCTCCAGGACTTCCTTTTCGAAGGAGAATTTCTCCGGAAAGGCCGACAAATCCAGCCGGGAACGGTTGATGGCATAGATGCCCCCGTTGATGAAACCTTCTTCACAGTACCGCTTTTCCCGGAAGGCCGATATGCGGTTGCCGGAGAAAGTCACGGCGCCGTAACGCTCGAACTTTTCCATATGCTGCAGGGCCAGGGTCAGCGCCCCGTCAGAGGGCATCGCATCCAGACGGACCGGGAAAAAACTGTCTCCGTTCACCACGAAAACGGTCTCTTCCCGGCAGAAGCCCAACGCGAGACGGATGCCGCCTCCGGTTCCAAGCGGAGTTTCCTCGCAGGCGAAATCATAGGCAAAAGGCCAGTTTCCCTTTTGCATGAAATCAATAATCCATTCCTTTAGGTAACCAACGGAAAACACCACATGGTCAACCGGATACATCTGAATCCAATCCAGCAGATATGCCAAGAAGGGACGGCCTCCGACGGGGGCCATGCACTTGGGGACTTCCTGCACGACGGAGCGAAGCCGGGTGCCCAGGCCGCCGGCGAGGATTATAACTTCCATGCGACAGCGCCTTTATCGGTGAACTGGAAAGGAACCACCTTGCCGGGGAGCACCTGCAGCGCCTCACGCACCGCGTACTTCTTTTGGGGCGGAACCATGAGCATGATGAAACCTCCCCCGCCGGCTCCGGATACCTTTCCGGAGATGGCGCCGGCTCCGAGGGCCACGTCAAATGCTTCCTGAATCATGGGATTGGTGATGGCATCGGCCATTTTCTTCTTGTCTTCCCAAGCCGCTCCCAGAATGCGGGCGAAGGACGCCATATCACCCTGCAGGAGAGCGAGTTTCATGTCGATGGCGCTCTGCTTGATGCGGTGCATGGCTTCCACGGCAACGGAATCTCCGCTGCGGGTGGCCTGCTGCTGCTTTTCGATGATGGCCGCCCCTTCCCTGCTGCGCCCCGTAAAGTACAACAGCAGAGAGGCTTCCAGTTCTTCTACAATCCAGTCTTTTACCCGCAGAGGGTTCACGATGACCAGGTCGCTGGGCAGGAATTCCATGAAGTTGAAACCGCCGAAGGCAGCCGCATACTGATCCTGCTTGCCGCCGGAGAGGAGAAGGTCTTTCCGTTCGATTTCGTAGGCCAGCCGGGCCAGTTCGTAGTTTCCCAGCGGAATGCCCATCCACTCGGAGAAGCACTTGAGAATGCACACCACCATGGTAGAGGAGGTTCCCAGGCCGGAACCGGCAGGAGCGTCGTTATAGGTGGTGATGGCAAAGCCCGGAGACGGGACAGGGCCGAAATCCCGGAGGATGCGGTTGTACACACCGTCGATGAGAAGGGCACCGGAATTCACCGGTCCGGTTCCCAGCGGGACCTCGCAGGCAATGCCCGCATCGGCCGCCTGTACCCGGAGGGCCGGGCGAGGAAGGGGCTCGATGGTGCAATAGGCAGCCAGGTTGATGGTGGCGTTGAGGATGTTCCCGCCATACAGGTCGCTGTAGGGAGACACATCGCTTCCGCCACCGGCCAGGCCCAGACGCAAGGGGGCTTTACTTCTTACAATCATGCCAAAACAGCGTTTGCAAGGGCTTCCAGGGCCGGTTCATCTTCTTTCTTGAGACGGCTCTTGATGGTCACGAGTTCTCCCACCTGCTCAACATCTTTCATGGCGGCGAACATTTCCTTCATCACGCGGCCGGCACTGGGGGCCCAGGAGCCGTTCTCGATAAGGGCCACGCGGCGCTTCTGCCAGCCTTTCATCTGCAGGCTGTGCAGGAAATCGTATGCCGGAGTGAAGAGCCCTGCGTCATAGGAACAGGCGGCCATCACCAGGGTTCCGTAGCGAAATGCGTCTTCCACGGCCTCGGCCCGGTCATCGCGGGTGAGGTCGCAGGTGGCCACCTTGGGACAGCCCTTGTCGCGAAGCAGTCGGGCAAACTTCAGCGCCACTTCCTTCGTACCCCCGTGGATGGAGGCATAGGCCACGAACACGCCGGGGGTTTCCACGGCGTAACTGCTCCAGGTGTGGTACAGGGAAAGGTATTGGTCCAGGTCTTTGCGGAGAACCGGGCCGTGCAGCGAGGCGATGGTTTTCACGGGAAGGCCGGACAATTTTTTCAGAAGTGCCTGAACCTGAGCACCATACTTTCCGCAGATATTGAAATAGTACCGGCGGCCTTCACAGGCCCAGTCGCGGTCCTCGTCTCCGTAGAAACCGCAGGTGGACAGGGCGCCGAACTTGCCGAAGGCATCGGCACTGAAGAGGGTTCCCGTGGAAGGTTCGAAACTCACCAGCACCTCCGGCCAGTGGACCATGGGGGCGGCGAAAAACCGGAGTTGGCAAGTGCCGAGGGAAAGGCTGTCCCCTTCCTTCACGGCCAGGGTGTTAAAACACTGCCCCGGCTGGAACTGGCCCAGCAACTGGATGGCTTTGGCACTGGCCACGATTTGCATCTGGGGATAGAGGGCCGCCAGTTCGCCGATCAGGGCCGAGTGGTCCGGCTCCATGTGGTGGACCACCAGATAGTCCGGGGCGCGGCCTTCCAGGGCTTCTTTCAGGTTCCGGAGCCAATCTTCCCCCTTCCGGCGGTCGACCGTGTCCAGGACAGCATACTTTTCATCTTTTATCAGATAGGAGTTATAGGCCATCCCTTCCGGGACAACATATTGACTCTCAAATAAATCTAACTGGGTATCATCGGTGCCGATGTAGAGAATGCCCTTCGCAATTTCTTTCATATCTTTCTTCGTTTGTCCCACAAAGTTAAGAATAAAATGTGTATCTTGCGAAAAAATTGAAGTTATGACCCTTCAACAGAGAATCCGCCGGTTCATTCACCGGTATATCTATATTTACGAAGAGATGGATCGGGAGGGAGCCTCCCAGCGTATCAAAAACGGCATCTGGTTCCGGGGACCCAACGTGTGGATTCTCGCCTTCTCCATCATCATCGCCTCAGTGGGCCTCAATGTCAACTCCACCGCCGTCATCATCGGCGCCATGCTCATCTCTCCCCTGATGGGGCCGATCATCGGCATGGGCCTGGCCCTGGGGACCAATGACGTTGACCTTCTCAAAAACGCGTCGAAGAACCTGCTGGTGATGGTCTTGATTTCGCTGGTGGCGTCCACCCTCTTCTTTATCCTGTCTCCCCTTTCCCTGGTGAACCCGACAGAACTGGAGGCAAGAACCAGCCCCACGATCTACGATGTGCTCATCGCCCTGTTCGGCGGTTTGGCCGGCATCCTGGAAAACAGCCGCAAAGAGCGCGGAACCGTGCTTTCGGGCGTTGCCATCGCCACCGCCCTCATGCCGCCCCTCTGTACGGCGGGATATGGCCTGGCCCATTGGGAGATGCGTTTTTTCCTCGGGGCCATGTACCTGTTCATCATCAACAGCGTCTTCATCACCCTGGCCACATATCTGATGGTCAAGTATCTGCGCTTCAAAACGGTCAGCGGCATCGATCCCGTTACCGCCAAACGCCGCCGAGACCTGATATCGGCCATCCTGACCATTGTGCTGGTTCCCAGCATCTGGAGCGCCATCGTCATGATCCGGGAGAACAATTTCGAGCGCAACGTGCAGTCCGTCATGGAAAACGACCGCCTGGTGGGCCCCCGCACCTATATCAGTGAATACAAGATACAGGGACGCGCCGTGGAATTCATTCTGGCCGGAGAGCCCCTTTCCGACAGCCTTAAAACGGCCTTCCTGGAAAAAACCGGGCATTACGGCATCAAGGACAAACAGATTCACCTCACCGAGCATTCCTTTGGCATGAGCGAGAAAGACATGGACAACATCGTCTCCGAAATCTACAGCCGGACAGAGGCGGAGATCAACGAGAACGACAGGGTGATGGAAGCCCTGAAAGGACGCCTGAACGCTATGGAAAAACGCCTGGACGGCCTCGCAGGCATGAATGATTCCCTGTACACCGAGAATCAGAGGCTCCGCCACCTGGCCGATTCCCTGGCCGGTCCGGATAAAAAGCAGAAACGCTGAAATAATTTTTGCGTTTCTCGGAAAAAGCGCTAACTTTGCATTCCGCTTCTGGTACTATGGCCGAGTGGTTAGGCACAGGTCTGCAAAACCTGCTACAGCGGTTCGATTCCGCTTGGTACCTCCAAAAAAAGCCCCCGCAGTTATCTGCAGGGGCTTTTTCTTTTCAGGAAGCCGCGCTCGTTTAGCGCAAATATTTTTTCTTCATCTTTTCCTGATCCCGGGCCGTGAAACCGAGGGCCTTTTCCAGATAGGCCTGGAGGGAGCCATACTGCGAATCAATCAAGTCCAGGGTATGCTCAAAGTTCTCGACATTCACGCCGATCATGGCATTGATGAAGCCCAGTTCGGCCTCTCCCCCTCCCTTTTCTTTGATTTTGGCCGACAGGGCCTCGATGGCCGGAGCATAGGAGGCATTGGACAGGGCAAAGTCTTCCACAATGGTTTCCCGGCTGGCACCCAGAGCCGCCAGGACGAAGGCGGAGCCCCATCCGCAGCGGTCCTTGCCCTGGGAGCAATGCCAGAGCGCGCCGCCATCGGCCTCCAGGACGCCGCGGAGGAATTCGCCATAGCGCTTCTGCGACGTGGTATCCATCACGATGGCCGGATACAGTTTCTGGGCCATCGCCTGGGCCTTGGGATGGAAGGCATAGGAGGCCAGGGCCTCCAGCAGATTGTCCGACTGTACCGTGGTGCTGTCGGCACGTCCGGATGAGAAACTGGCGACAAAAACCGCCGGCAGCGTAGAAAGCCAGGTGTTGGTGACGCCTTCTATCTCGCGGTCCGGTTTGGCGCTGCGCTCCTTTTCAAAGCGGAAATCGAAAACGTCGCTCAGGGCAAAACGTTTCTTCAGAATGGCGACATCGTTGTCGGATGCCTTGGAGAGTTCAGCGGAACGGACCAGTTTTCCGCTGCGGATGGTCCGGCCGTCCTGCATCACAAGACCGCCCAGTTCGCGGGCGTTCTCAATACCGTCGAAATGAAGGATTCTGTCCTTGGGGGCAGAGGAAGGTGAGCAGGCATACACCATCATAAAAGGAATCAAAAAAGTGAAAATACGTTTCATAATCAATCTTAAACGCCAAATAAATTAATCTCGAACAACGCTCCTCGGGCAGGCGCGTCACATTACGCTTGCAGTCGGCTTCAAAACGGTCCAGTGCTGAAGGTCAATGATTCTGTAGTCGTTCATTTTATACACGTTTATCGTATTTGGGAAATCCTTGCAAAGATAAACAATTTAATAATGATATCTCTTTTGCAGGGCGATTATAAATACCGTCCCCGTGACGGCCGCCATGAATTCTGCGAAAACAACGGAAGACCATATCCCGTCCACTCCGAGCAGCAGCGGCAACAGAAGCACAGCCCCGAGTTCAAACACGAATGTCCTTAAAAAAGCGATCAGGGCCGATACCTGCCCGTTGTTCAAGGCGGTAAAAAAGGCCGAACCGAAAACCGCCATTCCCGTAAACAAGTAGGCGAAAGAGAAAATCCGGAACGCATGGACGGCATCGGCCAACAATTTCCCTCCATCCCGCAGGAACAGGGCGGAAAACGGCCGGGCCAGCAGTTGAGAAAGGACAAACATGGCAACGGATGTGATTGCGATGATCTTCAGGCTCCTCTTTCGCAGATTCTTCAGTTCCTCGTGATTCCGCGAGCCGTAATTGTAACTGATGACCGGTCCTATCCCGTTGGAATACCCCACAAAAATGGCGGAAAAAATAAGGCTGACATACATCAACAGGCCATAAATGACCACTCCGTCCTCCCCTGCATACTTCAGCAACTGCACGTTGTAGAAAATCCCCACAAAAGAAGCGGCGGCTTCCTCCATGAATTCCGAAGAGCCGTTTACACAGCATTTGACAAGCGACCGGGCGTCCCACGCAGGCTTCACCAGCCTGAGGATACTGTCGTTCTTCCGGCTGAAGTAGATGAGCGGAAAAACGCCTCCCACAATCTGCGTGATGGCCGAAGCAGCCGCCGCGCCCGCAAGTCCCCATTTGAAGCCTATCATAAACAGCGCATCCAACGCGATATTGCAAAGCCCGGTGAATACGGTAACGGCAAGCCCCAGATGAGGTTTCTCGGCTGCGATGAAGAATAGTTGGAACTCATACACCCAAATCCAGGCGGGCAGAGCCAGAATAAAGATGCGCCCGTACAGCACACTGTTTTCAAGAAGTTTGCCTTCCGCTCCCAGGAGGCTTGCAATCCGGGGCATAAAGACATAGCCCAGCACCATCAGCAGAAAACCCACGACAGAAGAGGCCAGCACAATCAAGGAGAACAGGCGGTTTGCCTTCTGCCGGTCGTTCTCCCCAAGCGTCTTTGCGACCAGTGCGTTACCGCCCACACCGAACATATAGCCGATGGTACCGAGAATGTTCAGTATGGGAAAGATGAGGGTCACCGCCGCAAATTCCGACTTCCCCGCCAAATTGGCGACAAACATGCCGTCCACCACGATGTACAGCGATGCAAATATGTTCATCGCAATGGACGGCAGTGTAAACCGAAGTAATTTACTGTCTGTAAAATGCGCGGATAAATGTATTCTGGGTGCCATCGAATGTCATGTGGTTCTATTTCTTATGCGTTATTCGCCGCCTTATACGCTGCAACGCGTTTGGCCACATTGGCCTTGATGTTGCAGTAAAAGAGCGCATAATCCTCGCCGTGGCGGCCATCCGGGCCGAAGAAATATTCGGCCACTGCGGCCTTTTCTGCAGTCATTGGCTCGCCCTTGGCATGCGTCACCACCACGCCGCGGTCCGGGAACACCTGCGCATCTGCGCCGACGTCCCCCATCTTCACCTCGCCGGTTTTCTCGTCCATGTAAAGGGAGCCCAGGTTCAGGCTGGCCGGAGCATAGGTGTCATCCAGTTTCCAGTTGAGCGGATTGATGCTCATGGAGCCGGGCTGCAACACGCAAGTATCGGCATTTACCTCCCTGTTCCGGGGGCCTTCGGTGTTCCAGGTGACGATAACGCCCGTGTCGCACTCGCCGGTGGCGAACTTCATGTGCGGATAGGTCTTGAATTCGTCCTTGGTGAAAGCATAGCCAATCGGATAGGCGGCCACCATGCGCTTGTAGTAATCGGGGTGCTCCGCAAAGTATTTCTTAAGCACCATCTTGACGATAGCCGATCCCTGGCTATGGCCGGCAATAATGAACGGGCGACCGCCATTGTAGTGCTCGAAGTAATAGTCCAGCGCAGCGACGATATCGCCATAAGGCATACCGGCAATGGAGGCGTCAAAGATTCCATCCCGCTTCCATACCTCGCCGGCATGGTGCAAGCCCACCTGACGGTAGAACGGCATGAATACGTTGGTGGAATCCGCAAAGGCAGTGGCATGCAGAAGGTACTCACCCTCAGCACCTTCCAGCATTTCTGCATTGTCCATGTCCGCATAGTCGGGAGCACCCGGGGCCATGCTGCCCAGGATGTACTCGGTAGCATATACGTAAAACGTATCGAATTCCTTGGTGACTTCAGGAATCTTGCACCAATTGGCCTTGTTGGAATAATCCAGTGGTAAAATCTTGTTCATCTTTTATGGTAATTTTAGTTAGTTTATTTTCTTTCCTTCAAAATACACTTCTGCCGGCATGTTGTAGCTGAAGCCTTCCTGCTCGGCCGTGAGGAGGTCTTTGTCGAATACCAGGAAATCGGCATCCTTTCCGGGGGTGATGGAGCCCTTGGCGGCCTCCACGCCCAGCTGCCTGGCGCCGTTGATGGTGTAGCCCAGCATCATTTCCTCTATGTTCATCTTCTCGCTCCCGGGAGGGAAAGCCGCAACGGTTCTGCTGGCTTCCTCGAAGCGGGTTTTCTCGTTAATCCAACGCGTCATGCCAATCTCCATGGCAAGATAGGGGCTCCAGTTCTTGAAATCGCCATAGAAGACCTCATCGCTGGACCAGGTCACCAGCGCACCGCTGTCCCACATGGTTTTGCAGCGGAACATGGAATGTGCACGTTTTTCTCCGATGAACGTGGGCCAGTACGCAATGGGGTTGCCTCCCACGTTGCCGCTGTGCCACCACGGCGTAAAATTGGCCGTCACGCCCAATTGGGCAAAACGGTCCAAATCGGCGTCGTCCTGCACCCACAGGTGAGCGCAGGTAACCTTCACGCGGAAACGGTCTCCCAGCTCCTTCCGGGCCATCTCTACGCCGTCCAGCACCACGCGGGAAGCAGCCTCGCCCACCGTGTGGACATGCAGGTCCAGTCCGGCCTCATTGAGTTCTTTCAAAATTTCCGACACTTGCTCTGCGTCAAAAGCCGTAGCACCCGTCAGGCCGGTATCCACGTAAGGCGTTACCATGGCCGCCGTTTCAATCTTCAAGGTGCCGTCCATGAAGATTTTCAGCGTATGTACCTTCATGTGCTCCGTATTGAACTTCTCCCGGAAACGCTTCACGCCCTCCAGGGCTTCTTTCATTTTTCGGGGCTGGGTAAGCACATAGCATCCGTCCACATAAACCGGAAGCTTCCCCTGCCTGTCCAACTCCTGCAGACACGCGTAAATCCGCTCATTGACCCCATTATGCTCCGGGAACCCGGCATCAAATACAGCGCTTACGCCATACGCGATGGAATTGTCTAACCAGCGCAGGACGGCCGTTTTAATCTGTTCGTCCGTCAGTTGGCTTATTCCGTCAAAGAGCATGGGCCAGCTGGCGGTCTCGAACGAGTTCCCCGTCAGGTGGCCGTCCTTGCGCACGAAGTAGGCCAGCCCCGGCACGGGATCCGGCGTTTCGTCCGTCAATCCGTGCGCCGCCAAAATCTTGGAGTTCACCCAGTTGCTGTGCACTTCGCCCTCCAGGACCAGCATCTCCGCATCCGGGCATATCGCGTCCAGGTCTTCCTTTGTTAGTTCCTCTCCACCCAGGCAGGTCCGTTCCATCATGAAGCGGTAACGCTCCAGTCCGGGATTTTTGGCGATATAATCGGCCATGAAGTCCAGGCAGTCTTTTTTGGTGTCGCACATGACGGGAACTCCCAAATCCGTGTATTCAAACCCTACGCCCGTGGTCACATGGACATGGCTGTCAATGATGCCGGGCATGATGAACTTTCCGCCCAGGTCCGTGACTGCTCCATCATAGGCCGAAAGGCCGGCCTCGTCTCCCACATAGACGAATTTGCCGTCTTTTACCGCCAGTGCAGTCGCCTGCGGCCGGTTTTTGTCCGCCGTAAAGATTTTGGCGTTTTTTATGATTTTGTCTGCTTTCATAGCTTATTCGTTTATCGTGTTACTTGTATTTTAACATTAGCAGTGCCGGTCACAGCAGTTTCAAAACGTCGTCCGGAAGGAGGGAATTACCTTGATCTTCTCCCGGAAGCATCTTTCCAGTTCATTGGAAAGATGCTCGGGATGTTGTAATCACGTATCAGTTCACCTTCTTTCCTTCGAAATACACAAGCGAAGGCAGATTATGGCTGAAGCCCTCGTGCTCGGCCGCGAGCAGGTCTTTGTCGAATACCAGGAAGTCGGCATCCTTGCCGGGGGTGATGGAGCCCTTTTTGTTCTCCACGCCCAACTGCCTGGCACCGTTGATGGTGTAGCCCAACAGCATTTGCTCAACGCTCATTTTCTGGTCTTCGGGAGGAAGCACTTCACCTCTGGTAAAGGCGGGGGCATTGGTCTTTTCTGTAATATGGCGCGTCATGCCCACTTCCATGCCCAGATAGGGATTCCAGACCTCGAAACTGAAAACGACGTTGTCGCTGGACCAGGTAACCAGGGCGCCGCTGTCCCATAGCGTCTTGCAGCGGAACAGCTTGCGGGCCCGCTCCTCACCCAGCCAGGTGCCCCATACCTTGTAGTCGCCGGCATGCCACCAGGGCGTATAGTTCGCGATAACGCCCAACTTGGCAAAACGGTCCAGGTCGGCGTCGTCCTGCACTTCCAGGTGGGCGCAGGTGACCTTCATGGTAAACTTGTCTCCCACTTCCTTTCTGGCCAGTTCCGCGGCGTCCAACGCCACGCGGGAGGCTGCAGAGCCTACGGTATGCATATGAAGGTCCAGGCCTTCCCCATTGAGTTTGACCATCAGGGCGGCGAGATCCTCCTTGTTGAAGGCGGTGGCACCCTTCTCGGGAACGTCCACATAGGGCGTGAGCATCGCTGCAGTATGGATCTTCTGCGTGCCGTCCATGAAAATCTTCATGGTGTGAATCTTGAGGTGCTCCGTATTGTATTCCTTCCGGAAACGCTTGAGTTCCTTCAAGCCTTCCTCCGCCTGCCAGTTGGCGGCAATCACATAGCATCCATCTACATAGACGGGAAGTTTTCCCTGCTCATCCATAACCTTCAGGCGCTGGTACACCCGCTCATGGAACTCAGGGAAGCCCGGAATCCCGGCGTCAAAGACCGCCGATACACCATGACTCACGGAGAAATCGATCCAGGCCTGGAGCGCGGCGT
Organism: Bacteroidales bacterium; assembly: GCA_017447815.1. Classification (GTDB taxonomy): domain Bacteria; phylum Bacteroidota; class Bacteroidia; order Bacteroidales; family UBA932; genus Cryptobacteroides. The sequence goes on along the minus strand of JAFSMS010000086.1, from coordinate 19,934 downwards.
CAATCTGCTCGTCACTGAGGTCCATGGAACCGTCCAGGACGATGCGCACCTCCGCAGAGCCTTCAATGATATAGCCGGTCAACTTGCCGTCCTTGCGCTCATAAACGCTGAGTCCGGGTACGGGGTCCGGCGTTTCGTCGGTAATGCCATGGCGCCGGAGCACGCGGGAGTTCACCCACACGCTATGGAATTCCGCCTCCTGAATCTGGAGCTCGGCATCCGGGCAGACGGCGTCAAGGTCTTCCGTGGTGAGCATCTCGCCATTCAGGCACTTTTTCTCCAGGATGAACCGGTAGCACTTCCGGCCGGGATGCTTGCCGATAAAATCGGCCATAAAGTCCAGGGCCTCCTTTTTGCCGTTGCAGGCAAAGCGCTCGCTGGCTTCCGCATAGGCAAAACCCACGGGCAGGGTCACATGCACATGGTTGTCAAAGATACCGGGCATGATGAACTTGCCCCCCAGGTCGGTCACTTCGCCTTCATAGGCCGAAAGGCCTGCCTCGTCGCCTACATAGACGAATTTTCCGTCTTTCACTACCAAAGCCGTGGCCCTGGGCTGGTTTTTGTCCGCCGTAAAGATTTTGGCGTTCTTGATAATCTTGTCTGCTCTCATGGTATATTCTTTTTAGTGTTGGATTTACGATTGATTGGCTTTATTCATTTACGACATAGTAGGCCTTCCCGGCCGGGAGGGTGCTGCCGGTGTACTTGTAGAAGCCGGGGGTATCCCCGACAATGCCCTGCACATACACGCTGCCCGCGGGACAGGAAATTTCCGTGTCCGAGCCCAGAAGGATGTTGCCGGAACGGGCCGTCACATCGGTCGAATCCAGGGCAACCAGGTCGAAGGTAGTGGTGTCGGACAAGATGATTACGGCCGTGCCGGCGGGAATCACATCGCTGCTATCGTCCCCAATCCGGTGGAAAATGCCATCCTTATCTACCGTATAGGCCAGTGCGCCGCCGGTAAGCCGGTAACTCTGCGCGCCGTCATAGAAGGAGGTCACGTACTTGGGCTCTCCGAGAATGGTGACGCCGGCCAACTTCATCCAAACCGCATCGACGGTGACATCGGCATCGGCCATCGTGAGGGTGGTGCCGCTCAGCGTGCCGCCCGAGGAGGTGTACTTTCTGAAGACAAAGCCATCCCTTTCGTCGTGACCGAGTTTGAGGCTGACGGACTCTCCGCTCGCGGCATAAAGCACATCGCCCACTTTGAGGCCCGTCTCATAGAAGGTGAGCCCGCCCGCATCATATTCCTGTTTGACAGCCCCGGCATTGGACACAGTGACGCCTTCGCCGCCGGTGATGCTGGAAATCTTCGCGCTCTGGGCTTTCACATTCGGCTCCGTATGGTAGCAATCGGTAATGGCAGTATGGGATAGAGAACCTCCTGCTATCGAGTTGAATGTCTCCATTTTGGGCATGTTAATGGCCGAAGGAGCGAAGACGCATTGGCTGATAGTCACCAGACCCTCGTCAGATACATCGCCAACGATGCCCCCACCGCCGGATGCCTCAGCACGGGTGTAAGTGATGCTGCCGGTGAAGGAGCAGCCCGTTATTTTGGCTGAATACTTGCTGGAAGCACGCACGGACGAAACAATGCCGCCTGTCTTTGCTTCAATGCCGCTACTGGAATAAATGGGAATGCTCATAGCAACAGAACTGCTGCAGTTCTCAATTGTAGTGTTCCCACTAGCCAAGCCAACGATGCCTCCCAGGACGTGTGTGAATTCGCTTTTTAAGCTGCCTGCCGTCTTGAGATTCTTGATAGTAGCGTTATCAGTCATAACGAATGGGGCGAATATTATAGGCCATTCGCCTTGAAGCGTGATCGTCAGCGTATGACCGTCTCCGTCGAAGATGCCATCAAAAAACGAAGCCGGCGTCGTCACGCTGATGTCCTTTGTCAACTTTACAAAATTGCCGGTGTAATAATGGTAACGGTCAATGTTGCCGACGAAAATGTTCCAATCTTCCTCACTGCCGATGGTGTAGGGGTTCTCCTCCGTGCCTTCACCCGGCAGCATCACCCTGGAGTCCATATAATACTTGCCTTCGAACCGGAAGCCATTTTGGTGAGCCTGTATCACCCCATAGTCTTTTTCAAGATTGCCAAGATTGTTGGGAGCGGTAGCGTAAGCAACGGCCGGGGCGCCCTGATCGGCGGGCAGATTGTCGGTGGCCACGAAGAGGCTCTTGGTAATGTTGGGACTGTAGGTAGTATGCCAGCGGGCGAAGGTATTGTTGAGCATTCCTGCCGCAACGCTCTTGGGCACCATAAGAGAATGGGTGATGGAGGGTTTATTATACACGGGCCATCCGATGAAGCCTCCGCAGTTGGTAGTTCCTCCGGTGGTGGCAAAGGAGCCGTCGAAGACACAGCCTGCGATAACGATGTTGTTGTCTTGTCCGCTCAGCCTGCTCACCAGGCCCCCGTGGGTACCGTCGCCCTGGACGCTGCTGTTGATGGTGACCGAACTGCGGCAGCCCTCGAGACGCAGCGAGCCGTAAGACTCCGATACGATGCCGGCGGCAAACTGGGCGCTCGTAGTGATGATGCCGGTCACGGTGAGGTTCTTGATGGTAGCATTCAAGACGTGGCGGAACGGCGCGGTTCTGGGTTCTGACGTATTAAAATCAACCGTCAGCGTATGTCCGGCGCCATCAAAGGTTCCCTGGAAAGAGTGGACGTCACTTTCCCCCATCATCCGGCCTACGCTGATGTCGTTTGTCAGCTTCACATATTCGCCACGGAAGCTGTCCTCGCCGGAATTGACCAAATTGACGATTCTGTCCCATTCGTCAGCGCTGTCGATGATGAAGGGGTTTTTCTCCGTGCCTTTGCCATAGGCGATTGTGATGTTTACGTCTTTCCTCGGCATGGTGAAGGTAACCGCATCGTTGATGTCACCGTTATAGTTGACAACTTTTCCTTCGGCATCCTTGATGGAAAGACTTTGGATACTGCCCAAAATTTTGGTCAGCGTAACCGCCGCGCCGGGATACCAGCGCGTAATGTCTTTCTCATCGCCGGCGCTCAACTGGTATGCACCTTCGCCTTCTGTGGTAACATTGATGGCAAAGGGATACTTGAGGGCATAGTTATACATCTTCTGGTCGGAAGTCACCTCGCTGCTCTGGAAAATGTCGTAGCAACTGTCTATCGTGCCATCCTGGTCGCCGATGATGGTGTATTCCTGGCTGTGGGTACTGTAACGCGTGCCGTGGAAGGTGCTGTGCCGGACTTTGCCATCGCGGCTGTTGTAACCCACCAGGCCACCCACGTCGGCGTCGTTGTTGGTCACATCGCCACTCACACAGCAGTATTCTATCGTGCCATTGTTCTCGCCGGCGATGCCGCCCACTTTGGCGGTATAGGCCGAGCCTGGCTCTTTCCAGTCGGAGCGGACATTGGCGCTCACCCAGCAGTTTGCTATCTTGCCATTGTTCTCGCCGGCGATGCCGCCCACCAGCCGGGACCGGCTGCACGAAATGTCTCCCTCCACGTGGAGGTTATATACTCGCCCGCCCAAACCTATTTTTGCAAACAGGCCCTGATAGTTCTCTGTGGCATCTTTGATTTTGAAGCGAATGGTGTGGCCATTACCGTGGAACTCTCCCAAATCAAGTTCAGTGATGCTCCCATTCTTATTGCCGATAGGAGTCCATGGCGTATCCCCCATATCAATATTTACATCCAGATAATAGTATTGATTACAAAACGCATAGGTCCCGTCCTGATTCATCGCTTCATTGAAGTGTTCGATGATGTAGGCCAATTCGGCTGCCGAGTGAATATGGATATGATACGCCAATGGTTCATACGTGTGTCCCATATGCTCAGGGAATGTTTTCGTCTTTCCGTCCCAGACGCTCCATTCGTCGCCGTCGGCCCACGCCACCGGCACCGCTGCAAAAAGCAGCAGGAGAATGGAAAGAATTCTATTTACAACCAAGTTTTTCATTTTTGCTTGAGTCTATAAATCACCGTAGTTGTAGTCATTCAGGATATCGCCTTCGTAACTGGCAACAGGGCGGATGGCGCATCCGGAGTAGCGCTGCAAGGACTTCAGGGACGCTTCGCCGGACTGGAGATGCACACTTCCCGCATTCTCATTGGAGGCCGCTGACAGGGAGGAACTCCAGTAGTTTGCCGCCGGGAGGAAGATGCTTCTGTCGGTGAAACCCTCCAGCTTGCCGCTCACCTGATAGCCATTGCCCTTCCATTCCCAGTTGCACTGGTTTATCAGCTCTTCCCATTCCTTCTCCGTAGGCATCCGGAACTGCCCGCCCAGGCTGGCATAAGCGGCATCATCTTCCGCTTGGAGCAGCGTGAAGTCTCCGCCGGTGTATTTGGTAACCTTGCCATCGGAATAATACAGATAGTCGCTCCAGGAAGCGTTGCTGTTTCCGCCGTTGATGGCGCCCCAGGAGAAGGAGTGGCCGACTTCCGTCTCCGTGCCGGCGCCCAGATTGCACCCGGCCCAATTCACGCTCAAGCCCAAGTCCACGAAAAGGCCGGAGACATTTGTCGAAGACCAGTCGCCGCCAGATGCCCCGGACAGTGACGGATATTCATAGATGCGCTTTGCCTCAAGCGTTTGTCTTTCCTGCACAAGCGTGTAAACCTTGTAGTCGGCAGACAGCGTGAAGACGTAGTCCGCGCTGACGCCGGGACGGACAAGACCGCCGGCGAAAAGAACACCGTCGCCACTGACGATGCCGCTGATGCGCGCTCCGGCCTGGCGGGCGTCTTCCGTGACTACTCCGTCTTTCCCCACACTCTCACAGGCCACCGGACGGATGAGAGGGCAGCTGAGCGTGTACTTGTCCACATCGGCCTGGAGACCTTCCATAAATATTCCCACGAAGTCTGCCGTCTTGCCCATTTCCAACGTAGCCGTCACCTCGGTCCCGTCCACACTATAGGCCGTTCCCGTGGCCAGAAGATAGTAGCTGTACACTTTTTCACCGCCGCTGGTGAAAGAGAACTTGTCATCGGCATAGGTGACATCTACCGGAACCGGGAAATACACCGCGGTAAGGGTGGCCTTTTCGGGGTCGGAAAAATCCCCTTTCACGAACTCCGCGCTGGTTGTCGTGGTCCAGTCGCGGCCGTCATACGCCATTGACACATATTTGCCGCCGATTCCGTTCACAAACACATATACCTTGTCTCCGTTCACCCAGTCGTCATCTGCGGCCTTGGTCTGAAGGATTTCCAGTTTGAAGGTCATCGGCGTATCGGCAGGAATCCGGTCCTCCGGCTTGATGCAGGACGCCAGAGAGCAGAAAAGGCACGCTGTAAGTATAAATAATCTTCTATTCATCGTCTGATTATTCTTTGAAAAGTTTGCACTACAACACTTCTTTCACTTCCGCAGCGCTGCGGTCCAGCCCCAGACGGCCGGTCAAGGTAGCGTTCTTGACGTTCAGGAAAGTGCCATTGGGCTTGTACCGGGCCGGGATGGTCTTGCTTCCCTTGTAGGTGACGCCGTCGTCGTCAATCACCGTGAAGCCGAGGGCCTCTTCATTCGTTTCATCGCCGTTCCGAAGGGCAACGAAGAAAGGTTCGGACGATGCGGTGCCCAGCGTAACGGTAACGGGGCCTTCCTCCAGCGAGGAGCCGTCCGCCGACTGGCTCTGTACCAGGTGGCCGTTCTCCGAGGAGATGATGACGGACTTGGCCAAGACAGGAGTCTTGTCTCCCGCGCCGCCCGCCTGGAAGAGGAAATTGAGCCGGTAGATGCTCTGCTCATTGGCGAAGAAGGCGCTCTTCGTGCGGACGGAACCGCCGGAAACTTCGGTTACCAGCACCGTGGCACGGGTGTAATGATACTTCTTCTCGATGGAGTTCTCGGCATCGTCCTTCAGCAGCAGTTTTCCCACCTGGCCGATGTAGTCCCAGCTCTCTCTTGGAGTCAGGAGGGTAAGGGTCGTGGTTCCGGCTACAAGGCCCGATGTGGTAACGGTTCCCGAAAGGGTGGCCTTGTGGGCATCCTCCGGGTCGGGCACGGCCGTCAGCGTGCCGATGCAGCTGGTCCCCAAAAAGACCTTCACGGGTTCATCGGCCTTCCAGATGGATTGCAGGACGGTGGTGGTGGACTCGTCGCCTTCAATGGCGAGGCCTTTCGTGCCGGGGGCTTCGCCCTTCACGGCCTGCACAGTCAGGCGCCATTCGCGCTCCGTCACCACCACGGGCTTTTTTTCTTCGACGAGGGCTTCTTCCACCTTCTGGCAGCCGAAGAAAGCCATAGCCGCAGGAAGGGCCATAATAACTGTTCTAAGTCCGTGAAATCTGTTCATATTCTTGGCTTTATTCATTTAATTTGCGCGCGGCCATGATATCCAAAAGGTAGCCGGGCGTGAAGAACTTGTCTATGAACTGGTAGTAGCCCAGCAAGGGAAGCACGGCCTTGTACTGCTCGGCCAGAAGGCCCTTTTTGATACGTATGTCGCCCGGTCCGGCGATGTCAAGGACGTTCTGGTCGTCGGCCGAATACGCCTTCCACTCCACCTTGTCAGTGGAAGGGTTGCCGCAGCGGGCGAAATTGGTCCACATCTGCTGAACGGTGGTGAAAATTTCATCGGAGATGTTGGTTCCGTTGAAACTGCTGGCCGTCCCTACGCCGCGAAGGTTGAACACAAAAATGAGCTCCACGGAATGGGCGGCTCCCAGGTCCGCATTGCTGCTTGGATAGGACCAGTAGTAGGAGAACGTCTTGTTGAACGCGCTCTGCACGTCGAGCTGCAGGAGCATGGGAACCCGGAACATGAGCTCGTTGATGAACTCCGTCTCTACAAGTCCCGGCTCCTGGAACCGGCATACCCGCTTAAATTCCTCGTAATACTTCTTGTCCTCTTCCTTCAGGTAGGGGACGGCATCGCCTGCGGCGCGCTGGGCGTATAGCTTTTGCTCTTCAAAACTCAGCATCGGACCCTCACCCATGAACAGCCTCATCTCGTCGGCCGTGCTGCCGGCCATGATGGATATGTGCTTCGCATAGCCCTTCTTGTACATCTCGATGGGGGCCTCGGGAAGCACTTCCGTTCCGTAGTAGGGGCAGGAGGTGAACTTGCCGACCGCTTCGACATACGCTTTCTGGAGATCCTCTTCGCTCAGCGCCATAATCTCGTCCATGGTCTTGCAGCCGGTGTACGCGAGCAGCGCCTTGGTCTTGCCCTGCGCGGCTTCGCAGCCCACCGGGAAGGCCAGGGTGGTGGAGCCGCTCTGGGCGATGACCTTCTGGAAATACCGGTTCGCCTCCTTCAGGACCGGCAGGATGGATACCGAGCCGCCGCCGGCGCTTTGCCCGAAGATGGTCACGTTGCCCGGGTCGCCGCCGAAAGCGGCGATATTCTCGTGCACCCACCGGAGCGCCATGGCCTGGTCCAGCAGGCCGTTGCAGGGCGCCGTCTTGAAGTTTTCTCCGCCGGGCACCGACGAGAAGTCCATGAAGCCGTACATGTTCAGGCGGTAGTTGATGGTCACCATGATGATGTCACTATGCGCCTGGACCAGGTTGGCTCCGCTGTAGGAGGCTTGCGAACCCGAACCGACGACGTATGCTCCGCCGTGGATCCAAACCATCACCGGCTTCTTCTTGGTATCGTCGTCGGTGTTGACCCAGATGTTCAGATAGAGGCAGTCCTCTGAGCACAGTTTCTGCACACAATCCGGATAGCCGGTCCCGCCGAAAGAATTTTTCCCGTAGTACTTGGCCTCGAAGACCCCGTCGCCCGCATCCACGTACTCCGGCGCCTTGAAGCGGCGCTCGCCCACGGGCGCCTTCGCGTAGGGGATGCCCAGCCACGACGCCACCCCGTATTCTTCGGTTCCGACGAAAGTGCCGTTCACGCACTTCACGGCATGCGCCTTGTCGAAACTTCCCTTGATCTCACTGTTCAAGCATTCATACTGCTCGAGTCGGATTAAGTCTTTGAATTCCTTTTTCATAATTCACTATTTTAGATTATTAGCATTCATGGCTGCTCATCGTATCATATTCATCTTCATTCCGGAACCATTCCTAAATTACGGCGTATCATAGAGAGAATCATATCCGAAGGAGCGCCGAATCCGTTGTGGATTTTACTGATAATAAAAAGCATTTTCACAGCATAATACGGTAAAAAGGCCTGCTCTCTTTTCCTGAGTTCCTCCTGGTCATCTATACCATAATAGGTCTTGGCAAAAACAGCCCAGTGCTGCCGGAGCACCTCTATAGGAAGATGGAAAATATCCATGGCGCGCTGCTCGCTCAAATAATTGGACGAGTAGAACATCATGCATAAGTCCCATTCAGGAACGCCGTAAGCAAAATCGCCCACGTCAATCCAGAGGGTGCGATTCCCGTCGGTAATGATATTGCCGATATGGAGGTCTCCGTGGAGGCAGGTGGGAGTATCCGGGACGGTTTCCAGAAACTGCAGCGCTTTTTCACGCACATCCCCGGGCACGTCTGTGTAACGGACAATCTGTGCCCTGATAATGTCTTTCATGGAAGGCAGACGGGTGGTGTCGGCCGGGGTATCATGGATTCTCCGGGCCAGATGGGCGAAGCGCACGGACAGCGGTTCCAGTTGCTCCGGTTCCTGTGAGATGATGCGGGCAAAAGAGCGCTTGCCAGAGACAAGCTCGTATTCTGCTCCGAATCGGGTGCCGTCCGTCACCAGCCGGATGGGCCTGGGCGTAGGGATCCCCATTTCATAAACGGTCCTGTTTACCAGAAACTCGCGCTCGGCCGTCTCGGCGCCCATGCCCGCCATAAAAAGCTTAGCGAGGGTCTTGCCGTCTTTGTGACTGTAGGAGAGGGCCGTCCCACCCTCCCCGCTCTGGATATAGTCATCCAGACAGATGTGCTCGTATTCCTCACTCATGATGGTCACTATCTTTTGAAAACCCATTCGCCGCCAACCATAGTGCTCAACACCTGAGTATCGGCAATGCGCCCGGCATCGCAGGTGGTAATATCCTCTGCCAGCACAACCAGATCGGCTTCCTTGCCCACGGTGATGCTGCCCAGACGGTCTTCGCACCGCAGCTGATAAGCCTCGTTCAGGGTGGTGGCTTCAATCATCTGCTCCACAGTAACCCGTTCAGCGGGCCAATGCAGGGTTTCAGACTGGCCTGGCACACTGCGGGTTACGCCTTTCTGGATGCCCGTGAGCGGATAGGCCGGATTCTCCACGGGATAGTCGCTGGCCGATGTGACCACGACGCCGGCGTCGAAGAATGATTTCATGGGCAGCTGGGCCTCGGTGCGTTCCTTCCCCAGAACCGACACCATGATATCCAGGTAGCCTTTATCCATCCCAAACCAGTGCGGGTCGGTGACGGCAATTACTCCCAGTTTTTTCATACGGGGAATGTCTACAGGATCCACAATCTGCAGATGCGTGACAGCGTCCCTGTAATTGTGCGGTCCGGTCTGCGCCAGCGCCTTCTCCATGGCATCCAGGGTGAAGGCCAGCGCTCCGTCGGCCATGGTATGGGCGTGCACCGTGAAGCCCAGCTCGTGCGAGCGTCTATATACCGCAGTAAGGGTTTCCAGGTCGAACCGGAGCTGTCCGCGGTACTGATGTTCCTGGGACCAGGGGTCGCTGTAAGGCTCCTTCGCATAGGCTGTGGCGGGCGGCATGCCGATGGTTCCGTCCACCTGAACCTTGATATTAGTAAGCTTAAACATGGGCCCCATGGTACGGTCGCGTAACTGGGCAGCATGTTCTATTTCGGCCATAGTATCATGCCCCTGGGCCTGGAATACCTGGTAGGCAGCAAAGATATGCATACGCAGCTTCCCCTCTACGTCCAGCTGGTGGCAGGCCTCGGCCGCATTGTCAGTGGAATCCCAGTTGATAATAGGATCCAAAATCAGGGTCTCTCCGTGGGCCAGGTATTCTTCCTGGAAATACAGGACAGCTTCCTTGTACTGCTCTACGGAAAAAACGGTGAGCGGTTTCAGAAGGTCCATGGCGCCTTCGCGGAAACAGCCCGTGGGATTGCCTTCCGCATCCCGGACGATGATGCCATCGCTCACGTCCGGCGTGTTCTTGTCGATCCCCAGCCGATCCATGGCGACATGGTTCACCCAGTAGGAGTGGTGGCCGATGTCGGCGAGGACGATGGGCCTGTCCGTGAGGCCCTCCAGCATATCGGCGGTCAAGTCATCTGAAGGCATAAAACCTGCTCCCTGGATCACCTCCAGTTCCGGATGCCTGTCGGCAAACTCCCTTATTGTTTTCAGATGCTCTTCCAGGCTTCCATAAAGGTTCAGGTGCACCGTAAACAGCGTCTCTGTGGCTCCTGGAGCAATGTGGCCGTGTCCTTCTCCAAAGCCCGGCAGGATGATACCGTCCTCCTGTCGAAGCACTTCCGTGCCCGGGCCGATATATTCCTTTACGCCGGCTTCATCGCCCACATAGATGAATTTGCCGCCGTCAATGGCTGCCGCTCCGGCCTTGGGCTGTTTCCTATCAACGGTGTAAATGTTACCAAAGATGACTTTGTCTGCTTTCATGGCTATTGGGCATTTTTAGGTTATCTTCCCCAGGTGTTGCCGGGGGTGTCTTTGATACGGATGTTATCTTCAGAAGAGAGGTTAGTGGCAATGGCAGAGAACAGCGCGGAGAACTGCTCATTGATTTCTCCCTCTTTCCCGGTGTCGGCCTTGGTGAGTGTGCCGGAATAGTTGCCGTTGGTCACCGTCACGCTGCCATTTGTGTACGTCATGTTCGTTCCATTGACATTGGTCATATCGTTGCCATAGCTGCTGCCTCCGTCGGCGCGAGTGAGCACCGTGCTCTCGCCGGTGGCGGGATCGCTGAGCACTATATCGCCTTTGCCGGTCAGCTCCCATTTGAAGCCGGCATCCTCCGGGCCGCCATAGACGGCAACCAGGGCGTCGCTTTTGGAGTCGTATGCGCCCAGGTAGAGGCAGCCGCTGTGGTTGGCATCGGCCTTTACGGCCAAAAGCACCTTGTCAAAGGCCACGCCGGTCTCCGTGATGTCCGAATACTCATACGCGTCCCACCAGATGCCCACAAGGCTCTGTTCCAGTTCCTTAATGTCTACTTCTTTATCGCAGCCCGTCAGGCCCAACAGGAGTGCCGAGGCGGCAAACAATGCTATAATTATCTTTTTCATAACTTTTTCTTACTTAACTGTTAACACTGAACCCTTCACCGAGATGGTAGCCTTGGTTGCGCTGTCGCCTATCTTGAAGTAAGCGTGAAGGGCGCCGACACCGGCTCCGTTGACTGGATGGTAGAGCGTATTACCGCCACCCAGGAGCAGGACGCTCTTGTCCTCTCCGTCAAACGCGATGCTCTTGTACACGCCGATGAAGCGGACGCGCTTGTCGCCATTGGCGCCGTTGTCAAAGCTCCGGTCCGTGGCGTCAATGGTTACGCCGATGAACTGGGGATTGACAATGTTGTCTCCGCTGGCCCACTTGATAATATAAGGCGTGCCGGCCTTGAGTTCCGTGACAGCGTCTCCGAATGCAAGGTTAAGCGTCAAGCCGCTGATGCTGGCGCTGCTGAGCGGCCGGGCCACTGCGCCGTCAAGAGGCGAACCCGCAAGCGTCAGGTTGAACGGCAGGCAGATGGTGTTCCACGCTCCGTCTTTATAGAGCGTGCAGCCCGTAAGGGCAATATCTACGGTGATGCCGTCCAGTTCGCTGATGACCGATCCGTTATCGGCCTTGTCGTCCAGGCCGATCTTGCTGTCATCCACGTAGTACTTACCGTCGAAGAAGATGCCGCCCTCATATGCCTTCAGCATGCCATAGTCCTTCACCTGTTCACCGAGGCTGGCGGGGGCGGAGGCTAGTGCGATGGCCTTCGTTCCCTGCACCGTGCCATAGTCCTGGGTATAGTAGCAACCCGTGACGGAAAACTTGTCTACTTCGTCAGTAACAAACGTATAGAATTTATTCCACTGAGTTGCCAGTTCTGATGGAGCGAACAGGCAATCACGGATACTGATATTGGTTTGTTGATTCGAAATGCCGACAATGCCCCCACCTAATAATTTGTAAGAACCGCCTATGGTGAGACTGCCTGTGAAGGCGCAACCGCTTATATTGAGGGTTACGTCGCTGTTTACGTACGCTACCAGGCCGCCGATAATCGTAATATCGCCAGAATGAAGGGCGATAGAACTGCTGCAGTTCTCAATGGTCGTGTTTCCCTTGACGTTGCCGACAATGCCTGCCATATATAAATAATTGCTTGTTATGGTACCTGCCGTCTTAAGGTTTTTGATGGTGGCATTACGGGTATTGCGGATGGGGGCCGCCTGTAAACCCCAATCTTTAAGATCGACATTGATGGTGAGCGTGTGCCCATTGCCGTCAAAGGTACCTTCAAATGTGTCGGCCATAGCTGTCACGCTGATATCGCTTGTCAGCTTTATATATTGATTGGTATAGTGACAGCCGCTGCCGGTTTGCTTGGCAAAGTTGTCCCAATCTGCGGTGCTGCCGATAGTATAGGGGTCTGATTCCGTGCCTGATCCAGGCAGAATCAAAGCACTCTCCAGATAGTACATGCCGTCATACTGAATGCCGTTCGTGTAAACCTTCACCAAGCCATAGTCTTTCTCAAGTTTGCCGAACTGGTCCGGAATGGCGGAAACGCCCTGACCCGCCGATCCCTGGTCTTCAGGCAGATTCTCAGTGGCGATGAAGAAGCACTTTTCGATGGTTGGCATGTAGGTGGTGTGCCAGCGGGAGAAGGTGTTCTTCAGCATACCCGCCGCAACGCTGCCGGGCATCATGAGCGAGTGGCGGATAGTGGGCCTGTTATAAACCGGCCATCCGATGAATCCGCCACAGTTGGAGGTGCCGTTTGTCGTGGCAAAGGAACCGTCGAAGACACAGCCTTCGATGGTGATGGCATTGTCTTTTCCGCTCAGTGTGCTCACCAGGCCGCCGTGGGTGCCGTCGCCCTGGACGCTGCTGTTGATGGCAACCGAACTGCGGCAACCCGTAAGAGTCAGTGAGCCGTGCGACTCGCCCACGATGCCGGCGGCAAACTGTGCGCTGGTGGTGATGGTACCGGCCACGGTAAGGTTCCTGATGACGGCATTCTTGACGTGACGGAACGGAGCGGTCCGGGGTTCTGAGGTATTATAGTTAACCGTCAGTGTGTGTCCGTCGCCATCGAAGGTGCCCTGGAAAGAGTTGGCATTGTCGGTGCCTGCCATCGTCGAGATACTGATGTTGCCGGCCAGCTTCACGAACTCGCCGCTGAAGGTATATCCGTTTGCGATGTAACCGGTGAAGTCATTCCACTGGTCTGCGGTGCCGATTAAACAAGGGTTGGCCTCTGTGCCTGAGCCGGGGATGGAAATAGCCGTGTAGTACTTGCCGTCGTAGAGCAAACCGTTCTCGTAGGCCTTTACCATACCATAGTCCTGTACCTGACTGCCCAGGTTGGCGGGGGCTTTATTAATGGCGATGGCCTTCGTACCCTGGGCTTCGCCAAATGCTCTGGTAAAGTAGCTTTGTGTAATGTTGTTCCTGCCGTTGCGGTTGAAGGTGCAGCTGTTCGACGCGCCCATAGTCAGCTCTGCGGGTGCAAAGATGCAGTGGGTGTAATGGATTGTCGAACCCGCATTCCAGCCCACGAATCCGCCGTTGTAGTCTGCGCTGCCTGTCATGCCGCCTGTGAATGTGCAGCCTGCAAAGACAAGCGTGGCATCGCCTTCATTCATTGCCACAAAACCGCCGTGGGTGCCGTCACCGCTGATGGTGCCGCCAATGGTCACCGAGCTGTGGCAGTTGGTGATGGTGCTGGTGCCGCTGTTATGGGCGGCAATGCTGGCGCCGAACTTTGCCGATGTGTTGACGGTCCCCGCAATCTTCAAGTCACGGATGGTTGCACCGTCGATGTATCTGAACGGAGCACAGTCGTTGCCGGTGGCACTCAGATTAAGCGTCAGTGTTTTGTTGTTGCCGAGGAATGTGCCCTGGAACTTATGGTCGCTGCTGCCTGCCATGGTGGAGGCGCTGATGTCGGCGTTCAGCTTCACATACTTGCCACTGAAGCTGGTAACGTTGCTGACGTAATTGGCGAAGCCGTCCCAGTCGGCCGAGCTGCCGATACTGATAGGGTCGGCCTCCGTGCCGGCATGGTTGAGCCAGCCCGGCGTGACGAATACAAGCTTGATTTTGACACCGCCCTTCGGCATGACAAACCAATACATTGTTCCATCATGAGACTGACCTTGCAACGAGACTGTGTCGTCGCCTGAGTCCTTGATTTCGATGCTTTTCACCATACCTGTCTTACAGGTCAGCGTAATGGTTTCACCCTTGCGCCAGCCAGGAATATTGTTCTCACCACCGGCACTGACCTCAACGGTGCCATAGCCCTCGGTGGAGACATTGATGGCGTAGGGGTACTTGAGGGCATAGCGGTACAAGGCTCTGGCGCCGGCAGCATCGTACTCGCCCTGGTTGAACGAGTCGTACATATTTTCCATGGTTGCATCCTGGTCCCCCACGTATTTATTGTCCTGCGAGTGCGTACTGTTGCGCGTGCCGTAGAAAGTACAGTGCCTGATGATGCCGCCACCATTATCACTGCAGTTGTAACCTGCAATTCCGCCCACATCGGCATCGTTGTTGGTCACGTCGCCCGTCACGCAGCAGTACTCTATCGTGCCTGCGTGGTTCTCGCCGACAATGCCGCCCACCTTGGCCGTGTATGCCGACGCGGATTCTTTCCAGTCAGAACTTACGTCAGCGCTCACCCAGCAGTTGCTGATGCTGCCGCCGTCGTTCTCGCCGGCAATACCGCCCACCAGGCGGGAACGGCTGCATGATATCTTACCAATCACGTGGAGGTTATCAACCGACCCCTCGTATCCGATCTTCGCAAACAGTCCCTGATAGTTTTCGGTGACGCCACTGATGTTTATACGGACGGTGTGCCCCTGACCAAGCAGGTGCGAATAGAAGCCTACGACTTCCCCGTTTATATAACCAATAGGTGTCCACGTTTGGTCGCCCATGTCCAGGTCGGTGTCCAAGCGGTAATAATACTTACCACTCATATAATCCCTCGGGCTGTCAATAAGCCAGGCAAATTGAGCTGCATTCTTAATGGCATAAACAGGCCACTCTACTATAACGGGAGGTTCTTTTGACTTGCCGTCCCACACGCTGACTTGGGCCAACGCCCCCTGCGCGACTGCACACAGCAGCGAGAGAAAAAGGAGTTTCAATTTCATTGTGCGTTTCATAAAATCACTGTAGTTCTTCTTTTATAAAACACGCCCTATGGAGAAAACCTTCTTACCTTCGAAGTAAGTCGCAGTGGGCTTGGCTTCGTGAATCTCTGTCTCCGGGCAGGAGAGCACATCCTTGTTTACCAGGAGGAAGTCGGCATACTTACCTTCACGGATGCTGCCTCTTTCCTTCTCGATGAACATCTGTTTGGCGATGTTAATGGTGAGGGAGGCAAGGGCCTGTTCGCGGGTGAGGTGCTCCTCAGGCCACCAGGGATCACCTTTCACAGTCGGGTGTACGCATGTAACCGCAATCTCCATAATGCCGAACGGATCGTCAGGGCAACCGCTCAAGGCAGGGAAGTCGGAGTGGGAGGTTACGGGGATGCCGTTGTCGAAATAGGATTTCATGGGATACGACTTGTCCTCCATGCCGGCGGGAACCATAGTTTTCAGTATCTCAGACACACCCGTCGGCATATTGTGCCAGAGCATGCCGGAAGTAACATACATATTATGGTCGGCCATACGCTTGTAATCCTCCGGGTTCACATTACGCACGTGTACAAGTGTATTGCGCAACTCATCCTTTCCGCCATTCGCGTAGGCACTCACCACGGTATTGACGGCCTTGTTGCCCATTGTGTGGATATGCATGGTGATACCATTAGCATTGGTCTTGCGGGTAATATCCGTCAGTTCCTCTTCCGTCCAGTTGGCCAGGCCCTGGTGACCGTCGGGATATAGCGGCTCCACATAACCGGTTCCGCCTTCCACCGTGCCATCCATAAAGAGTTTGAGCCAGTTTGTCTTGACGTGAGTGGTAGCATACTTCTGAACATCAACGGCGTTCTTCAATTCTTTCTCTACGTTCATCCAGCTTTCCACTTCGTAGGTAAGACCCAGGATGATATTCATATCTCCGGCCTTATCCATCTGCTGGGCCGCCTTGAAGAAATTGGTGTTATTGAAATAGTTACCCCAGCCGTCGATATACATAGTGTAACCCTCTGACAGCATCTTCTCCTGGATGCCCTTGACAACTACTTTTACTTTGGCTACGTCAACGGGATAGAGGTTCTCGTTGTCCAGGAAAGAGCGGGTATACGTGCCGGCCTGTTCTTTAAGGAAGCCGGTGGGCGTTCCGTCCGGGCCCATCACAATCTCTCCTCCGCGGATGTCCTTGTCCTTTTTAAGCACCGTGCCGTCGACCTTCATAATGCCGGCTTTGACCAACATCAGGGTATTCGCTACACCCTTATGTCCCTCATCATCTGCGAAGTACATAGGAATATCGCTGCAGATGGCATCCAGTTGTTGACGCGTAGGAATATGATCCGTGAAGGTGAAGTAGCTCCAGCCGAAGCCGAAGATGAACTTCGCCCCTGTTTCCCTTGCCTTCTTGACGGCGGCGGGAACGAGTTCGTTCAGGAACTGGTCGGGCGTGGCGCCAATGGCTATAGTTCCCACGATAGGCAGAGCAACGCCTATTGAATAGTGGGCGTGTCCGTTGCCGCAGGAGGGCATTACAAGGCCTTTGCCGGTATAATCCACCACCTGAGTTTTGCCAGCCTCAATATACGCTCCGGCGCCTTTCTTGTCGCCCACATACACGTACTTGCCGTCCTTCACGGCAAAGGCTTCTACAATCTGATTATTATCGGAAGTAAAAAACTTCCCATAGACCACGAGGTCAGCAATACTCTTTTTATCCATATCATTAATCCCTTTCATACAGAAGCCTGCGTTAGCAGACTCGCTTGGACGACCCGTTCCCGAGGCGCTCCGCCCAGGACATCATCAGGTCTTCCCGTTTTCCGAAAATATCCTTCTGCATGCCGATGGCATCGTCGAAGACCATCGTCTGGCGGTCGTCCCCGGAGAACTTCTTCCACGCGTATTTGCCGGTGGAGGGGTTGCCCGTCCGGGCGAAGTTAGTCCACATCTGTTTGGCGACGTGGCGGAATTCGCAGTCTTCGGTCGAAACAATCTCTCCGCTTCCCATCGGGTCCGGTATGCACGTGTCGAACAAGTATGGAATCTCACACGCGTGTATTGCGCCAAGCTGGGGAGTTGTCACCGGCTTCTTGATGAAGTACATGTAGGTGTTGCCGCCGGCGGCCGCGTGCCGGATGGCCATATTGGTGTTACCTGCGCGGAAGTTCATGTCGTTGCAGTACTGCTCCAACCTGCTCCCCTCGCTTTCGCCGGCAAGCGTAGCCATAAACTCGTCATACATGGCCTTCTCCTGCTCGTTAAGCAGCGCGCGGTCCCGCTTGGCAATCCACCTCAGCGTATTCAGGAAGCCTTCTTCTCCGCCCTCGGACGGAACGAAATACCTGATTTCATCTTGATTGGACCCAATCATCATGTCTATCTTGGCCCGCTTCCCGTCTCCCCACATCTTATACATCTCCGCCCGGTCCTCGGGCAGCGTGACGCCGTCCAGGAGCGGGAAGTTGGCCGTTCCCAGAAGGCAGTTCTTGTCAATGAGCGCCGCTTTCAGATAGGCGTCCACAAGCTGCCCGGTGGTGAGCGCCATCAGCTCGTCCATGGTCTGGCAGCCCGTTACGGACAGGAAGTTCTGCGTGACGTGGATGCCGTGCTCCATCGTGTCGCAGTAGGCGATGTTGGCGCTCTGGGCGATGATTCTCTTGAAAAGCCCCTCGCTTCCGTCGATGAGCGGGAGGAACGTGACACTGGCCGAGCCTGCCGACTCACCGAAAATCGTCACATTGTCCGGATCGCCGCCGAACCCGGCGATGTTTTTCTGCACCCACCGGAGGGCCTCAAGCTGGTCCAGCAGACCCAGGTTGCCCGCCTCCTTGAAGTTCTCTCCGCCGGGTACCCGCTCGAAATTCATGAAGCCCAGGAAGCCCAGCCGGTAGTCGATGGACACGAACAGGATGTCGGGGCACTGCTTGGCAATACTGGTGAGGTCGTAGAGGGGCGACGCCTGGGATTCGGCACAGAAACCGCCGCCATGAATCCACACCATGACCGGCTTCTTGCCGTCCGTGCAGCGGGTATTGCAATAGATGTTCAGCACCAGGCAGTCTTCGCCGAACTCCGCCGTTCCCATCGAGTCGTTCACAGGGCCGATAGGAACATGGCCGGGCTTTGTCGCGTCATACACGCCGTCATCGTCTGCGGCAGGGAGCGCCTTCTGCCAACGAAGTTTCCCCACAGGCTGCGTTGCGTAGGGAATGCCCTTCCAGATAATCAGTTCGTCTGTCTCTTTGCCGATGAAGGTTCCGTTGTTGCACTTGACTGCTTTCATAATATCTTGTTTCATAGTTGGTTATTTATGTGTTACTGTATCAGTTTACCTTTTTTCCGCCGAAATACACTTCCTTGGGCATGTTGTAACTGAAGCCTTCGTGTTCGGCCGTGAGAAGGTCTTTGTCGAAAACCAGGAAGTCGGCATCCTTGCCGGCCTCGATGGAGCCCTTCCTGTCCTCGATGCCAAGTTGTCTGGCCCCGTTGATGGTGTAGCCCAGAATCATCTCTTCAATACTCATTCTCTCGTTCTCGGGAGGGAATACTTTATCGACCCTGGCGAACGGGTAGTTCCGGGTCTTTTCGTTAATCCAGCGGGTCATACCCACCTCCATACCCAGATAGGGATTCCATGTGGTAAAATCCATAAAGACGATATTGTCACTGGACCAGGCTACCGTGGCGCCGCTGTCCCAGATGGTTTTGCAACGGAACTGCTTGCAGGCGCGCTCCATGCCCAGCCAGGAAGCCGAAATCGCAGGGTCTGCGGAATGCCAGTGCGGCGTAAAGTTGGCGAATACGCCCAGTTTTGCGAAACGGTCCAGGTCAGCGTCGTCCTGAATCTCCAGATGGGCGCAGGTAACTCTCACGTGATAATTGTCCCCCAACTCTTTCCGGGCCATTTCCACGCCGTCCAGCACCGTGCGTGACGCACGCTCGCCCACGGTGTGCAGGTGGAGGTCCAGATTGGCCTCGTTGAGTTCCTTCAAAAGCTTCGCGATTCCTTCTGCCGAGAAGGCGGTGACCCCCGTTGTATGGACATCCACATAGGGCGTGACCATGGCGGCGGTGTGGATCTTCTGGGTACCGTCCATGAAAATCTTCATGGTATGCACCTTCAGGTGCTCCGTGTTGAACTCACGCTGGAAACGCTTCACTTCCTTGAGGCCTTCCTCGGCATCCCGCTCCGCATTGACCACCAGGCTGCCGTCAATATAAACAGGAAGTTTTCCCTGTTTGTCCAGTTCGCACAGGCGCTTGTAAACCTTCGCATGGAACTTGGCATCCCCCGGAAGGCCGGCGTCAAATACCGCGCACACACCGTATTCGACAGAGAAATCAATCCAACGCTGAAGCGCCGCGTCAACCTGCTCGTCAGTCAGTTCCATTCCGCTGTCCAGTATGACAGGAACTTCCGCTGCACCTTCAATCATGTTCCCGGTCACATGTCCGTTCTTACGCACATAATAGGCAAGTCCGGGAATGGGATCCGGCGTATCGTCGTTAATGCCATGTCGCTGAAGGATTTTTGAGTTCACCCAGATGCTGTGTCCTTCACCTTCCTGAATCTGGAGTTCCGCATCCGGGCAAATCGCATCAAGGTCCTCCTTTACGATATCCTCGCCGTTAAGGAACCTTTTTTCCATCAGGAACCTGTAACGCTTCTCACCGGGATTCTTTTTGATATAAT
>JAFSMS010000085.1 GCA_017447815.1 Bacteroidales bacterium | reverse complement strand
CCTACTCCTTTGTGGAAGTAAAGGTCCATAGCAATATCGAAGTATTGCTCTGCTTTGTTGGTCCTGCAAAAATACATAACTGTTGTTTTTAACAGTCAACTTTTTTCAGGGTAATACACCATCTGGACCAAGACCTTCAAGGAGGGCGGCAACTCCCCGCTGTTCCTGGTGGAGAACGCCTACAGCCTGGACAATCCGAACGGCACCTTCCCGCGCCTGACCCTGGGAACGGCCGGTCATGGCGGCGACAATGGCCTCAGTTCCAGTTTCTGGTGGAAGGACGGCAAGTATGTCCGTCTGAAAACGGCCCAGATCGGCTATACGCTCCCGCAGAACTTTACCAAGAAGTTCGGTGTGCAGAGCCTCCGCCTCTTCGTGGAAGGCAACAACCTGTTCACCCTGGACGGCCTTCCCGAGGGCATCGACCCGGAATCCCCGGGCGTAAACAACGGTTACTATCCGCAGCAGCGCAACATTCTGGGCGGTATCAGCATAACCCTTTAATTCCGGATGCCTTATGAAAAAGATTTTTTACCTTCTTCCCCTTCTCGGCGTCCTCGCTTCCTGCAATTCCTATTTGGATATGACGCCCAAGGACAGCATTTCCGACAAGGTCATGTGGGCCACTACGGAAAGTGCTGAATATGCCGTAAACAGCATATACTCATACGCTTACGATATTTATGCCACTTGGCCCAGCGCCGTGGGCATGACGGAAGCCTTCACCGACGAGTTCAAGTACGGTTCCTATGTGAACTTCGCTTTCTGCCTCATTCCCAGTCAGGTGGCTTATGGCGGAACCACGCTCACCAACAGTTTCGTGGATGTATATCTGGGCTGCTGGGGAAGCCTGTACAATGCCATCCGCCGTACCAACGAGGCCATTTCCAACCTGCATACTTTGGGAACGGCCCTTCCTGAGGCCGACCAGGCCCGTCTGGAAGGGGAACTCCGCCTGATGCGGGGCTGGCTCTACTTCGAACTGGTCAAGCGTTACAAGGATGTGATTCTCTATGACGAGGACCTGACGCAGATAGCCGTGAACAAGACCCTTTCCACCGAAGCCGAGGCTTGGGACTTCATCTGGCAGGACCTGGACTATGCCGCAGGCGTCCTTCCCGAAAAGGGTAACGCCAAAGGCCGGCTGGACAAGGGCGTGGCTCTGACCCTTATCACCCGCTCCATGCTTTACGCCGGGCAGTACGACAGGGTCATTGCCGCTGCCGACCAACTGAAGAGCCTGGGATATGCCCTCATGTCCCGTTATGCCGATGTCTTCACGGTTCCTGTCCAGAGCGGAAACACGGAATCTATCCTGCAGTACAGTTTCTCTTATGCCGACAATGTCACCCACGAGTTCGACTATTATTATGCTCCGGGCGGAGACTACAAACTGGTGGGCCAGCAGGGCGGCGGTTATGGTACCCCCACCCAGGAAATGGTGGAAAGTTATGAACTGGCGACGGGCGGTTTCCCGGACTGGTCTCCCTGGCACAGTTCCACTACGGCCCAGCCGCCGTACGAGCAGTTGGAGCCCCGTTTCCAGGCCACCATCCTCTATAACGGCGCCCCCTGGAAAAACCGTACCATCGAGCCTTTTGTGGGCGGAACGGACGGCTGGTGCCAATGGAACAAGGAGCCGCAGCCGCAGGGCCGCACCACTACCGGCTATTACCTGCGCAAGTTCGTGGATGAAACGCATGACCTGAGCCAGCGTTCGCAGAGCACGCAGCACTTTGTGCTCCTGCGTTACGGCGAAGTCCTGCTGAACAAGGCGGAAGCCTGTTTCCGCAGCGGGGACACGGCGGGCGCCAATGAGGCTGTCCGGGAAATCCGCAGCCGGGTGGGCCTTCCTTACTCCGACAAAAGCGGGGAAGCCCTCTGGCAGGCCATCCGCCAGGAGCGCCGCGTGGAACTGGCCTTCGAAGGCCAGTGGTATTGGGACCTCCGCCGCTGGGGAGATGCCGTGGAAAACTATCCGGTGGGCCTGAACAACTATCAGGTCCATGGCCTGAAGATCGAGTCCACCGCCGTCGCCGGACAATACCTTTACACCTATGTTTCCGTGGATGACAAAGACCGCAACTTCCCGCAGAAGATGCTCAATCGCTTCCCGATTCCCGACGGGGAACTGAACTCGAACGCTTCGGTAAATCAATACCCTGAATGGAACTAGTTATGAAAAAGAGTACTTTCCTTTTTGCTTTGGCCATGCTTGCATTGGCATCGGCCTGTCACCAGCCGGAGTATGTTCAGCCGACGGCTGACCGGCAGGGTATTACTTCCCTGGCCGCCTATTTCGCCTTCGGTCCGTATGAGGGGCAGGAACTGGGCCGGCTGGAAATCGCCAATCCCGACGTGGACCGTTACGTGATTCCCATTCCCTGGTATTTCCCGGAAACTTCCGACGACATTACCACTCCTTACCTTACGCGGGTGCGTGTCCGTGCTTCCCTGGAGGCGAACTGCAAAATAGAACCCGCCCTATCGGTGCTGGACCTCACGGAGGAGAATCATTTCACCTATACGGATGCAACCGGAACCTCCCGGAACATCATCATTACCGGCGAGCGGGTGAAATCGTCCAAGTGCGAACTGCTCAGTTTTTCGCTCAAGCGGCCCATGCTCAACGGCATCATCGACAAATCCACCCGGCAGGTGTCCCTGATCACGGCCAACGACCTTTCCGTGGCCGAGGCGACCGTGACCCTGTCGGCCCATGCCACCATTTCGCCGGATCCGGCCGAGGCACACAACTACAATGAGGGTTTCACCTTCACGGTGACGGCCGATGACGGCACCACCAAGGCCGACTATTATGTCGTCAAGAACGTGCCCCAGAAGATTGACTATGGCGTAAATACCACCAGCGCCGAAAAACTCTTCAACCTGGATCCTTCCAGCGGACTCGGACTCCCGGCCTTCAACACCCAGGCCAACGTGTCCCTGGCGGTGCTGGATTCCTGGCTCATCGTGAACATGGGAGACGGATCGGCCCCCAAGTACTTCAACAAGATCATGGCTACCGCCGGCGGCACCCTCAAGATCGGGAATGCCGTTCCCACGGGGGCCATCGCTTCCGACGAGCAGGACCATCTCCTCCTCTGCAACCTGGCCGAGCCGGGCGAGGTCTTCAATATCTGGAAAACATCGTCCGTGAGCCAGGCTCCGGAACTCTTGTACAGTTTTACCAACAACCAGGACCTGCAGCTGGGTCTGGAGATGAAGGTGATCGGCGATGTTGAAAAGGAAGCCGTCATCAGCGTCACTTATCCCGGCCTGGCGGGCGTTACCACTTCCGGCCGCTTCCATGCGATACACATTGTCGGCGGAGAAGTGGTCTCGAGCGAAGTCATCGATTTGTTCACGGCGAGCGGCGGAGCCTTCTTCTGGGGTTCCGGTCCGGCCAACAGCACCTGTGTGGTGGCCGGTTCGCCCCGAATGGATGGCGGCTGGTACAGCTGTGCCTATTCCGAGAACAGCCTGCGCTGGTTCAAACAGGACCTTTCGCTGGGCAGCATCATCCCCGGTGAGGGCGTCGGCGAGAGTGAAGACGCTCCGGGCGGAGGCTATTACGTCAACGGCAATGTCGATCCGAACAACCTGGATACCAAGTGCTTCAATAACGCCCGTTATCTGGTGCTCTTTGTCTCCAACCACTTCCCGAAGTGGTGGCCCGGTCCGCAACTCTACGTCTTTGACATCACGGGCGGCTCGCTCAGCGACCGCATCTACAACAGTCCACAGTTGGTCTTCTCGGTCCCGTTCATGTACAATGAGCAGTATCAGACCGGCAGCAACGAAGGATTCGGCGCTTGCGGCGATGCCATCCTGGCCCCTTCGGCCGACGGCTATATGCTTTACATTTACTACTACGATCATTTCTCCGGAATGATCGGCGGTTACAGCCTGGATTGCATCAAGCGATGAAACGGATTCCCTGCATAATCCTTGTCTGTCTGGCGGTATCCTGTTCGGGTTCGGCCTCGGCCGATATCCCCGTTTGGCGCTGGACGGACGGGGAGGTGCAAGGGGGAGAAGCCGTGACGGAACCGCACCCTTCCATCGTGGAACTGGGCTGGACCAACGTTACCGCCGCTTTCACCGCCGTTCCGGAGGGAATTGCGGTGTACAGGAGTCCCGAGGCACTGGATGGCGTGAAGGCTGTCGCTTATATCGCCGTGGCCGACCTTCAGAAAATCACCTGGGATGTGTACAGCATCGACGACCCTGCCATCCTGGGAACCACCGACGAGTTAAGGACTCCGTCGGCCTGGTTTGCCTGGAAGCCGGCTCCGGTGGTGATGAACGGCGGCTATTTTTTCGCTGAAGGCGGGAAGCGTTACAACGCGTCGGTCGTGGTGAGCGGCGGCCGCACGCGGGGCGTAAACATCAATTATGCATCCCAGGATTGGGAGACGATGTATTATCCCACCCGCGGCGTCTTCCAGGAAAAGGATGGCAAATGCTCCGTGGGCTGGACATATTGGACCGGCGGCGCCCGGCATTTCTTCTACAACCAGCCGGCGGCCAATTCCTGGTCCCGGGACCCTCTTCCCACTCCGAGTGCCCAATTCCCCGAGGAGGCGCAGGACTTCGCGCCCCAGACGGCCATCGGCGGCGGCCCGGTGCTTCTGAAAGACGGGAAACTGGTGAATTCCTGGGAGGCGGAACTGTTCTACGGGAACGGGGCCGATGACAAGATGCCCAAGGCCCGGCATCCCAGAACGGCCATCGGCGTCACCGCAGACGGCCTTCTGATTCTCTTTGTCTGTGAAGGGCGGGGAATGACGGAAGGGGTCGCCGGACTCACGTTTGAAGAGGAGGTGCATGTTTTGCAGTCTCTGGCTTGTACCGATGCCCTGAACCTGGACGGGGGCGGTTCTTCCTGCCTGCTGGTGCAGGGGAGCGATACCATTAAAGAATCGGATGGGGAACAGCGTCCCGTCGCATCCGTAGTTATTTTGAAAGAGAAATGAGAAAAACGAGTTTCATAGCAGTTTTGCTTGCCTTCGCTGCCGTCTTGTCCTGTGCACCGCAGGATGACGGTTCATACAAGTGGAGGGAAGAGTGGAAAGATCCGGAAGCGCCGGTCGATCCGGAAGTGGATCCCGAGATAGAAATCAAGGGAAAGCCCCGGTATGTATGGGTGGATGCGGCCGCCAATTTCCAGTACTATGCCAATGATGCCAACGCGATCGCATCCGACTGCCGGAAGATCGCCGACATGGGCTTTACCGATATCATTGTGGATGTCCGGCCCACCAGCGGAGATGTCTTCTTCGCTTCGGCTGTCGCCCCTCCTTGCACCAAGGTGGCCGCCTGGGTGAACGGGCGGTACAAGTTTATCGAAAGGACCTCGGACTTCGATTACCTGGCCGCCTTCATTGAGGCCGGCCATGCAGCGGGGCTGCGGGTCAATGCCGCCATCAACACCATGGTGGGAGGCTATCACAGTTCGATCGGCGACGTGGGTATGCTTTACGACCACCCCGAACTCAAGGGCTACTGCTCGGTGGACAACCTTGCCGGCGGCCTGACCAATGCCATGGACGACCCGGAAACCGGTCCCCGTTTTCTGGATCCGGCCAATGAGAAGGTACAAGTATTTCTGCTGACGCTGCTGAGCGAACTGGCCGCCTATGAGGGATTGGACGGAATCGTGCTGGACCGTTGCCGCTACGACGACAACGGGATGGACGCCGGCTACACCGATGCTGCCAAGAAGGCTTTTACCCAATATCTGGGGGACGAACCGTCGGCCTGGCCCGTGCTGCCCAGAGGGGCCCGGACGGCCTCCAATTTTACCACTTTGCAGAAGAACTGGCTCACGTTCCGCTGCAAGGTCATTCACGATTTTGTGGCCAAGGCGGCCGATCAGGTGCACGCCGTCAATCCGAAAGTCCGTTTCGGAGTGTATGTGGGTGCCTGGTTCTCCGATTATTATACCAGCGGAGTCAACTGGAGCAGTGCCGACTACAACGTGAAAACCAACGAATCCACGTACAAATGGGTTCCCGGCAATTACCAGAAAACCGCATTTGCCAACCTCCTGGATTTCATTTTCCTGGGGGCGTATGCCGGCACGGACGGTGTTCACGGCTCTACGGAATGGACCATGGAAGGCTTCGCCAAATTGGGGAGGAAGCGTCTGGCGGACGCCGTGCCTTTTGCCGCCGGCCCGGATATCGGCAATGGTACCGGTTTCGAGAACGGGCGTCAGGAAGCCCTGATTCCGGACATTGTGAAAACCATGCTGGAAACCTCCGACGGCCTGTTTATCTTTGACCTCTGTCATATCCGCATGTTCGACTACTGGGATGCCTTCAAGAAAGGCATCGGACAATATTTGGAAACACTATAATTATTAACCCTATTAAATCATCCCGTTATGAAAAGATTCCTTTTAATTGCTTCCGTGGTACTGGCCGCAACGGCGGTTTCCTGTACCAAAGAAATCAAGGTGGAGGATGCCGTGACCATCACGACCGATGATCCTACGGTCTCGGTCGAGGGTGGCGTCGTTTCCATCGCCTTCAACTCCACCGTGGCCTGGACGGCCAAGTCCAACCAGCCCTGGGTCACCATCACTCCTTCCAGCGGTGAGGCCGGCAACGGCACCATCAAGGCTTCCGTGCTGAAGAATGAAACCAACGACAACCGTACGGCCGAAGTGACCATCACCGCCGGCACCAAGAGCGCCAAGTGCACCATCACCCAGAGCCAGTTGGATGCCCTGATTGTGAAGGCCACCGATTTCGAAGTGCCTGCCGAAGGCGGCACCGTGGAAATCCCGGTTTCGGCCAATGTGGATTACTCCGTGGTGATTCCCGACGCGATTGACTGGATTACCGTCACCAAAGGTCTTGTTGACAGTAAGGTCGTCCTGGAAGTGGCCGGTACGCAGAAATACGTTCAGGATGAGACCACCTATGAAATCCTGGAGGATGCCATCGTCCGTACCGCCACGATCACCGTTTCTTCCGGTGGATTGTCTCAGAAAGTGACCATCGGCCAGAAGGCGTTCTATCCTTATTTTGAATATCAGGGAGACTGGGCCGGTCTGCAGTGGAGTTTCTATGACGGCGCCCCCGTCATCCTCCCGCAGGAAGGCGGAACCTTCGTGATCGACATCAACACCAATATTGGCTGGCGTGCCTATATGTCTGTGTACGATGCCACCATCGATGCCGGTGTTGACATCATGGACAACGGCTGGTGCAAACTCGACTTTGATACCGAAGCCGCTACCGTCACCCTTACCGTTCAGCCGAACGAATCTTATTTCCCCCGCGAAGATTACCTGTACACCGTAGGTATCATCGACGGACAGGAAGACGGCAACTTCGGCGGCCTGGGTTGGTTCCAGCAGGCGGGTATTCCCGTGGATGGAGCCGGCTATGAATTTGCTTGGAGCAAGACCCTGACCGAACTGGGCATCCCTGCCGCTTACAATCGTCTGGCTTATACCGCTACGGGCGCCCTCCTTGTTTCTGACGGTGAAAAGGTGCATGCCATCAGCCCTGCCGACGGAACTTATTGGAAGGCCATCACATATCCCGGAATCACTCCTTCTTCCATCTGCAGTGATGATGCCGGAAACGTGCTCGTGGCTCCGAACGTGCAGGCCGATATCGACTGGGAGACTTCTCAGCTCCTCAGCGGAACAGAATTCACCATCTATTACAGTGCCGATCCCAATGTGATGACCAACTCCATCACGGTGGAGAACAAGGATTATGGCTTGATTGGCGGAATCCGTGTCCGTGGTGATATCTCCAAGGAAGCCGTCATTACGGGTGTTGCCGGCAGCGCCAGTTGCTGGTTCGGCTATGATATCAAAGAATATGAGGCGGTTCCCAACTATTACGGTACACAGAATCAAGGCCCTGGTCCTGGCTCCAATACGTTCTGGACTCCTGAAACGGCTGCAGCCATCTCTGTGGGCACCAGCCTCCACGACGGAGTTCTGTTCAGAGGTTATGACGGACTGGAGAGCCTGTGCTATCTGAGTGATGCATACACTCCCAACTGGGCTGTCCCGTATGATTGGAAGCTTCTCACCAATGCCGGCAACGGCGGCAACGAAAACCAGAACAACCTGGCCCTTGCCGATTACAACGGAAAACGTATCCTGGCCTATACGCAGGGCTTCCATTTCGACTATTCCTCCAACGCAGCCATCTACGTCCTGGATGTGACGGACCTGAACGATGTGAAGCCGCTGGTAACCATCAACCCTGTTGATGATATCGCCCTGACGGAGGCTTTCACCGGTGCCAACAGTGCCGATGTCCTCCTCCATCCTACCGATGAGTGCCTGGAACTGTATGTCGTGAATTCCGGCCGTGCCGTCATCGGCAAGTATAAGATTGTTTTCTAAACTTACTATACTTCTTGTCTTCAGAGCGCCGGACGGTCTTCTGTCCGGCGCTCTTTCTTTAGCGACCAAACGTGCCTCAATCGGGCGATGATGACCATCTTGGGCTTGAAAAGGGGCCGAAACATGGAAAAAAATGCTTACCTTTACCCAAACCATCGTAAATGATATGAAACACCGTTTGACTTCGCTTTCCGCCCTGGCCGGGACTTTCGTTCTCCTGGTCAGTTCCTGTGCTTCCCTGAGCAAAGCGCCCAAACTCAAAAACACCTTTTGGACGGCCCGGCAAGACATTTTCGTGGCCGATGCCGGTACTTTGACCAACGATTACATCCTGAAATTCACCTCCCGGAATGAGTATGTCCTGAGCGAAAAATGGTTCATGCCGCCGCATCCTGCCACTTATATGAATCCCGACGGCAGCGTAAACACGGTTCCGGGCAGCAGCGGGGAAAGCGAGGATACGGGTACTTGGTCATTCAGCCATGGCATCCTCACGCTTGTGTCCAAAGACGGGGGTACTCGCCATTTGAGGTGGGCCGACGGCAAATTCCTTCTGAAGGAATATGACGGAACAATCGTTTTTGAAAAGATAAAAGACGCAAAATAATGAAACATTTCTTCCTTTTGCTTGCTGCCGCCGTACTTGTCTGCTGCACTTCCGGGAATCAGGCAAAGCAGCCGTCCTTCCTGTGGATTGACGCATCGGCCAATTTCAACAGTTATGCCAACGATGCCGACTCCATCGCCCGGGATTGCCAGCGGATTGCCCGGATGGGGTTTACGGACATCGTGGTGGATGTGCGGCCCACCTGCGGCGATGTCCTGTTCCGAAGCACGGTCGCCCCCGAACTCAAGCACGTGCCGGCTTGGTTTAACGGGGAAATCGGCCTGAAGGAGCGCACGGCCACCTTCGACTATCTGGCCGCTTTCATCGAGTCCGGTCACAAAGCCGGGCTTCGGGTCCATGCCGGCGTGAACATGATGGTGGGCGGCTGGCGGATGGGCTCGGATTTCATAACCGGCATGGTTTACGACCGGCCGGAGCGCAAATCCTGGTGCGCCGTGGATCTTCTGCCGGACGGAACGCTGGTGAATCAGGCCGACAATTTCTCCGTGCGGGGGGGCTGTTTTCTGGATCCGGCCCATCCGGAGGTGCAGGACTTCCTCCTTTCCATGCTTGCCGAACTGGCGGCTTACAAAGGCTTGGACGGGATTGTCATGGACCGCTGCCGCTATGACGATTATGCCATGGATGCCGGTTACACCGATGTGGCCAAGGAACAATTTGCTTCCTATATCGGCCATGAGCCGGAGCGTTGGCCCGTTTTTACGGAGCCCGGACATATCTTTCTGGACAAAACCCCTGATACCCTCGAGAATCAGTGGCTTACGTTCCGCTGCCGGGTCATTCATGATTTTGTGGCCAGGGCGGCCGACAGGGTTCATTCCGTGGCCCCCGAACTGCAATTCGGCATCTATGTCGGTGCCTGGTTCAGTGAATACTATCGCAGCGGCGTCAACTGGACCAGCCCTTCCTACAGGCTGGCACAGGAAGAGCCCACCTTTTCCTGGGCCACGCCCGAATACCAGGCGACCGGTTTAGCCAATCTGGTCGATTTTATGCTGCTGGGCGCTTATTGCCCGGCCGCCAACGTGCACGGCGACACCGAGAAGACCATGGAAGGGTTCGCCAAACTGGGCCGCAAGCGCCTCTGCGGAGACGTTCCTTTCTATTGCGGGCCGGATATCGGCAACGAAAAGGGTTTTGAAAAGGGTGGCAGGGGAGACCTCCTTCCCGAAATCAAGGAGACCATCCTGAAAGAGGCCGACGGGTTCTTCCTCTTCGACCTCTGCCATATCCGCGCATTCGATTACTGGGATTCGCTGCGTTAGATTTTCAGTTTGATGCCTGCCTTGGTGAGCCCCCAGGCGCATGCAAGGTACACGGCGGCCATGACGGCGCACTTCCCGACGCCCACCCAACCGCTGAGCCAGGGCGCAGGGGTTGGGTTGACCACCAGCCACAGGACAATAAACAGGTAGGGAATCATGTACACCGTAAGGGTGGCGGTTCCTGCCGGAGCGAGGGGTTTGAACCATCCGGTCCAGCCCCTTTTTTCCAGATATCGCAGCAGGGTATAAAGGGCCACGGAGAGGGACATGACAAACAGGCACCAGGGCAGGGTGCCCAGATTCTTGGAGACAATCCAGCCGCTGTGGGCGGCCATTCCCAGAAGGCCCAGGAGGACAGCCGCGGCAAAGGCCAGTCCCATGCGCTGTCCCCGGGAGCGGTCTTGCCATTTCCAATCGGCCAGGGTGAGCAGGACTCCGCCCAGCCCCATGATGGCGCCGTAGCATTTTCCGAGTTGGAGCGCACGGGCCGTGTCGGCCAAGATATTGGGGCCGATCCATTGGCCGCCGTCCCGCATGGGAATGACGGAGAGGTTGACAAGGCACAGGGCGGACCAAAGGACGGGGAGAACCCATTTGCGCTCCCGGCACAGGAGGTAGGCCGTAGCGCAGAACAGGTACATCCAGCCGATCTGGCCCAGGATGCCCCACCAGGAGCCCTGGAACAAGGCGCCCTCGGTGGTACGGAAACAAACGGCAAGGATGACAAGCAGGACGATGCCGGCCGCTTTGAGCCATCGGGCGTTTTTCCATTCGAGGGGATACTGGTTCCAGATGAGGAAGAATCCCACCACCATTCCCAGGACCCAGAGGGCCCGGTTCCCCTGCATATTTCCGCTTTCCTGATTGACGATAAAGGCTCCCATGACCACCAGGGCCAGGGCGCGGCGGAGGATGTGCCGGAAGCAGTCCCACAGGCTTTGTCCTTTGGAAAGGCGGTTCTCAAGGGCGTAGGGGATGCTCATTCCCATAGCGAAAAGGAACATGGGAAAGACGATGTCGGAAAGGCCCATTCCGTCTTCCAGGGTTTCGAAATGCTCCATCCAGTGGGGAACATTGAACACTTTCCAGAATTCGTTCACAAAGACCATCAGGGTCATCGTGAGTCCCCGGAACATGTCGATGGCAAGGTTGCGTTTATTCATGGTCAGGCAGATTTACCCAGGTTTCGTTGGCCCAGCCTACGGTACGGCCGATGCCTTTCACTTCGCCGCGGACACCCTTTTCCTGCAGTTCCCGGAAGCCGGGGTCGGAAGGCTTGAGATCCAGGAAGGGGAGAAGGTAGCAGCCGTGGTCCAGCAGGACGGACTGCACCTGCGGGACAGGGACGTCGGACGGTCGGCAGCCGGTTTTCACGGCGATGGCCGCCAGAGCCCCGGCAGCCTGCCCCAATCCCATCACTACGGGCTGCAGGCGCGTGCTTCCGTTCATTTCCCACGAGGTGGAGATGGCCTTGTCGGCCACCAGGAAGTTCTCGGTCCGGATGGGAATCAAAACGCCCAGCGGAACGCTGAAGGAGGGTATTTTGCCGAACCACAGATGGCTCAGTTCCTCCCGGCGGGGATTCTGGATGTGATGATGGTCCACCGGATAGTCTCCCACGGCGATGGCGCGGGTGTAGAGGTCATGGTCGTAGGGGTGCTTGGCCGCGTCCACCGTCATGGTATCGCGGCCGGCGATGCGGCGGGCTTCCCGCCAATAGGGGAAGAAGGGGAGGCCGTCCGGCGTGGGATAGACGTCGTCGGCGATTCCCAAATTCTTGTAACCCAGTTCGTTGCGGAGGAAATAGATGTATCCCAGGGTGCGGAGTTTCGCTTTTTCGATCACCTCCTGCCGCTGCCCGGCCGTCATGTCCAGGTATTCGGCAAAATAGTCGTTGGCGAAGACGGGCCAGTTGAGCATAATGTGCCCGTCCGGCAGCCGCCCGTAGGAGAGCATCATCTCCGGGCTCCAGAGTTGCTGTCCATAGGGATTGACGCCTCCCCGGTTATCGGCCAGGGGATTGTCGCAGCAACTGCGGTAGTTGTCGATGTCGTAGCCTTCCGGCTTTTCCATGGGAACCTCGTGGTCGTAAAACTTCACGATGGCCACATAGGTAAAGTCCTGGACCGATACCCGGTCTTTCAGTTCCTCGCAGCCGACGGCTTCCGCCACATCTCCCAGTTCGGTTCCGTCAATGAGGATGCGGGTTTTCACCTGCCGCCCGTCAGACAGCGACAGGGTCCAGTTTCCCTTGATTTCCCGGACCGAGGTGTTCAGCCGCACTTCTACACCGGCTTCCCGGGCCATATTCTGGAGCACCTCGTTTCCTACGGCCGGATTGAACAGGATGTTGGATACCCAACCGGACTTGAGGGCTTCGTATCCGCCGTAGCGGGCGGCCAGCGAATCGGTGAATTCGCCGAACAGACCGCCCCGGAGCCTGTAATTGCCGTCGATGGCACTGACCCCTGCGCTGGTGAGCATCCCGCCCAGCCAGGGCGTTTCTTCCAGGACAAGGACGCGGGCGCCGCCCCGGGCGGCCTCGATGGCGGCCGTGGTACCGCCCGCTCCGCCGCCCACCACGACGACATCGTAGGTGAGAGGCTTGCAAGAAAGGGCTGCGGCAAGTACCAGCAGCCCTGTCAGGAAATGTTTATTCATCTTTCTCGTGTTCTTCTTCCGTGGGTTTCTCTGGCTCGTCTCCATGGGAATCCTTGTACTTGAAGCGGCGGATTTTCTGGGTGGCCGTTTTCTCGAACGGCTCCTTCATGGCATCCACTTCTCCAATCTTGGAATTCTTGCCCACGGTCTTGTTCACCCAATCCAGAACGGATTTCTTGCGGGCTTCCAGTTCCTCGAAGAATTTGTCCTCATAGGCCTGGTCCCAGTTGATGGCGTTGTCCTGGAACTTCACGAGGGCCACCAGTTTGCCGTCGCGCTCCATGACCAGCGATTCTTCCACGCCTTCGATATTGTTGATGACCTGCTCGATCTCTTCGGGATAGATGTTTTCTCCCGAAGGTCCCAGGATGGTGTTGTTCAAGCGGCCTTTGATGTAGTAATAGCCGTCTTTGTCAACGGTTGCGATATCGTTGGTGTGGAACCAGCCTTCGTCGTCCAGTACCTGGATGGTGCGTTCCGGATCTTTGTAATAGCCCAGCATCACGTTGTTGCCGCGGCATACGATTTCGCCCTCGCCGTTGGCGGGATTGACATTGTCCAGGCGGACATCCACATTGTAGGCGGCCACGCCGATGGAGCCCAGGCGCTTACGCTTGTTCACCATGAAGTTGCATACCAGCGGCGCGGTTTCCGTAAGGCCGTATCCCACAGCATAGGGGAAGTGGCATTCGATGAGGAACTGTTCCACGGCAGGATCCAGTTTGGCACCGCCCACGCCGAAGAAAGTGAGTTTTCCGCCAAAGGTGGAGACCATCCGCCGGCCGATGAACCAGTGCAGGATCTTGGGGATTTTTCTGTCGGCCCAGGACAGGACGCGGCTCTTCTGGATGGTGGGCAGCACGCTGTTTTTCACCACTTTCTCGATGATCAGGGGAACCGAGCAGATAATGGTGGGCTTCACTTTCTTCATGGCCGGAATCAGGATGGCCGGAGCCGCCGGCTTCTGGAGCGTGTAGCAGGTGGCGCCCACGTAGAACGAGTACAGGGTGGAAACGTTCATCTCATAGGCGTGTGCCGCCGGCAGGATGCTCAGGAAACGGTCTTTCTTGAAGGCCGGCTGGGCTTTGAAGGAGGCGGCCAGGTTTGCACAGATATTGCGGTGGCTCAGCATCACGCCCTTGGCCTTGCCGGTGGTCCCTGAGGTGTAGATGATGGTGGCAAGGTCGTCCGGCTGCGGGTCTTTCACCCAGCCGTTGCAGCGGAAATCATTCTTGTCCTTCTTGAGGAATTCGAACGTCTCGATATCGATGACCAGGGTGAGTTTTTCCTTGCAGGCCTCGCTCAGTTTGCCCATCAGACGCTGCGAGATGAACAGGACTTTGGATTCCGAATGGGAGAGAATGTTGCTGACCTCGTTCTCGGAACTGTCCGGGAGCATGGGCACTGCGATTCGGCCGTAGGCGGTGGCGGCAAAGAAGGCCACTACCCAGTTGGGCATATTCTGTGACAGGATGGCTACGCGGTCTCCGTGCTTGATCCCGTAGCGGGACATGCGCTGGGAGAGATGCTCCACTTTGGCCTTGAATTCGGAATAAGTATATTTCTGACCGCCGTCCACATATTGGTAAGCGATCCTTTTGGCATAGTTGGTGGTGGCGTAGTCAAAGACCTTGTGGAGGGTGGTGCAGGTATTTTCCCGGTTGCGGTATTTGCGCCAGGCCTTGTAGGGGCTCTTGATTTTTTTTGCCATAGGGTGAGGGTTTAGGGAACGATGAATTTGTCTTTGTGAAGTCCCTGCAGGCCGAGCGGGCGGTAGTGCTCGTAGATGCGTTTCATGTCGGCCTTGGGGTCGTCGGTGAGTTCAAAGGGCTCTCCAACGCTGATGCGTTTGCGGCCCCAGTCATAGTAGCCCAGATAGACGGTGGCACCGGTTTCGCGGGCGATCAGGTGATAGCCGCTTTTCCAGTTGCGGGTGGGTTTGCGCGTCCCTTCCGGGGCGATGGCCAGATGGAACTCAGGCACTTCCTCCATGACGTTGATCAGGCTCTTGACCATGGAGGCGGCCGAGGAACGCTCTACCGGGACGGCACCGCAGGCCCTCAGGATGGGGCCCAGGGGCCAGAAGAAGAATTCTTTCTTGATCATGATATGGGCCACTTTCCCAAACTGGGTATAGAAAAGGTAACATACCAGAAAATCCCATACGGTGGTGTGGGGAACCCCCAGCACGATGGCTTTGGGTTCTTTCATGGGGCCGCCTACGCTTTCCCAGCCCATTTTCCTGAGGAGCCATCCGCAGAACTTAGCCCAGCGGGGACCCACTTCCGATTTGATTTTTGCCATAGTTCAGATGTTTACGTCTTCCAGTTCTTTTTCGCTTCTGAGATTGTCCATGATAAAGTGCTGCCGCTCATAGGTGTTGATGCCCATGTAGAACTCCATGATGGTCTGGATGGATTCTTCGTCCGAGAGTTTCACCGTGTCCAGGCGCATGTTTTCTCCGATAAAGTCCACGAACTCGTCGGACGAGATTTCTCCGAGGCCTTTGAAGCGGGTGATTTCCACGCCGTTTTTGAGTTCCTTCACGGCCTTGTCCCGTTCTTCGATGGAGTAACAGTAGCGGCGCTCCTTTTTGTTGTGTACGCGGAACAGCGGCGTCTGCAGGATATAGACATGCCCGCGCCGGATCAGTTCCGGATAATACTTCATGATGAAGGTGAGTACCAGCATGCGGATGTGCATGCCGTCATCATCGGCATCGGTGGCCACGATGATGTTGTTGTAACGGAGGTTGTCCAGGTCCTCTTCTACGCCCAGGGCGGCTATCAGGAGGTTCAGTTCCTCGTTTTCCGCCACCCGTTTGCGGCTTTCCTTGAAGCAGTTGATGGGCTTTCCGCGGAGGCTGAACACGGCCTGGTTGTTGGCATTGCGCACCTTGGTGATGGTACCGCTGGCCGAGTCTCCCTCCGTGATGAAGATGGAGGTGAGTTCCTTCTGCTCTTCCATGCCCTTGGGGAACTTGGTGTCCGAGAAATGATAGCGGCAGTCTCTGAGTTTCCGGTTGTAAACGGCCGTTTTCTTGGCCCTTTCGCGCGATTTCTTCTGCACGCCGGCAATCTCTTCCCGTTCGGCCTGGGAGGCCTTGATCTTGTCTTCAATCACCGGGACGATGTCCATGTGCATGTGGAGGTAGTCATTGAGGTTCTTGGTGACAAAATCGTTCACGAAGGTGCGGATGGTGGGGCCGCGGTCCACGGAGGTGGAGCCGTCCTTGGCTTTCACCTGCTTCTCCCACATGTAGGTGCTGCCCAGTTTGGTCTTGGTCTGGCCCTCGAAGATGGGCTCCTGGATCTGGATGGAGATGGCGCCCACGATGCCCTGGCGGATGTCTTCGGGTTTATAGTCTTTCTTGTAAAAATCCTTGAATGTCTTGGCGATGGCCTCGCGGTAGGCGGCCAGGTGGGTGCCGCCGTCCCGGGTGTTCTGTCCGTTGACGAAGGTGGCGATGTTCTCCCCGTAACTGTTGCCGTGGGTAAGGACGATCTCGATGTCTTCCCCTTCCAGGTGAATCAGCGGGTACAGGGGCGTTTCACTCATGTTTTCGGTCACCAGGTCCAGCAGGCCGTTCTCGCTCTTGTACGCAGTGCCGTTCAGGTTGAGGGTGAGCCCTTTCTTGAGGTAGGAATAGTTCTTGACCATGCTTTCCACGAATTCCATGTGGAAGGAGAAGTCGTTGAACATTTCCTCGTCCGGGGTGAAGCGGATGAAGGTGCCGTTTTTCTCGTTGGACGGAACGATGGCGCTTTCCAGCAGGTTGCCGCGCGTAAAATGGGCATAGGAGCACTGGCCGTCCCGGTAGGAGGCTACATAGAAATCCACCGACATGGCGTTGACGGCCTTGGTACCCACGCCGTTCATACCCACGCTCTTTTTGAAGTTGGTGTCGTCAAACTTGCCGCCGGTGTTGAGTTTGGAGGTGGCGTCCACCACCTTGTTCAGCGGGATGCCCCGGCCGAAGTCTCTCACCGTCACGGTTTTGTCTTCGATGACGATGTCTATCTTCTTGCCGAACCCCATGGAGAATTCATCGATGGAATTGTCGATAATCTCCTTCAGGAGCACGTAGATGCCGTCTCCCTGGCGGTCTCCGTTTCCCAGCCGGCCGATGTACATGCCCGCCCTGCGGCGGATGTGCTCGTTCCATTCCAGGGTCTGGATGGCGTCGTCGTTGTATGTATGATTGCTGTTTTCTGCCATGTTTTGCCTTTTACTCGATTTTACAAAATTAGTGAAAAAAGGACACATTTGCAATTCTTGCCCATTTGACGAAGAATGATTAACTTTGTATTTTGATCAGTCGGATAAGATAATTCTACGATTATGAGAAAATATTTCCTTATTGCCTTAGCGGTACTCCTGTTTGCGGGATGCCAGAAGAATTCCCAGAACAACGCCCAGAAACCGTCCATCTCATGGAAAGACAACGAAGATTTCTCCGAGATGGAAATCACGACAGAAATGCATTCCACCGTGTCGCTCTCTGTCCCGGAGGGTGTTTCCTCCTTTCAGATTTCCCTTTCCATTCCCAGCACCCTTGTGGGAATCGCCAACAAAATGATCGGGATTTCCACCAACAAGGGAACGGCAAGCAAGAGCCCCGTCTTTGACCTTGTGAATGACGCCACGGCGGTCAGCGCCCTTACCAAATTGGGCTTTTTGCACGGCAACCCCGCCGTCGGGACGGAATTTATCCTGAACTTTGCGTATCTTGTCTCGGAACTGTACTCCGGTTCCATCCTGGACAATGCCAGCAAGTTTGTCTTTGCCATCTCGCTGAAGGACAAGGCCGATCAGAATCTCTCGAAGACCGTCCGCTTCAACTGGACCTCGGCCCCGTCGATTGTTTTTGACCCTGTGGGAAGGATCGTGGATTTGAATGCCGATTCTCCCGCCCTTGTCATGAACATCAGCGCTCCCGGCAAGATTGCGAAAGCCAGCATGAAATTCGCCAACCTGGCCGGTGCTCCCAATGCCGATACCGAGGGTATCCTGGCCTATATCAAGTCGTTTACAAAAAACGGTTTTGAAGTGGATTTGATCGAGAATGCAGCCGCAGCCAGGGGCCTGGACCTTCCCTATGGTTCACAGGTGAAGGACCAGACGCAACTTACGATCGATTGTTCCGATCTTCTGTTTACCTTAAGCCTGCAGGCCTGCGACAAAGACATCGAGACCGTCATAACCATCTTCGTGCAGGATGCATTGGGGAAGGCGGTGCAGGAAACCGTGATTCTGAAGCATTAACGGATTTCGCCGGCCACGAACAGATTCACCAGCGGCCGCAGCGGGGAATTGGTGGTGAGACTCACCATGATTACGTTTTCCCCTTTTTCGAGCAGGGAAGTGTCCAGCGTAAAGCGGACACTTCCTTTTTTACCGCCTCCGCCGACATCCTCCGGCTGTCCGGCCGGGGAGAGGGCGGGGGACTCGGCATCGGCCTTGAAGATATGGAAGGATTCGACGCCTTTGTTGGTGTATCGGAAGAGAATATCCACTTTTTCCCCCTTCTGGACGATGCCGTAGTTGAAGGTGCTGGTCTCGAAGTAGGGGATGGGGCCGTTGTCCCGCTGGCCGGCCGTGATGGCGCCGAAGTTCTCCTGCGTCCAGGTGGTGATTTCCAGGGAGGCATCGGCTTTTTTCCCGTTGAGAACCGGGGTGGCGGTGTAAAGGTTTTTGCCGTAGAGGGAGGGATCGGCCTCTACCGTGTAATGCAGCGTGGCGGTGCTGCCGGAGGGGATGGGATTGGGTTCCACGCTGAGGCTGAGATGCGGTGAAACGCCGGCAAAAGTAACGCTGAGGGGCTTTTTCCCGAGGTTGGCCACGGTGACGGTTTCACTGGTGCTCTGGCCCTGTTTGAGGGTGCCGGTTTTCAACTGGCGGGCCTTGAGGCCAAAAGCCCCGAGCTTTTGTGCTCCGTAGAGCTCGCTCAGGGACTTTTTCTTTTCGTGCACGACTCCGCGGAGCCGTAAGATGACCGGACGCTTGACCCCGGAGACGTACACCGTCAGGGTTTTGTCAAAGGGCATGGCCCCGTCTTCGTTTTTATAGGTGGCCGATATGGTCCCGGTTTTCCCGGGGAGGATGGGCTCCCTGGTCCATTTGACGTCCGTGCAGCCGCAGGAGGAAACCACCTCGAAAATGGCGATGGGCTCTTTGCCGGTATTGGTAAGGGTGAAAGTGCAACTGAGGGGACCGTCCGTCACGGAGACGTCACCGAAATCGTGTACGGTCTTGTCCCAGATGATGACGGCGGCAGGCTCTTCTACGGGCTCTGCATCCAGGGATGCGGCCATTTCCTGGACCGGAGCGACGTATTCCAGGACTGGCCCGTTATTTGCTGAACGGCTTCCACAAGTAGTCAGCGCAAGTGCGGCTATGAAGGTTATAAAAGTCATTTTCATGAACACAAAGTTAGTTACACTTCTTTTCAAAATCAAATTTAATGCCTATCTTCGCACTCTGGAAAAATAACACAACAACAATAAAAGCTTTTATTTACTATGCCTAGAATCATCAATCCCGACCTTTGTGTCTCCTGCGGATCTTGCGCAGATGTTTGCCCGGTAGGTGCCATCACCGCCGGTGACGCTTCCTATGTCATCAACGCCGACGAGTGCATCGATTGCGGCGCCTGCGAAGGAACTTGCCCCAACGAAGCCATCAGCGAGGCTTAGCGCCTCACCCCAACCCCCTCTCCCCGGGAGAGGGGCTTCAGATAAAATAATCCTCGTTCGAAAACCGAACGAGGATTATTGCGTATTATGAGGATTATTGCGGATTATTCGGCCTCGGCCGTGTTGGCGGGTTTCATCACCATTTCGATGAAGTTGTTCTGGCCGATCACCTCGTTCAGGGTGTTCTGGATGAGTTCCTTGCTCAGGGAGTTGACAGCGGCCTCATAGAGGGCGTCGCGGTCGGTTCCGTACAGAAGGTACATCTCAATGCCGTTCTTCCACCAGGTGTTGCGCTGGCGGCTCTCGGGGATATTCTTCTGGAGGTTGAGTTTGGCCATGTTCACTTCCTCTTCGGTGGGGCCGTTGGCGGCGAGGTCCTTCATGCCCTTGACGGCCAGTTCACGGAGCTTGTCGCAGAGGGCGGGCTTGCAGTCGAAGTACACCTGGATAAGGGCGCTTTCCTTGGGACGGCGATCCAGAAGGGCATTGGTGCTGGCGCCATAGGTGCCGCCTTCTTCTTCACGCAGGCTTTCGACATAGCGCATGTCCAGGATATAGGAAATGGCCTCCATGGCGGCCGATTTCTCATAGGAGAAAGGAATGTCGGCGCTGTACACCTGCAGGACGGTGCTCTTCGGGGTCTGCATGTCCACTTCGAAGATGTTCTGGATGTTGCCTTTCACCACATCCTCATGGGTATCGACCCAGTTCTGGGCCTTCTTGCCCTTGGGCAGGGAACCGATATACTTTTCGACCAGCGGCTTCAGGGCCTCGGAGTTCACGTCACCCACAATCACGAGGGAGGCGCCGGCGGCATCTGCAAAGAGTTTGCGGTAGTTCTTCTCCAGGGTGGCGAGATTGGCCTTGGCAATCTTCTCGGCCGAAATCATTTCCTTGCGGGGGTTGTTGCCGTAAAGGGTCTTGTAGAGTTCGGTCTGGAGTTTGTAATTGGGCTGGTTCACCAGGTTGGGAAGGATGGCGGTAATCTGATCTACGCCGTTCTGCCACTCTTCGGGATCGAAGCGCGGATCGACGAACTGCAGATACAGCAACTGGAAGGCGGTTTCCAGGTCTTTCACGGTGCTGCGGCCGGAGATACCGTGGTCCAGGGAGCCGATGAACGGGGCTACGCTCAGGTTCTTGCCGGTGAGCATCTTGCTCACGGTGGTGCCGGAGAAGGAGGATACGCCGGAGTTTCTTTCGAAGAGCATGACCAGGTTGTCGTCAAAACTGGCC
Organism: Bacteroidales bacterium; assembly: GCA_017447815.1. Taxonomy (GTDB): domain Bacteria; phylum Bacteroidota; class Bacteroidia; order Bacteroidales; family UBA932; genus Cryptobacteroides. The sequence continues at coordinate 3,232 of JAFSMS010000085.1, read as the reverse complement.
AGGTCTTCGGTCGGGATGAGGCTCAGACCGCCCTGCTTGGTGAGGGTGAAGAGAATCTGGTCTTTCTGGAGGTCGGTAGGATAGACAATCACCTTGACGCCGTTCTTGAGCGTCCATTCCGTGGCACCGTAAAGGGTGGTGCCGGTCTTGGCAATCTTGCCGCCCTTGAGTTTGGCGGGATCCAGGAAGGCTTCCGGAATGTCCTCACCTTCGGGGGCGGCGATGTCGGCGGCATTCACCTCGGCGATGACGGCCAGCAACTGCTCGGCGGTAGGAGTGGCGATACCGGCCTTCTCGGGACCGCTGTAGATGATGACGAGGTTCTCGTCACCGAAGAGTTGGGCGGTGGTCTGGTTGATGACGGAGGCGTTGACCTGGCCGAAGAGGGCTTCTACGATCTGTTTTTCCGTCTCGGGCTCCATGATGGGCTCCTTGTCAAAGAAGTTGGAGAGGATGGGACGGACAAATTCAGGATTCTGACGGGTTGCGGCGCGGTTGACGCGGGTCTCCATCATGGACATGTAGTTGTCCTTGGCGCGTTTGAATTCGGCGTCAGTGATGCCGTATTTCTTGAGGCGGATGAGTTCGGTGTAGAAGTCGCGGAAACCGCCGAGGATGTTCTCTTCGCGGAGGGAGACGTCGCCCATGGTGGCTTCGATGTCTTCATAGATGAAGTCGCTGATGCCGAAACTGCCGCTCAGATACGGGGAAGTGGGCTTGGAGGTGATGTCCTCGAAGCGCTCACGCATGACCATGGAAAGGATGCCTTCCACCAGATCCTGCACCTGGCCGATGGCGGTGGCGTTGGCAATCTCAGGCATGGCCTCGCTGTGCCAGACGAGTTCGATGGACGGGGAAGTGGTCTCCGGGTCCGTCAGGATACCGACGCGGGGCTCTTTGTGGTCTGCAATGTGCTGGATGGGCTTCGGAAGGGCATTCTCCTTGAGGGGAATGATGCCGAAGAATTCCTTGATCTTGGCCTCGGTGCGGTCCACATCCACGTCACCGACCACGATGACGGCCTGGTTGCCGGGGTGATACCAGGTGTGGTAGAAATCGTTGAGGCTCTGGTATTCGAAGGTTTCCAGGTGCTCCTGCAGGCCGATAAGGGTGCATTGGGCCAGGTTGGATTCCGCTCCGAAATAATAGGGGAGGCTGCGCTCCATGGTACGCCAGGCGGCGTTGCGGCGCTGACGGCGCTCTTCGATGATGACACCGCGCTCGGCATCGATTTCCTTGGGCTCGTTGAGCACGAAGTGGGAATAATCCCTGAGAATCATCAGGCAGCTGTCCACGACGCTCTCACGCTCCACGGGAATATTGTTGAGCATGTACTGCGTCTCTTCAAAACCGGTGGAGGCATTGATGTTGCGGCCGAACTCTGCTCCGATGGAACGGAGGTAGTTCAGGATGCTTTTCTCCGGGAAGTTCTGGGTTCCGTTGAAGCACATGTGTTCCAGGAAGTGGGCCAGACCGTCCTGTTCGGGCTGGATTTCCTGGATGGCGCCTACATTGGTGGCCAGGTAGAATTCCGCACGGCCCTTGGGCAGTTCGTTGTGGCGGATGTAATAGGTGAGTCCGTTCTCCAGTTTCCCGATTCGGACTTGGTCGGAATTGGGAAGTTGGGGCATCTGGGAGAGGTAGGCTTCCATCTGCTCACGGGTGGGCTGTTGCGCCAGGGCCATGACGGCGGTCAGGGCCAGGGCGGCAAGGGTAAGAATGGATTTCTTCATATTTTTGTGATAAATAAGGTTTTCCAAAACACAAATTTAATTAAATTTGCGATAATATGTTAGAAGACTGCAAAATTCGTGCATTTCTCACCCTTGTCCAGGAGGGCAGTTTCACCCGGGCCGCCCGGAAACTGGGCATAACCCAGCCGGCGGTGAGCACCCAGATCGCTTCGTTGGAAAAAAGCATCGGCCAGCCGCTCTTCGTCCGAGGGCCTCAACTGACGCTCACCCCTGCCGGAGAAACCTTCCTGGGCTATGCCCAGCGTATCCAGAAAGCCTACGACCTGGCCAATCAAGCCTTTGTCCAATAAAAAAAATCGGTGACCTTCCGGCCACCGATTTTTGATTTGCCCTTACCGGCGATTATTTACCGGCCAGGCGCTTGTAGGTGTTCAGGCGCACCTTGGCGAATTCTTCCGTCTTGGAGAGCAGTTCGTCGGCGCTTTCCGGGAACATCTTGTACAGCGAAGCAAAGCGGACCTCACCCTTGAGGAAGTCCTGGAACTTGGTCCAGTCGGGCTCCTTGCTGTCCAGGGTGAACGGATTCTTGTCCGTACCTTCGAGAGCCGGGTTGTAACGGTAGAGGTGCCAGTAACCGCACTCGACGGCGAGTTTCTCTTCCTTCTGGCTCAGGCCCATGCCGGCTTTGAGGCCGTGGTTGATACAGGGGCTGTAAGCGATGATGAGGGAAGGACCGTCGTAGGCTTCGGCTTCCTTGATGGCGTTGAAGAACTGCACGGGGCTTGCACCCATGGCCACCTGGGCCACATAGACGTAGCCGTAACTGATGGCCATCATGCCCAGATCCTTCTTGCGGATCTTCTTGCCGGAGGCGGCAAACTTGGCGATAGCGCCCACCGGAGTGGCCTTGGAACTCTGACCGCCGGTGTTGGAGTACACCTCGGTGTCCAGCACCAGGACATTCACGTTCTCACCGCTGGCCAGGACATGGTCCAGACCGCCGTAACCGATATCGTAGGAGGCACCGTCTCCACCGAAGATCCACTGGCTGCGGGCCGGGATGAAGTGCTGGTATTCAACCAGTTTCTTGCAGGCTTCGCAGTCGCAGTCCTTGGCGAGCGGGACAATCTTGTCCGCTACTTCGCGGGTGATGGCGGCATCCTTAGGGGCCTCCAGCCACTGGGCGGCCAGGGCCTTGATATCCTGGCTGCAGCATTCGCATTCCAGGGCTTTCTTCATGGCACCGGCGACGGTCTCACGGGCGCGGTCGGAACCGAGTTTCATACCCAGGCCGAATTCGCAGAAGTCCTCGAACAGGGAGTTGGCCCATGCGGGACCGTGGCCTGCTGCGTTGGTGCAGTACGGGCTTGCCGGGAAGGAAGCACCGTAGATGGAGGAGCAGCCTGTGGCGTTGGCAATCATCATGTGGTCGCCGAAGAGCTGGGTGATGGTCTTGATGTTGGGGGTTTCACCGCAGCCGGCGCAGGCTCCGGAGAACTCGAACAGCGGTTGGGCAAACTGGCTGTTCTTCATGTTGG
>JAFSMS010000084.1 GCA_017447815.1 Bacteroidales bacterium | reverse complement strand
GTCTGGTCGTTCATGATGGTCACGTGGTCGGAGTCCCAGCGGATGGGACGGGACACATGCAGCATGAGTTCGGGAACGAACAGCAGCAGGGAGGCCACCATGTCGGATACGTTCTCCGTCATTTCATAGTGACCGGTATCGAGGGTGTACATGAGTTTGCGGGTAGCGCAGTAGCCGGCCACAAAGTCGTGGGAACCCACCGTGTAACTCTCCAGGCCGATGCCGAACAGTTTGGCCTCGAGGCAGGTCTTCATGCCGGGAAGGTCTTCCTTCAGGATTTCGTCCAGGCTCTCGGCGAAAATCTCGCGGTAGCGCTTGCGCTCCACCGTCTGGTCCTTGGAACCGTCGTGAACCCAGATGTTCATGATGCAGGGGTCGTTCTGGGCCTTGCCCATCGCGTCGGCGATGCGGCGGCAGCGCTTGGTGTGCTCGATCCAGAATTCACGGATGGCGGGATCCGGGTTGGCGAGGGAGAGGTCTCCGCTCTTAGGATGGCCGAAGGACGTGGAGTTGAAGTCCAGTTTCATGTTGTTCTCCCGTGCCCACTGGATCCAACTCTCGAAGTGCTTGGGTTCACACTGGTCGCGGTCGACGAACTGGCCGCCGAAGTCTCCGTAGATTTCATGGAGGTTCAGGCGGTGGTTGCCGGCGATGAGGCTCTTGGCGAATTTGATGTCGTCCCTGACCTCGTCGATGTTGCGGGCGCGGCCGGGATAGTTGCCGGTGGTCTGGATGCCGCCGGACAGGCCGGCAGCGCTCTCGAAGCCGATCACGTCGTCGGTTTGCCAGCAATGGAGGGAGATCGGGGTTTTCTCCAGGGTTTCGATGGCCTTGTCCGTATCTACGCCGAGTTCCGCGTAACGGTCTTTCGCAATTTCATAAGCGCCCAGAATGGATGCTTCCTTGGCAATGCGGTCCGTGGTCTCGCCGATGGACTTGATGATGCTGTCGATGTTCATATTCTTTGTGTTTTAGTGTTTAATTGTTCGGGGTGAATGTCTTGACGGAGAAGGTTTTGGCAATGAGGGCACGCATATCCCAGCGGTCTTTCACCAGACCGGCCGTGCGGGCCTGAAGCATCACATTGCCGATGGCGGTGGCCTCCATGGGGCCCGCCACCACAGGCCGGCCGATGGCATCGGCCGTCCACTGGCTCATGGTGTCGTTGGCGCTGCCGCCGCCGATCACATGCAGTTTCTCGATGGGGAACGGGGCGAAGCCCTGCAGCATCTCCACGACCTCCTTGTAGCGCGCGGCCAGGCTGTGGTAGATGCAACTGATATACTGGGCGTCGTCCTTGGGAAGCGGCTGGCCGGTTTCCCGGAGGTACGAATCGATGGCTTCCACCATGTTGGCCGGAGCGGCGAAGCGGGGGTCGTCCGGGTTGACGACGGACGGGAAGTCCGCCTCCGAACGGGCCATGGCCTCCATTCCGCTGTACTTGTACGTACGGCCTTCCGCCTCCCACACCTTGCGGCACTGCTCCAGGAGCCACATGCCGGTGATGTTCTTCAGGAAACGGGTGGTGCCGTCGATGCCGCCTTCGTTGGTGAAATTCAGGCGGGTGGACTCGCCGTTGATGATGGGAGCCGGCGTCTCGATACCCATCAGGCTCCAGGTGCCGCTGCTAAGGTAGGCGAACTTCTCGTCGGCCGCAGGGACGGCGGCGATGGCCGATGCCGTGTCGTGTCCGGCCACGGCGATCACGGGAATCTGCGGCAAACCGCAGGAATCGGCGATTCCCTTCCGGAGCGTGCCGATCACCTCTCCGGGCTGGACGATGGGAAGCAGGACATCCGTACGGACGCCCAGTTTCTCCAGGAGAGCCTTGTTGAACTGCCGCGTGCCCTGGTCCATCATGCCGGAGGTGGAAGCGATGGTGTACTCACACACCTGCTTTCCCGTGAGCATGTAGGACAACAGGTCCGGCATGAACAGGATGTGACTGGCATAACGCAGGGGGGCGAACCCCTCGCCCGTCTGGGCGTACAACTGGAAAATGGAGTTGAAGTTCATGATCTGGATGCCGGTGGCACCGTAGAGTTCCTCGCGGGGGATGGTTTCGAACACCTTCTCCGGGATGCCTTCCGTGTAAGGGTCCCTGTAGGCGCGGGGATTGCCCAGAAGCGAACCGTCATCGGCCACGAAGCCGAAATCCACGCCCCAGGTGTCGATGCCGATGGAATCGGGAACGATGCCCTGGCGGCCCAGGTCCTTGAGACAGTTGAGGAAATGCTGGTAGATGGCCAGCACGTCCCAGTAATACTTGCCGTCCAGACAGATGATTCCGCTGGGGAAACGATAGACCTCCTTCATTTCGAAGGAATCAGCGCAAAAAGTGGCCAGGACCGCACGCCCGGAAGTGGCGCCGCAGTCGAAGGCCAGAAAAGAATGCTTACCTGCCATGAGTGTTATTCTTATGTTTCTTTGCAAAGTTAGCATTCTGTACAGCTTGCCTATTTCAGAGAATGCGAGAAAAACTTTTATTTTTGACAATTATTTTCTTACCTTTGCCGAAAGCTTACGCCCATGGATAAAATCCTCTTTGTACACGGATTGGCTTCCTCGGGGGCCTACAAACTCTCGGACACGCTTCGGATTCTGCTGAAAGGCGTCACCGTCATCGCGCCGGACGTTCCCATCGATCCCGACGAAGCGCTCGCCCTCCTGGGGGAAATCTGCTCCCGGGAGCGGCCGGAACTCGTTGTCGGCCTGTCCTGGGGCGGTTTTCTCACCCAACAGATCCGCGGGGTCCGGAAAGCCCTCATCAACCCCGATTTCGCCATTTCCCGCATGCTGCAGGGGATGGTGGGAGAAGTGAAGTACCTGTCGCCGCGAAAAGACGGGGCGCTCTCCTTCACCGTCACTCCGAAACTGTGCCGGCGCTACCAAGAGATGGAAACTTTGCAGTTTGACGGCATCGACGCTGCCGAAAGGGAACGAACCCTGGGCTTCTTCGCCCGGGAAGATGAACTCGTGCACTGCCAGCCCCTTTTCGAGGAGCATTATCCCGGACGCAGCATCGCCTACCCCGGCGGGCATCTGCCCACTTTCCCCGAAATGAAAAAATCCGTCCTTCCCGCTTTGCTCGCCTTCTGCCATGAATGACGCCATCCACCTGAAATACCTCGCCGTAAGTCCGGACGACCTTCGCTGGGGCATCGCCGTCAATTCCGTAGGCTTCCAGGATGTCGGTCCCGGAGAGCCCTACCCGCCCTCCGACCACCCCTCCCGCTATCTGTTCTCCGCAGAACGGGGCCGGACACTGGCCGAGTACCAACTCCTGTACATCACCCGCGGGCACGGACGTTTCCGCAGCGCACACGTCCCGGACGGCGTCCTGCTCCGTCCCGGCCACCTGTTCCTGCTCTTTCCCGGCGAATGGCACACCTACCGGCCCGACCCGTCCTCCGGCTGGAAGGAATTCTGGATCGGCTTCAACGGCGCCATGGTGGAGGAATGGGTGAAAAGCGGCTTCTTCTCCCGGGAGAAGCCGGTGCTGCAGGTAGGGCTCCACAGCGACATCGTGAACCTCTACAACGATGCCATCCATACCGCCGCCTTCCAGCAGTCGGGCTTCCAGCAGTGCCTGGGAGGCATCGTCGCCCACCTGATGGGACTGGCCCGCCTGTACCAGCGGCAGGAAACCTTTTCGGAAGTGAGGGACAAAATCAACCAGGCCAAAATCCTCATCGGGGACCAGTACCGGACCATCCGTCCGGAAGAGCTGGCGGCCCAGTTGTGCATGGGCTATTCCAATTTCCGCCGCATCTTCAAGGAATACACCGGCTTCGCCCCGGCCCAGTACATCCAGGAAGTGCGGCTGAACCGCATCAAGGAACTGCTTACCAACACCACCCTCCCCATCAAGGAGATTGCCGATGAGTGCGGTCTGGAGAATTACGACTACTTCTTTACGCTGTTCCGGCGCCTGACAGGGATGACCCCGTCAGACTACCGGAACAATACGCAAGGTAAATAAAAGAAGGGATTTACCCGTTATTTGGAAGGGCGCTTGTAACCGTCGGTGTTGCAGCGCTCCGTCATTCTCCTGATACGGGTGGCCGTATCCGGATGGGAGGAGAACAGATTGCTCACGGGACCGGACTGGCTGCCGCCGGAGAGGGCCTGTAGTTTCTCGAAGGACATTACGATGGCCCAGGGGTTTTTACCGGCCTTCACAAGGAAGTTGTAGCCATAGTCGTCGGCCTCGCTCTCCTGGTCGCGGGAGAACTTGGCATCCAGGATGGCGCTGCCGATGGCGCCCAACTGGGAGTCCGTAAGGGCGGCGATGGTGGAACTGGTGGAGGCCAGCCCTTCCATGGCGGCGCTGGTGAGGATGGCGTTGCGCATCTGGCGGCGCGTATGGTTCAGCGCCACATGGCCGATTTCATGCCCGATGACGCCCAGCAGTTCGTTGTCCGTCATGGCGTCCATGATGCCCGTATAAACGCGCACGCTGCCGTCGGCACAGGCGAAGGCGTTCACCTCGTTCTCCTTGTAAACCTTGAAGTTGAGCGGGACCTCGTTCACGCCGTCCAGACCCGCCGTAAGTTTGCGGAGACGCTTGGTATAGGCATTGTTTTCCGGCAGGATGGTGCTCTGGGCGTCCAGTTGAGTAATATACTGATGGACATAGGCCTGGACCTGGGCGTCGGTGAGGCTGAGAGCCTGGGCCGCATAGATGCCGCTCTGCATGAGGCGGGCCGTATCCAGGTTGAGGGAACCGCAGGAGACCAGCATGAGACCGGTCACGACAAGGCTTAGAATTCGTTTCATACTCGGATAAATTTTCTCAAAGGTACAAAAATTTGTTCAAGATTGCTACTTCTTTGTGTAATCCAACTTCCGGAGGTCTGCGGAACTGCCGCCATACAGGAGTTCCCACTCCCCTGCCGTGGGAACCATATCCTTCTGCAGGGCGTTCCAACTGAGAAATACCTCATCCGTGAGCGGGAAGGCCACCTCGACCGTCTTGCCGGCGGGGACATTCACGCGGGAGAAGCCGCGGAGGCTCTTGAGCGGGCCTTCGGCGTAGGATTTGAGGCGGACATAGAGTTGGGCCACCTCCTGGGCATCCACGCTGCCCGTATTGGTGACGGGAACCACCAGATTTCCGTCCTTGACGGCAGCCTCTCCATAAGAGAAGGTCGTATAACTGAGGCCGAAGCCGAAGGGGAACAGCGGCTCACCCTGGAAATAACGGTAGGTGCGGTTGTGCATGGAGTAGTCTTCGAAGTCGGGCAACTGGTCAACGCCCTTGTAGAACGTGAGCGGCAGTTTTCCGGAGGGAACGGCCTCACCCAGAAGCATTTCGGTGATGGCGGCGCCGCCTTCCTGGCCGGGATACCAGACCTGCAGGATGGCTTCGCAGTTTTCAGTCTCCGGAACAAGGCCCAGGGCCGATCCCGAGAAGTTCACGAGAATCACCTTCTTTCCGGCCTTGTGGAGGGCTGCGATGAGGTCCCGCTGGACCTGCGGCAGTTCGATGCTGGTGCGGTCTCCCCCGTTGAATCCCGGCAGCGGAACATCCATCTCCTCCCCTTCCAGTCTGGGCGAGATACCGCCGGCAAACACCACGGTCTCAATGCCTTTCAACTGCTTCAGGACCGCCGGGACATCGAATTTCTCCGTGCCCACCAGTTCGCAGCCACGAATCACCTTCAGATCCGGGAAACGGGCCTTGAGGCCGTCAGCGAGGGTGATGGTGCCATCGGGAATGCCGTTGTAGTTGCCCCACATCATTTCGCGGTCGTCGGCATTGGGGCCCACCAGGGCGATGCGGGTATCGGCCTTCAGGGGCAGGATGTTGCCGCGGTTCTGCAGGAGGACGAAGGTTTCCAAGGCCATCTTGCGGGAGAGGGCCAGATGTTCCTTCCCTTCCACGATGTCATCGGAGAGGCCTTCCCAAGGGGCGATGTTCCCGTCGAGTTCTCCCAGGCGGATGCGGGCCGACAGGAGGCGGGTCAGGCTGCGGTCCACGTCGGCCTCATCCAGCAGGCCCTGACGGACCGCGTCCGGAACGAAGCGGTAGGCGTTTCCGCAGTTGAGGTCCGTTCCCGCATGGATGGCTGCGGCGACGGCATGGGGACCGTCCTCGCTGTATCCATGGCAGCCGGGCTCGAAGAAGTCGGAAATGGCGTGGCAGTCCGAAACCACCAGTCCCTTGTAGCCCCATTCTCCGCGAAGAATGGTGTTCAGCAGATAATCGCTGGCGCCGCAGGGTTCTCCGCGGAAGCGGTTGTAGGCGATCATCACCTCCTGGACATCGGCCTTGGTGACCAGGTCCTTGAAAGCGGGAAGATAGGTTTCACGCAGGTCCCGTTCGCTGACCTCGGCGTTGAACGTATGACGGGACGGCTCCGGACCGGAGTGTACGGCATAGTGCTTGGCACAGGCGTGCGCCTTGAGCACCGGAGCGTCCGAAGGCCCCTGCAGGCCGCGGACCACGGCCATGCCCAGGATGCCGGTCAGGTACGGGTCTTCCCCGTATGTCTCCATGCCGCGGCCCCAGCGGGGATCACGGAAGATATTGATGTTGGGCGTCCAGAAAGTAACACCCTGGTACTGGCCCAGATGGCCGGCCTGATAGGCCTGGCGCTCTTTCACGCGGGCTTCGTCACTGACGGCGGTAAACACCTCGTTCACAAGAGGCTCGTCAAAGGAAGCCGCCATGCCGATGGGCATGGGAAAAACCGTGGCTTTCCCGTTTCTGGCCACACCGTGAAGGGCTTCGTTCCACCAGTTGTAGGACGGGATGCCCAACGCTTCCACAGGGGCTGAGGAGTTCATCATCAGGGAAGCCTTCTCTTCGATGGTCATTTTGGAAATCAATTCCCTGGCCCTTTTCTCGGCCGGGTTTTCGGGCTGGCTGGCGCAGGATGCAAGCAGCAGCGCAGACAGAGTGAGAAGAGTGAATTTGCGCATATCCAAAAGTTTATTTATGCAAACTTAATCAAAAATCGCGAAATATTGATTATTTTTGCCACATGAAAGAAAAATCCTCCGTATTACGGGAACTTATATCCTCCTTGCAGGACAAACTGAAGGAATCCCTCATCTCGGTTTTTCCCGTGACGCTGCTGGTTTTTTTGCTGGCCGTCACCCCCTGGGTGGACATCACCCCCCGGGAACTTACGGTATTCGGCCTTTCGGCCTTGTTCCTGATCCTGGGCATCAGCCTTTTCAACCTGGGGGCCGACATGGCCATGACCCCGATGGGACAATATATCGGTGAGGGTCTCACGAAGTCCAAGAAACTGGGCATCCTCCTGTCCGTGAGTTTCGTGATGGGCCTTTTCATCACCGTCGCCGAGCCGGACCTCGCCGTCCTGGCATCGCAGGTATCGGCCGTCATGAACGGCACCGTCCTTATCTATACTGTGGGCATCGGCGTGGGCATCATGCTCCTGCTGGGTGTCATGAAGATTGTCTTCCATCTGGACCTCTCCAGCATCCTGCTGTTCGGGTACATGCTGCTTTTCTGCCTGGCCGCCATCCTCATCGACCGGGGCAAGGGCTCGCTTCTGGCCATGTCCTTCGACTCGGGCGGCGTCACCACCGGCCCCATCACGGTGCCCTTCATCATGGCCCTCGGCGTCGGCATCGCCCTTACGGTGGGCGGCCGCAACGCCTCCGAGAACAGTTTCGGTCTCATCGCCCTCTGCTCGCTGGGCCCTATCGTGGCCGTGCTCGCCCTGTCCCTGTTTTCCCAAGGCAGCCTGAACTACTCCGTCCCCGACTATTCCATGGACTCCGTCCTGAACGCCGGACTCAGCGCCCACCTGCTGGACACCATGTGGGATGTAGGCAAATCCCTCATCCTCATCATCGTCTTTTTCTTCATCCTGCAGTTCGCCATCCTGAAACTGCCCATGACCAAGATCGGCCAGATTCTGTTCGGCATCCTCTACACCTTCATCGGGCTGGTCCTTTTCCTGGCCGCCGTGGAGATGTCCTTCATGCCCATCGGATACAAGATCGGCGTCCAGTTGTCGCAGGCCCATCCGCTGCTGATCATCGCCTTCGCCTTCATCATCGGCATGGTGGTGGTCCTTGCCGAACCGGCCGTGCACGTGCTCAACGCACAGGTCAACGACATCACCGGCGGCGAGGTGTCCCGCACCCAGATGATGGTGGCGCTCTCCCTGGGTGTCGGCCTCTCCATCGGCCTGTCCGTCATCCGGGTCTATTTCGGCTTCTCGGTCCTGTATTACCTGGTTCCCGGCTACCTGCTTTCCCTGGGCCTGTCATTCTTCGTGCCCAAACTCTATACGGCCATCGCCTTCGACTCCGGCGGCGTGGCCAGCGGTCCGCTCACATCCAGTTTCATCCTTCCGCTGGTCGTGGGGGCCTGTGTCAGCATGCAGGGAGAGTCGGCCGTGCTGGATTTTGCCTTCGGCGTTGTGGCCATGGTGGCCATGACTCCGCTCATCACCATCCAGAGCCTCGGCTTCAAGTCCGTCATGACAGTACGCCGGCGTGACTCGATGGCCATGCGTCGCATCCTGGCCGCCGCCGATGACGAAATCATTTACTTCGAGTAACTTATGGCAGAAAAGAGAAATATCGCTCCCATGAAGTTGGAAATGCTGTTTGCCATCGTTCACAACAGCAAGGCTGCCTATTATTCCAGCCTCATCCAGTCCCACCAGGCCAATTTCCAGTTCACGGTCCCGGCCAAGGGCACTACTCACCTCATCCTGAACTATCTGGGCCTGGCCGACCGCCCCAAATCGCTCCTGATGAGCGTCGTCCGGTCCGACCAGGCCGGCAATCTCATCAGCCTTCTGGACGATACTTTCCGGAAGGGCGGAGATTACAAGGGGGTGGCCTTCACGGTACGGCTCACCAGTACCATCGGCACCCTGGCCTATGGTTTTTTAAGTAACGACAAACGCGTCAAGGAGGAAGCATAATATGTCCCAGAATCAATTCGAACTCATCCTTTGCATCGTCAATGCAGGATACTCGCAGAATGTCATGGAGGCGGCGCGTGCTGCCGGTGCCCGTGGCGGCACCATCGTCCGCGGACGCGGATCGGCCAATCCGGAAGCCGAGGAGTTTTTCAACATCAGCATCCAGCCCGACAAGGAACTGGTGCTCATCCTGGTGCCGGGGAGCATCAAGGATACCGTTCTGAAAGCGGTGTACAAGAACTCCGGCCTTCCCACGGAAGGCCAGGGCATCGCTTTCACCCTGCCGGTAGAGCATACCACGCTCATCAAGCAGGACATGGAAGAGGAAACTACTGAACAGCAGTAGCAGGAAGGTCCCAGCCGGTAAGGGTGGCAATGTAAGGAGCCATCAGAAAGGCTACTTTCCTCATACCTTGATAGTTGGGATGCCAGGCGGCGCCCAGGTCTCCGGTAATGTTATGCCCGCCCGTATGGATGGCCGTCCAGGAAACGTTGGGAATGCCGCAGCCACGGGCTACATCCCTCACATAATCGGCCAGCAGGATGTTGGCATTGGAGGCCACGCACAGGATGGGTACTTCTTCCCCGTAAAAAGTGCGGATTTCCTCCAGCAAGGTCTTATACGCCTTGCTCCATGCTTCCAGGGAGGGCTGCTTCTGAATGGAAAAATCGTTCGTTCCCAAATAGATGACGACAATGTCGGGGCGATAAGCCGGCTCCCATACGGGGACGGCCTTTTCGTCCAAGGCACGCAGGTACCGCACAGGCATCGTCTGGTCGGGATCTCCGTCCCCGTAATTGCGGACGATGCCGCGGCCCGAGTGGGAGATGCGCACCACATCGGCGTCAAAATACCGGCCCAGGATACCGGAATAACTCTTGTTGCAGTTTTCCTCCTCCGGAATGGCGGGGCTGTCCCGGTCGGGTGCCTCGACACCGAACCCGCAGGTATAGGAATCGCCGATGATTTCCATGACACGTTTTTTCCAGGGACGGGCCTGCAGGAGTTTGCCGTCCGTTTCGAAACTGCGGAACGTGATGCAGCCGGTCTCCCCTTCCGTCCGCTTCTGGACGTAAACCGTATGGCTTCCCTTCTTCCCGAAAGAGCAGAGTGAAACGGCATGGCTTCCCGGCTCCAGTTTCAGGACGGCGTCGGCCTCCACGCCCGGCGCCCTGTCCACCCAGACATTCACATAATCCACCCGTTCCTCGTCATAGTTCATCGTCAGGGATTTGCCCTGGAAACTGACGATGGCCGTTGTACCCGACCAGTCGGCCGTGACGCAGCCATCGGCCCGGACAACGCGGCCGATATAGGTAATCTCTTGGGTGTCAGCCCGGAAGCTGTTTTGTGCCGGCGCCTGCACTCCCGCAAGCAGCACGGCCAGAAGAAGGGTCATTCGTTTCATGGCAGTACAAAGCTACATTTTTTCCCGCTAATCTCCAAGTCCCGTTGTTTTCGCGTGACACGCAAGTCCCTGCCTATCAGGCAAATACAAATAATCCTCTGCGCAAAAAGCGCAGAGGATTATACGGAAACGATTAAGAATCAATCGATTGGCGGCCACCTATATGAAGACATACTTACAGATGAACAGGGCGGCCAGGATCCACATCGTGATACTGATATCCTTGAAGCGGCCGGCAACGGCGTGCGTAGCCACGTAAGAGATGACGCCGATCAGGATACCGTCGGAAATGCTGTAAGCCAGCGGCATCATGATGATGGTGAGGAAAGCCGGAATGGCTTTGCAGTAGTCGTCCCAGTGGATGCGCTTGATGGACGGCATCATCATCACGCCCACGATGATGAGGGCGGGAGCCGTAGCGGCGCTGGGGATGGCAAGGAACAGCGGGCTGAAGAATAGGGCCAGGGCGAAACAGACGGCTGTCGAGAAAGCCGTGAGGCCGGTGCGGCCGCCTTCGCCTACACCCGAGGCGCTCTCCACGTACGTGGTGGTGGTGGAAGTACCCAGGCAGGCGCCGGCAACGGTGCCGATGGAATCGGCCAGGAACATTTTCTCCATATCGGGAACGTTGTCGCGCGGACCGTCGTCGGGGATCAGGCCGGCACCCTGGTGCACGCCGATGATGGTGCCCATGGTATCGAACATATCAATGAACAGGAAGGTGAACACGATCACCAGCATATCCAGGGTGAAGATGTTATGCCACTCAAACTGGAAGGCGATGGGCTTCACGGAATCCGGAAGGGACACGACGCCGCTGAACTTGGTAATGGCCTCGCCGGTGGCCGGATCCTTGATCACCAGGCCGAGGAGGGTGGTGATCAGGATGCCCCACAGCATGCCGCCGCGGATTTTCGCCATCACAAGGCCGGAAGTGATGAACAGGCCGATAAGCCCCAGCAGGGCCTTTCCCTCCGTCACGTGCCCCAGGGAAACCAGCGTCGCGTCATTGTTCACGATGATTCCGGCATTCTGCATGCCGATGAAGGCGATGAACAGGCCGATACCGGCGCCGATGGCTTTTTTCAGCGTACCGGGAATGGCATTCAGCAGCCAGGAGCGCACCTTCGTGAGGGTGAGGATGATAAAGAGGAGACCTTCCAGAAGGACGGCCGTAAGGGCAAACTGCCAACTGTACCCCATGCCCAGGCATACCGTGTACACGAAGAATGCGTTCAGGCCCATGCCGGGAGCCAGGGCGAAAGGCTTTCTGGCATACAGGGCCATCACCAGGGTGCCGATGATGGCGGCAAGGGCCGTGGCCGTAAACACGGCGCCGCCGGGCATGCCGTCCAGGGCGCTGAAAATAGCCGGATTGACAGCCAGGATATAGGCCATCGTCAGGAAAGTGGTGATGCCCGCCAGGATTTCTGTGCGGACATTGTTCACCTTGGAATCAAACCCGAAAAGTTTTTCAAAGGCAGGTTTCATTTCACGGAAATTTATAGGTTAAACGTTGCATCTTCCCGACTTAAAAAACCCACTTGGCACCCAAGCAAGGCAACACATTGAACTTTTTTCCGGTGCTGACTTCCAGGCCGGCGAAGTTGTAACTCAGTTCGATTTCTCCGCCGAGATTCAAATTGGGCACGCCGAACCACTGTCCCACGGCATACCAGAGCTGCGGCTCGGACAGAACGACCACCTTGTCGCCTTCACACCAGACATCCAGGAAACCGGAGAAGCGGAGCCCTTTCAGCGTGAACAAGTCCTGCAACCCCCATACAGCCGTAAATTGCAAAGGGACATTGCTCTTCAGGCCAAGAAAATGCTTATAGAGAACTTTCAGATTCAAGGTGTTCTTGAAGTCTTTGCTGTGGAAGAAGTAGTCGAGGCCGAAAAGGAAGGCATTATTTACCGGGAAAGCGCCATAATCTGTCCCGGGAAGGCCATTCAGGTTGCCCCAGGTGCCGAAACCGCCGTTGTATTCCACCTGAAGGCTCAGACCGCCGAGCGGGGTGTTCTGCCAGAAATTCAGGCAACGGGCAATTTCAAAATACGTGTTATTCGGAGAGATAATCTCTTTTCCGTCCCTTGCGTTGTAATCGTAATCGATGAAGAAGAATGTGTTACCCCAGTTGTCGTTATAGAACCCTTCGAGGGTGGTAGTGACGTGCTTACGACCCAAATCGTAAAACACCTGAAAATTGGTCTGGGCCTTGGCCAACTGGCCGAAGGCAAGCGTTGCCACAGCAACGGCAAGAATAGTTTTTTTGAGCATAAAACGTAGTTTATGAAATGAATATATAAAAGTTTATTTCCTGAGGGAAGGATTGATTTCAAAGTTCACGGCCTTGTCGGCCTCCGGATTGGCGCCGAACTCGTAGTCCTTGCCGGGAAGGACGGCGTTCAGGACAATCCCCACCAGCGCGGCCACGGCGAGGCCGCTGAGTTTGGTGAAGCCCAGGTCGATGGCATCGCCGGCACCGTACTTGATACCGATGGCCAGCACCAGGATGAGGGCCATCACAATCACATTGCGGCTCTTGGTGAAGTCCACCTGGTTTTCCACGATGTTACGCACACCCACGGCGGAAATCATACCGTACAGGACCAGGGACACACCGCCGATGGTGGAGGCGGGCATGCAGGCGATCAGGGCGCTGAACTTGGGGCAGAAACTGAGGATGATGGCAAAGACGGCGGCGATGCGGATGACGCGGGGGTCGTACACCTTGGTGAGGTTCAGCACGCCGGTGTTCTCACCGTAAGTGGTATTGGCCGGGGCGCCGAACAGGGAGGCCAGCATGGTGGCCAGACCGTCGCCCATGAGGGTGCGGTGCAGACCGGGATCTTCCAAGTAATTGATTCCCACGGTGGAGGAGATGGCGCACATGTCGCCGATATGCTCCATCATGGTGGCCAGGGAAATGGGGACGATGGCAATGATGGCACTCACGATCAGCCCCCAGTTGGGATTGGCAAACACATGGAAAGCGGTATTCTCCCAGTGGAACGGGACACCGACCCAGGCGGCGTCCTTGACGGCCGAAAAGTCGCACAGGCCGAAGCAGGCGGCCACAATGTAGGAGCCCAGCACACCCAGCAGGATCGGAATGATCTTGATCATGCGTTTCCCCCAGATATTGCACACGATGATGATCACAATGGCCAGCAGGGCAATCCACCAGTTGCTGTTGCAGTTCTGGATGGCGCTGCCGGACAGGGTAAGGCCGATGGCGATGATGATGGGACCCGTCACGATGGGCGGGAAAAAGCGCATGACCTTCTTGGCGCCGAACGCGGCGATGAGCCCCGCCAGGATAAAATAAATAATGCCTGCCGAGAATACTCCGATGCAGGCATAAGGAAGCGATTCCGTGGCACTGAGTCCTTGCTGGGTTCCCATCGCGACGACCGCTGCATATCCACCCAGGAAGGCAAAGGACGAGCCGAGGAAAGCCGGTACCCGCATTTTGGTGAGAAGGTGAAAAATAAGAGTGCCCAAACCTGCGAAAAGTAAGGTGGCACTCATCGAAAGACCCGTAATCACGGGAACCAGGACCGTGGCTCCGAACATGGCGAACATGTGCTGGAGGCCGAGGGTAAGCATCTTGCCCTTCCCCAGGGAACGGGCATCATAGATGGCTTGCGCTTGTTTTGTCATAAGTATTAAAGGTTAGATAAAAAGAATTCTTTTGCCTTTGGGCCTATATGACCAAACAAAAGTAAATGATAAAAAAAATTAAAACAAACTTCTTTCGACGAAGTTATCAACAGGAGTTATGAACAAGCGTTATCGACAGGGCAAAAAAAAGGGGCTTAAGCAAGCCCCTTTCCATGACAATTCTTGTACTTTAGACCGCTGCCGCAGGGACAGGGGTCATTCCGGCCGACGTGCTTGTCCACGCGCACGGGCATGCGGCTCTTCTGCTCGCCGTTGGTCGTGAGTTGCGAAGGGTCGTTGGTGCGCATCTGCTGCATGTTGCGGTTGGGCTGGGTGGCCGGACGGGCCTCCCGGGCGT
Organism: Bacteroidales bacterium; assembly: GCA_017447815.1. Lineage (GTDB taxonomy): Bacteria > Bacteroidota > Bacteroidia > Bacteroidales > UBA932 > Cryptobacteroides. The sequence continues at coordinate 16,861 of JAFSMS010000084.1, read as the reverse complement.
CGCTGGCATCCCGGAGCGGGATGAAGGCACGGAGCAGGAAGGTCAGGACCTCTTCGTTGAGTTTCTCCAGCATGTCGGTGAAGAGGTTGTAACTCTCCAGTTTGTACACCACCAGCGGGTCTTTCTGCTCGTAAGCGGCATTCTGCACGCTCTGGCGGAGATCGTCCATGTCGCGCAGGTGCTGCTTCCAGTAGTCATCGATATAATAAAGGATGATGCTGCGGCTGAGGGCCTTGGCAATTTCGCGGCTTTCGGTCTCATAAGCCTTCTTGAGATTCACCGAGAGGGTGAGTTGGCGCTTGCCGTTGGTGATGGGGATGGCGATGTTCTCGTACATGCTCCCCTGCTTTTCGTACACCGTCTTGATCACCGGGTTCACCTTCTCGATCATGGTGTTCATACGGCGGTCATACACCTCCTTCATGTGGGCGGCGAGCCTGTCGGCCACCTCTTCCTTCTTCGCGTGCGCGAAGAATTCGGCATCGAAGCCCAGGTCGATGGAAAGTTTGCCGATGACATATTCCTCAAAGGCTTCATAACTCATACCCTCGCTCTCCTGCACCAGGAGAGTGGCGGTGTCCGTCATCATGTTCTGGACATCGATCTCGATGCGGTCACCGGAGAGCGCGTTGCGACGGCGGGAATAAATGGCTTCACGCTGATAATTCATCACGTCATCGTACTCGAGGGTTCTCTTACGCCAGCCGAAGTGGTTCTCCTCGACTTTCTTCTGTGCGTTCTCGATGGCGTTGGAAAGCATGCCGGAAACGAGGGCCTCGTCATCGGCCATGCCCAGTTTGTCAACCACGCCGGCGATGCGCTCGGAGCCGAACTTTCGCATGAGGTCGTCTTCCAGGGAGATGTAGAAGCAGGAACTGCCCGGATCTCCCTGACGGCCGGCACGTCCGCGGAGCTGACGGTCCACACGGCGGCTGTCGTGACGGGTGGTGCCGATGATGGCCAGACCGCCCGCATCCTTCACCTCCTGGGAGAGTTTGATATCGGTACCACGGCCCGCCATGTTGGTGGCGATGGTCACCTTGCCCTTCTGACCGGCTTGGGCGACGATTTCCGCCTCCCGGGCGTGCTCCTTGGCGTTGAGGACGTTGGCCGATATGCCGCGGATGCGCATCATGCGGGCCAGGAGTTCGGACGTTTCCACGTCGGTGGTGCCCACCAGCACCGGCCGGCCGGCGTTGGACAGTTCCACCACTTTGTCGATCACGGCGTTGAACTTGGCCTTCTTGGTCTTGTAGATAATGTCGTTCTGGTCGTCACGGATGACGGGACGGTTGGTGGGAATCACCACCACGTCCAGTTTGTAGATGTCCCAGAACTCCCCTGCCTCCGTTTCGGCCGTACCCGTCATACCGGCGAGTTTGTGGTACATACGGAAGTAGTTCTGCAGGGTCACGGTGGCGAAGGTCTGGGTCGCCGCCTCCACCTTCACGTTCTCCTTGGCTTCCACGGCCTGGTGCAGACCGTCGCTCCAGCGCCGGCCCTCCATGATTCGGCCCGTGCTCTCGTCCACGATTTTCACCTTGTTGTCCACAATCACGTAGTCCACGTCCTTGGTGAACATGGCGTAGGCCTTCAGGAGTTGGATCACGGTGTGGACCCGCTCGCTCTTGAGGGAGAAGTCCTCCATGAGGGCGTCTTTCTTCTCGGCCTTCTGGGCGGGGGTGAGGGAATCGTCATGGGTGATCTCGGCAATGGCCGATCCCATGTCCGGCAGCACGAAGAAGTTGGGGTCGCTCACGCTGGAGGCCAGGGTGTCGTGGCCCTTGTCCGTCATGTCCACGGAGTTGAGCACTTCGTTGATTACGAAGTACAGTTCGTCCGTGACGGTGGGCATTTCCCGTTCGTTGTCCTGCATGTAGTAGGCTTCGGTCTTCTGCATGAGTTGCTTCATGCCGGGTTCCGAGAGGAACTTGATCAGCGGCTGGTATTTGGGAAGGCCCTTGAAGCAGCGGTACAGGAGCAGGCCGCCGTCTTTTTCGTTGCCGGCGGCAATGAGTTTCTTGGCCTCGTTCAGGGTGTTGGTCACCAGTGAACGCTGCTTGTTGTAGAGATTCTCCACATAGGGACGGTATTCCATGAACTGCTCGTCCCCGGAAGCCTTCTCCATGGGACCGGAGATGATCAGGGGGGTACGGGCGTCGTCGATGAGGACGGAGTCCACCTCGTCCACGATGGCATAGTGATGCTTGCGCTGCACGAGATCCGACATCCGGGAGCACATGTTGTCCCTCAGGTAGTCGAAGCCGAACTCGTTGTTGGTACCGAAGGTGATGTCGCAGTCATAGGCGGCCTTGCGGGCGGCGGAGTTGGGCTGGTGCTTGTCGATGCAGTCCACGCTGAGGCCGTGGAACATATAGAGGGGCCCCATCCACTCGGAGTCACGCTTGGACAGGTAGTCGTTCACCGTCACCACATGCACGCCATTGCCGGCAAGGGCGTTGAGGAACACCGGAAGGGTAGCCACGAGGGTCTTTCCCTCACCGGTGGCCATCTCTGCGATCATGCCGCGCTGTTCCTTGTTGGTCTTGACGCCGCCGTTGAGGACGATGCCGCCGATGAGTTGGACATCGTAGTGGACCATGTCCCAGGTAATCTCATTGCCACCGGCCATCCAGTGGTTTTTCCATACGGCCTTTTCGCCCTGAATTTCCACGAAATCGCGGCCCTGGGCAGCCAGAAGCCGGTCGAAATCCGTGGCGGTGACCTCCACCGTCTCCTGTCCGGCAAAACGGCGGGCAGTGGACTTGACGATGGCGAACGCCTCCGGAAGGAGTTCGTTGAGGGTGACCTCGATGGCGTCATCCTCCTCCTTCACCAGCCTGTCGCTCTCGGAGGCAAGGGCATCCTTCTGCTCCACGGGGATGTCCTTGTCCAGTTCCAGTTTGATTTCCGCGATGCGGTCCTCGAAGGGCTTCTCCACGGCAAGGATTTTCTCGCGGAGGGCACGGCTGTGGGCACGGAGTTCGTCGTTGGAAAGTTTGTCAATATCGGGATATACTTTCAGAATCTGGTCCAGGACAGGGCGGATCGCCTTCATGTCACGGTCGCTCTTGGATCCGAAAATTTTCTTTAATACGTCTGCAATGGCCATATGGCTTTCTCTTTAAAAATCTTACAAATTTACAAACTTTGCCGATATTATACAAATACCATTCCCCGGAAAGAGGCTGACAAAGTGACAGGCTAACAGACACGGCGGCGGTGCTCACGCACGGCGGGCAATTGGCGGCATATATCACGGAAGTATTTAAAAACAAGCATTTTACGATACTTCACCGCTTTCACCAAAGTAAAGAGAAGGACATAGCAGAAGCGGTCCCAGAGCGGATGGTTGATGTCACAAAGCCGGACAAGGGAGCCGGTATAATAATTCCGGAAAATGATCTTTTCCACGGATTCCTCCCGCCGGGCACGGTCATGGACCGCCCGGGCCGACGGCAGCACCCCCACTTTCTTTCCATGGAAATGCGCCCGGTGGCACCAGTCGTCGTCCTGCCCGTAGAAGCCGAAAAGATTCTCGTTGAAAAGGCCGATTTCCTCCAGCGTCTTCACCGGCACCAGCCAGTGCGCCGCCATCACGCGCTTCAGGCTCAATACAGGGGGCGCCGCCCCCTCAAACACCCCCGCGGCCTTTCCGTCTGTCCGGTTCAACGGGAGAACTGTCCCGGAATATAGTTTGGCGAACTGACAATCAAGGGCTTGGTAGCCGTCCTGGAACTGGAGCGGGCTCAGGACGGCATATTCCGGATGCGCCTGCGCGGCGGCCACCAGTTTTTCCAGGGCTCCCTCTTCCAGCCAGGCGTCCTGGTTCAGGAGATAAACATAGTCATACCCTTTATCCATCGCCCGGAGAAAGCCCAGGTTATTGGCCTTGGAAAAGCCCAGGTTCTCCGCGCTCCGGAGCAATGTCACCTCGGGGAAATGCGACTGGATCCAGTCGGCACTGCCATCCGTGGAGTCGTTGTCCACGACGAACACGTTGGCCCCCCTCACGGAAGAAAGGCAGCGCTCCAGCCAGTGAAGGCCGTTGTACACGACGACGATGACAAGGACTTTTTTCATAGGCGGGAAAAACGGATGAAGAGTTCCTTGGGCGTGGCCTTCGAGAAGGCCGTCCGCAGCACATGGCAGGCGGTCCGGAACATGACGTCGTTACGGCTTCCGGCCGGCCGATGGGCCAACAGATACTTGCCTGCCCGGAGCAATTCAAAACTCCAGATAAACAGGCCTAAAGCAAAGGTTCTTAGCCACTTGCCATCCCCATAATAAATGAGCGCGCCCCGAACCCGGGCGGGCTTGATGGCGGGTTCCATCCGGGAGACGGAACCGCCGGCGAGGTGGGTAATGGAAAGGGCGGCATCGGCCCAGACCGTATGGCCCAGGGCATTGAAAAGTTGGCCCAGGGCGATGTCTTCGGGCGTGAAGAAAAAGCGCTCGTCAAACCAGCCGGCCTCACGGAAGGCCGAAGTCCTTGCCAGGAAACAGGCTCCGTTGAGCGTCCAGGTCCGGAAAAGGCCCTCCTGCATGCTCCAGGGCGTAGGTTCCGTCTCGTCCACCCGATGCAGATAATGCTTCACATAGCGCCCCGCCGTCCAGGGAGCCCGGCCGCAGGTCTGCACCTTTCCCGAAGCGAAGCGGATGCAGGGCGAGACCGCCGCCGCATCCGGCGGCAGTTTCCCGAAATCCTCCACCAGGCCGCTGACAAGACCCGGCGGAAGCAGGGTGTCATCATTCACGACAAAACAGAACGCTCCCCTCACCTGCCGCAGCGCCAGGTTGTTGTTCTCCGAAAAACCCCGTATCCCGTCCGACACGACCACCGTCACCCAGGGATATCTCTCCCGGAGGGCCGACAGGTTCCCGGGCGTGAAACGATAGGCCACCACGAACGTTTCCAGGACGGCCTCCGCATTCCCTTCCCGGAGACTGTCCAGGCAGGGAAACAGGATGTCGGGCCTGTTCATGCACACGATGACGACACTCACTACCTGAGCCATAGGAGCATCCATTTGCGCCAGCAGAGGCGGAGGTTATACATGAGATTGGGAAGATTCACCTTCCCGGGCACCCGCTCCTTCCCCGTCGCGGGATGAAGGGTGTAGCGGATGAACGGAACGTTGCGGGCATTGAGTCCGGGCCCCAGCAGCAGTGCGGGCCGGCTTTTCTCCAGGAAAAGCGCCGGAGTGAGGCAGAGCTGGTCCCGCGTGGAGGCCGACTGCAGCAGCAGTTCCCACCAACGCTCATCGAGCGCCACCACTTCCGGAAGCCGGTGCCGGCGGAGGAGGACATTGGTCTCATACAGCCCGGCGTGACGGGGCATTCCCATGTCTTTGAGGCGTTTCAGATGGGCGAAGGCCGCCCGCGTCCCAATCTTGTCCTTCCGGTAGCAATAGCGCAGTTCCTCATACACGCAGTCCCGCTGCGGATGCGCCAGGAATGCCATGGAGGCCGCGCAGGAGGTGATTCTGTCGTAGAATTCCGGGGCCGAGATGCAAAGGTTGGCATCCATGAACACCGACAGGTCGTACTCCGGAAGGAGCAGATGCGGATGCAGTTTGGCATAGCGTGCCCGCAGAACCGGGCTTTCGGACCGGAAGGGTATTTCCCGCAGTTCCCATACACCGTCCTTTCCGGCCCTGTCCGTGAAACAGACATAGTCGTAGGAGGAATCCACGGCCCTGGGCTGCACCAAGCGGTCGTAATTCCCCGTAAGGACGGTATAGATGACTTTTTTCATTTCACTGCAAAAATAATGTTTTGGAAGGATAAGACAAAATCATTATATTTGTTACATGAAAGATACCCTCATCACGGCCCGGAGAAAAAGGCAGGAAATCCTGTGTTTCGGCATTTGTTTCGCCGCAGCGGTTCTCATCAACCTGGGTGCCATCCTCTATTTCGGAACGCCCTGGTATGAACTGTTCACCCAAATCGGCTACACCCTTGTCATCGCCGTGGTGCTATACTTCGTGACGGTTCTTGTCCGCCTGGTCATCCATTGGTTCCGGAAAGCATGATGGAGTTTGTCTATAGCACACAAAACCAGGACTGCCCGCTCTCATATGCCCGATTCGCCGGCATGCATACGGACTGCGAACTGCTGCTCGTCCGTTGCGGGGAGCAGGAGGCCCGCCGCTGGTGCGAAGGCGTGGAAGAAATGGTCCGCCAGGCCGATGGAAGGTACAACCGTTTCCGCCCCGAAAGCCTGCTGTCCCGGATCAACCGGGAAGCCCCCCTGAAAGAAACCCCCTGTGACGATGAATTGTTCCTGATCCTGCAACTCTGCCAGGCCTTCCGGAAGGCCACGCGGGGCTGGTTCGACATATCGGCCAACCCTTCCTCCCGTTCTGCGGAGGCCGGCACCTGGGAACTGGACAGCCGAAAGCGCACCGTCCGCTTCTCCCGGGAGGACATGCGGCTGGACCTGGGCGGTTTCCTCAAAGGCTTCGTACTGGAGCAGGTGCTCAAGACCCTGCCGCCCCCCTGCGGGCAGGCCCTCCTGAGCCTGGGCGGCAGTTCCTCCTATGCCAGAGGGCACCATCCCCTCTCGGACAGCTGGCCGGTCTCGCTGCCGCACACATACTATCCCGCCCGGCAGGCCTGCACTTTCCAGCTGCGGGACCAGGCCCTTTCCGTTTCCGGGAAAGACCGGCACGGCAAGGGACATATCATCAACCCCCGCAGCGGCAACTGCGAGGAAAAAGAAGAGATCGTAGCCGTCACCGGGCCCTCTCCCCTGGTCTGCGAAGTGCTCTCCACCGCCCTCTGGGTCTGTGACGAGACGGAGCGCAGCCCACTCCTGGATAATTTCGAAGGCTATCAGGCCACCCTTATAACCCCGCTCCCGGACGGGAGCAGCATCAACAGAACACTATGACACAGAATCAGCAGATGAGCCGGAAGGACTTCTTCCACAGACTGGGAAACCTCACCGCAGGAGCAGCCGCGCTGTCCCTGTTCCCCTGGCTGGAAGGCTGCACGGCGGAGCGCGAACGGGAAACCCGGGGCGAACAGGCCCGTCTGGGTGTCATCGGCACGGGCTCCCGCGGCATGTTCCACCTGGCGCATCTCATCCAGGACCCGTCGGCCCGGATTGTCGCCCTCTGCGACGACTACGCCCCGCATCTGGACGAAGCCGCCGCCCTCTTCCCCGACGCACGCCGCTACTCCGACTACCGCCGGTTGCTCGAGGACAGGGAGGTGGACGGGGTCGTCATCTGCACGCCCCTCTCCCTGCACGCATCCATGACCGTCGAGGCCATCCGTGCCGGCAAGCATGTCTTCTGCGAAAAGGCCATGGCCCACACGCAGGAAGGCCTGGAACAGATGTACCGCTGCTGGAAAGAAAGCGACCGGGTGCTCATGATCGGCCAGCAGCGCCACTATGACCCCAAATACATCAAGGCCATGGAACTGGTCCACGGCGGGGCCGTCGGGCAGGTGGTGGGCATCCGCAACTACTGGTACCGCAACAACGACTGGCGCCGGCCCGTTCCCTCGCCGGAACTGGAACGGCGCATCAACTGGCGCCTCTATCACGAGTATTCCTGCGGCCTGATGACCGAACTGGCCTGTCACCAGTTGGCCAACGGCTCCTGGGCCATGGGCGGCCTGCAGCCGGAAGGGGTCTGCGGCACGGGAAGCATCCAGTACTGGAAAGACGGAAGGGAGGTCTTCGACAACGTCTCCGTCGTCTATCAATACCCCAACGGCGTCCACATGACCTTCGATTCCATCATCTCCAACAAGCACTTCGGCATGGGAGAACAGATTCTGGGCACGGAAGGCACCATCGACCTGGTCCGGGGCATCCTCTATTATGAAAAGAGTCCCGCCAAGTCCGGCATCCGGCAGCTGCTGGAGCAGATTGAACAGGGGGTCCTGTCCAACGCCGCCTTCGCCGGCACCTCCTGGGCCACGGAAGATGCGTCCACCGACGCCGGCATCCGTTTTGCCGACAACGTAACCGTCAACGACGGGGCCAGTTCCGTCGGCGCGGCCGGAGACGGCTCCCGGGAACTGATACACGCCTTCTGCCTGGCCGTCATCAGCGGGAAACAGCCCGGACAAATCGTGGACGAGGCCTACTGGGCCACGCTGCTGGCACTGCGCGGAGACCAGGCCAGCCGTGAAAGAAAATACCTGACCATATAACCAATCCCCCATATGAGCAAAATTTCAAGACGACATTTCATGAAGACCGCCGGACTGGGAACCGCCGGTGTCATCCTGGGCATGCAAGGCGTATCGGCCGCCCCTTCAGGATCCCGCGAAAAGGGAAAGAAAGCCGATAAGGTTCGCCTGGCCTGCGTGGGCATCGCCAACCGCGGCGCCCAGATCATCCAGGATTTCCAAAAAACCGGGCTGTGCGAGATTGTCGCCCTCTGTGACGTGGACCTTCGCAGCGCAGGGGCGCAGGAAACCATCTCCAAGTATCCCGGCGCCCGGCTTTTTACGGATTTCCGCGAACTCTTTGAGAAGTACAACGCGCATTTCGACGCCGTGTGCATCGCCATCCCGGACTTTGCCCACTTCCCCGTGAGCATGCTGGCCCTCTCCTACGGCAAGCATGTCTATGTAGAGAAGCCCATGGCCCGCACCTTCTATGAGTGCGAACTGCTCATGGACATGGCCCGCCGCCATCCCGAACTGGCCACCCAGGTGGGCAACCAGGGCCACTCGGAAGAGAACTATTTCCAGTTCAAGGCCTGGCTGGAAGCCGGCATCATCAAGGATGTCTATTCCATCGTGGCCCATCACAACGACTGGCGCCGCTGGCATCCCTACGATCCCGCCATCACCAAGTACCCGGAGGCCGAAGCCCTGCCGGACGGGATGAACTGGGACGTATGGCTGGGTACGGCCGCCTACCATGAGTACACGGAGAAATACCACAACGGAAACTGGCGCGGATGGTTCGACTTCGGCATGGGCGCCATCGGCGACTGGGCCGCCCATCTGATCGATACCTGCCACGAATTCCTCCAACTGGGGCTCCCCTATGAGATCGAGCCGCTCAAACTGACCGATTCCAACGATTTCTTCTTCCCCAAGGAGACCACCCTGTCGTTCAAGTTCCCCAGCCGCGGCAGCATGCCGCCCGTGGAACTCACCTGGTACGACGGCCAGAAGAACTTCCCGCCCCTTCCCGCCGGCTACGGTCCCACCACGGGCAATGCGGCCGACGTCCCCGTCACCAACATGGACGGCACCTTCACCCCTTCGGCCCTCAGTCCGGGCAAGATCATCTACTCCAAGGAACTGACCTTCCGCGGCGGCAGCCACGGCTCCCCCCTGAAGATCATCCCCGAAGAGAAGGCCCGCGAAATGGCCTCCCGGCTGCCCGTCGTCGCGGAAAGCCCGTCCAATCACTTCGAGAACTTCCTCCTCGCCTGCAAGGGAGAGGAAAAGACGCGCTCCCCGTTCGAGGTTTTCAGCCCCATGTGCCAGACCTTCGCGCTGGGCGTCGTCGCCATCCGCACCGGACGCAAACTCTCCTTCGACCGCGGCAGCAAGACCATCGTCAACGATCCCTTCGCCAATGCGCTCCTGACCGGCATGCCGCCGCGCCGGGGCTGGGAAGAATTTTATAAACTGTAGTCAAGATGAAAAAAGCACTTATCCTTCTCACGACCCTCCTGATCGCCGCCGCCCAGAGCGCCGGTGCCCAGGAATGGGAAAGCCTGTTCAACGGCAAGAATCTCAAGGGTTGGAAACAACTCACCGGAACAGCCAAATACAAGGTCCAGGACGGCGTATTGGTGGGCATCTCCACCGACAGCAGAAAGAATTCCTTCCTGGCCACCAAGAAAACCTACGGAGACTTCATCCTGGAATTCGAATTCCTCACCGAGGGAATCAATTCCGGCGTCCAGATCCGCAGCCACAAGGATGATGAGCGAGGCGTTGTGTACGGCTATCAGTTCGAGATTGATCCGGCGCCCCGTGCCTGGAGCGGCGGCATCTATGACGAAGCCCGCCGCATGTGGCTGTACCGCATGACGGAGAACGAGCCCGCCAGGAAGGCCTATCACGACGGCTGGAACAGCGCCCGCATCGAAGCCGTGGGCAACAGCATCCGCACCTGGGTGAACGGCATTCCCTGCTCCAACCTCCTGGATGCGGCCGACAAGGACGGTTTCATCGCCCTGCAGGTGCATGTGGTGAACAAGGAACAGGAAGGCGCCCGCATCATGTGGAAGAACATCCGCATCCTCACCAAGGACGTGGAGAAATACTGCACCCCCACGGACGCCCCGCTTGTGAACAACCTCAACAACGTCCTCTCGGACAAGGAGATCGCCCAGGGATGGAAACTCCTTTTCAACGGCGAGAATTCCGAAGGCTGGCAAAGCGCCAAGCACCTCGGGACCTTCCCCCAGGGCTGGACCATCCAGGACGGCATCCTCTCCGTCAACAAGGGTGACGGCGGCGAGAGCACCGGCGGCGGAGACATCATCACCACCCGTCGGTACCGCAATTTCATCCTCAAGGCCGAGTTCAAACTTACCCCCGGTGCCAACAGCGGCATCAAGTACTTTGTGGACCCCGAGACCAACAAGGGGGCCGGATCGGCCATCGGCTGCGAGTTCCAGGTCCTGGACGACAAACTGCATCCCGACGCCAAACTGGGCGTGAAGGGCAACCGCACCATGGGCTCGCTGTACGACCTCATCCCCGCTCCGAAGGGCGAATGGGAAAGTTACACCATCGACGGTTGGCAAAGAGCCATGATCATCGTCAACGGCAAGCACGTGGAGCATTGGCTCAACGGCCACAAACTGCTGGAGTACGAGCGCGACAACCAGATGTGGAACGCCCTTGTCGCCTACAGCAAATACAAGGACTGGCCCAACTTCGGCAACGCAGAAGAAGGGTATATCCTTCTCCAGGACCACGGAGACAACGTTTTCTACCGCAATATCAAAATCCTGGAACTGTAAGCGATGGAATTCGGATTCGTTGTCCTGCATTATCTGGCCGATGAAATGACGGTCCGGTGCACGGAAGCCCTTCTGGCGCTTCCGTGCCCGGTCCGTATCGTCATCGTGGACAACGCATCCCCGAACGGCTCCGGGAAGCGCCTGCAGGAATATTTTTCCGGCCGGGAGGCCGTCACGGTGCTCCTGAATGCGCGCAATGAAGGCTTCGCGCGGGGAAACAACATCGGCTACGCTTATCTCCGCACGCATTTCTCCTGCCCGTTCATCACCGTCCTCAACAACGACGTCCTCATCCGCGACAGGGAATTCCCCGCCAAGGTGGAAGCCATCTACCGGGCCACTCCCTTCGCCGTGCTGGGACCGGACATCCTGAACCCCGCGACCGGCGAGCACCAGAATCCCGGTCACCTCAAGGGGTTCACCCGGGAACAGGTGCAGGAGCGCCTGGCCCGATACGAGAAAAACCTCCGGCATTTCCGCTGGAACCGTTTCAAATGGAACCTCAAGCGGGTCTTCCGCAAGCCTCCCCGGAAACCGGCCCCCGTCTTCCTGCAGGAGCCGATGGAAGGCGTGGTCCTGCACGGAGCCTGTTACGTATTCTCGAAGGATTTCATCGGCCGGAGGGAGCGTTGTTTCCATCCGGACACCTTCCTGTATTTCGAAGAGGAAATCCTGCACTGCGAATGCATGCAGGAAGGACTCACCCTCCGTTACGACCCCTCCCTCCGGGTGGAGCACCTGGAAGACGTGGCTACGGACAGGGCGTTCCGCACCCCCGCCCGCAAGGAAGAGATGAAACTGCGGGAGAGCATCCGCTCGATGAAGGTTTTCCTGAAAGTGCTGAAAGACTAACCATGGCCACTTCTTCCATCAAACAAGCGGCCTATGTCAACGCCGCGGCGCGATATTCCACCCTGCTGCTCAGGATGCTGTTCAACGCTGTCCTGGCCCGCATCCTGGTTCCGGACGACTACGGCATCGTTGCCATCACAGCCGTATTCACCACCTTTTTCAGTCTGCTCGCCGACATGGGCCTGGGCGCCGGCATCATCCAGAACAAGGAACTGAGCCGGAAGGATATCGGCGGCATTTTCGCCTTCTCCCTGCGGCTGGGACTGGTCCTGATGGCCGCCTTTGCCGCCCTGTCCTTCCCGATGGCCCGCTTCTATGGCCGGGAAGAACTTGTACCCGTGGGCCTGCTCCTTTCGGTGCAACTGCTGCTGAACACCCTGAACGTGGTGCCCAACGCGCTGCTCCTCAAACAGAAGGAATTCGGGAAAGTAGCCCTTCGCATCCTGCTTTCCTGCCTCATTTCCGGCATCGCGGGCATCCTGATGGCCCTCGCCGGATTCAAATACTACGCCCTGGTAGTCCAGGCCCTCCTGGATGCCGCCTTCATCTTCGGCTGGAATTATTTCTCCACCCGCCCCCCGATGGCCCGCAAGGTCGATAAGGCCAGCCTGGAAAAAATCGGCCGATATTCGGCCTACCTGTTCGGATTCAACCTCATCAATTATTTTGCCCGAAACACCGACAACCTGCTCATCGGCAAGGTGATGGGCGCGGCCCCGCTGGGTTTTTACGACAAATCCTACAGGCTCATGCTGTACCCCGTACACAACCTCACCCATGTGATCACGCCGGTGCTGCACCCCATCCTGTCCGATCATCAGCGGGACAAACAATATATCTACGACAAATACCTCCAAGTGGTGAAACTGCTGTCCCTGCTGGGCGCTTTCATCACGCCGTTCTTCTGCTTTGCCAGCACAGAAGTCATCCGCTGCATGTATGGATCGCAGTGGGATGCCGCCATCCCCTGCCTGCAATGGATGTCGCTGGCCATGTGGGCCCAGATGATCCTCTCATCGTCCGGCACCATCTTCCAAAGCCTGGGCGACACCCGGCGGCTGATGCTGAGCGGCGGCCTGAACGCGGTGCTGGTGGTGGCTTTCATCATCGCCGGCCTGGTGGAAGGCAGCCTGGTGGCCGTATCCCGCAATGTGGCCATCGCCTACAACCTGCAGTTCGTGGCCACCTTCCACATCCTCATCCACCTGTCCATGGGCTTCCGCACGCGGGACTTCCTCCGGCGTTTCCTGCCGGATTTGCTGGTAATGGCCGCCGTCGCGCTGGCCGGGTATGCCACCACCTTCTTCCCTCCGATGAACAAATGGTGGTCCCTGCTTGCCAAGGCAGCCGCCATGGGCGGGGCCTATCTGCTGGCCCTCACCCTGACCGGACAACTGAAACCCCTCTTGTCCCTCCTTTTCAAGAAAACAACTAACCAAAACAATAAAACACATGAACAAGTTTCCTAAAATCGGTATCCGTCCTACCATTGACGGACGCATGAACGGTGTTCGCGAATCGCTCGAAGACCAAACCATGGGCATGGCAAAAGCCGTTGCCAAACTCATCAGCAGCAAACTTCGTTATGTGGACGGCTCGCCCGTCGAGTGTGTCATCGCCGACACCACCATCGGCCGCGTGGCCGAAACGGCCGCCTGTGCCGAGAAATTCGCCCGCGAAGGCGTGGCCGTCACCATCACCGTCACCCCCTGCTGGTGCTATGGCAGCGAGACCATGGACATGGACCCGCATACCATCAAGGCTGTCTGGGGTTTCAACGGGACCGAGCGCCCCGGCGCCGTCTATCTGGCCGCCGTGCTAGCCGCCCACGCACAGAAGGGCCTGCCTGCCTTCGGCATTTACGGACACGATGTCCAGGACGCTGACAACCAGGAGATTCCGGCCGATGTAGAGGAAAAACTCCTCCGCTTTGCCCGCACAGCCATCGCCGCCGTCTCCATGCGCGGCAAGTCCTATCTCTCCATCGGCGCCGTGTGCATGGGCATCGCCGGTTCCATCGTGAACCCCGACTTCTTTGAAGACTACCTGGGCATGCGCGTCGAAGGCATCGACGAGGTGGAAATCATCCGCCGCATGGAACGTGGCATCTACGACCACGAGGAGTTCGAGAAAGCCCTCGCCTGGGCCCGGAAGAACTGCAAGGAATATGAAGACATCTGCAACCGTCCCGACCTCAAAAAGACCCGCGAAGAGAAGGACAAGGACTGGGAGTTCGTCGTGAAGATGGCCATCATCATCCGGGACCTCCTGCAGGGCAATCCCAAACTCCGCGAAATGGGCTTCGGAGAAGAGTCCCTGGGTCACAACGCCATCCTGGGCGGTTTCCAGGGCCAGCGCCAGTGGACCGACTTCTACCCCAACGGAGACTTCGCCGAGGCCATCCTCAACTCGTCCTTTGACTGGAACGGCGTCCGCAAGCCCTTCGTCCTGGCCACCGAGAACGATTCCCTGAACGGCGTCGCCATGCTGCTGGGCCACCTGGTCAGCCAGGGTCCCGCCATCTTCGCCGACGTGCGCACCTACTGGAGCCCCGAGGCGGTGGAGCGCGTGACCGGCGAGAAACTGGAAGGACAGGCCGCGAACGGCATCATCCACCTCATCAACTCCGGCGCCGCCACCCTGGACGGCAGCGGCCGCTGCGTCAAGGATGGCAAACCGGCCATGAAGCCTTTCTGGGAAATCAGCGAAAAAGAAGCCCAGGACTGCCTGGACAGCACGGTCTGGGTTCCGGCCAACCGCGAGTACTTCCGCGGCGGCGGCTTCTCTTCCAAGTTCCTCTCCCGCGGCGGCATGCCTTGCACCATGATCCGCATGAATATCGTCAAGAACCTGGGACCGGTCCTGCAACTGGCCGAAGGCTGGACGGTGGACGTGAGCGAGAAGCAGTTCAAGATCCTGGACGACCGCACCGACAAAGGCTGGCCCACCACCTGGTTCGCCCCGCGCCTGGATGCCACCAAGGCTCCGTTCAAGGATGTGTACAGCGTGATGAACAACTGGGGCGCCAACCACGGAGCCATCGTCTATGGCCATGTGGGTGCCGACCTCATCACCCTCTGCTCCATGCTCCGCATCCCCGTTTGCATGCACAACGTTCCCGAAGAGCAAATCTTCCGTCCTTCCACCTGGCGTGCCTTCGGCATGGATCCCGAAGGGGCCGACTACCGCGCCTGCCAGGCCTACGGACCGTTGTTCAAAAAATGAACAACGGCCCGATGGGCTTCTTACTCACTGGGGGACTAATCCCCCAGACCCCCTGAGTCACTTCGTTCCATCGTTGACAGTCAAATGAAAGAGAAGAATAGTATTCTGAAATACAACGGGGTTAACTACTTGATTCCGTTTATATTGATTACGGCTTGCTTTGCACTGTGGGGTTTTGCGAACGATATCACAAACCCCATGGTGAAAGCGTTCTCCAAAATCTTCCGGATGAGCGTAACCGAAGGGGCCCTCACGCAGGTGGCGTTCTATGGCGGTTACTTCGCCATGGCGCTGCCGGCAGCCCTCTTCATCCGCAAATTCAACTACAAGACAGGTATCCTGATGGGCCTGGGACTGTATGCCGCCGGAGCGTTCCTCTTCATCGGGGCGCGCTCCACCGGCGCATACTGGCCTTTCCTCTGCGCCTACTTCATCCTCACCTGCGGACTCAGTTTCCTGGAAACCAGCGCCAATCCCTACATTCTGGCCATGGGCTCCCCCGAGACGGCCACGCGGCGGCTGAACTTCGCTCAGTCATTCAATCCCATCGGCTCGCTCTGCGGGATGTTCGTGGCCATGAATTTCATCCAGGCCCGCCTCAACCCGCTCAGCAGCGTCGAGCGCGCTTCCCTGCCCGATGCCGAGTTCGAGGCCATCAAACAGAGCGACCTGGGCATCCTCATCGCCCCGTATGTCATCATCGGCATGGTGATCGTGGTGATGTTCCTCCTGATTCTCCTGGTGAAGATGCCGCGCGTGAAAGAAGAGAACAAGGGCAGCATCCGCGAGACGCTGAGCGACCTCATCGGCAAAAAACGCTACCGTGAAGGCGTTCTCACGCAGTTCTTCTATGTGGGCGTCCAGATCATGTGCTGGACTTTCATCATCCAGTACGGAACGCGCATCTTCATGGAGCGCGGCATGAGCGAAATCGACGCCGAGGTCCTTTCCCAGCGCTATAATATCGCCGCCATGATCATCTTCTGCTGCAGCCGCTTCATCTGCACCTGGCTCATGAAGTACCTCCAGCCCGGCAAGATGCTCCACATCTTCGCCCTGGCCGGCATCGCCTGCACCCTGGGCGTGATTTTCATCCAGGGCATCGCCGGTCTGTACTGCCTGGTAGCGGTGAGCGCCTGCATGTCCCTGATGTTCCCGACCATCTACGGCATCGCGCTGGACGGACTGGGAGAGGACGCCAAATTCGGTGCTGCCGGCCTCATTATGGCCATCCTGGGCGGTTCCGTGCTTCCTCCCCTGCAGGCACTGATCATTGACCGCGGAACACTCCTGGGAATGCCCGCGGTCAACGTTTCGTTCGTTCTGCCGATGATCTGCTTTGTGGTGATCGCCATCTACGGCTATCGCGTCTTCAAGCAGAAAATCTGATTATTCCGGTTTGTAAGAATCTTTCAGCGCCGTGGTTTTGTTGAAGACAACATGCTGCGGCGTTGAATCTTTGTCTTTCACGTAATAGCCGGTGCGCTCGAACTGGACGGCGAGGCCGGAAGCGTCCTCCAGGAGGGCGGGTTCGGCAAAACCCCTGCCGATGACAAGACTCTCCGGATTCAGGAAATCCTTGTAGTCTTTGTCTTCCGGGACCTGAGACATGTCGGCCAGGGTGAAAAGGCGGTCGTAATTCCGCAGTTCCAGTTCGCGGGCATGCGGGACGCTCACCCAATGGATGGTGCCCTTCACCGAGCGCCACTCTCCGGTGACGGGATGGGTGGAAGGGTCGTAGGTGCATTTGAGTTCCACCACTTCGCCATTCTCGTCCTTCACCACCTCGTTGCACTTGACAATGTAGGTGTACTTCAGAC
>JAFSMS010000083.1 GCA_017447815.1 Bacteroidales bacterium | reverse complement strand
GGACACTTACGGCGGAAAGGGGGCCCACGGCGGCGGCGCCTTCTCCGGGAAGGATCCTTCCAAAGTGGACCGCAGCGCAGCCTATGCAGCCCGCTACATCGCCAAGAACCTCGTGGCGGCCGGCGTGGCCGACGAATGCCTGGTGCAACTGGCCTACGCGATCGGCGTGGCCCAGCCCGTGAGCGTGTTCGTGGACACGTACGGAACGGCCAAAAACGGCCTTTCGGACGGGGAGATTGCCGAAAAGATCAAGTCTCTGTTCGACCTCACTCCCGCCGGCATCATCCGCAAGTTCGGCCTCAAGAACCCCATCTACGCCCCTACCGCCGCCTATGGCCACATGGGCCGCAAGCCCTACACCAAAGCCGTGACGGTTCAGGGAAAACGCAAGATCGTGCAGTTCTTCGGCTGGGAACTGCTGGACAGCGTCCCGGCGGTGAAGAAAGCGTTCGGGTTATAAATGATTTCCCTTTTAGGGGCCGGCCAGCGTCCATTTGACTTTTTGGTCGGCCTCTTGTCTTGTATAAGTGAAAAGAAATCACTATATTTGCAACCCAAAATAGGCAAGAATATTACCGTATCAATATTTATTGTTTTTAACTCCTATGAGAAAAGCTTTTAAAAGCCTTCTGCTCGCATTCACTACGTTGATTGCGGGCACTGTCGCCTATGCCCAGGTGACCACATCCTCCCTTTCCGGTCGTGTGGTTGACCAGGCCGGCGAGCCTGTCATCGGCGCTGCCGTCGTGGCAACGCACGAGCCTTCCGGTACCGTTTACGGTGCCGTTACCAATGCCGATGGCCGCTATACCATCCAGGGTATGCGTACCGGCGGTCCTTACAAGGTAGATTTCTCCTGCCTTGGTTATCAGGAATCCACCTACACCGGCGTCACCCTTCAGCTCGCAGAGACCTTCTCTCTGGACGCCAAGATTGCCGAAAGCAATGAAATGCTGGAAGGCACCGTTGTCATCGCTTCCCCCAGTTCCAAGTTCAATGCCCAGGAGCGCACGGGTGCCGTGACCAACATCGCCAGCGCCCAGATTACGGCCATGCCCACTGTGAACCGCAGCATCACCGACGTCACCCGCCTTTCCCCTTACGGCGGCAACGGCATGAGCTTCGCCGGTTCCGACGGCCGTACCGCCAACTTCACCGTTGACGGCGCCAACTTCAACAACAACTTCGGTCTGTCCGCCAACCTGCCCGGTGGCGGCAACCCCATCTCCATCGACGCCATCGAGGAACTGCAGGTTGTGATCAGCCCCTATGACGTTCGCCAGACCAACTTCATCGGCGGCGGCGTGAACGCCATCACCAAGTCCGGTACCAACACCTTCAAGGGTACCGCCTACATCTACCACAAGAACGAGAATATGCAGGGTGACGCCGTGGACGGAGAGCAAATCTCCGGCGCCCGCGACAAGAACCGCAGCACCACCTACGGTCTCACCTTCGGCGGCCCCATCGTGAAGAACAAACTCTTCTTCTTCGTCAATGCCGAAATGTCCAAGGTTCCCTCCATCGTAAACCGCTGGAAGGGCTCCACCAACGGCGTGGCCGATCCCGATAACTTCATTTCCCGTACCACCAACGCCGACCTGGAGCGTGTCTCCAACCACGTTTCCCAGAAATATGGTTATGACACCGGTTCCTGGACCGACTTCCCCGCCAACGAGAGCAACTACAAGATCCTGGCTCGTCTGGACTGGAACATCACCAACCAGCACCACCTGGCCCTCCGTTACAACTATACCAAGAACAACGTCTGGAACAGCCCTAACGGAACTTCCATGGACGGTGGCACCCGTGCCGCCAGCAACCGTATGTCCAAGAACTCCATGTCGTTTGCCAACGCCATGTATTCCATGCAGAATCTGGTGAACACCTGGTCCCTGGACCTGAACAGCCGTCTCACCGACAACCTGAGCAATCAGTTCCTCGCCACCTTCTCCAAACTGGATGACATCCGCGGTACCAACTCCGCCGAGTTCCCGTTCATCGACATCAAGGACGGTGACCTGGGAGATGCCGCTGAGGACGACAACTACATGGCCCTCGGTTACGAACTCTTCACCTGGAACAACGCTGTTCACAACACCGTCGCCAACGTGAAGGACGACCTCACCTGGTATCTTGGCAATCACAAGATCACCGGAGGTATCAACTTCGAGTATCAGATGGCCGACAACCAGTACATGCGTAACGGTAGCGGTTACTATCGCTACAATTCCGTAAGCGACTTCCTCAACGGTGCCACTCCCGAGGTGGTTTGCCTCACCTATGGTTACGACGGTGAAAAGGCCCCTGCCGCCCGCGTGCAGTTCTACAAGGCCGGCATCTATGCCCAGGACGAGTGGAACGCCACCGACCGTTTCAAACTCACTTACGGTCTGCGTCTGGACGGTCTGTTCTTCAACAACAACGACCTGATGACCAACAATGCCATCCTGGCCCTCGACTATTATCCCAAGGCCAAGAACTATGAGGAAACCCATATCGATACAGGGAAGTGGCCTACGGCCAAGGTGACTGTCTCTCCCCGCGTCGGTTTCACCTGGGATGTCCTGGGCAACAAGAGCCTGAAGGTCCGTGGCGGTACCGGTCTGTTCAGCGGCCGTCTGCCGCTGGTGTTCTTCACCAACATGCCCACCAACGGCGGTCTGGTCCAGTATCAGGCCCAACTTAATAGCAAAACAAAGATTTACGATGCAAAGAAAGGGGTCGTTAGAGGTTACGAAAACTATAGTGGAACTTATACTACCGACGATAATGGCAACCGTTTCATTGACATGAGCCAGTTCAAAGGCGGTCTCGTCACTGACGCCAACGGCAAGGCTACCGTCGATGCCCTCCTGAACAAACTCCAGAGCCTGGGCTATCCTACCACTGTATCTCCTGAAGACGGCACTGTTCCTTCCGCCGTCAATGGTGTGGATCCCAACTTCAAGATGCCGCAGGTATGGAAGACTTCCCTCGCCATCGACTACACCTTCCCCACTTCCTTCCCGTTCAGCATCACGGCCGAAGGCATCTTCAACAAGACCATCAACGCCGTCTCCATCTCCGACTGGAGCATTCCTAACGTAGGCGGCTTCGCACGCTTCAACGGTGCCGACAACCGTCCCATCTATCCTGCCGGCTACCGTACCGGTACCAAGGCCTTTGTCCTGGAGAACACCTCCAAGGGTTATGGCTGGAGCGCCAACGTCACCCTCAACATGCAGCCCATCGAGAGCCTGAGCCTCATGGCCGCCTACACCCACACCGTGAGCAAGGAAATCACCGGTATGCCCGGCTCTGCAGCCGAGTCTGCTTTCACCTATGTTCCCACCGTGGAAGGCCCCAACTACATCGGCCTGCATAATTCCCAGTACGTGACTCCGGACCGTATCGTCGCTTCCGCCACGCATCACGACAAGAGCGGCAACCACTTCTCCCTCATCTACGAGGCCTGGAAGGGTGGTTACAACTACTCCTACATGATGGTGAACGACATGAACGGTGACGGTTACAACTACGACGCCCTCTACATCCCTACGGATGATCAGGTGGCCAACAAGGAGTTCCGTTTCGTCTCCCAGGACGACGCCAACCGCTTCATGGACTATGTCCACAAGGACAGTTACCTGAGCAAGCACCAGGGCCAGTATGCCGAGGGCTACAGCGTTTACAGCCCTTGGGTCCACCGTGTGGATTTCAGTTACAAGCACGACTTTACCGTGAAGATCGGCCAGACCAAGAACACCCTGCAGCTCAGTTTCGACATCAAGAACCTGCTGAACCTGTTCAACAGCAGCTGGGGCGTGGCCAAGTATCTGAACCCGACGATCGGTACCGATGCCCGTATCCTCAAGTATGAGGGCGTAGATGCTCAGGGTTATGCCACCTTCTCCACTCCTTCTTCCATCAGCGGCAGCACCCAGACCTGGACTTCCAACCATGCCCTGTCCCAGTGCTGGTATGCCTCCATCGGTATCAAATATCTGTTCAACTAATCTAATATCGGCATAACAATATGAAACTCAAGTATATCATTGCAACTCTCTTTGCAGGCGCCGCTCTTCTGACCGCCTGCCAGAAAGAAGCCGATCAGCACTATCTGGACGAGGTAAAGGTTTCCACCTCCTACGTCTCCCTGCCTGTCGATGGCGGTACTGCCAGTCTGACCATTACCGCAACGGACAGTTGGGCTTTTGCCAAGGCCGTGAATATCGGCACCGAGAAAGCCCCCGTCATGGCGGAACTTCCTACCTGGCTCACGGCTTCCACCCTCTCCGGTGCAGCCGGTGAAGTTACGGTTACCTTCTCTGCAGAGAAAACCCTTGACGGACGCACCACCGAACTCCAGATCGTTTGTGGAGGAAAGACGCAGCGCATCAATGTCATCCAGGGTCTGGCCACCGTTTCCAACGCCACTTGCGCCGAGGTCATTTCCGGTCCCGACAGCAAGAACTACCGTGTTACCGGTGTCGTTACCAAAATTGTCAATACCACTTATGGCAACTGGTACCTCCAGGATGAAACCGGTGAGGTTTACATCTATGGTACGCTGGATGCCAAGGGCGCTACCAAGAACTTCCTCAGCTGGGGTCTCGAGGTAGGTGACGAAATCACCGTTGAAGGTCCCAAAACCACTTACAACGGGACCGTCGAACTGGTTGACGTGACGGTTGTCAATATCTCCAAGTCCCTCATCAAGGTAGAAACTGTCGATCCCGAAGATGCAGTCCTTCCCAAGGAGGGCGGCGACATCACCGTTACGCTGGCCAACAAGGGCAACAACATCGGCCTGACCATCCCCGAGGACGCCAAGTCCTGGCTGGGTGTGAGTTCCATCAGCGACAACGTGGTCGTCCTGACCGCTGCTGCCAACGAAGGCGGCGACCGTGAGACCACGGTGCTCTTCACCACTACCGACGGCAAGAAGGACTACACGGCCGAACTCGCCATCTCCCAGAAGGGTGCCATCATCGACGCCAGCGTGGCCGACTTCCTGGCCGCTCCTGTGAGCAGCACCGTTTACCGTGTCACCGGTGTCATCACCAGCGTGGCCAATCCTTCTTACGGAAACGTAAACATCAAGGACTACAGCGGTGAGGCCTATGTCTATGGCATCGGCGCCAAGGGTGACTTCGAGGCTTCCGGCCTGAAGGTGGGCGATATCGTGACCCTCCTTGGAAACCGTGGCGAATACAAGGGCAACGCCCAGATGACCGGCGGCCAGCTGGAGAAATCCACGCCTGTGACCGAGGCCGACATTCCTACCATCCTCGCTGCTGCAGACGGCGGTTACTACCGCGTCACCGGTACCGTGAAGGAAATCAAGAACGACGTTTATGGCAACATCTACATTACCGACGGCACCAATGACCTCTATGTCTATGGCTGCTATCCGGGTGTAGGCGCTTCCGGTGACGCCCGTAAGGGTGTTGTCGCCGCCGAAGGCATCGAAGTGGGTGACATCCTCACCGTATTCGGTCCCAAGTCCACCTACAATGGTACTCCGCAGATTAACGGCGGCTTCTTCTGGAGCCTCGAGAAAGGCGGCAGCGAAGATCCCGAAGATCCTGAGGATCCCGAAGATCCCAGCGGAGAGCTTGGCCTGTTTGATACCAATGTCACTTATGCGGTGGGTACCAGTTGCTATGACGATGGCGTGATCAATGTCACGCTGGGCGAGAGCACCTATGAGAATGTGTTCTCCTTGAAATTCGGCACCAGCAAAAAGTATGGTGATGCCACCATCACCCTGCCTGCCGGCACCAAGAAGGTGACCTATTACGCCGTGGCTTGGAAAGGCAACCCCGCTACGCTGAAGTTCAGCGTGGGTGAGAACGTCATCGGCACACAGGACGTCGCCGCCAATGACGGTGCTACCAGCAATTCTCCTTATACCATCACGGTCACGGACAGTGATAAGTATGAAATGGCTTTCGAGACGGCCCTGGCTGCCGATACCGCCGTGAAAGTGGAGACTTGCGAAGGTACCAATACCGGTTTCCGCGCACTCGTTTTCGGAATCCAGGCTACCAAGTAAGCCGCTTCCTGCAAACATTGAAAAGCCCGAGGCTCATCACCGAGCCACGGGCTTTTTTTATGCGAAGAAGTTTTATATCTTTGTAAGTTAGTACAAAACACATCACGATGAAGCTAAGATTGATAGCCCTTTTGGGACTGGCCGCCTTTCTGGCAGGTGCCTGCAACAAACCGGACGCCCCGGTGACGCCTTCTATCCGTATCAGCGGACAATCATCCCTCTCCTTCGGGGAAGAGGGAGGTACTCAGACCATCAGCCTGTCGGCCAGTCTGTCCTGGACGGCCACGTACAATGCCGATTGGATCAGCGTTTCCCCGGCGGTGGGCAAGGGCGGAGACAACCAGTCCGTCACGCTCACGGTGCAGCCGAACTATGGCACGGAGCGGAAGGGATCCGTCATCTTTGCCATCTCCGGAACCACCACCTCGGCGGAACTGACGGTGGTGCAGGCGGCCTCTTCTGCCGCGCAGGAGGACGATCCGCCCATCGTGCAGGGAGACCCCGTCCTGTCGGTGGACTTCACCAAGGGAATGGGCGAATTCGTCGTGGAAGACAAGGACAAGGGCGATTTCCCCGGAGAGATCTGGTCCACCAATGCGGCCCATCCCGAGTACGGTGTGGTGGCGCAGGCCTATGTGAGCGCTACGCAAAA
The DNA here is from genome assembly GCA_017447815.1 of Bacteroidales bacterium. Classification (GTDB taxonomy): domain Bacteria; phylum Bacteroidota; class Bacteroidia; order Bacteroidales; family UBA932; genus Cryptobacteroides. Next base: position 10,263 of record JAFSMS010000083.1, on the reverse strand, counting down.
GCGCTACAAGACCGAGAGCTGGCTGGTTTCCCCGCGCATCAACCTCAAGGGACACAATCAGTTGTACCTGCGCTTCAAGCATGCCATGAATTACGCCAACGACGAGCCTGCCGCCAACTTCATCGGCGTCAGGATATCGGCCGACAAAGGGGAAACCTGGAGCAGCGTAACCATCCCCAACATGCCCAAGGGCAATTCCTTCGAATTCCTGTCGTCCGGTGACATCGACCTGAAGGCCTACAAGGACAAGGTGATCCAGCTGGCCTTCGTGTACAAGAGCACCAGCACGACCACGCCCACCTGGGAAATCACGCAGGTGCTCATCACCGAAGCGGAGGAAGTGATTACCAAGGACGATTTCGGCGACGAGTACAAGGGCGTTCCCAAATGGATGGAACTGCCCAAGGTGGCCGATGAGAAAAACTTCCACATCCATACCGCTCCCATCGGCGAAACCAACTACCGCAACTATTCCTTCACCTACGATCCCGACAATCTGGTCGCCTCGTGGGTGGCCTACCCGCTGTGCGACCTGTACACCAAAAAGACGGTAAGCCGTACGGACAAGTGGGCTTTTGATCCGTTTGTGGCGGAAGACGCCCAGCCGGCCTATTTCAAGGCGGGGAACATCTATGATGACGGGAAGGGCGGCGCCAAGTACAACCGCGGTCACCAGCTTCCCTCGGCCGACCGCCTGGCTTCCACCAAGATGAATGAGCAGACGTTCTATTTCACCAACATTGCCCCTCAATTGGCCGACAAGGCCTTTAACGCCGGCCCATGGGAGGATTTGGAAATGGCCGTCCGCACCTGGAGCGCGGCTTCCAACAGCACGGACACCCTCTATGTGGTCACCGGCTGTATGGTGGACAAACCCATCGAATACCGGAAGGACAACAACGGCAAGCAGGTAACCGTCCCCAACGCCTTCTTCAAGGCCCTCCTTCGCCTGAGCGGAGATTCCTATATCGGCGCCGCTTTCTATTTTGACCATAAGAACTATCAGGGCCAACCTGCCACGCTAAAGGAGTTCGCCCTGCCCATCAAGGATCTGGAAGAAAAGACCGGGTTCAAGTTCTTTGCCAACCTTCCGGCCGAAACGGCTGCCAAGGTGAAGGCCGAGCATCCCAAAGACAACAATTTCTGGAACCTGAAGTAAGGAGTTCGTCCAATCTTTTGATGTGCCCCCTCGAGTTCTAAAGGGCCAGGACAATGGCTGGATCGATATTCAGACTCTCCGAAATGGTCCGGGCTTGTTCGTATGTGGGATTCGCTTTCCCGCTAAGAATGGCATTCAGACGAGCCGCCGTCATTCCCAGTCGGACGGCCATCTCCTTTTGGGTCCACTCATTATCGGCCAATCTCTCGTTTAACGTTTTGGCAAGTGAGGGTGTGTCAATGGGGAAATGCTCTTTTTCGTATTCTTCTACCAAAGAAGAAAGCAGGTCCAGTTCCATCAGTCGGGGATCGTCGGCCGGCGTTTTTTCATCGGTCTCAAAGAAAAGCTGGTCAATCCTTGCCATCATGGCTTTGTATTGCTCTTCATTCTTAATGTGTGCCATATTCCCTTCTCTAAATGGTTGAAGCATCGATTCTTTCATATTCGTCGTGTGTTCCGACAAAACGTATATAGACCAATGCAGGTTTAAACTTGATAGCTGTTACGAGCCTAAAATGGTTTCCTTTGACGTTAAACACATAGTGTTGGTTTCCGACATAGTCCACGGTATTAAAGTCCTTGCGGATATCTGTCAACGTCTTCCATTGCGTCCGACATGTTTTTAGATACCATTCTTTAAGTGGCAGTTCGGCATCCGGGTGCTTTTCCCAGAAAGTTTTTAGTGTCGAAATCGCAATGACTCTCATACGGCAACAAAGATAAAAATTATTTTTTTTAGAACAAAATTACTTATTAAGTAACGAAGATGATGTCAGTTTAATGTGTCAAACATAAGGTACTTTTCACAGAGAAGCAAGGATCGTAAAAAAGAAAGTGTTGTTTTACATTCATTTTGTTTGTTCCTTATCAAAAACAGTAAGAAAAAAGATTAACTTTGTATGATTACAAACAAGTTGAATATGAGAAAGGCAATTCTGGCCGTACTGGCCGTCCTGCTGCTGCTTCCCCTTCAGGCCTGCGCCAAGAAGAAGGGAGGCCGGCACGTGATCGGTTTTTACAATGTGGAGAACTTGTTCAACACCACCCACGACACCGGTAAGAACGACTATGAGTACCTTCCCGACGGGGCTAACGAATGGACCCGCGACAAGTACGCGAAGAAACTGTCCAACCTGGCCCGTGTGATTGCCGACATGAGGGAAGAGAACGGCGTATGGCACACAGTGCTGGGCCTGGCCGAGGTGGAGAACCGCGAAGTGGTGGAAGACCTGGTGAAGGAGCCCGCCATCGCAAAGGCAGGCTATAAAATCGTACACTACGAAAGTCCGGACCGCCGCGGCATCGACGTGGCCCTCCTTTACAATCCGTCCCGCATGAAAGTGCTGGACAGTAAGTGCCTTCCCTTCGACTTCCACTCCTCCATCAAATTCACCACCTACAACAAGAAGGAACAGGCCGATTTCCGCACCCGCGACGTCCTGATGGTCCACGGCCTCATCGACGGAGAGCATTTTGCCTTCTATGTGTGCCATTTCCCGTCCCGCCGGGGAGACAAGGGCCTGGATCTGCGCGCCCGCGCCGCCGAGATTGTCTATGAACATTCCCGGGAGATGGCGGAAAAGTACCCCGGAATCAAGTGCATCGCCATGGGGGACATGAACGACAACCCGCAGGATGCCTCCCTTTCCCGGTATCTCCACGGCCGCAAGTCGGTGGACGATGTGGAGGAAGGAGATTTCTTCAACCCTTTCTGGGAGATGCTGGACGACGGAATCGGCTCCCTCTTTTACAGGGGAGACCCCAATATCTTTGATTGTATCCTTGTCAATGATGCGCTGGTGAATGCCCCCAAGGGCAGTTTCCATATCGTCAAACAGGGCAAGAAATACTATGGACGCGTGTTCGAGAAGCCGTACATGACCCAGCAGAGCGGTCAGTACAAGGGAACGCCTTTTCGCACTTTCTCCAACGGGCGTTTCATCGGCGGTTATTCCGACCACTATCCTACCTACATCCATATCCAGAAGTAAATGTTCAAAACCCTTCTGGCACTGCTTGTCGCCATCATGATGGCCGCTCCGCCGGAGACTCCCTCCGGAGGGGTCAAGGGCAGGGTGTTCTCCCGCCTGGACAAGCAGGCCGTCGAGAAGGCTACCGTGGTGGTGCTGCACAAAGCCCGCCCTGTAGCAAGGACTCAGACCAACGAAAAGGGCAGTTTCGAGGCCCGCGGGCTGCAGGACGGCCAGTATGTGCTGGTGGTCAGCGCTCCCGGCCTGCTGGAAACCCGTCTCAAGGTAACGGTGTCGGACGGCCGTGTCAAGAATGTCTTCAACGTGCTCCTGCAGGAGGTCCCCCATGTGGCCGACGACCATCCCGAGGCGCTTTTCGGCTCTACGGATATCGTGAGCAACCTCTCCCGCTACTATTTCCCCTATCTCAGGGACGCTTCCCGGGGCGTGGTGGGGAAGGATTACTATCTGGCCGGGGTGCATCTGGACGGGAAAACGCTGCTGGGGTCCGCCCTCTCGGAGTCTTTCCGCCGGAGTACCCTCACGGAGGGAACGGAAGTGGGGGACTATTTCGGCGGATTCAACGGGACGGTGGGCATTGACGGAACGGCCTCGGCTTTCCGCACCGGCTTCCGCGCCAGCCTGTACAGCAACAACGCATTCTGGTACGGGCGTGCGCAGGCCTCCTATTCCACCGGCGTCATGCAGGACGGCTGGGTGGTATCGGCCGATGTCGGAGCCCATTCGCCGGCTCTTTCGGCCTATGCCGGGCAGCAGTGGGGCTCGGCCTATCTGGGGGCCGATAAGATTGTGAACGCCAAGAGCCGCTTCAGTGCGGCCATCCTGTATGCCAATGCACCGCTGTCCTTCCTTCGCTATACCTACACCCCTTCCGCACGGACAAGTGCCTATTTGACAGCCTTGGGCCAGTTCTCGCCCGGCAGCCAGCAGTTGCACCTGGCCGGAGGAATCAACAGCCGCATCTCGTCCCACTGGCGGGTGATGGGCGGGGCCGATGTCCGGATTGCCCTCCGGGACCTGGACGACCGCCGGATGGAAGCCTGGGCGGGGGCCTCTTATCAGGTGTCCCGCTGGGTGTTCAACGTGGCGGCCCTGGCCAGTTCGCTCCGGCAGATGGGGGAGGCCTTCGTTTCCTGGCAGGGAAAGGCCGGTGCACAGTACCAGGCCGGCAGTTCGCGCATCTGGGCCAGTGTGGGCGGCTTCCAGTTCCATGAGGAGGAAGCCCTGCGCTGGTCGGGAGACATCAACTGGAGTTACAACGCCAACGGCTTCAACGTGCGCACGACGGCGTATATGCTCACCCGGCCCGACGGCCTGGGCTACGGTGCCGAAGTGGGCTTCCGCCTGCCGCTACTCATTATCCCCAACCTGTCCGTACAGGGCCTTGGCTGTGTGGGGAAAACCCGGCATTTCTCCGGCGGACTGGCCTGGAGCAAGGATGCCGGCTATGTGTCGGCCGAACTGCTGGACAATGATTCGCTCTTCTCCATCAACCTGCAGGGCGGCAAGTTCTGGGTGCTCGGGCGCAGCCGGCTGGGCGTATCGGCCTCCCTGCGGACGCTGCTTTCGGAAACGTCCCTTCCGCTCCCCAAGGTGAATTACCTCGTAAACCTATATTATAAGATATGAAACGCAGTCTTATCCTTTTTGCTGCTTTTGCTATGCTGACAGCTTGTAACAATCAGAAACAGAACATTTTCCTTCAGCAGTGGGACACCCCGTACGGGACGGCCCCCTTCTCCAAGATCACTACAGACCAGTATCTTCCCGCCTTCCGGGCCGGGATTGCCGAGGAAAAGGCCAACATCGAGGCGATTATCGCCAATCCCGATGCTCCCACCTTCGAAAACACCATTCTGGCCTATGAGAACGCCAGCCCCATCCTGGACAAGGTGCAGGGCGTGTTCTTCAACCTGTCCGAAAGCGAGTCCACCCCCGAGATGCAGGCCATCGAAGAGGAAATCCTTCCCGAACTCACCGAGGCCGAGAACGAGATTCTCATGAACGAAGCCCTGTTCGCCCGCGTGAAGGCCGTCTATGATGCCTCCGAAAGCCTGACCCGCGAACAGCAGATGGTGGTGAAGAAACTCTACCAGGCTTTCGAGCGCAATGGCGTGGGGCTGGACGAGGCCGGCAAGAAACGCTTCGCGGAAATCAGCACCCGCCTGAGCAGCCTTTCCCAGAAGTTCGGCCAGAATCTGTTGGCCGAGAACAATGCCTTCAAGGAAGCCACGGGCATCACCGTGAGCGAGTATTATGATTTCATGTCGTCCTGCGACGACCGCGCCAAGCGTGAGCAGGTGTTCAAGGCCTATGCCGCCCGCGGCAACAACGCCAATGCCGCGGACAACAATGCCATCGTCCTGGAAATCCTGAAACTCCGCGCAGAGATGGCCCAGTTGCTGGGCTATCCCAATTTCGCCGCCTTCCAACTGTCCAACAAGATGGCCTCTGACCCCGCCACCGTGGACAATTTCCTGCAGCCCATCATGGACGCCGCCATGCGCAAGGCGCGTGAGGAAAGGGCCGATATGGAAAAACTCGCCGGTCACAAGATCGAGGCCTGGGACTGGAGTTACTATGCCGAGAAGGTCCGTGCGCAGAAATATGCCCTGGACGAGTCCCAGACCAAGCCCTACTTCCAGGCCGACAGTGTCCTGAAGGGCGTCTTCACCGCCGCAGAGCGCATCTATGGAATCTGCATCGACCCCGCTCCCGAGGTGGAAGTGTACAATCCTACGGTGAATGCCTACAAACTCTCCGAACCGGACGGCAGCCTGATCGGCATTTTCTATCGTGACTATTACGTGCGTCCCACCAAGCGGGGCGGCGCCTGGATGAACAATTTCCGCGACCAGTACGTGGAAGGTGGGACCGACGTTCGTCCGGTCATCGTGAATGTGTGCAACTTCCCGGCTCCCGGCACCGATCCGACGGATGCCGTTCCCAGCCTTCTCACCATCGACAATGTGCAGACGGCTTTCCACGAGTTTGGCCACGCCTTGCACGGTTTCCTGACCAAGTGCCACTACAAGAGCGTTTCCGGCACTTCCGTGGCCCGTGATTTCGTGGAGATGTTCTCCCAGTTCAACGAGAACTTCGCCTTTGTGCCGGAGATTCTGTCGGCCTATGCCAACGACTACCGTACCGGAGAGCCCATCCCTGCCGAGATGGTGGACAAGATTCAGAAGGCCCTCAAATTCAACCAGGGCTTCACCACGGGAGAACTTTGCGCCGCTTCCATCCTGGATATGCGCTGGCATGAGTTGTCGTCGGCCGACCTGGCCGCCTTCAACGGCCCCGAGGACATCCGCGCCTTCGAGCAGAAGGTCTGCGCCGAGATGGGCCTTATTGACGAGATAATCCCGCGTTACCGCACCACTTACTTCAACCACATCTTCAACAGCGGCTACAGCGCCGGCTACTACAGTTATCTCTGGAGCGAGGTGCTGGCCGTGGATGCCTGGGAGAAATTCAAGGCCGACGGCGTCTTCAACAAGGAGACGGCCGCTGCTTTCCGCGCCACCTTCCTGGAAAAAGGCGGTTCCGAAGAGCCCATGGTGCTGTACAGGCAGTTCCGCGGCGCCGACCCCGACCCCTCCGCGCTCATGCGCGCCCGGGGCTTGGAATAGCCGCAAATAGCAGTGTCAACCTATATTTTTGCCTTATGAAACAGAATAAACTCCTCGTAGCCGCGATGTTTCTTCTTGCATCGGCTACCGTTGCCCACGCTCAGTTTAATCTGAAAAGTCTGGCGAACAAAGCCAAAGAGGCTATTGCCGGAGATGAGACCAAGCCTGCAGCCGCTCCAGCCGCCGCTGCGTCTGCCGCAGGCAGGACATTCTATGTCAGCGCTTCCACAGGATCGGCCCGCTCCGACGGCCTGACGCCTTCCACCGCCATGAAAGACCTGCAGAAAGCGATTGACACGGCCCAGGACAATGATATCATCCAGGTGGCCGAGGGTAATTACCTGGGCAATATGGACCGGGGTTATCTGGAGTGCGGCCGGTTTGGCAACGCCGCCAACGACCGGGGCAAGTTCATCAGCATCTACGGCGGATGGTCCACCGATTTCACCGAGCGGGATGTGATAAAGCATGTGACCAAAATCCAGCCCACCACCCAGCGTTTCACCACGCCCCTTTTTAACATCAATGCCAGGAGGCCGTACGGCTACACCGGGCCGGAGGGAACGGTGGTGGTGGACGGTCTTGTCTTCGACTTCGGAGAGAACAACCTGTACTGCGCGGCCGATGTCTCCAACGAGGTTACCGGCACCCCCAATGAAGGAGTTCTCACCGGCCGTTTCATTGAGCCGGACGCCGCTCCCAACTGCGCCAAGGTGGGTTATGCCAATGGAGATGAATATGCCCTCCACATGGATGTGGAAGGGAATGTCCGCGTCTCCAACTGCATCTTCGTGAACTGCCGCGACTACGGGATCGCCGCCATGATGGGCAAGGGCCACATGGAAATCTGCAACAATATTTTCATCGCCTGCCGCTATGCGTCCTGCCAGGTCAGGGGCAGTACGAGGGATGCCGATATCGACAAAGTCTCCCTGGAATTCCACCACAATACCGTCCTGTTCACCTGGACCCGCACCAAGGCTTTCGAAGATATGGGGCAGGGCTTCCGTTTCATGAACGGCATCCGCACCATCGACGTACACAACAACATCTTCGGCTGCAACAGCAACTGCGGTGTGGAGCGTGTGTACTATGAATCCAACAAGGCCATGGAGGCCGCCAAGGTGAGCAACCTGTACGACAACTACTTCTTTGCCAACAAACGCGACCTGGAAATTGCCTCCATGGGCGCCGCGTCCATCTCCGTTCCGGCCGCCCGTATCGAAGAGGCCGAGCAGATCGGCCCCAAATACGAAGGAAACGTGGAGATGCCCGAAGGGAACGATGCCTTTGTCAACGCCATCGACAAGTCTTATCTGGAAGGCTTCCTTTCCCTGAAGATCATGACTTCCCAGAGTTACAACGCCAATTCCGCCGCCAATCAGGTGAACCGGGCTTTCGGCCTGAACCAGCAGGGCAGCGAGATTGTCCGCCCCAGCATGTACTGCAACAAATATCCTTGGGAGAAGGCCAAGGACCTCTTCGGGGTCGTTCCCAATTACGGCGCCCAACTGCCCCGGTAGAAAGACCTGCTGTTAACACAAGGAGGTTGACTCGCCATTGAGTCAACCTCCTTTTTTGCGGAGAGACCGAGAGAACCATTTACCCGCCTACCCACTTCAGACAGCCGTAGGAGGCCGTTTTTTACTTTGGAAAAATGCAGGAAATACTACATGTCAGCACAGAATTTGGGGGAACATTGGGGTAACAATCAGATCGTGGCTTTTTCCCTGGCTGGTGATTGTGTTGACCTTCTGGCGAATCCAGTATTTATTTGTCTAAATAAGGGATAAATTGATGTGATTTGGACGATTATTCGACAATTATGGTAAAAAACGCGTTTATTTGTCCAAATGAATCTATTTTATTACATTTGTGGAAAAATAAAACCGCCATGGTCAAAATTATTGGAAGGAAGACTGAAATCAGAGAACTGCTGGACTCATACAATAAGAATCAAGCCCAACTCGTCGCCATATATGGAAGGCGTCGGGTTGGAAAGACTTTCCTTGTCGATGAAGCGCTCAAAGGGAAGATCACGTTCAGGCATGCCGGACTGTCCCCGGTTGATGAGATCGGAAAGAAGAATCTCCTGAAAGACCAACTCAAGCATTTCTACAATTCCCTTCGGCTTCATGGAATGCCCAGGGGAAAATGTCCTTCTTCGTGGCTGGACGCATTCTTTATGCTCGAGGAGCATCTTCAGCAGAAAGACAATGGAGAAAAGCAGGTCGTATTTCTTGATGAATTGCCTTGGATGGACACGCCCCGTTCCGGATTCCTGACCGCGTTTGAAGGCTTTTGGAACGGATGGGGCTGCCACCGTGACAACCTGATGGTTGTCGTCTGCGGAAGTGCGAATTCCTGGATACTGGATAACCTGATACACAATCATGGCGGACTCTACGGCAGAGTAACCAGAAGCATTAAACTGTACCCGTTCAGCCTGAAGGAATGCGAAGAATACTTCAGGGAGAACGGTTTTCTCCTGTCAAGGTACGACATAGTCCAAAGCCAGATGATTCTTGGCGGAATCCCTTACTATTTCAATTGCTTCAACAGGGAGTACAGTTTTTCACAAAATATCGATGCACTGTTCTGGGGTGAATCACCTAAACTCCAGGACGAGTTCGACAAGCTGTTTGCTTCTGTGTTTTCGAAGCCCGAAGAAATGAAGCGCATTGTTCTTGCTCTCGCAAAACGGAGAAAGGGCTACACCCGTAACGAAATATCAGAACTCACAGGGATCGACACCGGCGGGAACTTTACCAGAATGCTCAAAGCGTTGGTTGAAAGCAATTTTGTTGATCAATACTATCCTTTCGGCGAGTCGAAAAAAGAAATCTATTATAAGCTGACGGATCCTTTCTGCCTGTTCTATTCCAAGTTCCTTTCCGGCGTAAAGATTACAGATCCTTACTTCTGGACAAACAGCCAGAATTCTCAGCAAATCATCTCCTGGAGAGGTTTCGCCTTTGAAGACCTCTGTTTCCGCCACATTAAGGAAATAAAGAAAGCTTTGGGTATCTCAGGAGTATCTGCCGAATACTCAGCATGGAATGTATCTGGGGATGCAAACAGTGACGGAGCTCAGGTGGATTTGCTGATCAGAAGAAAAGATAATGTCACAAATCTGTGCGAGATGAAATTCTACAGTGATGAATTTGAGGTTTCAAAGGCATTTTACAGGACCATGTTATCCCGCACGAACCGGCTGATGGAGCATTTGCCGAAGAAACACGTGATCCACCCCACCCTGGTGACCACCTTTGGTTTAAAGCGCAACGAGTATTCCGGTGTATTCAACAAAGTAATTACGTTGGATGACTTGTTCTGAAAACAGAACATATTGCTGCTTGGAATTAGGTATAATTGACAAAAATGGTTGGTGATTGTGACATTTGTGGTTGGTGACGGCCGCCGCGAGGAGGGCCATTTTGTGGAGCCCACCGTAGCGGCGAGCCGTAGCCACCGAGCCTGG
>JAFSMS010000008.1 GCA_017447815.1 Bacteroidales bacterium | reverse complement strand
GCAGCGAGCCGCCTTCCTTGATGCCCTTCAGCACGTCGTATTTCTCGAGGTAGGAAGGTACGTGGCAGGCGACGAAGTCAGGTGTGGACACCAGGTAGGGAGCCTTGATCGGCAGGTCGCCGAAACGCAGGTGGCTGCAGGTGTAGCCGCCGGACTTCTTGGAGTCGTAGTCGAAGTAGGCCTGGGAATAGAGGTCGGTGTGGGAGCCGATGATCTTGATGGTGTTCTTGTTGGCGCCCACGGTACCGTCGGAACCGAGACCGTAGAACTTGCACTCGGTGGTGCCGGGCTTCACGATGGACACCTCGCTCTTGATGGGCAGGCTCTTGAAGGTGACATCGTCCACAATGCCGATGGTGAAGTCGGCCTTCGGCTCCTTCATCTCCAGGTTGTCATAGACGGCAACGATCTGGGCGGGCGTGGTGTCCTTGGAGGACAGGCCGTAGCGGCCGCCGATAATGAGGACCTTGTCGCGGCCCTGGAAGAGGGCTTTCACGTCGGTGAACAGGGGCTCTCCCACGGCACCGGGCTCCTTGGTGCGGTCCAGGACGGCGATGCGGCGGACGCTCTTCGGGAGAACGGAGAAGAAGTACTTCTCGGAGAAAGGACGATACAGGTGGCAGGTGATGAGACCGTACTTGCGGCCGCGGCTTGCGAGGTAGTCGATGGTTTCCTTGATGGTTTCGGTGACGGAACCCATGGCTACGATGATGTTTTCGGCGGTGGGGTCACCGTAGTACTCGAAGGGACGGTAACTGCGGCCGGTGAGTTCGGTGATTTCTCCCATATAGCGGGCCACGATGTCCGGAACGGCGTCATAGCACTGGTTGCGGGTTTCCACGGCCTGGAAGTAAACGTCACCGTTCTGGGCGGTGCCGCGGGTGACGGGGGCGTCCGGGTTCAGGGCGCGCTCACGGAACTTGGCAAGGGCCTTTTCCGATACCATGGCCTTGAGTTCCTCTTCGGGAAGGGCTTCGATCTTCTGGATCTCGTGGCTGGTACGGAAACCGTCGAAGAAGTGCAGGAACGGCAGGCTGGCCTTGATGGCGCTCAGGTGAGCGACGGCGGCCAGGTCCTGGGCTTCCTGGACGGAACCGGAGGCCAGCATGCAGAAACCGGTCTGGCGGCAGGCCATGACGTCCTGGTGGTCACCGAAGATGGAGAGGGCGTGGCTGGCCAGGGCGCGGGCGCTCACGTGGAACACGGTGGGCAGCATTTCGCCGGCAATCTTGTACATGTTGGGAATCATCAGGAGGAGACCCTGCGATGCGGTGAAGGTGGAGGTGAGGGCACCGGCCTGGAGGGAGCCGTGTACGGCACCGGCGGCACCGGCTTCGCTCTGCATCTCCGTCACTTTCACTTTTTCGCCCCAGAGGTTCTTTTTCCCGTGGGCAGCCCATTCGTCGATGTTTTCGGCCATCGTGGAGGACGGGGTGATGGAGTAGATGGCGGCATGCTCGCAGAACAGATAGGCGATGTTCGAAGCGGCATAGTTACCATCGCAGGTGATGAATTTCTTTTCTTTTGCCATAATAAGTTAGTGGTTTTATGTAATTAGTTCTTATTGCTAGTTTCTTTGATAGCAGACAAATATAAATAAAAAACCCCAAAGCCACTAATTTAATAAGGTATCGGGATGAGTTTATGCCAGAATTTCGGGCCCGGCAATGCGTTTCACCAGTCCTTGCAGAACGGTTCCGGGGCCCAGTTCCATGAAAGCGGTGGCGCCGTCGGCCAGCATGTTCCGGACGGTCTGGGTCCAGCGCACGGGGGAGGTGAGTTGCTGAAGAAGGTTGGCTTTGATCTGCTCCGGATCCGTGGTGGGCAGGGCCGTCACATTCTGGTAAATGGGGCAGCAGGGTGCCCGGAAGGGGGTTTGGGCGATGGCTTTGGCCAGTTCGGCGCGGGCGGGTTCCATGAGCGGGGAGTGGAAGGCTCCGCTCACGGGGAGTTTGAGGGCCCGTTTGGCGCCGGCGGCTTTCAGTTGCACGCAGGCTT
>JAFSMS010000007.1 GCA_017447815.1 Bacteroidales bacterium | reverse complement strand
TTCGGTGCACGAGGGGCGGTTTGCGGCGGCCTCGTGCACGAAAAGGGGTGGTTCGGTGCACGAGGGGGGGTTTGGTGCACTTATCGTCTTTGGACTTCGTACCTGTCGATGCCGATTTCACGGAGGTCCCGGATGAAATCGGAGGTGACGGCTACCTGGAACTTTTTGGAATAGAATTGAATGTGATAGTGGGTGACGGGGTCGTAGAGGTATAGGTTCAGGGGGATTTTTCCCTTGTGCTTCTTGATAACCCGCACCAGGTCCTGGCGGAACTGCTGGGTGAGCATGGGTGTGGTGATGTCCAGGCAGAAGCCGGTAAGGATATCGTCGCTGATGTTGCCCAGCAAGGTGACTTTCTTCAGTTTAAAGGCCCAGGGGGCCGTTTTTCCCTGCGCGCGTTCCTCGGGCTTGAGGAAGAATTTCTCTTCCACCGTGCCTTCCAGGAAAAGGGCGGCGTGCGGCTGCATGTACTGCATGAAGGCCTCGTGGTCTTTTCCGAACAGGGGCAGTTCGTAAGAGCCGCTGTAGTCTTCCAGTATGGTGCGCGAGTAGGGCTTTCCCGTCTTGGTGGTGAGTTGCTTGAAATCCGTCACGATGCCGGCCACATACACCTTGGCGGTCTTTTTCTTGCTTTCGCACTCGGACACATAGTTGGACAGGTCGGCCAGGTGGCAAGTGGTGAAATTCTGAATCTCGAACTGATAGCGGTCCAGGGGATGTGAACTGAGATACATGCCCACCAGGTCCTTTTCCCGCTGCAGGAGTTCCATGATGTCCATCTCCCCCTCATAATCCGGGAGGGGCGGGCGCTCCGGCTTCATCTCCTCCATGTCTCCGAAGAGCGAGGAAGCGCTGGAAATGGTGTCGTTCTTGTAAAGTTCTCCGTAACGGGTGACAAGGTCGATGAACAGTTCTCCCCCGCGGCCCGGCTGGAAGTACATGCTGCGCTTGTGGCCGAAACTGTCGAAAGCGCCGGAATTCACCAGCGACTCGAAACTCTTGCGGTTCACGCTGCCCGCCATGCGCTCCGTAAAATCGTAAATGTCGGTGAACAGGCCGTTTTCATCCCTTTCCTTGACGATGGCATCCACAACGTTCGCGCCAAAACCCTTGATGGAGCCCAGGGAGAAGCGGACATCGCCGTTCTTGTTTACGGTGAAATGGCCGGAACTTTCGTTGATGTCGGGGCTCAGCACCTTGATGCCATGGCCTTTGCAGTCGTCCATGATCTTGGTGATTTCCTCCATGCTCTTGGCGCAGTTCAGGCAACTGGCAAAGAACTCGGAAGGATAGTGGCACTTGAGCCAGCCCGTCTGGTAACTCACCCAGGCATAGCAGGTAGCGTGCGACTTGTTGAAGGCGTACTGGGCAAACTTCTCCCAGTCTTTCCAAATCTTGTCCAGCACCTTTTCCGGATGGCCGTTGGCCGTGCCGCCCGCCATGAACTTGTCCTTGAGGGAGTTCAGGATGTCTATCTGCTTCTTTCCCATGGCCTTGCGGAGTTTGTCGGCCTCGCCCTTGGTGAAACCGGCCAACTTCTGGGACAGCAGCATCACCTGCTCCTGGTACACCGTGACGCCATAGGTGTCCTGCAGGTATTCCTCCATTTCGGGGAGGTCGTATTCTATGGCCTGTTCGCCCAGTTTGCGGGCCACGAAGTCCGGGATGTAATCCATCGGCCCCGGCCGGTACAGGGCGTTCATGGCGATAAGGTCCTCGAAACGGGACGGGCGCAGTTTCTGCAGCCAGGTTTTCATGCCCTCCGATTCAAACTGGAACACGGCGGTGGTGTCTCCGCGGCCGTAGAGTTCGTATGTAGGGGCGTCGTCGATGGGAATGGCCTCGATATCGATTTCTTCGCCGTGATGCTCTTTGATAAGGTCCAGGCAGTTGTGGATGATCTGGAGCGTAATCAGCCCCAGGAAGTCCATCTTGAGCATGCCCACCTCTTCGATGTAGTGGCCGTCATACTGGGATGTATGCACGTCCAGCCCCGTTTCCTTATCCTTGGACAGGCAGATGGGGAGGTAGTCGGTGAGGTCTCCCCGGCCGATGATGGTGGCGCAGGCATGCATGCCCACCTGCCGCACCGTGCCTTCCAGCGCGGCGGCATATCTGAGCACTTCCCGGTTGATTTCAGGGCCGCTTTCCAACTCCTTTTTCATCTCCGGGACATACTTGAGGCAGTTTTTGAGGGTTATCTTCACGTCGTTTCCCTTGTCGTCGCTCAGGCGGTCGGGGACCATCTTGGTGAGGCGGTTGCTCTCGTCGATGGAGACATGGCTGATGCGGGCCACGTCCTTGATGGCGCTCTTGGCCGCCATGGTGCCGAAGGTAATCACGCGGGAGACGTGGTCGGCCCCGTATTTCTTTTCCACGTAGTCGTGCGCCTTGGTGAGGTCTTCGAAATCCACGTCGATATCCGGCATGGAGATGCGGTCCGGATTCAGGAAACGCTCGAACAGGAGTTGGTATTTGATGGGGTCCAGATTGGTGATTCTGAGGCAGTAAGCGACCACGGAACCGGCGGCGCTGCCACGGCCCGGCCCCACCATGGAACCGGCGGCGCGGGAGGCGGCGATATAGTCCTGGACAATGAGGAAATAGTCCGGGAAGCCCATGCGGCAAATGGTCTTGAGCTCAAAGTCGATGCGCTCCTCCTGTTCCGGGGTCAGCGTTTCCCCATAGCGCTGGTGCGCTCCCTGGTAGGTGAGGTGACACAGGTAGGCCACCGAATGGCAGAAACCGTCTCCGCGGTAGGTGCCGTGCTTGTCGCATCGGCCGGTATCGATGATGTCCTTGTACTTTTCCAGGTATGTGTCGATATCGGCCATGAAGGCGGGGTCGATCTCATAAACGGGCAGCACGGGGTCCCGGTCGATGGAGTAGGATTCCACCTTTGCAGCCACCTCCAGCGTGTTTTCCAGGGCCTCCGGATGGTCCGGGAACAGCGCGAGCATCTCCTCCTCCGACTTGATGTATTCCTGCTGGGTGTAGCGCAGGCGGTCGGTGTCGTCGATGTAAGCGTTGGTTGTCAGGCATATAAGACGGTCGTGCACGGGACCGTCCTCCTTGCGGACGAAGTGGGCGTCGTTGGTGGCGATCACCTTCACGCCGTACTTCTGCCCCAGGCGGAAGATTTCCTCGTCGTAGTAGCACTGGTTTTTGTACAGTTCGTTGTCCAGGCCGGGGACCTCCGTCTTGTGCTTCATCACCTCCAGGTAGTAGTCTTCCCCGAATACCCGTTTGTGCCACAGGATGGCCTTCTCCACGGCTTTTTCGTCATGCGCGAGAATGGCGCGCGGCACCTCGCCCGCCATACAGGCCGACGAGCAGATGAGCCCCCCGTGGTGCTTTTCAATCACCTCATGGCTCACCCTGGGCCGATAGTACATGCCGTTCACGTGCCCTTCCGACACGATTTTCACCAGGTTCAGGTAGCCGGTGTAGTTCTTGGCCAGCAGAATCAGGTGGTAGTATCCCTTTTCGCGCAGCCGGTGGTCCCCCTTGGACACGTAAACCTCACAGCCGATGATGGGCTTTACGTTGGGGTGTTTCTTGGCGTATTTGAAGAACTCCTTGACGCCGTACATGTTGCCGTGGTCGGTGATGGCCAGGGCCGGCATGCCCAGTTCATCGGCCCGGTCGAAAAGCTGTCCTATGGAAGAAAGTCCGTCCAGGATGGAGTACTGGGTATGGACATGAAGGTGCACAAAACTCATAGGAACAAAGGTAACGTTTTTCCCTTGTCCGCCCAAATCAAGTTATCAACATTTCCCTCACTGCAGGGTGACGATGGCGGTCATGCCGGGCATCAGGTGCGGATGGGGCTGCAGCACGGCCTCCAGATGCACCATCCCGCTTTTTTCCACCACGGGACTGATGGCCGACACCTCGGCCTGGTGGACCTCGGTGGGATAGGCGATGGAGATAACCTGAATCCGGGCTCCTTTCTGGAATTTCCGGAGTTCGTTCTCCAAGACGTCGAAGCATACTTTCAGATGCTCGGTATCAACGATATAAAAGAGCGGGACACCGGGTGTGGCCGCGCCGTACAACGTGGCGTCGATGCGGCTTACGGCGCCCGAGACAGGAGCGGTGACGGTGCAGTAGGTGAGTTCGTGCTCCAGTTGCTGCAGGGCGGCCTTGGCCGTATTGTATCCGCTGTTCACGCGGGCCAGGTGCTGGATTTCTTCGGGGGCTTTCTCCAGTTCCCCCCGCTTGTAGCCCTGCCCCATCAGGATGGACTGGTACTGGAATTCGGCCTTTTCCAGTTCGGCCTGTCCCCGGGCAATCTTGTCCTGAAGGACCGACTGGTTGAGCCGGACCACCACCTGCCCCTTGCGGACGCGCTGGCCCAGCACCAGGTTGAACTCCACGATTTGCTCGCCGATACGGCTATAGACGGGCACTTCGGTGACGGCCTGGATGGTTCCCTTGCTGGAAAAGCCTTCGGCCTCTATCGAACGCTGGAGATTCCGGTTCTGCACCCCGACGGGGTCCGCCGGAACGGTCTCCGGCTCTGCCTGGACCGGCGGAAGGGAAGCCGGCTGGCGGGAAAAACAGGCGGAGAAAACGCCGAGCAGGCCGATGAGTACGAGATACCTATTCATACTGCGTAAGGGTTAATAAGTGGTAATACGTGGTCCAGTAGCCGGCCAATGCCGCCAAATGCTGGTTATAGGCGTTGTCCCGCCGGTTTTGGGCCAGGGAGTAGGTGTTGATGTCGCAGAGGCCGTTGGCGTAGTTTTCGGCCGTAAGGGAAAAAACTTCATCGGCCAGGGCCACGGCTTCGGCGGTATGGGTGAGCAGCTGCTCGTGGGAACGGAGTTTGTCCAGCGTGGTTGTGACGTCTTCGGCCAGGGCGCGTTCCTCCTCCCGGAGGGCCTGTTCCTCGCGGGCTTTCCAGGCCGATGCGGCGGCCACCCCCTTCCTCGCGGCACCGTGGTCCATCAGCGGGACGCTCAGGGTGACGCCTCCCAACATAAAGAACTGCGGGTTGCGGTAGGCGCCCAGGAAGGTGTTGCTGATCTGCTGTATGCCCACGCTGAGGTCCACGCCCACTTTCACGCCATGCTCCCGGCGGACTTTGTGCTGCTGCTGGAGCGCCTCGGAGATTTCCATCTGCTTTTGCTGGAGGGCCGGACTGTTGCTGCGGGCGAGTTCCAGGACATCGTCGTCGCTGAGCGGAACCGGCTTGATGCCGGTGGGTACGGTGAGCCGGGCGCCCGGCGGGATGGCGTCCGTACGGAGATAGGACAGCAGGGATTCCCGCGCCAGTTGCTCCTCTCCCCTGGCGCTCAGGAGCGCATTGGCGGCATTGAGCCGCTGCAACTCCAGCGACCGGAGTTCGGCCAGGGTGATCATGGCGATGCCGGCTTTTTCCCGGGCGATGGCATACAGGGTATCGGCCGTCTCCTTGTTGCGCAGGCACATGTCCAGTTTGCCCTGGGCACAGGCCAGGCGGAAGAAACGGACGGTGGCTTCCTCGGCGATGCGGTACAACTGGTAGTTCAGTTCTTTCCGGGCCGTCTCCAGCCGCTGGCCCTCCACGATTTTCTCCCATCGATAGGGATTGTAGCCGATAAGGGACTGCTGATAGCCAACGCTGAAAGGAACGGCCACGATGTCCCGGGGGCGGTTGTTCACATCCCGCCCGAAATATTCGCTCCACAGGGCCTGGCTCTCCACGAAGGCGTCGCCGCCCAAGCCCAGCAGTTTCTGGCTCAGCCTCAGTTTTGCGGACGAGGAGAAGCGGTCGAAGTTGCGCAGGTACACGTATGGACGGTCCGGATCGGCGATGATGCGCTGGTAGGCGGGCGAGAAGCGGAATTCCAACTGCGGCTTGCGGAGCGCTTCGAAGCGGGCGTAGCGCAGGGAGTTGTACTCGAACTGGTAGCGGCTCTGGAAAGCCATGATGGTGCTGTCCTGGGCCAGCCGGATCACTTCATCCAGGCTCTGGGCCCTGCCTGTCAGCGGCAAGCAGCACAGGAGGACGATCGCAAAAAACCACTTTCTCATACAGTCTGCCGTTTGATGATTTCACTGAACAGGCCGCCTTTTGCCACAAGGTCGTCATAACTGCCTTCTTCGGCCACCCGGCCTCCGGCAAGCACAATGATGCGGTTGCACTCCCGGATGGTGCTCATCCGGTGCGCAATGGTGATGCGGGTACATTTCATCCGGGCCAGGTTCTGGGCAATTCTGTACTGGCTGATATTGTCCAGGGCCGACGTCGCCTCGTCCAGGAAAATGATCCTGGGCTTGCGGATCAGGGCGCGGGCCATGAGGATTCTCTGGCGCTGACCGCCGGAAACCCCCTGTCCGTCAGCCGATATCCGGGTATCAAGCCCCATCGGCATGTCCTGGATGTCCTTGTCCAGGGCGGCCATGCAGACGGCCTCCCGAACCTGTTCATCCGGAAACCAGCCATTGCCGAACAGGATGTTGTCACGAATGGTCCCTTCCACCAGTTGGCCGTCCTGCAGGCAGATACTCACGCAGTAGCGGCGCAGGCTGGGCAGGTTCACGTCTTCCAGGTTGTGCTCATCATAGAAGATGGATCCGCTTTCGGGCTTCTCAAAGCCCAGCAGCAAGCGCATCAGCGTGCTCTTTCCGCAGCCGGAAGGCCCCACCAGGGCCACGTAGTCTCCGGGATCGATATGCAGGTCGAGCCCGTCAAAGATGTAGGGCATATCGGCGGCGTAGCGGAACTTGAGGCCGGTGATGTCTATGGAGCCGCTTACCTGCCGGAGCATTTCGGTGCCGCTCTGGATTTCGGATTCGGCTTCCAGGATGGGGCGGCAAAGGCTGATTTCCGGGGCCAGCAGCGCCACGTCCTTGGTAATCTGCTCAAACTGCTCCACGGCCCCCACGGCGATGGTGAGGACGCTGCAGTACGCGATGTAGTCCGACAGGCCCAGACCGTAGTGCCAGGCGGCCAGCATGGTCACGATGATGGGCAGCAGGCGGGTGTTGTAACTGAACGCGTTGCTGATGGTGAACATGGCCGGATAGCGGCTGCTGAAGGCGTCGGAGGGTTCGTAGGCCACCGCCCAGTGGCGGAAGGCCCGGATTTCGGCCCCGTTGGTACGGATCTTCTGCGCACCCGATACCAGGTTGAAGATGAGCCCCGTGAGTTTGGATGCGCTGGCGTTGGCACGCTCCTGCACCATGGCTTTGTAATGGTACTGGACGAAAACGGTGAAGGCGTACACGGCAATGACCAGGATACCGGTCCACAGCAGCGGGCCGCCATAGGTGAAGAACTGGACAAACATGACCACCGTAAAGATCATGGACAGCACGGTGGAAATCATATCCTGCGAGAGCTGGGTGAACAGCCGTACCACCGACAGCACACGGTTGGAGAGGTCTCCGGGCGCATATCGCTTGAAGAAGGTGGTGGGGAGCATCAGGAGGCGCGTCATCAGGGGCGCCTGCAGGGCGTATTCGGTCTTGTCCTTCATCCGCACAACCAGCAGGTTGCGGATGAGTTGCACCGTCACCAGACCCACGGCTGCGCTGAACAACAGCGTGGCGATGGGGACGAGCTGGGCCGTGTCTCCGGAGGGAATGACCTCGTTGAACAAGACCTTGCACACGTACGGGGTAAACATGGTGAGCAGCACCACGGCCAGGCAGGCCAGCAGGGCAAAGATGCCGTCGTAAACACTCAGTTGCCGAAGGGCATATCCCATAAAGGATCCTATCGTGAGTTTCTGGGGAGGCAAGGGATAACAAAGGGAGAAAGCCTCCGGCTTGAGGAGGGTGTGGTCCTTGCCGGCCCGGCAGCGCTGTCCGCTTTCGGGATGCACGAAGGAATAGTCGGCGAAATGGGGGGTGAGAATGACGGGGACGTCGGCATCGGCCGTGAAAGCCAGGAGTTTACCCGAGCAGCAGCGCCACCACTTGCCCTCCAGCGTCACCTGGCGGAAAAAGATCTGCTGCTGATAGAACTGCTCCTCAATCTGCTTGATGTCGGTCGGGATTTCCCGCTGATGGGTGAGTTTCTCCCACATCTTGCGGTCAATCATTCCCCGGAAGATGTCGGCGACGGCATTCAAGGCCTTTTTGTCGCCCTCTATGCGCTGGACCAGCTGGTCAAAGAAGAGATCGTTCATGGCTCAGGCATATTTCATCAGTTCACGGTAAAGTCCTTCCTGCTGCATAAGTTCCTGGTGGGTGCCCTGCTGCAGCAGTTGACCGCGTTCCATCACGTAGATGCAGTCGCAGTCCCGGATGGTGCTGAGGCGGTGGGCTATGAGGATGAGGGTGATGCCCAGGTTGTTGATATGCTGCATCACCTGCTCTTCCGTCTTGGGATCCAGGGCCGATGTTCCCTCGTCCATAATGAGGATGGTGGGGTCTTTGGCCAGGGCGGTAGCGATCTCGATGCGCTGGCGCTGTCCGCCGCTGAAATTTTTCCCGTTATCGGCCAGCAGCGTATGGTAGGCGCCGGGGCGCGCGGCAATGTCCTGGTGAATCTGGGCGTCGTGGGCGGCCATCACCATGGAGAAATCTTCGATGGACTCGTCCCACATTTTGATATTGTCGGCGATGGTACCCTCAAAAAGGGTGATTTCCTGGTTGACAACCGAGAGGGAGTTGTTCTTTACCGCACGGTTGACCTTCTGCACGGGAATGCCGTCCAGCAGGACCTCTCCTTCCCATGGCTCGTACAGGCCGGAGATGAGTTTGGCGATGGTGCTTTTTCCGCAGCCGGAAAAGCCCACGAAGGCCACCCGCTGGCCGGGAGTAATCTTGAGCGAGAAGTTCTTGAGTACCGGAGGCTGGCTCCGGTCATAGCCGAACGTGACATTGCGCAGTTCCACCTCTCCGCTCAGTTTGGACCGGGCGGGAAGCCGGTCTATCTCCGGAAGCGTCAGGCTGTTTCCCTCCAGGCTGGCTTCCTCCACCTCTTCCAAGCGCTCCATGGCTGCGTGGGAACGGAACAGGAACTGGGCGGTGGTAATGCCGAAGTTGACAGGGAAGATGATACTGGTAGCCAGGGCCTGGGAGGCCAGGAGCATACCGGGGGTAAGTTCTCCCTTGAGGATATACCAGGCGCCCAGGCACAGGATGAGGGCGTTGCTCAAATGCAAGACCAGCAGGGGGATGGCCCCCACCCTCATCATGCTGGAGTTCGTTTTGACCCGGGCGTTGAGCGCCTCCACAAAAGCGCTCTCCCACTGGCTGAAGAAGTTGCGCTCCCCGCCCATGGACTTGATGGTCTCTATATTCTTGATGCCGGTGGAGGTGAGTCCCTGCAGCCGGGCGTCCGTCACCTCGGATCCCCGGGCCTTCTGCTTGAGCGTGTTGGCTGTAGCCCGCATCACCAGCACCAGCGCCAGCATCGATATCACCACGACCAGACCCAGTTTCCAGCTGTAGGTGAGCAGCAGCCAGGAACAGATGAGGGGGCGGAGGCTGAAGACCACGGCCGATGAGAACTTGTCCATGGTGCGGGACACCGTACGGATGCTGGTATAGCGGGCCACCAGTTCCCCGGAGGTGAATTGCTCTACCCGACTCATGGAAAGCCGCAGGAGGCTGATGACAAAGCGGGAATTGGCCAGGATGTTCAGCTTGGAGAAGTGCCTCTTACGCAAGGGGCTCACCACCAGCCAGGTCACCAGTTCCAAGAGAAACAGCGCTATGTAGAAGAACATCAGGG
The DNA here is from genome assembly GCA_017447815.1 of Bacteroidales bacterium. Lineage (GTDB taxonomy): Bacteria > Bacteroidota > Bacteroidia > Bacteroidales > UBA932 > Cryptobacteroides. Next base: position 22,600 of record JAFSMS010000007.1, on the reverse strand, counting down.
GGCCGAACCATTCGGGGTTCTTGCGCGTAATGACGTTGTCCGTGTAAACCTGCTGGAAGAAGGGCGGCAGGATATAGGAAGCCAGATCGATGATCAGGAGCAGGAACGAGACCACGAAGAAACCCGTGCTGCCCTTCATATAGCGGCTCATAAGTTTCAGCGTGGACGCGGAGTCCCTGTCGTGTCTTCCCTCTTTCATTATTCGGTACGGAGTTTGACGGCGCGAAAGCGGGTGCGGGCCTCCTCAAACAGATACTGGAACATACTGCGACGCCTGGTTTCCGTAAGAACCGAGCAGTAGGTTCCCACATTCATATTCACATCTTCGGGCTGGCCGAAGGACCAGTCGTACTGGTCGGGGTTGTCTTTGGATGGAAGCAGTTCAATATTGACCTGATACATCATATTCCCCGATTCCAGCAGGCGTCTGGCCAGGTCCTCGCTTTTCAGAAACTGCTTCACCTGGTTTTCCGCTACGGGGTAGCGGTCTATCCTCACAACCTTTCCCCGGACATAACCGATCTCATCCCTTTTTTCGTCCTCGGGCCAGACCTGGGCGCTCATTCCTTCGCGCAAGTCCCGCTGGCCGGCATTGTCGATGTAGGCGATGAGCATGGCCCGCCGGGACGGACGTTCGTCGTCACTGACCACGCTAAGGATGGGCTCGAAGGCCTCGAAGGGTTCATTGTCGGCCTTGGTGTCTATGACCGTCCCCTCCACCGTGCTGGTGAGGATGCTGTAACTGTCCTCCATGGAAATGAGGGCCACAGACTGACCGCGGGTGACGTTGTCTCCACTGTGCACGAACATGGTGCGCACCATGCCCCGGTTGGGAAGGGATACGTCTGCCGTTCCGCCGGAAGGAAAAACGACTCCGCTGTAATAGACCTTGTCTGATACCGTACCCAGGAAGCCCCACACAAAGAAAGCGCCCAGAAGAAGGACAACGGTGAGGGCCAGCAGATAGGCGGGCAGGGCCGTTATCCTGAGGGTGCTGCCGATCTGGTCGGGCGAGGAAAGCTGCTGCTCCCGGTTTTGGGCCGAAAAAGGGTTTTGATTGCTCATGCACAAAAATGGAAATCCTGTGCAGGAATTACTTGCTCAGTTTGAAGCCGATGCGGTAGTTGTCGTAGCCGTCGGCCAACTTCGCGATGGAGGAAACCTGGGAAGAGGCTTGGCCCAGTTTGGAGGCCAGTTTCTTGATGAAGGCCATGGCCTTGTCGGCCGTGAAGAGCAGGCGGGCGCCGCCGGAGGTGGATTCGAGGGTGCCGGTCATGTTCAGGAACTGCATGGACTTTCCGAAGGTGAGGGTGACCGTGCGCTCTCCGTCGCCCACTTTGTAGGTGCCGGGGATGCTGAGGGAGCCCACATTCAGGGTGAAGGTGTTATCGGCCTTGTTGAAGGTCCAGGTGAGGGCGCCGGGCTTGACGCCGATCTTGGCCAGGTATTCGTCGGCCTTGGTTTCGATGCCGGAGGTGACGGCGCTGCCGGCCAGGTTGGTGAGGATGCCGCCTTCGCTGGAGGTGGCCGACACGGCCACGCCGTTATAGGCATAGGTGCCGTCCAGGGTTACCGGACCGGAGTAGATGGCGCCCGCCATGTTGGTGAGCACGTTGCCGATGTTCTTGAGATCGAGGTTGCCGAGCCCGCTCTGGGCAGATGCGGAAACACTCAGGGCCACTGCAAGGGCTACGATGGAAAGGAGTTTTTTCATGGTATGAAGCATTTTATCAGTTTTCTTCAGGTTCCGGCCAGCCTTGGGCCTTGACCGGGAATTCGACCCCCTCCGGAGTAACCAAAACCGTGCCAACCTCGGGGCGGGCCAAGTGGCCGATGATGTCAAAGGTCTGGAAATCACGGCGGAACTTCTCCAGGTGCAGGATGGGGATCACGAAAAGGAGGCGGTTGTCGTCCCCGCCGTTCATCGCGGCCGACACCGGGTCCATGTCCAGTTCCCGGCCCAGGGAGAAACTGTTGCCCTCGAAGGGGATTTTGTCGGCATAGACCTTGGCGCCCAGGCCGCTGTCGCGGGAAAGGCGTTTCAGGGCGTCAGAAAGCCCGCGTGTGACAAAATAACCGTAGGAGGGATAGATTTCCACATCTTCCAGGCGCGAGACCACGGAAGCGTCCAATTCGGGCCGCAGGTAGTCTCCCACCAGCATTTTGTACTGGCTCATGTCGGGCTGGACGCCGTCCTTGGCAAAACTGCGGGCACCGCGCTCCAGCACCTGAAGGCCCAGGTAGGCAGCGCCCAGGGCGCCGGAAACGCAGATGAGGTCCTTGGACGAGGCGGCCATCCGGCGCTTATCCGTCAGGAGAGAACACTCTCCCGTCGCCGCCAGCGACACGAACAGGCCGTTGTTGGACGGCTGAAGGTCCAGGTTCACGGCCTCGAAGCCGTGCTCCTTGGCCGCCACCGTAATGCCCATCCACAGGTCTTTCACCTGCGGGAAGTCCAGCTTGGCCGATATTCCCAGCACCACATTGAGCAGCCTGGGATGCGAAAGGGCGGCGTACAGTTCTCCCACGACTCCGACTACACACTTGTAACCCAGGTGTTTAAGCGGGAAATAGACCAGGTTGAAGTCGATCCCTTCCAGGTACATGCGGGCGGCGGTGGTCACCTTCCCTCCCTTGGCACTGGTGTAGGTGAGCCCGGAGACGGGAGAATATGCAGAGAGGCGATAGAGCTGGTCTATCGCCTCTACTTTTCCTATGTCGGAGAATGATTCTGCCATACTTTGTAGAAGCGCTAACTTCTGCAAAGATAACAATTATTTCTTAAGGGAGGGCGTGGCGTTGGGGGTAAAGTCGTTGGTGGAATTGTTGGTGTCCACCAGTTTGCCGTCCTGAACGCTGCGCCGTACGCTCTTGCCGAAGCGGGCGGGGTCGCGGTCATAGTCGCCGGCGTGCGTCCAGCCGGCATCGAAGGCGGCGGGCCAGGGGTTCTGGAAGAAGGAGTCTTCCGTGCAGCAGTTCACGGCATCCAGGACCCATTCGCCGGGAATCACCCACACATCTTCATCGGCCAGGTCATAGTCGAAGTTCCATTCCATAAAGTGGAAGAAATAGGTGCCGGTCCAGTGGTGATTGGTCATGATGGTCTCTGCGGTCTCGTTGTACGGGGGAATCACGATGGCATAACTCTCGAAGCCACGGTTGTGCAGGGAGGTGATGGTACGGGATTCCTTGAACCAGATGTCCAGGTTTTCCACATCGGGGTTGTCGGTGTCAGGATAGAAGTCGTTCTCGTCGTAGAATTCGAAATCGGCCTTGGAGAGGTCGATGGCGTTCAGGTTGCCTTCGATGAGGTTTTCGCCGTCCTGGTAGGAGGCGGTGTAGTCGATGGCGGCGAGGGCCAGGACGAGGGATTCGCCGGGAGCGACCGGGTGCTCGTCGCCCTTGCCGGGAATCGCGTACATATTGTTCACCGCCAGGCCGTCCGTGAGTTCGGGATACTCATAAGTGGCGCCGGTGCTGGTGATGGTGCCCGTGATGAAGTTGGTCACGAAGAGCACCCTGTCGGCATAGACCACATGGTCGGCGTTGTTGGTGAGTTTGATGTACTGGTCCATGGAGGGGCTGGTGGAGCCTTCGATGGGGCTGCCGGTGAAATAGACCTCCTCGATGAGCAGTTCACCGGGTTCCACGTTGCGGAAACTCTGTTCCACGGTGGCTTCGGCCAGCACGCTGGTGCCGAAGAGGACTTCCACCTTGCCGCTGCGGTTCTCGGTAGCGTTGGCGTAGGGAGCCACGGTAAGTATGAGGCCGCTGCCGGCCGGCTCGGTGGTGATCCAGTCTGCGCTGCTGTTCACCGTGTAGGTATAGCCCTGTGGAACAGTCATTTCAAATGTTCCACCGAGGGCGATGGCCTTGAAACTGTTGGTGGAAGTTTCGGCCGGGGCCACCGGGGCGCTCTGCACCACGGCGATGGTCTGGGAGAGGGTGGCCGACTTCACCACAACCTGGCCGCTGCGGGCCGACGCCTCGGTGAACTGGCCGACGCTCACGGCGAAGGAAAGGGTGCCGGAACCGCTGGTGGAACCCACATTGATCCAACTGTCGCTGGTGGTCACGGTCCAGTCCTGGTTGGACGTGACGGTAATCATTTGGTTACCGCCCGCAGGACCCAGGTTGATGGTGGTGGTGGAGACGGTGAGTTCGGGGACTTCCGTCTTTTGGCAGGCGGCTGCGACCACGAACGCAAGGGCTGCAAGGAGAAGATTCTTTTTCATAATCTATTGAATGTTAAAAATTTATTCCTAAACTAAGCGTGCTGTAAAAGGCCGGAGCGAAACCGGCGGGGAACAGCGCCCGGCCGGAAGCCTGTGCGTAAAGGGACAGGCGGGCGGAGAGTTGGCGCTCGGCATAAAGCAGCAGATGCGCATCGTAGGAGCCGGCGCAGATTCGGGCATACTGCTCCTGCCAATAGGCGGCAAGCCGCGCGTCCGTGTATTCTTCCGGTATGCGGAGCGTTCCCGACAGGGACCGGTACAGGCCGCCTCCCAGGGCCGCTTTCCAGTGCCAGAGCCCGCTCTGGCGGCGATAGCCGGCGTCCAGGCCGGCCCGGATCCCGGCATGAGTCAGGGTCCGCACGGGGTAGGCGTAATTCTCTTCATTGAGGGTGTAATCGGCGCGGGCCCCCAGGCTCCAGCGCTGCCGCCACTGAAGCAGGCCGTCCACGCCGGCGGTCAGGTTGCCGCTGTGGAACATATCGGCCCGGAGCAGTTCCTTGATGTATCCGGCCGCGCCGTTGTCCAGGATGATCTCCTGGCCGATGCGCCATTGATAACGGGCAAAGGCACCGGCTTTCCAGGCGAGGTCTCCCCCGCGGGAAAGATACTGGAGCCGGGCATCGGCCTCTCGTGTATATAATTCCGTATAAGGGATTTCTGTCTGATTGGGAAGGGGCAGGAAGTGAACCAGGTCCAGCAGGCTGTAGGAGGCCGTGGCGTTCCAGCCGGCTTCCCTCACAGGCAGCCAGGCGGCGGCCACGGTGAGACCGTTCCCCGTATAGCGCGTGTTCAGATAGGAGTCGGTGGCGCCGGCGAAGCGGGAAAAATGCCCCCCCAGGCCTGTGAGATGCAGGATGGCCGTGTTTCGGCCCCGCTCGTTGTGGAAGGACATGGACTGGGTCTGGCTATAGCGGCGGTAAGCGAAGGAGGCGTCCAGCACATAGCCCGGCGTGGCACGCCAGCCGGCCGATCCGGTGACATGGAGGTCCGACACGATGTTGCGGGGACGGGGGTCCACCTGGCGGTACTCGTGGAGGGCCCGGTAGGCGCCTTCGACGCCCCAGTGGAATCGGCCCCGGCGGGCCGTATAGCCGCCGGAGAAGGCATATTCCTCTTTGCGGAGGTCTCCGCCCACCGTGTCGGCCATGACATACGGATAAAGCGTGGAATAATCCGAAGAACTGTTCCACAGGACACCGCGCTTGACGCCGTTGGCATAGCGGACCTTGCCGCGCACGGCCGAAAGCGAATCCAGCCGCACCAGGGTAGCGATATTGAGTTGCCCTTCGCTGAGGCCGGTTCCTTCCTCGCGGAGGACGGGCGCGGGCTCCGTCCGGTAGTTCCAGGAAGCCGCCGCCCCGGAATAGCCGGCATCCGGGCCGAAAAGATACGCGGCGGCGCTCGTCCCCTCGCTCACCCGCACTTTTTCTCCGCGGGCATAACTGCGCTGAACGGCCGAAAGGCTGTCCGCGGGGGGCAGCAGCAGGGAAAGCGATATAAGGAGGGCTGTCATCATCTGAGGACGGTGAGTTTAAGTTCCACGACCTGGTCGTCTTCCAGGATGTTCACGGCCGTGGCGGGCGTTCCGTAGCCCGAGAAACGCACTTTGGCATGGCTGCCGTCGGCAAAGAGGGCGTCTCCGTCGAAGGAGATGACATACACGCCTTTCTGTACCTGCAACTGGCCCAGGTTGTTCACGAAGGTGGGGAAGGGATAGGCCATGCCGGTATTGAGATTGCGCAACTGGTTGCCGGGAAGGGCCGGATCCACGGTGATGGAAACGGCCTGGCGGCCGTCCGGCAGGGCGGCCTGCAGGCTCAGTTGGCAGAACAGGTTGTCCAAGGCGGGCTTTGTACAGCCGCCAAGAAAAGCCAACAGGCTTAATATGAGGAGTTTGTGTCTCATAGGTTGAGCATCAGTTCCATCCCGAAATAAGGGGTTCCGGAACGGCGTTTTACGACACCGTTCACCTCGTAGTCAGGGGCCAGGGTGAACAGGCGGTTCACGAAAAGGGAAACCGTGGCCCTATCCTTGAACAGTTTCTTGGTGGCCTTGAGGTTCACGTTCATCAAGAAAGGGATGCGGCGGTAGTCCAGCAGCGCACTGGAGAACTCGCGCACCATCTGGTGCAGGATGCCGTCGGCATCGGATTCGTCGGTGTAGGGGTGCCGCTCCAGGTTTTTGTCCAGATAGGCCACGGGGCGGGAATCGTCGACCATCGTCTGCTGGCCGGTGAACCAGGTGCACTGGAAGGAGGTGGAGAAGATGAGCCCCAGACGGGGCACCTGCGTGTCGAAAAGGAAATTGGTGTTGAACGACTCGTACAGATAACTGTCGTTCTTTTCGTAAATGCCGATGTAGGGGTAGGGCTTGCCGTTGATGACGGAGGAGGGGCGCTGGTATTCCGGCTGGCTGTTCATGTATTGCGTGAGGAACCAGGCGCCGTTCACCGTAAGGCGGGTGTTGATGACCGGGATGCGGCCCGTGGCCAGGGTGTATTCGATGCCTTTTTTGAGGGTGCGGCTGCCGTTGGTGGACAGGCCGTAGGACACCAGCGTGGTGTCCAGCACATAGGGCGTGGTTTCCAGGGAAGGCGGGCCGGTGAGGGTGGCCTTGTCGATGGCCTGCTCGTTGTAGTCCTTGGAAATGAGTTGTATGTATTCGCTGCCGCCGCGGAAACCGGAGGTCATGTCCTCCACGAAATAGTCCACGGAGGCGGTCCAGCCGTTCCAGGAAGCGTCGGCCCCGATTTCCCATTTCACGTTGCGCGCGGCGCCCAGGCTGCGGTTCACCGGGTTGATGGTGTAAACGAGCATGTTGATGCGGCGGAGTTCTCTTTCATTGGGCCAGTAGTTCATCTGAAGCTTGTCCGAATAGAGGGTGTCCGGGTAAAGCATTTCCATGGTGGGGAACTTGCTGTGGACGCCCACGCCGCCGTACAGGCCGCTTTCCAGTTTATAGCCCCACAGCAGGGCCTGGGGCATCTCCAGGCGAAGGTTGGCGCGGGGATCCAGGTAGGGTTTGGCCTGGATGGCGTAGGTTTTGTCGGCCCCCAGGAGCATGGACATCCTCAGGCCCGCCATGGCTTCCAGGGCGAAGGGCCCCAGCGGGAAGCGAAGGTTCTCCTCGGCGAAAAGGGCCAGTTGGTTGTCGGCCGGGATGTCATAATAGGCGCGCGGACGGGAACTCATGGTGGTGGAAAGGGGACGCGTGACGTCGAAAAGGGTACCCTGGCCCAGGTTTTTGTCGAAGTTCCACTCCACTCCGGCCTTGATGCGGTGGATGCCTTTCTGGAAGCGGGCGATGGCGTTGACGAAGGCGTACAGCGGCCTTCCGTCCACCTGGAGGGTAGCTTCGTAGCGCGTGGGGACGATGATGGCGTCGAATTCTCCAGGCTCGCGGGAGACGGAAATGGGCGTTTCCGATGACAGGATGACGTTTTTCCAGCGGTCGATCAGGTCGCGCTCGTAACTGAGCGAGGCGTTCACGCTGAAGGTGCGGAAGAAGGAATCGTTCTCCTTTGCCTGAAGGGTGTAGTCGGCCCCCAACTGGAAGCGGTTGTAGGAGGAGCGGTAGGTTTCGGCCGGGCGGCCGTCCACCTCGTCGATGTCCTGGTCGCTCTTGCGGTCGTCGAACGAGCCGGTGTAGTCGAAACTGCCGTTGAGGGTATGGACGAAGCGTTCGCCGCCGGCCCAGGTGCGGCCGCCGCGGAGGCTGCCGGTGAGGCGCTTGTAGTTCTGGCGGACGTTCCGGGGGTCGGAACGGGAATCCAGGAAATTGACGCTGGCGTTGAGGGTGCGGCGCTCTTTTCCGCCCCACTCCCAGCCCTTTCCGGCATAGACCAGTTTCGAGGTCATATCGCTCTTGAAACGGGCCCGGAGGTCGTTTCCGCCCTTGATCCGCTTGATCTGGATAAGGCCGCTGGTGAGGTCTCCGTGCTCCACGGAGGCGATGCCGCGCACCACGTCCACGGTCTCGATGTCTTCCGTGCCGATGGTGCGCATGTCGGTTCCCAGGTTCACGTAGTTGGACCCGAGATTGCTCCAGGCCGGGGTGTACTGGAGGTTGGCGTTGTTCCCGAGGGGCTTTCCGTCAATGGAGAACTGCGTTCCGAGGGCCGATGTGACATAGTCCGACGGCAGGGACCCGGCGGCGCGCAGATTCACGATTTGCGGGGAGCCCAGGGCCGGGTTGCTGGAGGAGCCGCCCGGCAGGAGTTCCAGGATGTCGGCGATGCTGGAGGGCTGGATGTGGGCGATGGCGTCGGCCCCGATCTTGGACGAAGAGGTGAGGCCGTGGTTCTCCTGGGCGGTGACGACCACCTCCTGCAGGGATAAAATATCCTGCCGGAGGCGGTAGGTGCCCCCGTTTACAAGGGCCGCCCGGAGCGGTTTATAGCCCATGGACGTGATGGTGAGCGGTGTTTTTTCGCGGGTTTTCAGCACAAAAACGCCCAAAGAGTCGGTCAGGGCCCAGTTTTTCCCCTGGGTGACGGCGGCGCCGGGAACCGGCTCTCCGGTGGATGCATCTTTCACAACGCCGGAAAAAACTTCCTGCCCTGCCGCGCTCATGCAGCAAAGCAGGAAAGCCAACACTACAGTATGAAGTTTTTTCACAATCACCTTTTCCGGTTTGGGACTGCAAAATTAGCGCGTACGGGGATGCACGCCAATCCCTATTTTTAGGGATAGTATCCGCGGAAATGACTATTTCTTATTAAAAATACACACGCGCATTATCGCTATCTTTGCAGTCCTTAATAGCAAACGTATGCAAGAACCTGTCATTTCCTGCGAACATCTGACGCATTATTACGGCAAGCGGAAGATCTACGAGGACCTGAATTTCACGGTGGAACCGGGACGCATTGTGGGCCTTCTGGGCAAGAACGGCACCGGCAAAACCACCACCATCAACATCCTCATGGGCTATCTGAAGCCCCAGAGCGGCCGATGCACCCTCTTCGGCGAGGAGGTGCAGCGCATCAGCCCCGAAACCCGCCGGCGCATCGCCCTCCTGCTGGAAGGCCATGTGCAGTATTCGTACATGAGCATCGGCCAGATTGAGAAATTCTACAGCGCCTTCTACCCCAAATGGAACCGCGACGCCTATTACGGCCTCATGGAGAAACTGAAGGTGGCCCCCGGGCAGAAGATTGCCCGTATGTCCAACGGACAGCGCTCCCAGGTGGCCCTGGGCCTCATTTTGGCCCAAAATGCCGACCTTCTGGTCCTGGACGATTTCTCCCTGGGCCTGGATCCCGGCTACCGGCGCCTTTTCTGCGAGTACCTCCGGGACTACGCCAAGGCCGAGGGCAAGACCGTCTTTCTCACCTCCCACATCATCCAGGACCTGGAGAAACTGGTGGACGAAGTCATCATCATGGACTACGGCAGCATCCTCGTCCAGGAGAACGCCGCTTCCCTGATGGGCCGATATCCGGACATGACCCTGGAGGACATTTTCATCGAACTAACGGGAAAATATTGATATGAATAAAATGATCTTATACAAGGAGTGGCTCAAGACGCGGTGGATCCTGCTGGGAATCGCCGTGGTGATGGCCGCCCTTACCGCCTACTGCTTCCTGAACCTCACCAAGGTGGTGCAAATCCGGGGGGCGGAACTCCTCTGGGAAGCCCTGGTGACCAAAGAGACCGTGCTTACCGAGATTCTCCGCTATGTCCCGGTCATCGCCGGCGCCCTGCTGGCCCTCTCGCAGTGGATTCCGGAAATCCAGCGCAAACGCCTCAAACTCACCCTGCACCTGCCCTACAGCCAGACGGGCATGCTGGCCATGATTACGGCCTACGGCCTGGTGGCCCTCACCGTGCTCTTCGGCCTGCAGGCCCTCGCCTGCGCCTGGGCCATGGGCACCTGGGTCCCGGCCGAACTGGTCGCCCGGATGCTCCGGACCATGGCCGTGTGGTACCTGGCCGGCTGGGCCGGGTATCTGTTCACATCGGCCCTTTGCCTGGAACCCACCTGGCGCATGCGGGTGGTGGTGCTGGGGGTCGCAGCCGGAGCCTTGCGCCTGATGTTCCTTTCCGGCGTTCCCGAGGCCTACAACGGCTTCTTCCCCTGGCTGCTTTTGTTTGTATTGCTCTCCGGCGGTCTTCTTTTCTCCGGAGTTGCCCGTTTCAAAGAAGGACTTCAAGACTAGACGGCCATGAAAAACTACGGAAAAATCTTTCTCATCGCATCCCTTGCCCTCCTCTTTTTCTGGGTGGTGCCCTGGCTGTACAATCTCATTACCCTCAAGCCTTATTCCACGCCCTTCACCCTGTACAGTTGCACGCTGCACGATTTCGCCTCCCTGGACCGCGGCGAGGGGAAGGAGTTCCAGTTCATCGACACCAAGGGCAATGTCCACGGTGACGAGGCCCAGCCCATGTTCTACGCAGGCGTCCTGGCTTCCCGCGGCGCCCTTCCGGACACCCTCGAGGGCCGGGCGGTAAGCCTGGAAGAAATCGAGCGCAATGCGGTTATCGCCACGTCCGACCCCAAGGACATCAACCGCACCCTGCCGCCCGTGTATCTTTTGATGGAAAGCGTTCCCGAGCGCCTGGAACTCAAGGACCCGGAGGACGCGCTGGTGAGCCGCTCCCGCGGCATCGACATCGTGAAAATGGCCACCAATGAAATCCGGGCCGACAAGACCGCCCTCCTTCGGCAAACGCTTCAGGAACAAGGTTTTGCCTATCCGGCCAAACTCTTTTCCGGCAAACCCTCCCACCGGAAGGCCTACGATGAAGGCTACCTGGTCACGGATGCGCAGGACAAACTCTACCAGTTCAAGCAGGTGAACGACACGGTCGTCGTCCGGCATTTCCCCGAGGCCGACGGGCTGGCCCTCAAGTTTGTCATGATCACGGAGTTTGACAACCATGCCACCCTGGGCTATCTGGTGAGCGGTGACGGCCGCCTCCAGATGCTGCTTCCGGACGGCCACGTCATCCCCACGGAAGTGTCCTTCACCCCGGAAAAGGAAGACCTGCTCATCGTCGGAGACCTGTTCTACTATACGGTTAAGACTTCCACCGACGAGGGGGAGCGCTTCTGGGCCCTCAGCAGCAGCGATTTCTCGCTGGTGGACACACTGAGCCGCCCTTATCCCCGCGAGGGGTCCTTCCCGGGCATCCGCTTCACCTCCGCCAACGACGGGTGGGTGAAACCCCGGCTGACCCTTTAGGCTCCCGCAAGGCACAAAAAAAGGCTGTATCCTTTTGGGGGTACAGCCTATTTTTATGCGCTTTCCTTTAGCGGAGCTGGAAGATTACCGGGAAGGTGTAGGTTACCTTTACGGCGCGGTCACGCTGCTTGCCGGGCTTCCACTTGGGGGAGCTGGAAACGACGCGGACGGCTTCCTTGTCCAGGGACTCGTCAACGCCACGGAGAACCTTCACGTTGGTTACGCGGCCGTCGGCCTCTACGGTGAACTGGAGGGTGACACGACCCTGCACGCCGTTTTCCTTGGCGATTTCCGGATAGACGAGTTTGGAGTTCACCCATTTGGAGAACTCGTTGGCGTCTCCACCGTTAAAGGAAGGCTTGGTTTCTACGAGCTGGAACGGAATGGCTTCCTCCTCCACTTCCTCTTCTTCCACCACAGCCTCTTTGTAGTCCTGGATTTCCACGGCCTGGTTGTTGTCTTCCAGGTTCATGAACAGGTCGTCGTCCAACTTGATGTCATCGTCCACGATGTCGATCTGGTCGGACAGGACGGGGATGGACGGAGCCTCCGGCGGGGGCGGGGGAAGCTCGTTCTGGATGGCTACCATCTCTTCTTCGACGAGCACCTGGGTGGTGTCTTCGAGGACGGCTACCTGCGCGTCTTTGGAGGACCAGTTGAAGGCTCCATAGACGATGCCGAGAGCAACGACGAGACCGATCTCGGTGAAGAGCAATCTCTTGTTCTCGAGGCTGGCTTTGGGTGATTTTTTGATTTCCATGTTATGATTTGTTTGTGGTTTATTTTCTCCGATACAAAGATAATGCGAGATTTTTCATTCCCAAAAGAAAAAAAGAAAAAGAATCTCGCAAAGCACTGTGTTTAAACGACTGATTATCAGACGATTAAAAAACACAAATTTTGCAAAATTCTCGCAGGCAGGGAGTAAACCGCCGTTTACCATCAAATTTTTGCGTTTTTCCAGCGAAGCGGTTTTTAACGTTCTAAACAGTTAAGAAACAAGTCTTTATCCGTTGTACCAGCGTTCTTAATTCTTTCCTTCAGACGGTAAATCCGGTTGTAAATGTACGGTTTGTCCTTCTCCAGAAGGGTGGAAATGGTGGTGGTCGAGAAGCCGGAGGCCGTAAAAATGTAAAGGAGGAAATCTTCTTCTTTCCACTTGGGAAAAGCCGCCCGCAAACGGGTCATGACCTGGTCGTTTTTTTCGTTCAGCGACTGCTCCAGGGAGCGCTGGACGGCGGGGTCGCTGCGGAGGCCGTCCACCAGGCTCTTCACCTCCTTCAGGATCTTGGGCTGAAGGTTGTCGGTTCCTTCATAGACATAGTACTGTTCGCACAGCCGGTCCAGCATGTCCATTCCGAGCCCGCCGGTGCTCTCTTTCCGCTGCTCCTGCAACTTGCCCAGTCTTTTCTGCAAGTCTTCGGCGACGGACATGATGCGCTCGTTTTCCTCCCGCTCCTGGAGGAGTTGCTTCTCCAGGAGGGCCTTGCGAGCCCAGAAATAGAGCACCAGCGTAGCCAGAACGGCTGTTATGAACAGTGTAAGCATGCGGCTTACTGTTTTCTGTTAGAGGTTGCGGAGAAGGTTGGTAAGGGAGACCTTCTTCTCGATGAGGTTGCGGAGGTCTTCGATCTTCACCCGCTCCTGGGTCATGCTGTCGCGGTCACGGACGGTGACGCTGCCGTCAGAGAGGCTGTCGTGGTCCACGGTGACGCAGAAAGGCGTTCCGATGGCGTCCTGGCGGCGATAGCGCTTGCCGATGGAGTCTTTCTCGTCGTACTGGTAGGAGAAGTCGTACTTGAGCTGGTCCACCACTTTCTGGGCGAGTTCCGGCAGGCCGTCTTTCTTCACAAGCGGCATCACGGCCACCTTGATGGGGGCCAGCGGGGCGGGAATCTTCATCACGACACGCTCCTCGCCGTTTTCGAGTTTCTCCACGGTGTAGGAGTGGGCCAGGACGGCCAGGCACATGCGGTCCACGCCGATGGACGTTTCGATGACATACGGCGTATAGGAGGTGTTTTCCTCGGGATCGAAGTATTCAATCTTCTTGCCGGAGAACTTCTGGTGGTTGCCCAGGTCGAAGTTGGTGCGGCTGTGGATGCCTTCCAGTTCCTTGAAGCCGAAGGGGAAGTTGAACTCGATATCGGTGGCGGCGTTGGCATAGTGGGCCAGTTTCTCATGGTCGTGGAAGCGGTAGTTTTCGGCCCCCATTCCCAGGTTCACGTGCCATTTCATGCGGGTTTCCTTCCATTTCTTGAACCACTCCAGTTCGGTGCCGGGCTTGATGAAGAACTGCATTTCCATCTGCTCGAACTCCCTCATGCGGAAGATGAACTGGCGGGCGACAATCTCGTTGCGGAAGGCTTTTCCGATTTGGGCGATGCCGAAAGGAATCTTCATGCGGCCGGTCTTCTGGACGTTGAGGTAGTTCACGAAAATGCCCTGAGCGGTCTCAGGACGCAGATAAATGGTGCTGGCGCCGTCGGCCGTGGAGCCCATGGAGGTCTGGAACATGAGGTTGAACTGGCGCACTTCGGTCCAGTTGCAGGTGCCGCTGATGGGGCAGACGATGCCGCAGTCGATGATGATCTGGCGGTATTCGGCAAAGTCGTTGGCCTGTTCGGCCTTTACGTAACGGTTGTGAACCTCGTCGTACTTGGCTTTTTCGCGGAGAACGTTGGGATTGGTGGCGCGGAACTGGGCCTCGTCGAAGGCATCACCGAACTTTTTGCGGCCTTTGGCCACTTCTTTCTCGATTTTTTCTTCGATCTTGCCCAGGTAATCCTCGATGAGGACATCGGCACGATAGCGTTTCTTGGAATCCTTGTTGTCAATGAGGGGGTCGTTGAAGGCGCCCACGTGGCCGGAAGCCTCCCAGATGCGGGGGTGCATGAAAATGGCCGAGTCGATGCCGACGATGTTCTCATTGAGGCGGGTCATGGCTTCCCACCAGTAGTTTTTGATGTTGTTCTTGAGTTGGACGCCCATCTGACCATAATCATATACGGCGGCCAGGCCGTCGTAAATCTCGGAGGAGGGGAAGACGAATCCGTACTCCTTGCAATGGGCTACAAGTACCTTGAAAAGTTCTTCTTGTGTCATATAACGTTGATATTTAGATTCTTCACTTCGTTCAGAATGACAGGTGCCGTTCAGAATGACAGGTGCCGTTCAGAATGACAAATTTACGCAAAAATATCGGGAAACGCCTCGCGGATATCGGGTTTGGAGATTTCCAGCAGCGGCTTCTTCACGAAATCCCGCTCTCCAATCAGCGGATGGGGAATGGTAAGCTGCTCTGTATGAATTGTTTCTGTTCCATAGCAGAGGATATCGACATCGATGATCCGGTTGTGGTATTCGCGCTCCCCCTTTTCGTTGAAAAGCGGCTCCGGCTCCCGTCCGAGGGCCTTTTCGACGGCTTTCACCTGACGGAGGATTTCGGTAGCGTGCTGCTCCGGCGTCCCCGTGCGGGGAAGCCTGTACAGAACGCACATGTTCAAGAAATCCGGCCCTTCAAAGCCCCAGGCGGGCGTTTCGACAATGCGGGAAATCCGTTCCGGATGCATGCCGAAGGTTTCGTCCAGCCGATTCATGGCCTTCAGAAGATTCACGTCGCGGTCTCCCAGATTGGAGCCCAGACCCAGATATACGTTGACCCTTTCCATCAGTCGTTCAACTTGCCGTAATCGTCCTGGTCATAATCCAGGCCCAGTTCGACGCGGGCTTCGTCCGAGAGCATGCTGCGGTCCCATTCGGGCTCGAAAGTGAGTTCGATGCTGCATTTGCTTACGCCGGGAACCGCTTCCACGCCCTGCTGGACCTCCATGATCACCTGGTCGGCCATGGGGCAGTTGGGCGCCGTGAACGTCATCAGGATGGAGACTTCACGCGCCTTGTTGATGGTGAGTTCGTAAATGAGGCCCAGGTCGTAGATGTTCACCGGGATTTCCGGATCGTACACCTCTTTCAGGGCCGATATCACCGCCGCATAAAGCGGCTGCAACTCCTTTACATCCTCCGCTGTCAGTATGTCTTTCTTATCTTCCATAAGATGCTGCAATCTCCTTGATTCTGTCAATCATGGACACCAGGCCGTTCGCCCGGGTGGGGGACAGGTTGTCCTTGAGGCCGATTTCCCGCACGAAACCGAAGTCGTCGGCCGATATTTCAGCGGCCGTACGGCCGGAGTAAACGCTGATCAGGAGCGAGATGATGCCCTTGGTGATGATGGCGTCGCTGTCGGCCTGGAACCAAAGGCGGCCGTCGCGCAGTTCGCTATCCAGCCAAACGCGTGACTGACAGCCTTTTATGAGGCGGTCTTCGGTTTTTTTGTCTTCCGGGAACGGCTCCAGGTTCTTGCCGAGTTCGATCAGGTACTCGTACTTGTCCAGCCACTCGTCGTACAGCGAAAATTCTTCGATGATTTCCTGCTTTTTTTCTTCCAGTGTCATCTTTATACCAGCATGTGAACGGCCTTGTTCAGGCTCTTGATAAAATATTCGGCCTCCTCCATCGTATTATAAGGGGCAAAGGATGCCCGGAGAAGCCCCGTTACGCCCAGCCGGTCCATGAGGGGTTCGGCGCACATCTGCCCAGAACGGACGGCGATTCCCATCTTGTCCAGAATGAGGGCCAAATCCTCGTGGTGGGCGCCCCTGACCGCAAAGGAGAAGAGGGGAATCTTGGATTCAATGGGCGTTCCGTATAAGGTAATTAACTCATTTTGAGTTATTTGCTCATAAACATACTCCAAAATGGCACGCTGCTCCTTTTGCAGGGAACTGTCTTCCCGGCAGGCCTTGGCAAACACCATGGCGGGCACAAGCGTAGGAACGGCGTTGAAGTTCTGGGTGCCGGCTTCAAACTTTTCCGGAAGGGGAGCGAAGGTGGTCTTTTCAAAGGAGACGTGTTCGATCATCTCCCCGCCGCCCATATAAGGGGGCATCGCCTCCAGCCATCGGCGCTTCCCGTAAAGGACGCCCGTGCCGGTTGCCGCATAAAGTTTGTGACCGGAGAACACATAAAAGTCGCAATCCAGGGCCTGGACATCCACGCGCTCGTGAACGATGCCCTGCGCGCCGTCCACCAGCACCGGAATGCCCTTCCCGTGACAAAGCGAGACGATTTCCTGCACCGGATTTACAAGGCCTAACACATTGGAAATGTGCGCAATAGCCACAATTTTGGTGCGCTCAGAAAGAAGATTTTCCAACTGCTCCACCGCAAGGGTGCCATTTTCGCGAATGTCAAGAACTTTCAACAGGGCCTTTTTCCGTTCGCACAGGAGTTGCCAGGGGACAATGTCGGAGTGGTGTTCGGCCACCGTCACAAGCACTTCGTCTCCTTCTTTGACGAAAGCCTCCCCAAAGGAAAACGCGACCAGATTGACGGCGGCGGTGGCCCCGGACGTGAAGACGATTTCTTCAGGGGCGGAGGCGTTCAGAAAAGCCTGAACCGCACGCCGAGTGTCCTCGTAGGCATCCGTTGCCAAGCCGGCCAAGTGGTGAACGGCCCGGTGAATATTGGCATTGGCTCCGCTCACCAGCGACGACCAGCAATCCATGACGGAACGGGGCCGCTGCGAGGTGGCCGCGTTGTCCAGGTACACCAGAGGCTTCCCGTACACCGTACCGGAAAGGGCTGGAAACTGATTGCGAATCTGATCGGTCATGAGCGTTGGATAAGTCTGCAAATTTACATAAATTTGTCCAATAATTGTCACTCTGAGCGAAGCGAAGAATCATTTCTGTCATGATAGACTATATTAAAGGACAAATCATCGAACTGACCCCCACGGAACTTATTCTGGAGAACCACGGAATCGGGTACAGCATTCTCATTTCTCTTCAAACGTACGAAGCCTTCCAGTTGCAAACCCAGGTGGTCGCCTACATCCATCACTACATCCGGGAGGACGAAGAACTCTTCTACGGCTTCGCCACCAAAGACGAGCGTGAACTCTTCCGGCTGCTTATCGGCGTGTCCGGAATCGGCGTGGCGTCGGCCCGGATGATGCTGTCCACGCTCTCCTCCGAAGAAATCCGCCAAGCCATCCTGGCCGAGGACGTGAACCGCATCAAAAGCGTGAAAGGAATCGGCCTTAAAAGTGCCCAGCGGCTTGTTTTGGAACTCAAAGACAAGATCGTGAAAGGAGAGGGGGCCGAGAGCTCCGCGCTCTTCAAAACGGACAATTCCGCCCTGGTGGACGAAGCCACCACAGCACTTACCATGCTGGGATTCTCCAAGGCGAATATCGGGAAGGTGATGCCGGCCATCTTGAAAGAAAACCCCAACGCCCGTGTAGAAGATCTCATCAAGGCCGCTCTGAAGCGCCTGTAGTCCGTTCCACGTAGAACCCCGCTATCGGCCGAAATAGACCAGCAAAACGGAAATATCTGCCGGAGAAACGCCGGAAATACGGGAAGCCTGAGCGATTGTCTCGGGCTTATATCTTTTCAGTTTCTGCCGACATTCTATCGAAAGGCTCTGCAACGAATCAAAATCGAAGTCGGAAGGAATTCTGATATACTCCAGCCGTTCATTCTTCTGGGCCTGTAACTTCTCCCGCTCAATATAACCGGCATATTTGATGGCAATCTCAACGGCGGTTACTTCTTCCTGAGAAAAAGCACACGTTTTTGTTCCACGTGGAACAAAATGGAGCAGTTCCCCAAGGGAAACCTCCGGACGAGCCACCAAATCAGAAAGGTGTTTGGATTCAGAAAGAGGCATAGAATCCACGGAAGAGAGATAATCATTCACCCAAGCAGCCTTGACTTTGGTGTCTGCACAGAAGGCGGAAAGCGCTTCAACAGCCTCTTGTTTGCGCATAACTGTATCATAACGCTCGCGGGAAGCAAGGCCCATTTCATAAGAGAGGGAGGTAAGACGGAAGTCGGCATTGTCCTGACGAAGGAGGATTCGGAATTCGGCCCTGGAGGTGAACATCCGATAGGGTTCATCAACACCTTTATTAATCAGATCATCGATCAGGACGCCGATGTAAGCCTGGTCACGACGAAGGACGAAGGGTTCTTTTTCGGCCAAAAACAAATGGGCATTAATCCCGGCCACAAGGCCCTGGGCGGCCGCTTCTTCATATCCGGTGGTACCATTGACCTGACCGGCCAGAAAGAGGTTATCAACCAGTTTGGAGCGAAGGGAAAAGTGCAGATACTGCGGGTCAAAATAATCGTATTCAACGGCGTAAGCCGGCTTGAAAACGACGGCGTTTTCGAGTCCTTCGATCGCGTGCAGTGCCTCCAATTGCACCTCCAGGGGAAGGGAAGAAGAGAATCCCTGAAGGTAGTATTCCGGGGAATGACGGCCTTCCGGCTCCAGGAAAAGCTGGTGCGAATCCTTGTCGGCAAAAGTCCTGAGTTTGTCTTCAATACTGGGACAGTAGCGGGGACCCTTCCCGTGAATCATGCCGGTAAAAAGAGGAGAACGGTCGAATCCACTGCGCAAAATGGAATGAACCTTCTCATTGGTGTGCAAAAGGTAGCAGTCCATCTGAGGGACGTCGGCCTGAACAGCCGAGGGAACATCCAGGAAGGAGAAGCGCTCCGGAGAAGGGTCCCCGGGCTGCTTTTGCAAACGAGAGACATCTACCGAACGGAAATCGATGCGGGGAGGGGTCCCGGTCTTCATCCGGGCGACCGGAATCCCAAAGGAGCGGAGCTCGTCCGAGATTCCGTAAGAGGCTTTCTCTCCGATTCGGCCACCTTCGAAAGAGTGCTGGCCGATGTACATTTTCCCGTTGAGGAAGGTTCCGGCGGTCAAAATAACGGCTTTAGCCTTGAAAATTGCCCCTGTAACTGTACAAACGCCCGTAATTTTTTGATTCTCAAAGAGGAAATTCGCGGCAAAATCGGCGTAAATACTTAATTTTCTGTTACTTAGAAGGAAATTCAACCAGGTGGCCGAAAACTTCTGTTTGTCGCACTGGGCCCTGGGGCTCCACATGGCGGGACCCTTGGAACGATTGAGCATCCGGAATTGCAAGGTGGACGCATCGGTCACCAGGCCGGTATAGCCGCCCAGAGCATCTATCTCCCTGACAATCTGGCCTTTAGCAATTCCGCCAACAGCCGGATTGCAGCTCATTTTGGCAAGGCCGTTCAGGTCGGGAGACAACAAAAGGACAGAAGAACCCATGTTGGCGGCTGCCATCGCCGCCTCACAGCCGGCGTGGCCACCCCCAATAACAATGATATCAAACTGCTGATTCATATATCGGCACGATGTGAGAGGTAAAAGTCCTCTTTGGAACGCATTACGGCAATATCCTCCTCCGTGTGGTCGTCATAACCGATCAGGTGCAAGACGCCATGCACGATAACGCGATTGAGTTCGTTTTCGAAATCGGTCCCATAAAAAGAGGCGTTCTCCCGGACCGAATCCACACTGATAAACAGATCGCCGGAAAGAACATCCCCCTCGCAGTAATCAAAAGTGATAATGTCGGTATAGTAGTCGTGCTGAAGATATTTCTTGTTGACGTCCAAAATGTACGGGTCCGAGCAAAAAATGACGGAAATGTCACCAAGTTTGCGCCCCTCATGCTGGGCGACAAATTTCAGCCACTTGGAAGTAAAACGCTTTTGCCTGAAAGGGAAACGGACGTCTTCGGTAAAAAAGGAAACCATAGAGGATTTGTTCTTTTGGTCGAAAAAATTGAAACGAAAAATTGTAAGGCGTTATCGGGAAGATGGAGAAAACAAATTAAGGGCGAAGAAAAACGAAGCCGGGAAGAATTAAAAGAAAAACCAAACCGAATAATACAAAATAAAATAATTATCTAAGTCGGAGGCATTAACACACAAAAAGTGTCATAAATCTAAATCAGGAAGAAAACCA
This sequence comes from Bacteroidales bacterium, assembly GCA_017447815.1. Classification (GTDB taxonomy): domain Bacteria; phylum Bacteroidota; class Bacteroidia; order Bacteroidales; family UBA932; genus Cryptobacteroides. The sequence continues at coordinate 2,308 of JAFSMS010000007.1, read as the reverse complement.
TCAAAATTACCCGTTTCTCAAATAATCAAAATTAAAAAATTTATCTAAGCCTGTAACAAATCATCCCCGACAAACGGAAGAAACCATAGGATAAAAAATACTAAAAATGTAAAAATCTCGAGGGAGGACAATAGGCGGAACAGCCGTTAAAAACAATAAGCAAACGTGCTGTGACACAATCATTTCCTACCACAAAAAATTATTAAAAGGATAACGGCCCGCATGAATCTCGGCAACGATTTTATACAGGTCATTTCTCAGTTTTTCTATCCCGATTTTCTCCCGCGCGGAGATAAAAATACAAGGCGTTTTCTCTTCGGCAATCCAGCTGTTCTTCAGTTCATCCAGGGTTCTGTTAATCGGCTGCCTGGGCGTGAGAGAAAATTCGTCGTACGGTTCGTAGGAATAGGCGTCCACCTTATTGAAAACGACGAAGACCGGCTTATTGGCGGCGCCGATATCCCTGAGGGTTTGCTCCACCACCTGCATCTGCTCTTCAAACTCCGGATGGGAGATGTCCACGACGTGCACCAGGACATCGGCCTCACGGACCTCATCCAGCGTGCTCTTGAAAGCCTCCACGAGTTGGGTGGGAAGTTTCCGGATAAAGCCCACCGTGTCGGAAAGAAGGAAGGGCACATTCTCGATAACCACCTTCCGGACGGTGGTGTCCAGCGTAGCGAAGAGTTTGTTCTCGGCAAACACGTCAGATTTGGCCAGGAGATTCATCAAAGTGCTTTTCCCTACATTGGTATATCCCACAAGGGCCAAACGCACGAGAGAGCCTCGATTACCCCTTTGCGTGGCCATCTGCTTGTCCACTTTCTTCAGGTCTTCCTTGAGTTTGGAAATACGCTGTTTCACGATACGGCGGTCGATCTCGATCTGGGTCTCACCCATACCGCCGCGCGTACCCATGCCGCCGCGCTGGCGCTCCAGGTGCGTCCACATGCCGGCCAGCCGGGGGAGCATGTAGTTATAATGCGCCAACTCCACCTGCATCTTGGCATAGGACGTCTTGGCCCGCTGGGCAAAAATCTCCAGGATCAGGCTGGTGCGGTCGATCACGTCGCTGCAGGCAATCACCTTCTCGATGTTGCGCTGCTGCATGCCCGTGAGTTCGTCGTCAAAAATCACGTATTCGATCTCATTGGCCACGCAGTATTCCTTGATCTCCTCCAGTTTTCCCGGGCCGATATACGTCGCCTTGTCGGGACGGTCCAGCCGCTGGGTAAACATCTTGTCTCCCACGGCGCCGGCCGTCTCGGCCAGGAAGCGCAGTTCTTCCAGGTATTCCTGCACTTTGCGCTCGCCGCACTTCTCGAGGATGACGCCCACAAAGACAGCCTTGTTGGTCTTAAATTCGCTCATAGACTGCAAAGATACGGATTTTACGAAAAACCGCGACAACCTTTTCGGGGTCATCGCGGATTTTCCATCAAAAACGGGCTTTTCAATACAAGTTGGAAAGCACGGCAGCAGGGATTTCAGACACTTTCTTATAGGAATCCACCTCTCCGCCCTTTGCCGATGTCAACGTAAGCGTAGAGCCGGAAATCGCCCCCTCATAAGGGCCCCAGGAAGCGCCGCCGGAATACTTTCCGCTCAACTTCCCTTCCGTGGAAACGGAATACGTTCCTTCGAACTTCGTGTATCGGCCCTGGCCGATCTTCTGGTACAGCGTAAAACTGCCGGAAGAGGCAAAGTCAATATACACGCTTACCGTCTCGGATCCCACGGTGGCCTTCGTTGCCACGGAGGTAAGTTCCCAGACACCCACCAGGTTCTCCTTGGTGAAAGCCGGGGTCTCAGGATTATCCTTGCTGTTGCCGCCACAGGCCACCAGGCCCAGCAGCACGGTTGCCAAAGCAAATATCTTTTTCATCATAACCATCCTCCTGTACCGTTACCGCCGGGAACATCCCGGGCAATGAGAGAAACCTCCTGCGCAAGCGCCATGCCTCCCGGAGGATTGGAACCGCCGCCCAGGTGGTCACCGCCGCCCACGGCCGAAATCTTGATCTTGCCGGAGCCCACCTTGGTGGGAGACACATACAAACGGCCGAACTGTACATAGGCATAACCGTTCGCATCCACAGCGGCGGGATACTTGCCCGTATTGGTGGGCTCGATCTTCTGGAGACCCAGGGACTGCACCGTCGCCTCCGGAACTTCCACCGACAGGTAAGTCAGGCTCACCGAAGCAGTACCAAAGGCCGATGTCAGATCGATCCACTGGCTCTTTCCAATCTCGGAAGTGAGCGTGGGAAGGCCCTCGATGTGCATCATCAGCCGCCAGGCGTCGATG
>JAFSMS010000082.1 GCA_017447815.1 Bacteroidales bacterium | reverse complement strand
ATGTGCTCGATGTCGATGGACTGGTTTTCCATGGAGATGGCTTTCTCCACCGGAATCACGAGCATGCCGATACCGGAGCCGCCCATGGGCACCATCGGGGTGATTTTCTCCAGCGGGAGGAAGGTCATGCGTTCGAAGAACATGGCCAGTTCCGGATGCTTGTCCATGAGTTCCACATTCATGTTGGTGTATTCCGCGCTGCCGGGAACGAACATGGGAACCCAGTAGATGCGGTCTTTCCGCTCGAAGGTGGTGCCTTCATCCGGTCCGCAGCCGTTGGTGTAATGGTCTCCGTAGTCGTATTCCAGCATGCCGAAATAGGCCAGTTTGTCCAGCAGGGCGTCGAAATCGGCCTCCGAGGAGGCATAATGCTTCCTGCGGTTCATCTCGTGAAGCTGGTCCCGGGTCCAGTGCTTGCGCACCTTGAAGGGATTGCCCGGAAGCATGTCCAGCAGCAAGTCCAGGGAGGCTTCCCGGGTGATGGGATCCATCTCGTCCTCGAAGATGCAGGCGAGGCCCCAGTATTCGGGGGCTTCCGTCGTCATCTTGATTTTTCCGGGAATGCGGTCCGTAATGTGGCGGACCAGTTTGATAAGCTTGGGGTTGGGATTTTTGTCGCCAAAATGCTTGGGGACAAATTTCGTTGACATCTCAGGCATATAGTCGGTTTTATTGTTGTTTCCAGTTGCAGACCTGCTCAAGCAGCCAGGCGGCGAAGGCGTCCACTCCCTCGCCGGTTTTGGCGCAGATGGGAATTACCTGTGCCTTGGGGTTGCGCATGTGGATGTACTCCTTGCATTTTTCCAGGTTGAAGTCGAAGTAGGGGAGCACGTCCATCTTATTGATGACCACCACGTCGCAGACAGAGAACATCAGGGGGTATTTGAGCGGCTTGTCCTCTCCTTCGGGAACGGAGAGGATCATGGCGTTGCATACGGCTCCGGTGTCGAATTCGGCCGGGCAGACCAGGTTGCCCACGTTTTCCAGGATGACGAGATCGACCTGGGACAAATCCACGTTGTCAAGGCCCTGGCGGGTCATTTCGGCGTCCAGGTGGCACATGCCGCCGGTATGGAGTTGGATGGAGGGGATGCCCGTGGCTTCCTTGATCTTGACGGCATCCACATCGGAGTCGATATCGGCCTCCATGACGGCGATGCGGATCCGGTCCTTGAGCCGGCCGATGGTCTGGATGAGGGTGGTGGTTTTGCCGCTGCCGGGCGAGGACATCAGATTCAGAAGAAAGACGCCTTTCTCCTTGAGTTCCTTCCGGAGGCGGGCGGCATCTTCGTCGTTATCGGCAAATATACTCTTTTTGATCTCAATGACTTTGACGGGATCCATGGTTTGGTTATTAGTATTTATCACACAAAAATGATAAAAATTCTTCACTTGGAAAAATTTTAAGCCCTTTTTTTAGTATATTTGTGAAAAATACTAACCCTGATTTTCTGAAATCCTTCATTTCCAAACATATGAGCCAGTTTACTGAACCGGTAGAAAAACTGTTCCAGGATTCCAAAATCTATCTGGACAAACAGTTGGACAATGTCAAACTCCGCACGGTCAAGGGGCTGTCGGAAGGAACCACCGCCATCGGCGCCCTCCTTGTCATTTTAGCCGTGGCCGGCGTTTTCCTTCTCACGCTGTCTTTCGGCATCGTGATGTTGATCGGGGAACTGTTGGGCAGTTACGCCCTGGGCGCCTTCATCGTGGCCGGGGTCCTGCTGGTGCTGGCGGTGATTCTGCTGCTCCTGCGGGGCCGCCTGTTCAAGAATACGTTCGTCTCCCTGTATTCGGGCATCATCACTCCCGGCCGCACCGAGGCCGATATCCAGTCGCTGGACACGGCCATTGCCGAGACGGAGGGCGATATCCGCGTGCAGGAGGAAACCCTTCGGCAAAACCTCGAGCAGGCACGCAATTTCTACACGCCTTCCCATCTTTTCAACGAAGGGCTGCGTCTGACCGGGGAAAGCGCCGGAAGGATGGGCTTCGGCGTAGGTTCCGTCGTTTCCACCCTTTGGAGACTGTTCAAAGGCAGAAAAGAGAAGAGGAAAAGACTCCCCGCCGGGAAGTAGCGAAGCCCTTATTCTTTGGGGAACAGTTTTTTGTGAATCTTGGCGCTGGTCACGATGGAGCCAATGTCTGACTTGGCTACATAGGTGGCCCGAATGTACCCTTCACGCTCCAGGCTGAATTCCAGTTGGCGGGAAAGGAAGGGTTTGCGGTAGGTGATTGTCACCGTCTCCAACTTGTCGTTGGGAAATCCGAAAGCCAGGCAGCCGGGCATTTCAAGGGACGAATTCACGGGCTGCTTGAAGAGCGCCTGCAGGGTTTTCAGCGTTTCGATGGCTTCGTCCATGGAATTCCCAAGGGGGATGAACAGTTTGAAGACCGGGTCGAACACGATTTGTACGACCTCATCGCCATGGCCGAGGGAGCCGACGCACAGGTAATAGTGGTTCTCGCCGTTCGAGGGCATGTTGAAAAGGTCCAGCGTCGTTATATCGTTCTGTTCGACAGAGGCAATTTCCTTGATGACAGGAATGTCGGATTCCTGCGCAAAGGAACTGATGGCCACAAAGAGGGCGGCAATGAAACAGGACAGTTTTTTCATATTCTCAATGTTTGCGTGTTTTGCTCCAAAGATAATCATCTTTTTGTAAACTCCGAGTTTGTTCTGTCCTGCTTTCTGTCCAATATTGTGCCAAAGTGTTAATGTCTCAGTAGCAGATTGTTCTGGAAGGGCTGCCCTTACACCATCTTGAGCCCGATTACGGACGCAATCAGGGTCACGATAAAGAACATCCTCCAGAAGGTGGCCGGTTCTTTGAAGACAAAAATCCCGATCAGGACGGTCCCGACGGCACCGATGCCGGTCCAGACCGGATAGGCCGTGCCGATGGGGATGGTTTTGGACGCTTTTGCCAGCAGCAGCATGCTTAAGGCGGAAATGACCACAAACCCCGCATACCAGCCGGCGGCTTCCCAACCGGCGGCCAGTTTCGCCTTGCCGAGGCAGAAGGTGAATCCGCATTCACACAGCCCGGCGACAATCAGTAGAATCCAGTTCATGCGTACGCTCTCTTATTGAATCTTTACAAGCACTTCTAATAGTTTACTGCCTGCCTTGGTGCAGAAATAGGGTTCTCCGGCCAGCGCATTGATGCAAAAAAAGACAAAAAAGAGGCTTAGGATTTGTTTCATGGCGCAAATTTATCAAAAAATGATTAATTTCATATTATTTCCCTGTCTTTCGTTCCCCTTGCAGCCCAGCAGTCTTTCAGCGCCCGGTTCCTGGACGGCCGAATCACCTCCCTGGAGATTTTCGCCCCCGACGACCAGTTCTCCATCGGCTGCGGGCATCATTTCTGGTCCGAAAGGCAGTAAACAAAGGCATCAGGCCTTTTTCCGGGCTCTTCCGGTCGGCTCCGCTTTCAGGGGATTATCCGGCCAGGAGTGCTTGGGATAGCGCCGGCGAAGTTCTTTCCGGACCTCGAAGTACGTTCCCTCCCAGAAACTCCGGAGGTCGCTGGTGAGTTGGACCGGCTTGTACCCCGGCGAAAGCAGTTCCATCAGGACGGGGCGCTTCCCATTATCTACCCGCGGGGTTTCCGTAAGGCCGAAGCACTCCTGCAGGCGCACCCTGAGGACCGGAGCCTCGGCCCCCTGACGGTATTCCAGGCCGATGCGGTTTCCCGTGGGAACGGGCAGGTGGGTGGGGGCCAGCCGGTCGATGGCCTGCTGCTGTTCGTAGGACAGGAAACTCCGGAGGACGGCGGCCATGTCCGTCTTTTTCATCTGGGCCGCCGTAGTGGCCTTCCCGACAAAGAGGGGAACCCATTCTCGCGCCCGGTCCAGGACGGCGGGTGTCGAAACGTCCGGCAGTTCGAGTTCCGGATGCCATGCCGCCACGGTGGCGATCCTGCGCTGAAGGTTCTCCGTTTCGCCGGAGAAATCGAACATCGACAGGCCGTCTTTCCTGGCAGCCTCTGCGATGACCGCCTGGAGCCTTTCTGTCACGCCTTCCGAAAGGGGACGGCTTTCCAGGGTGTGGACCCCGATGCGCCTTTCCCGCCGGGCGACGGCGGCCCCCTGCGCCCTGTCCCAGAGGACGACGTCCCGTTCCGTGGCGAGGGCCGTCAGGTCTTCCTTCGCAACGGGGGCTGCCAGAAAGACGCGTCCCACCCCTCCCGGGCGGCTTCCCATGGAGGCTACGGCAATCCAGTCGGAGGCCGAAAGGGGATCGGAGGGAGCGACGGCCACCTGCTCCCCGCCGGAGAGCAGGAAGCGTCCGGGACCGCCCTCCCTCCAGGCTTTCCCGATCCGCTCGGGATAGGCCGATGCGATGAGCGCTCCGGCCTCGTAAGGGTCTGGTTCCGTGTCGTTTGCAACGGTCCTGGCAAGGGACGCATACTGCGCGGCCAGCCGGACGATACGGGACCATCGGCCCGGCTGGCCGCTCCGCCTTGCCTGGCGAAGGGCGGACAGGCGTATGTCCATTCCCGTATCCGTCTGGTCGGGCAGGGGATCTTTTTCTTCCAGAAGGGCCGCCAGATCGGCGGCGAGGGCTTTTTTCGAGGGCGTGTCGGCCTTGAGCAGCATTTCGGCCATGCGCGGATGGCAGGGGAGGGCCGACATCGCCTTCCCGTGCGGGGTTATTCTCCCTTCTGCGTCCAATGCGCCGAGGGACTGGAGCAACTTCCTTGCCTCGGCCAGGTGGGAGGGCGGAGGCGGCGTGATCCACGGCAGGGCCGAAAGGTCGCTCTCTCCCCAGGCGGCGGCATCGAGGACCAGGGAGGAAAGGTCGGCCGACAGGATTTCCGGCGTCCGGACCGCGGCCATCCGGGATTCGGTGCCGGGACTCCAGAGGCGGTAGCATACCCCGGGGGCCACTCTCCCGGCGCGGCCGCTTCGCTGGGTGGCCATGTCCAGGCTCACCCGCACGGTCTCAAGGTGGCTGAGACCGCTCCTGGCATCGACCACCAGGGTCTTGTAAAAGCCTGCGTCCACGACCACGCGGACGCCTTCGATGGTAAGGGAGGTCTCGGCGATGGGGGTGGCGAGGACCACTTTCCTCTCTCCGGGAGCGCTGGGGGCGATGGCCGCCTTCTGCTGGGCGTTGGTGAGCATCCCGTAAAGCGGACAGACGCGGGTGGCGCCAAGGCTTGTCCCCAGCAGTTCCGCGCATCTTTTGATCTCGCCTTCCCCGGGAAGGAAGGCCAGGATATCGCCGCTCTCCCTGCCGTGGGCTTCCCGCACCGTATGGGCGACGAGTTCGGCCACGGTGGTCGCATCGGCCTCCTTGCCGCGGCGGATCTCGACCGGGTACATCTTTCCTTCGCTCTCCACCACCGGCGCCTGCAGGGCTGCCGACAGGAAGGCCGTATCGAGGGTGGCCGACATGAGCACGATCCTGAGGTCGTCGCGCAGGAGCGCATGTGCCTGCCGGGTCAGGGCCAGGGCCTCGTCGCTCTGCAGGGAACGTTCGTGGAACTCGTCGAAAATGACCACTCCGACGCCCTCGAGGGCCGGGTCGTCAATGAGCATGCGGGTGAGAATGCCTTCCGTGAGCACTTCGATGCGGGTTTCTCCCGAGACCTTGCTTTCCAGGCGCACCCGGTAGCCTACGGTTTTTCCCACGGGCTCCCCAAGGAGCCAGGCCATGCGTTCGGCCACTTGCCGGGCCGCCACCCTGCGGGGCTCCAGCATGAGGATTTTCCCCTCCGGGAAGGCCTTGGAGATGGTAAGCGGAAGAATGGTGGATTTGCCGGCTCCGGGCGGTGCGGTGACAATGAGCCGGTTCCCTTGGGCAAGGACACGGTTCACCTCATCCGCGATGTCGAAGGCGGGGAGCGGCAATCTCATGGCAGGCGGTTTTTAGAAGCCCATCCCGAACTGGAGCCAGTATTTCTCTTCGAGCGCCTTCCAACTTCGGACGCTTTCCTGGTAGATGTATTCCGTGAAGGCATTCAGTACGGCGGGCGCGGGGGAGCCAGCGGGAAGTCCTTCAAGGGCAAGGGATTCAAGCCTCAGGATTTCCTGGTTGAACCCTTCTTTGGTGGACTGCCAGGAGAGGGTGGCGAGTTTGTTGGCCCGGCGGAACTGCCAGAGGGCGCAGTCGGGTACGTACTGGGCCTGGCCGCACGTTTCGTAAGCCTTCGGAAGGGTGGTGGTGCCGCAGAAAACCGGAATGCGGGGACTCTGGCCGGGGTTGTCCAGCGACAGGTAGCATACGCCGCCCACGGCGTCCGGGAGCCAGTTCCGCAGTTGGGTGATATGGGAGTAGGCGCACCAGGCGACGGCGACGGTCCTTCTGAACTCCACGGTCCCGGGGGCGATGGTGTTGAGGGTGTTGCGCAGGGTGGTGGTGAGCCAGGGATTGGCGACGGGCGATACCACGGTATCGGCCGGATGCTCCTTGTTGGCGGGCCGGGCCAGTTTGACATTCTTTGTCATGTCGAAGTCGGTCCCTTCGTATGTTTCCCGGTAAAGGGCCATCACTTCGCGGATGTCAACCGGCTTTTCCGGCTTCACGGAGAAGGGGAGTTCGGCCATGTCGTAACTGAGCCCGAGGGAAGGGGCGAAGTGATTGAGGATGAAGTATTCGCGGTCGTTGAAGTTCCGCCCTTTGGCGTAATTCGTATTGAAACTCTTCCAGAAGATGAAGTCTCCCTTTCCGTCCCAGAGGCCGTTTTCGAGGGCTACCTTTTCCACGTTGTCGGAAGCCATCATGTCCTTGTCCTTCCGGTTGATTTTTCCGATGCGGGGGATATTGGCCGATACGGCGATGTGGTCGTCCGGGACCCGTTTGGCCACCCATGCGGCGCCGATGCGCTCTTTGCCGACGCCCACGATTTCGAACTGCCAGACCTCGTTCTTGTCGGCCACCGTGAGGCATTCCCCGCCGTCGCCATAGCCGTACTGCTCGGCCAGGGCGCCCATCAGGCGGATGGCGTCACGGGCATTGTCGCACCGCTGGAGGGCCACCCGCTCCAGTTCTTCGATGGTGAACCATCCGGCGGCGTTCACCAGCGTGTCCGGTCCGCCGAAGGTGGTTTCGCCGATGGCCAGTTGTTTCTCGTTGAGGCAGGGGTAGGCGGTATTCAGATAGGCATAGGTGTGTGCCGCCTGAGGAATCTCGCCCATGCGTTTCACGCCCACGGTGTCTCCCCGGAAGCGGGTGTGCATGGTGCCTCTCAGGACGGGGTGCATGGTTCCGGGTGCATGGTCCGCGGCAGGCTCCATCTGTGCCCAGGTGCGGTATCTTCCGTCGCAGGTGTGGGACGTGATGACGGACCCGTCGGCAGAGGCTTTCCGGCCCACCATGATGGACGTACAACTTTGCCCGTCAAACTCTTGGGCGCGGACGGGGAGGAGGAGGGCCGCAAAGGCCAGGACAAGAAGGATGCGTTTCATCGGCAGAAAATTTTTTCAAAGTTACGAAAAAAACTATCTTTGCAAGAACTATAAACCAATCTTAAGGATCAATTTAACCGGGCATAGCGATATCGGCACCATTAAGCGCATACAGGGAGAAGTCCGGACGCCTGTGGTTTCGGGGCCGGAAGGAATGCTGAGGCTCATCAGGGAGTATCGGCTCATCCCTTTTTTTGCCAATGCCGTCCCGGGCTATTCCGTCGAGGAGCATACGCCGCCGGAGGCGTGGTTGACGGAAGACAACCTCGGCCCCTGGGACTGGAAAATAGAATGCGTCCGGAGCGGGGACATCGCCTACGGCAAGTTCCTCTGCGGCGGCAAGGCTGCCTTTGCCACCGTGGATGTTTTCCGGGAACTCGCCAACTGGCGCCGTTCCCTGCCCAAATACAGGCTCACGGCCGACCAGCGGAAGGTGCTGGATTATATGAAGGGGCAGGGCAGTGTCTCTGTTCCCGAGGTGCGGAGACTGATGGGCGTGGGCAAGGCGGCCGCGGATGCCCTGCTGGGCAAACTCCAGATGCAGACGCGCATCGTCACCGGCGACATCGAGCGAATCTATCGCGGTCCCGACCTTCGCTACAGCGGCTGGCAGCGCAGCAGTTTCTGCGATCCGGAAGCGCTCTTTGACGACTCCCTCACCTCTTCCCTCACACCGGCCCAGTCGCTGGAATTCCTGAAAGAAACCGTCCGGAGGGCATGCGGCGATGTCCCGGACAAAATGCTCATGAAAATACTCGGTTCCTTATGAAATCTCTCGGAAACATCCTCTGGCTTGTCTTCGGCGGTATCCTTATCGCCCTGATCTACTACCTGGTAGGCCTTATGATGTGTATCTCCATCATCGGCATACCGTTTGGCGCTCAACTGTTTAAGTTGGGCACTTATGCGCTTTGGCCTTTTGGCCACGAACTGGTGAACGGTCCCCGGGAGCCGGGCTGCCTGTCGGTGGGGATGAACCTCATCTGGATTCTGCTGGGATGGTGGGAGATTGCGCTCCTTCATTTGACGTTCGGCCTGTTTTTCTGCGTGACTATTATCGGCATTCCCTGGGGTTTACAGCATTTTAAGATGGCGCTGGGGGCCGTGTTCCCGTTTGGCAAGGAGATTCATTGACCGGATGAAGAGGGATCGTTCTTGCGCCGCGTCATCTTCCATATCGATGTGAACTCCGCCTTCCTTTCTTGGTCGGCGGTGAAGATGGTGCGTGAAGGAAAGCCGGACATCCGGCTGGTTCCTTCGGTGGTGTCCGGCGACCCTTCCGACCGCCGGAGCATCATTACGGCGGCGTCCATCCCGGCGAAGAAACTGGGGATCAAGACGGCGCAGCCGGTTTCGATGGCGCTGCGCACTTGTCCTTCCCTGGTGATTGTCCGAGGCGACTGGGCCTGGTACAAGGCCTGCTCGGAGGGTTTCATTTCCATCTGCCGTAACTACTCTCCGGTGCTGCAGCAGTTCTCCATCGATGAGTGTTTCATCGACATGAGTTTCCGCTGTACGCCGGAAAACGCGGTGGAGGTGGCTACGCGGCTCAAGGATGAGGTGAAAGCCCGGATGGGGTTTACGGTGAACGTAGGGGTCGGCTCCAACAAACTCCTGGCAAAGATGGCGTCCGACTTTGAGAAGCCGGACAAGGTGCATACGCTTTGGGAGAGTGAGGTGCAGGAGAAGATGTGGCCGCTGGGCGTGCGGGATTTGCTTTGGGTGGGGAAGAAGACGGAGGAGCGCCTGACGGCTTACGGCATCCATACTATCGGCCAGTTGGCGCAACTGGGCATGGGTTCCCTGACCCAGCTGGTGGGGCAGAAGTTTGCCCGGCAACTGCACGAGAATGCCAACGGGCGGGACGATTCTCCGGTGGAGACGGAGATGGCCGAGGCCAAGAGTTACAGCGCAGAAAGAACGTTCTCAAAGGATTATACAGATCCTAAGGACATTGACCGGGCACTGTTCAATGTGGCCTGCATTGTGGCGCACCGCATCCGGAGGGAT
>JAFSMS010000081.1 GCA_017447815.1 Bacteroidales bacterium | reverse complement strand
GACGACGCCTTATTTTTGACATATCACAACTTTATTGAAACGCGTTTCAATAAAGTATACATAAATGTAAATATATCAAATGGTTATAAGGTGTTTCACCAACCGAAAATGTCAATTATATCTGGACCCGTAGCGTCAGGTGAGCAACACGGCTGTTTTTAAGCCACAAAAAAACGCACAACTTCTTGCCCATTATGCGTAAAAGTTGTGCGTAAATTTGTAACTTGCTGATTTTCAGCTTGTTATGTGGTGCTGGGAAGAATCGAACTGCCGACACATGGATTTTCAGTCCATTGCTCTACCATCTGAGCTACAGCACCATTGTTTGGGATTGCAAAGGTAAGTCTTTTTTTGGAAATTCCAAAGTTTTTTGAAGAAGTTTTGTTGTGCTTTTCTTAACTTTGCAAAAAATTTGACGATATGGCACTCATCCCTGAAGACAATATGCGCCGATGGAAGATACTCTCCTCGGAATATTTGATCAGAAGACCGTGGCTCACCGCCCGGAGAGACAAAGTACAACTCCCGGACGGGCGGGTCAACCCGGAATACTATGTCGTGGAATATCCCGACTGGGTGAATGTCATCGCCATTACGAAGGAGGGCAAGTTTGTGATGGAAAGGCAGTATCGGCATGCCGTGGGAATGACCTGCTACGAACTTCCCTGCGGGGTAATGGAGGCCGGTGAAACGCCTTTGGAAGCCGCCAGACGGGAACTGATGGAGGAAACGGGATACGGAGAAGGGGAGTGGAAGGAACTGATGCAAATCACGCCCAATCCCAGTTCCATGTCCAATTTTACCCACTGTTTCCTGGCCACCGGAGTCGAAAAGACAGGGCAGACACATCTGGATGCCACGGAAGAGTTGGAAGTCCACCTGCTGGAACGGGACGAGGTGCTCACCCTGCTCAAAGAAAACCGGCTGATCCAGTCGCTGATGATTTCGCCGCTTCTGAAATACTTCTCCGGCATCTAAGCCGACAGGTGCCCGGCCAGAATCTTGATGCCGATTCCTATCAAAATAATGCCGCCCAACAGTTCCGGGCGCATTTTTTTGTTGACGATGCTGCCAAATTTCACGCCGATGCCATAGCCCAGGATGCTCATGACAAAAGAGACCAGGCCGATGATGAGCAGCGGCCACGTCAACTGGGCCACGCGTTCATATCCCGTACAGGCATAGGTGATTCCCACAGCCAGCGCATCGATGCTGGTGGCAATGGCCAGAAGAAACTGTGCCTTGAGGTTCCGTGGATTGATGCCGGAGGGCTCCTCTTCTTTGAAAGAATCGGAAATCATCTTCGCGCCGATCAGCGCCAGCATGCCAAAGGCGATCCAGTGGTCGACCGCTTGGATATAAGCGCTGAAACGGGTGGTCAGAAACCAGCCGGCAAGCGGCATCAAGGCCTGGAAAAAGCCAAAGAGGAAAGCGATGCGCACCATCGTGCGGCCTTCGAGACGGCGCACGATAACCCCGCATACGACGGAAACCGCAAAACAATCCATGGCAAGGGCCAGGGCGATGAGAAATGACTCCAGCATAAGCGGCGGCAAAGATACGGAAAAATAATCAGGATTGCACCGTCCGGGCAATCTTTTCGATATTCAGACTCCGTGCGGAAGCGTCGATGATATCCTTATAGACACCGCCTTTTTTGTACACATCGTCCGGATGTCCAGACTGCTCTACACGTCCTTTTTGCAAAGCATAAATCATCTCACTGTCAATAATTTGAGAGATGCTATGTGAAATGATGATAACGGTACGGTCTTTCTTGATGGCATCGATGCTGTTCTTGATCTGTTCGGTGGCGATGGCATCCAGGCTGGCCGTCGGCTCGTCCAGGAAAATGATGGGCGGATTCTTGAGGAACATGCGGGCGATGGCGATACGCTGCTGTTGGCCGCCGGACAAGTCGGACGCCTTGTTCTGGAACTGTTTGGGCAGGGCCATGATCTGGTCGTAAATGTACGACTTCTTGGCGGCTTCCACCACTTCCTCGTGCGTAGCGTCGGGCTTTCCGTAAAGGATATTCTCCTCGACCGTCCCGTCAAAAATATGGTTCTTCTGCAGCACCAGGCCGATATGGTCCCTGAGGTAGTGCGTATCGTAGTCCTGCAAATCGACGCCGTCCAGCATGATCCGGCCCTTCTGCGGCACATAAAACTTGTCCAGAAGATTCACAATGGTGCTTTTTCCGGCGCCGGACAGGCCGACCAGAGCGGTGATCTTGCCCGGCTCGATGGTCATATTGATGCCCCAGAGCGCCTGATTGCCGTTGGGATAGGTGAAGTCCACATCGGTCAGTTCGAACTTGCCGCGAATCTTTTCGGGCCGATAGGTTCCGGAAGGTTCCACTTCGCTGTCCGACTGGAGGATGCTGAAGAAGCCCTCGGCATAGATGAGAGCGTCATTGACGTCGTCGAAGATGCGCTGAAGTTGCGTAATGGGAGCGATGACGTTGGAGAACAGCATCACATGGTACATGATTTTACCGATGGTCATGCCCGGATATTCGATCAGGACCAAATACGCGGTAAGGATAATCACCAGCACGGTTCCCACCTGTTTGACGAAACTCTTGATGCCGCTGTAGTAAAAACTGACCCGCCGGGTTTTCACCTGGTTGGCCGTGACTTGATTTTGCAGGTCCAACTGCTTTCCGGCCTCGATGCCTTCCCGGTTGAAGGACTTGATCACATTGATGGAATCGATGATGTTCTTGATTCCCTGGCTCTTGCTCTCCAGATAGCCGCGCATCTCACGCCGCCAGCCTTTCAGGCGCCGGGCCTGCCGGTAGGTGATCCAGAAATAGACCGGCACAATGCACAGGGCGACCAGCCCCACATACACATTGGCGGCGAACATGAGAATGAGCGCCAGCGCTGCACTGGTAAACAGCGGAAGCAGGTCGATGAAGAAATTCTGCACCGTACGCGAAAGGCTGCTCACGCCCTGGTCGATACGGGCCTGAACCTTTCCGGTCGCATTTTCGTCGCTGGAAAAATAGGCCATCCGGAAGGTAAGCACCTTCTCGATAACGCTTTGCGACAGATCCCGGGAAACGAAAATTCGCATCCTCTCTCCATAATAGTTCTGCGCAAACGTGATTCCGGCCGATAAAACTTCCTTCCCCAGCAGCACGACGGAGATGACGGTGAGGATGCGGGCAGCCTGGTTCCAGGTGAAATCCGTGCCGATGAGCGCGTTGATCGCATCCACCGTCCGGTCCAGCACGATGGCATTCACCTGCTGCATCATGGAGCCCACCAGGGTGAGAATGAGGGTAATGACCACCAGCAGCCGGTAAGGCTTCACGAAAGGCCGGATATTCTTGAACAGTTGAAGCAGATTCATGCTACAGTCGCTTTAGTTGAACGGGGGAGGAAATGGCTTCGATTGCCTGCAGTTCTTCGGGGGAGAAGGATGTATTTTCCAGGGCTTTGAGGTCGTCTTCAATTTGCCCCACGGAACTGGCGCCGATAATAACGGAAGTCACTCTCGGGTCCTGGATCAGCCAGGAAAGGGCCATCTGCGCAAGGCTCTGGCCCCGTTTGGCGGCGAGGTCGTTCAGGGCGCCGAGGGCTTGGAGCATATCGGGAGTAAGCACGTCCTCCTTGAGCGAGGTGCCCCGGGCCATGCGGGAATCGGCCGGAATGCCGTTGAGATACCGGCCCGTCAGAAGTCCTTGCTGGAGAGGGGAGAAGGAGATGAATCCCGTCCCGTTTTCCTGCGCCTGGCCGATCAGGCCGCTGCATTCGGGCGCACGGTCGATGATGTTGTAACGGTCCTGGTACAGGAGACAGGGGACATCATGGTCGGCCAGATACTGATAGGCCTTGCGGGCAGCCTCGAACGGATAGCGGGAGAGGCCCACATAAAGGGCTTTCCCCTGACGGACGATATCGACCAGGGCCTGCATGGTCTCCTCCAGCGGAGTCTGGGGGTCGAAACGGTGGGAATAAAACACGTCCACATAGTCCAGTTTCATCCGCCGCAGGCTTTGGTCCAGGCTGGCCATCAAGTACTTGCGCGAGCCCCAGTTTCCATAGGGCCCCGGCCACATATCCCAGCCGGCCTTGGTGCTGATGAGCAGTTCGTCGCGGTAGGGACGGAAAGAACTGTCCATCAGCCGGCCGAAATTCTCCTCGGCCGTACCGTATTCGGGGCCATAATTGTTGGCCAGGTCAAAATGGCAGATTCCCTTGTCGAAGGCATAGTGCGCCATGGCTTTCACATCCCGGAAGGGCTTGTGGGAACCGAAATTATGCCAAAGGCCGAGTGCCAGGACCGGGATTTGGATACCGGACCGGCCACTCCGGCGGTAGGTCATCTGTGCATAGCGGTTTTCTGCTGCAGCGTAAACAGGGTCAATCATACAATTTTGGATTTTTCAACTTGGTAAAGATACCACTTTTTCGGCAACAGTTACAAATGGTTTTTAAAAATTATCGTAAATTTGTGACTGATACCTATTAACCCGGAAAAGATGTTTTACAGCTTGAAAAAGGCCGTAATGTGCAAGGCGCTTGCGAAAAGGAACAAACAGCAACCGTTTGATTACGAACGGGCCGAAGCCTTTTCCCTGCAGGGCGTGGAAGATTCCATGGTGAACAATTCTTATTACTTTTCAGCCCACGACAGCAAGATATCCGTTTATGCCCGCCTGGGCCGGCGCGTGAACGTGGATGAAACCTGGTTCTGCGTTTTGCTGGAAGGTAAGTTATATTCTCTCCGGCAGGAATTTTTCCCCGCCGGTGAATCTCCGCTTACGGTAAAAAGGGCAGGGGAGAACTGGACCATCCGCTTTGAAGGGACGGTCAATGACAGTGAACGGGCCGTTTTCAGCGCCACTTTTGTCGCCAGTCATCCTCCCATAGATTTTACCAGTCACATGCCGGCTGCAAGAATGGCCGGAGCCATCGCCAACGAAAAATGGGACCGGACTTACTTCAATGCGTTACAGCAGGTGAGCGGTCAGTGCCATTATGAGCAGGAGGGCGTGCTGGAGGGAAACCTGACCCTCGGCAGCCAAACACTGCCGTTCCGCCTGCCCTGCGTACGGGACCATTCCTTCGGCAAGCGGGACTGGAACTTTATGAACAACCACCTGTGGTTGATGGCCGTCTCCCCCCAGTGCCAGTTCAACTATTCCCTGGTGTCCTATCCCGTTATTACGGCTTTGGAGGTAGGGAATTTCAGGGACGGTTCCGGCATGCACTATATGCTGGAATCCGACCTGGATTTCCGTAAGGTGGACAACGGAGTAGTTCCCGGGGAACTGGACCTCTGTATCCGGCTCGACAACGGCGAGTCCCTTCCCGTTCGGGCCAAGGTGCTTTCCGGGGTCACATACCGTTTCCAGGATGGTGCCTATAACCTTCACGAAAACATCGCCGATTTCGAACTGGGGAACCAGCGTTGCCGGGGCATCCTTGAAATCGGCTTCAACAGTGACAGCAAGCGTTTTTTCAATCAGAGAGATTATCATTCCATAAAGAGATGACGATATACCCGTTGGGCGCATTGCCCGAAGAACTGTATTCCCGTGTAGGAGGAAAAGCCAAAGGGCTGGATTTGTTGGTCAGAAATCAGTTCGACGTCCCCAGGGGTTTTGTCGTATGCGAGCCCGACCAGGTGGATGAAGAGGCGCTCTACCGGGCCTTTGACGCTTTGGGAGCGAAGTGGGTGTCCGTGCGCTCATCGGCCTCCAATGAAGACGGGACCGGCGTTTCCAACGCAGGACAATATGAGACCTGCCTTTTTGTCGATCGCAGTCATCTGCTGGAAAGCGTCCACCGCTGCCTGGCCTCCCTGAAGGCCGACCGTGTGAAGGATTACGCCCGCCATTTTGACCTGGACGAGGCCCGGATGAATCTTGTTGTCCAGGAAATGGTGGACAGCGAAAAGGCGGGCGTCCTCTTTACGGCCGATCCCAACAAGGGCTCCGACATCCTGATCGAGGCGGTGAGCGGACAGGGGGAAAACCTGGTTTCCGGGAAGACTTCCGCCCATCGCTACCAGATTTCCCGCAAGTGCTATCGGCCCTGTGCCGACGGGCTGCTGTCCGAGAAGGAGGTGTGGCTGCTGTACGATACGGGCAAAAAGATCCGGAGCGTATTTTCGGAAGAAAAAGACCTGGAATGGGCCATCCAAGGCGACCGGCTCTATCTGCTGCAAATGCGGCCGATTACTACGGAAATTATTGACATCGAAGAGTTTGACAGGGATGACGATGTAAGCGGCCATCTGTTTACCAAGCGGAATGTGGGCGAAATGATGCCCGGCGCTGTCACGCCGCTCACCCTTTCCACTTCTGTCAAGGCCATCGACTACGGCATGCGTTATATGCTGGCAACGGCCGGCGTGTACCATTCGCCCGACGACGAGACCCCCCTGCGGCTGATTTCGTCCATATCGGGACACCTGTTTTTCGATATGAACCTGCTGTATGCCATGCATGCAAAAGTGGGTGTCGCCGATCCTCAGTCCATGAACCTGTCCATCATGGGGGAGTACCACGATTATCCGCCCGTTTCCGCTCCGTTTTCTTCTCCCCTCGTCCGGGGCATCAATTCCGTCAAGTTTCTGGCCTACGTAATGTCCGGGCACCGCGCCATGGGAAAATTCGACGAGTTGCTCACGCGGGTGCATTTCACGGACACATCGTCGGCCCGGGAGTTGTATCAAAGCATTGATGACAACCTGTCGCTTCTGGATGAGAGCCTTACCTATCACTACGCTTCGTCGGCCTACTCCGGAAGTGCCACCAGTGCGCTTTACCGGATGGTGGACAAGTATTTTCCGGACAAGAAGGAGTATCAGTCTTTCCTTTCCCGGCTGCTTTCCAACATCCCGCATATCGAAAGTGCCGACATCCTGACCCGCCTTCAGGATATGGCCCGGACAATTCGGACGCAGGAGCCCAAGTCCCTGGACTTCGGCCCTCAGGAACTGCTGGAATACATCCGAAACGACAAGGACCTTCACCGCCGCTACCTGGATTTCCTGGCCCATCACGGCCATCGCTGCATCAAGGAGGCCGAGATGAGGAACAAGCCCTGGCGGGAGGACGAGATTCCGCTGATGAATTACCTTTCCAGCATCATTCACTCGCCCATGAACCTGGTCCAGAAGGAAGGAGTGATCGATTACCGGAAGGAATTCGGCTTTGTCAAAAATCCGCTGCTGAAGGCGGCCTGCATTTCTTACGCCAAGAAATCGCGCCAGGCTGTGGTGGACCGGGAGTACACCAAGTCCCGTCTGATAGAAATCATCGACCTTTTCAAAACGCAGTATGCCCGGCTGGCCGCCCTTCTGACCAAGGACGGACTGCTTCCCGAGGCCGACCTCGTCTATTTCCTGGCGCACAGGGAAATCGGCCGGCTCATCCAAGGCGAATCCTCCCTTGCACCGCTGGCCGCCAGAAGAAAAAAGGCCTTTGCCTTGCAGGAGGAACTCTCCTTTGACGACACCTATATGGGCAAGCCGGTGGCCGATGTGTATGACCTGGCGCAAGATGACGGCGCCCTGTCCGGCGTTCCGGTATCCAACGGAAAGTGCGAGGGCCGCGTGCGCATCGTCCATTCGGCCGAAGATGCCAACCGTCTCCAGAAAGGGGAGATTATGGTGGCCCGCTTCACGGATATCGGCTGGACGCCTTATTACTCCGTTGTGAGCGGTCTGATTACGGAAATCGGCTCGTCCCTGTCGCATGGCGCCGTGGTGGCCCGGGAATATGGCCTCCCCACCATCGTCAATGTGAAGGGTGCCACCCAGGTGCTCAAAGACGGTGACCACATCCTGATGGATGCCGAAAAGGGCCTGATAACAAGGGTGTGATAAGAGAACATATGAGACCTCAGGGACCGAACCTCTTCGAACTGGAGGTTTGACAAATATAATGATTATCTGCGAAATTGGTTAATAATGGGCAAAAATGTGTTATGCCGTTTCAGATGAAACACGCTACTTTTGTAAAAATAAAACCAGTATGGATATCAATCGCCCCATCAATCGGAGAAATGCCCTCAAGGTGTTGGGCCTCGGCATGCTTGCCACCTGTGTCCCGACCCTTTCCGCCTGCGGAAACACCCGGAAAGAAAAGAAGATCAAACGCCTGATCTTCTACTTCTCCGCCACCGGCAACAGCCTTTATGTTTCACGCCAGATTGCAGGAGAAGAGGGCACCCTGCTGAGCATCTCGCAGGAAATCCACAATGAGAATCCCGTTTAT
>JAFSMS010000080.1 GCA_017447815.1 Bacteroidales bacterium | reverse complement strand
GGGTATGCGCATCATCGAGAAGAATGGTCTCGACGCCACCCTCAAGGCCGCTCAGGAGAAAGGATACGTGAACCTTGTTTAACCCTTTTAATCCTTAAGAATTATGGCAAAGAAACAGAAAGGAAACAGGGTGCAGGTCATCCTGGAGTGCACGGAGCAGAAGGCCAGCGGTGTTCCCGGTATGTCCCGTTACATCACCACCAAGAACAAGAAGAACACCCCCGACCGTCTTGAGAGAATGAAGTACAACCCGTACCTCAAGAAAGTAACCCTCCACCGTGAGATTAAATAAATCATTTGAACTATGGCAAAGAAAGCAGTTGCAACCTTCGATGCAAAAGCCGGTGCAAAGCACATGGTGAAGGTCATCCGTATGGAAAAGAGCCCCAAGACCGGTGCCTACGTTTTCGTAGAGCAGCTGGTGGAAGAAGGCAAAGAGAAAGAATTCTTCAACAAGAAATAATTCTCCCGCCGAATTGCAAAAAAGCCACTCCGCAAGGGGTGGCTTTTTGTTGTTTTCTGCCCGCAAAATGTGTATATTTGCAGTCTATGGGAATATTCGACAAAGGATTCAAAAAGACCAACCTGAACTTCTTCCAGAAACTGGGGCGCGCCATCACCGGCAAGTCCAAGGTGGATGACGATGTGCTGGATGCGCTGGAGGAGGCTCTTCTGGGCTCCGACATGGGCGTAGAGACCACGCTCAAGGTCATCGAGAATATCGAAGACCGTGTAGAGCGGGACAAGTACGTGAATATGGAAGAGCTCGTCGCCATCATCCGGGAAGAGATTGCCTCCCTCATCGGGGAGGATGACGCCCCGGTCCAGGCCTTCGATTTTTCCAAGAAACCCTATGTGATGCTCATCGTGGGCGTGAACGGAGTGGGGAAGACCACGACCATCGGCAAACTCGCCGCCATGCTCACCCGGCAGGGAAAGAAAGTGGTGGTGGGGGCGGCCGACACCTTCCGTGCCGCGGCGGTGGAACAACTCACCGTCTGGGCGGAGCGCGCCGGTGCCGATATCGTGAAGCAGCCCATGGGGGCGGACCCCGCCTCCGTCGCCTTCGACACCGTGAAAAGCGCCGTGGCCAAAGGGGCCGATGTCGTCCTCATCGACACCGCCGGCCGCCTTCACAACCGGGTGGACCTGATGAACGAACTCACCAAAATCCGCAATGTCATCCGTCGCGTGGTGCCGGACGGCCCGCACGAGGTCCTGCTGGTCCTGGACGGGTCCACCGGACAGAATGCCTTTGTCCAGGCCAAGGAGTTCTCCAAGGCCACGGATGTGACGGCCCTCGCCGTAACCAAGTTGGACGGCAGCGCCAAGGGCGGCGTGGTGGTGGGCATCGTGGACAGTTTCAAGTTCCCCATCAAGTTCCTGGGCATCGGCGAAGGGATAGACGATTTGAAAGTATTTGACAAGAAGGCTTTTGTTGAGGCCTTGTTTAAGTTAGAAGATATACAATGAAACTCTCTTACAACTGGTTAAAAGCGTATTTGAAATGTGACCTTACGCCCGGGCAGGTGGCCGAGGCCATGACATCCATCGGCATTGAAGTGGATTCCGTAGAGGTACAGGACCGCGGGCTGGATCACGTGGTGGTGGCCCAGGTGCTCACCTGCGAGGCCCATCCGGACAGCGACCATCTGCATGTGACCACCGTGAACGACGGCTCGGCAGAGCCCGTCCAGGTGGTTTGCGGTGCGCCCAACGTGGCGGCCGGGCAGAAGGTGCTCTTCGCCCGGATCGGGGCTGTCCTTCCCGGTGATTTCAAAATCAAGAAGTCCAAGATCCGCGGTGTGGAAAGTTTCGGTATGATTTGCGCCGAGGACGAACTGGGCATCGGCTCCAGCCATGCCGGCATCATGGTGCTTCCGGAGGATGCCGTCCCCGGCACGCCGGCCGAGCAGTATCTGGGCCTGGAGAAATCGGCCGTCATTGAATATGAGATTACGGCCAACCGCATTGACGCCGCGTCCCATATCGGTGTCGCACGGGACCTTTACGGCTATCTGAAGAGCCGCGACCTCCCCTGCGAACTGTGCATCCCTTCCGTGGAGGCTTTCCGCGAGGGAACGGGCGAGGCCATGCCGGTGGAGGTCCTGGATTCCAAGGGCGCTCCCCGCTATTGCGGCATCACCGTGAAGGGTGTCAAGGTGGCCCCCAGCCCTGAGTGGCTGCAGGAGCGCCTGCTGTCCATCGGCCTCAAGCCCATCAACAACGTGGTGGATATCAGCAATTTCGTCCTTTTCGAGACCGGCCAGCCCCTGCACACCTTCGATGCCGACAAGGTCCGCGGTGGCAAGGTGATCGTGCGCCGGGCAGCCGAAGGGGAACCCATCCGTACCCTGGACGGCGTGGAGCGCAAACTGGCCGCCTGTGACATGGTCATTGCCGATGCCGAAGGCCCCATGTGCATTGCCGGCGTGTTCGGCGGTGAGGACTCCGGTGTCACGGAAAGCACCGTGAACGTGTTCATCGAGGGCGCCTATTTCGACCCCGTGAGCATCCGCAAGACCGCCAAGAGCCAGGCCCTCTCCACCGATGCCAGTTTCCGTTTCGAGCGCGGAGCCGACCCCGAGGCCGCCCTGTACGCCGCCAAGCGGGCCGCCCTCCTCATCCTGGAAACGGCCGGCGGTCAGGTTGTCGGCAAGGTTCAGGAGGTGTATCCGGAACCCATCGGCCGCGCCCGCATCCAACTGGATTATACGCGGATCGAGCATTTCATCGGCAAG
Organism: Bacteroidales bacterium; assembly: GCA_017447815.1. GTDB lineage: Bacteria > Bacteroidota > Bacteroidia > Bacteroidales > UBA932 > Cryptobacteroides. The sequence continues at coordinate 10,211 of JAFSMS010000080.1, read as the reverse complement.
AAGATCGGCCACGCCACCATCGAAAAGATTCTGGAAAGCCTCAATTATGAGTTCGTGGAGAAGAAGGACGGCGGCGCCCTGGTGGCGGCCCCTACCTATATGGTGGACGTCACCCGCGAATGCGATGTGGTGGAAGAGATTCTCCGTATCTACGGCTACAACAACATCGAACTGCCGCAGAACCTCCGGATGAGCGTGAATCCTTCGGCCCAGCCGGATCCGGAAGCCACCCGCAATGCCATCTCCAACTGGCTGGCCGCCAATGGCTTCGTGGAAACCATGAACAATTCCCTCACCAAGGAAGACTACTATACCAAACTGGAAACCTTCCCGGCAATCCGCTGCGTCCACATCGTGAACCCCCTGAGCCAGGATTTGAACGTGATGCGCCAGACGCTTCTTCTGAACGGCCTGGAGGTGGTGGCTTACAACCTGAACCGGCAGGCCACGTCGCTGCGCTTCTTCGAGTACGGTTCCGTTTATCAGCGCCTGGAAGAAGGGGACGGCACCACCCTCGCCAGTTATGAGGAGCACCGCGCATTCTCCCTCTTCCTCAGCGGAACGCCCGACAAGGTTTGGCGCAGCCCGGCCCAGAAGTCCAATTTCTTCCAACTCAAGGGTTATGTGGAGGCCCTGATGGCCCGTTACCGGATCGATGTCTCCTCCCTCCAGATGGGATCGGCCCCGGCCGATATCTTCTCCGAGGGCATCACCTACAGCCTGCCCGGCAGGGAACCCAAACTCCTGGCCACCGTAGGCACCATGCACCCGGCCCTTTGCAAGCGTTTCGGCATCAAGCAGCCTGTCTTTGCGGCCGAAATCAACTGGGAAGTCCTGTTCTCCCTCATCAAGCGGGACAAGTTCTCCTTCAAGGAACTGCCCAAGTTCCCTGAGGTGAGAAGAGACCTGGCCCTCCTCCTGGACGAGGGCGTCGCCTATGCCGATGTGCGCAAGGCCGCCGTCCGGGCCGGAAAGAAACTCATCAAAAGCGTCACCCTCTTCGATGTGTACCGCGGAGAGAAAATCCCCGCCGGCAAGAAGCAGTACGCCCTGAATTTCGTGCTGCAGGATCCCGAGCGCACCCTTACCGACACCGAGGTGGAAAAGACCATCGAGCGTGTCCTCAGCACCCTCCAGGGAGAATTTGGCGCCACCCTCCGCTAATGAAGAGAATCCTCTATATCGCACTGCTGATGTTTGTCGCGGTCTCTTGCGGGCCGCGGCGCATCTCCCGTGAGGACATGGAGGGAATCATGTACGAAATCCTCATCCAGGACCAGCAGATCAAGCACAATCCGGCCCTGAGACCGCAGGCCGATACCTCCCTCGTATATGAAGGGATCTTCGAATCTTACGGCTACGACACGGACGATTTCCTCAGCAGCCTGGAGTATTACCTGGAAGATCCGACCCGTCTGGAAAAAGTCATGCAGAACGTGGGCAAACGGCTGGACGGAGAAATTGACGAAGTGAGCGCCCTGCTGGATGCCGAGAACTGGCGCAAGAAGATGATGGCCATCTATCACCTCCAGCGGGATACCACCCTTCCCCATCCCCGCGGCCGCGCGGTGGACTCCCTGCCGCTCCGTTTCCTCGGGGATACGATGCATCTGGAAGTCCCTCAGGATTCCCTTCCCGTTCCCCATCCGGATTCTTTGCTTTTCGTAAGGGATTCATTATGAAACGCTTCGCTGCAAAATATGTCTATACGCTCACCGCAAGTGAGCCGCTTCTGAACGCCTTCGTGGAGGTGGAGGAGGATGGAACCATCCGCCGTATCGGCCCCTGCGAGGAAGGCGAGGCGCTGCTGGACGGCGCCATCGTCCCCGGCTTTGTGAACGCCCACTGCCATGTGGAACTGTCCTATATGAAAGGCCTCTTCCGCAAGGGGACGGGCATGGCCGGATTTATCGACCAGATCAATGCCCTCAGGGACACTTCCTCCCCGGAAGAGAAGTTGGCCTCCCTCCAAGCGGCCATGGACGGGATGTGGGAGCAGGGGGTCGTGGCCATGGCCGATATCTCCAATTGTGACGACTCTTTCGCCGTCAAGGCCGCCCATCCCATGTACACCCGTACTTTCCTGGAGGTGTTCGGCGCCCAGCCGGCGGAATGCCAGGAAGTCATGCGCTCTGTCCGCGCCCTGCAGGAGAAAGCGCAGGCCCTGGGTCTGGATGCCGCCCCTACGCCGCATTCCTGCTATACTATGAGTCCGCAACTGGTAACCGCCTCTTCCATGGCGGGCCTCGAAAGCGGATATCTGTCCTTCCACAGCGAAGAATCGGAGGAGGAGGAAGAGATGATGCGCCTGGGCCGCGGCCCCATGTGGGACAATCGGAAGGCCAACGGCATCCCCACGCCCCCTGTAACGGGCACCTCTTCCCTGGAGTATTTCCTGGACCGGCTACTCGCCGGAGGGCTCCGGGCTCCCATTCCGGGGCATGTCCTCCTGGTGCATGAATGCTGCCTGACGGCCGAGGGTGCGGCAAAGGCCAAGAAAGTGCTTTCGGAGCCCTTCCTGGCCGTGTGCCCGCTCTCCAACCTTTTCATCCACCGGATGCTTCCGCCCATTCCCGTGATGCGCGAAAGCGGCATTCCCATCTGCGTGGGCACCGATTCCCTGTCGTCCAACGATGCGCTTTGCATGGTGGATGAACTCTACTGCCTCCAGCAGGCTTTCCCGGAGGTTCCGCTGGAGCAACTGCTGGAATGGGCCTGTCTGAACGGCGCCCGTTTCCTGGGAAAGGAAGACACGCTGGGTACCCTGGAACCGGGCAAAAACCCCGGCCTGGTGTTTATTTCATCCTGCGGAGAGCGTCTGACCGCACAAAGCAAATCCCACCGCCTATGATGCGCGAGACCACTGTTTTCGGCCCCATTTTCAGCCGCCGGCTGGGCAGTTCGCTGGGAATCAATCTGCTTCCTCAGCAGGGGAAGGTGTGCAATTTCGACTGCGTGTACTGCGAGTGCGGCTGGAACAAGGACGGCCTCGGAGACCGCACCCTCCCTTCGGAGAGCGATGTCAGGGAGGCGCTGGAGGCCAAGTTGTCGGCCTGCCGGGCCGCGGGAACGCCCATTGATTCCATCACTTTTTCCGGAGACGGCGAACCTACGCTCAATCCGGAATTCCCCGCCATCATCGACCTTACGCTGGAACTCAGGGACCGCTATTATCCTTCGGCCAAGGTGTCTGTCCTTTCCAATGCCACCCGGGCAGGGGAGGAACCCGTTTTCCGGGCCTTGCAGAAGGTGGACAACGCCATTCTCAAACTGGATGCCCCCACAGACGCCCAGGTGGCGCTGGTCAATCGGCCCGCCGGCCGCTACCACGTGGAGGATGTCGTGCAGAGTCTTCTCCGTTTCCAGGGGAAATTCGTGCTGCAGACAATGTTCCTGAAAGGTCCCGGCTGGGCTTCGGAAGACTGGGTGGAGGCTTGGATGGAGATTGTGCGGCAGGTGAAGCCCCGCGAAGTGATGGTCTATACCATCGACCGGGAAACGCCCATGAAGGAACTTCAGAAATATACGGTAGATCAGATGCGCTCCCTTGTGCAGCCGCTCATCGACGAAGGTTTTACAATTCAAATAAAAGGATAAATATTTATGTCTATTGCAAGCAAATACGGCTATACGCCTGACAAAGAAGCTATTGACCGTCATCTGGCCCTTATCGCCGAAGGGCTGGAGGGCATTGCCTCTGAAAAAGTATATAAAGAATGCTTCGGTCTGATGGACCAGACTACGCTGGCCAATGAAGATACCCCTTCAAGCGTCAGGCGTCTGGTGGAGAAGGTGAATTCCTTTGCCAAGGATTATCCTTCCTGGCCGCTCCCCGCTTCCATTTGTGTCTATCCCAATTTCGCTTCCGTAGTGGCATCGGCCCGCGCAAGCAGGGATGTCCATGTGACCACGGTGGCCGGCTGCTTCCCCACGTCCCAGAGTTTCCTGGAGGTGAAACTCCATGAGATTGAACTGGCCGTCCGCGGCGGGGCCGATGAAATCGATATCGTCCTGGCCCTGAACAGTTTCCTCGCCGGAGACTATGAGGCCGCCGGGGCCGAAATCAAGGCTTCCCGCGAATGCATCGACAAGGTGGCCGCCGAACTGGGCCGCCCGGTTATCCTGAAAGTGATCCTGGAAACCGGTCTTCTCCAGACCCCCGAAGCCATTGCCGACGCTTCCTTCCTGGCCATGGAAAACGGGGCCGATTTCATCAAGACCTCTACCGGAAAAGTGAAGGTGAATGCCACCCCGCTGGCCGCATACGTCATGTGCGAGAGCATCCGTAAGTATTACGAAGTCACCGGAAAGAAAGTGGGCTTCAAGGCCGCCGGCGGCATTGCATCGGCCCTGGATGCCGTTTGCTACATGTCCATCGTGGGCACTGTGCTGGGAGAGCAGTGGCTGAACAAGAGCCTCTTCCGTTTCGGCGTCTCCTCCCTCGCCAACAAACTTCTGAGCGCCGTAGAACAGCAAACCGTTATGTATTTCTAAGGCCCGGGAAACCGGCTGGAACAAAAAAAAAGACGGAAGAAAATCCGTCTTTTTTTTTGTGCGCGAAATCAGAGTCGAACTGACACGTCCTTTCGGACACTACCTCCTGAGAGTAGCGCGTCTACCAATTCCGCCATCCGCGCATCGTTTGTTTTGGGATTGCAAATATACGTACTTTTTTTGAAACTCCAAATATTTTGTTCCCTAAATTTCCACCCTCAGGGGGATGACGTTTGTCCATCGGCCGATTTCGAAGCTGAGATGGGTTACGGAGAGGTTCACTTCCAGGGACAGGTCCTGGAGGCTGGGGGTCGTCCAGTCGTAGCCGGCTTCCAGCATGTAGTTGCCCAGGGCAAAGGAGCGGACGACCCCTTCCGGCATGCAAATGTCCAGCCATAGTTCCTCGTCCGGGGGCTGGCGCGGAAGCCGGATGCTGTTCCCGGGGTCCAGCCGGCAGGAGAAAGGGCCTTTCAGGGCTTCTCCCTCGAAGGTGAGTCCCTCGACGCAGCCCCTTACATCGGCCTGCAGGGGGGCGCCGTCCCCCGGCGGACCTTCCACAAGGAGGGAGAGCGTGCAGAAGTGCTTTTCCAGCCGGACCGCCACGCGGGCGGAGTCCTTTCCTGTTTCCACCCATTCTGTGTGCAGGTACAGCGGGGGACAGTCGGACCCTTCGGGAATGTGGACGGCATGGCCCTGTGGCGGGGAGGCCCCTGCCAGGGCCAGCAACTGGACGCCGGGAGAGGGGACGCTCAGCCGGAGGACCGTGTCGCAGGGGACCTCCCATTGTTCCCGGAAGCCCTCTCCGGTCAGGGAAAGCGATACCGGATACAAAGGCTGGCCGAGAATTTCCACAGTCAGTTCACAAGGGCAGTCCGTACGGTCTTCCCTGACCAGGGAGCAGGATGCGACCTCCAGGGCCAGGAGAAGCCCCCAGACCGGCCTGATGAACGGAAGAGGCTTATTTCCCATAGGCTTGGAAGATTTCTTCAATCAATTCTTCGCTTCCCGGATACAGGGAGATGAGTTTGTCCTTGAGGTCGTCGATGGTGGTGACGTCACTGGTGAGCGCCCGGAAAATCTCTTTGTGGGAGACTCCCCGGTCATAGAGATGGGAGAAGATGTCGGGCTTGAACCAGAAGCGGTTGCCGTAGATGGGGAGGTCTCCGCCGTAGCGGTCTTTGTACAGGGTGGATTCCACGAAATACCCCCACATCTCTCCCAGTTCACAATAGCCGGAGCCGCTGGCGATTCCGCTCCCGTAGGGCTCTCCGCCTTCGGTGATGAAAGACTTGATGACATAGCGGATGTAGGGATTCCAATATTTGTCTCCCACCTGGGTGTAGTGACTGGCATGGGCAAGTTCATGCACCGTCATCCTGTAGATGCCTTCATATCGCATCGCCTTGGTCCCGACGGTGATGTCCGGCAGGAATATCTGGACAATCATAAGGTATTTTCCCAGGTACTCCTGGAGCAGGTCTTCGCTCAGGAAAGCGCCGTGGTGCAGCATGCTGGTGCTGGAGGAAGAAATATCCGGGAAAATCCAGATCCGCAGGTCTTTGGGCGGTTCCGGGAGGTCCAGGTCCGAATCCTTGCAGCGGGAGTAGTAGTCGTAAGCGGCGTTGTTCACCGCGCAGCGGCGGAAGAGGGCCCCGTCGCTGTCGGCGTCGATGTTCACGTCCATCCCTTCCGGACTCCCTTTCCCCAGCGTGCTCACCGAGGCCGGAATGATGATGAGGTTGATGCCGATGTTGAAGCCCTTCGAATTCTGGAAAACCAGCCGGTAGCGCGGTTCTCCCGAGAAGGATTTCCCCATCTGGTAATACCCGTCGCGGTCGGTGTAGGCGGTGGCGATTTTTACGAAGATGTTGCAGACGACCTTTACGCCGGCCACACCGAAAGGCTTGCCGCCGCTGAAGAGCGGGTCTTCAATGGTAATCCGGCCTGCCGGCGCGTGGGACTCGCCTTTGGTGCGGGGAATCCACAGGTCTTCATTTCCTGTGAGCCGATAGGCCTCTTCTTCCACCCGCGTCCAGTCGATGCCGTCATCGGCCCGGGTGGCCGGGTCGTGCTCGGCGATGAAACATTCGTCCAGCAGTTCGTAGCGGATGTCTTCCGGGAAAATGAAATCCTGCGGCACCACGGCGTACTGCCAGGTGATGGCGTCGTCTCCCACTTCCGGATCCTGGTAGTAGTCTCCTTCCCGGACGATCCGATAGTCCATCGGATGGTCCAGCAGATACACGTCCAGGGTCTTGAGCCTGTTTAACTGCCCGTCGTCTTTCGGCAGAAAACGGACATAGAGGTCGGTGGCTTTGATGTCGATGCGGCCGGCCTTGGTGGGATACACCTTGGCAAGGGCCTCCTGCATGTTTTCCACCGTGTAGGGATCGTCCAGTTTTTCTCCCAGTTCGATCATGCCATGGTACACTTTCCCATTCTGATCCCGGGAATCCACTTCGATTCCAGCGCTCCGATCACATGCTCCCAGCATGAGTAACGGAATCAAGTACAATAACCATCGTTTCATAACTTTACATTTTTTTCTGTGCAAAACTGATAAAACTTATCCGTGTAAAAAAAGAACAAACGTTTAATTTCAAAATCGGCCTTGTATGCCCTTGAAAGGCCGATTTTGGGCTTCCGTCAAACGAATAAAACGGAAAAAACGCTTCCGGCGGAGGAAAGAATCGGCCTTGCAGGGCTGCCCAGGGGCGAAAAGCCGTTTTTTGCGAGGGTGAAAAAATATCCGTATATTTGCAGGATTTATCGAAAATACCATGCAGGATATCAGAAATATCGCCATCATTGCCCATGTGGACCATGGCAAAACCACCCTCGTGGACAGGATGATTTATCAGGCCAATCTTGTCCGGAAACCCGAAGACCTGGGAAACCTGATTCTGGACAACAACGACCTGGAGCGCGAACGCGGCATCACCATTCTGGCAAAGAACGTGTCCGTTACGTACAAGGGCGTTAAAATCAACATTATCGACACGCCCGGCCACAGCGATTTCGGTGGCGAGGTGGAGCGTGTCCTCAATATGGCCGACGGTGTTCTCCTGCTGGTCGATGCCTTCGAAGGCTGTATGCCCCAGACCCGCTTCGTGCTCAACAAGGCCATCGAAATGGGCAAGAAGCCCATCGTCGTCATCAACAAGGTGGACAAGCCCAACTGCCGTCCGGAAGAAGTCCAGGAAGAGGTTTTTGAACTGATGTTCAACCTGGGCGCTAACGAGGACCAGTTGGACTTCAAGACCATCTACGGCAGCGCCAAGCAGGGTTGGATGTCCACGGACTGGAAAAAGCCCACGGGAGACATTTCCGCCCTTCTGGATACCATTCTCTCGGAGATTCCTGCCCCTGAGGTGAGGGAAGGCACGCCCCAGATGCTGGTGTCCTCCCTGGAATTCTCTCCGTACGTGGGACGCATTGCCGTGGGCCGAATCACCCGCGGAACGCTCCGTACCGGCATGCCCGTGAGCCTGTGCAAGCGCTACGACATCGTGGAAAAGAGCAAGATCAAGCAACTCATGGTCTTCGAAGGCCTCGGAAAAACCAACGTGGACGAGGTCCAGTGCGGCGACATCTGCGCCGTCGTCGGCATCGAAGGCTTTGAAATCGGAGACACCATTGCCGATTTTGAAACGCCGGAGGCCCTGCCGCCCATCGCCGTGGACGAACCTACCATGAGTATGCTGTTCATGATCAACAACTCTCCGTTCTTCGGCAAGGACGGAAAATATGTAACCTCCCGCCACATCAAGGAGCGTCTGGAGAAGGAACTCGAAAAGAACCTGGCCCTGCGCGTGAAACCCGGTATCAATGCCGACAGTTTCGTGGTGTACGGGCGTGGCGTGCTGCATCTTTCCGTGCTCATCGAGACCATGCGCCGCGAAAGGTTCGAACTGCAGGTGGGACAGCCCAAAGTGCTGGACAAGACCATCAACGGCCAGCGCTGCGAGCCCATTGAGGAACTTTCCATCGAGGTGCCTGAGCAGTTTGTGGGAGCCGCCATCGAACTGAGCACCCGCCGCAAGGGAGCGCTCATCCGGATGGAGCCCCGCGGAGACCGTACGCTGCTGGAGTTCGAGATCCCGACCCGCGGCCTGATGGGCCTTCGCTCCAACCTCCTCACCGCTACGCAGGGAGAGGCCGTGGTCGCTCATCGTTTCAAGGACTATCAGCCGTACAAGGGCGACATCGAAATGCGCACCAACGGCTCCCTGGTGTCCCTGGAAACCGGTGAGGCCATTGCCTATTCCATGAACAAACTGCTGGACCGCGGCCGCTTCTTCGTGGAACCCGGCGAGGAAATCTATGGCGGCCAGGTGGTCGGCGAGCACACCCGCGACAGAGACCTCAACATCAATATCTGCAAGACCAAGAAACTCACCAATGTGCGGGCTTCCGGCTCGGATGAGAAGGTGGTGCTTCCTCCGGCCATCAAGTTCTCGCTGGAAGAGGCTTTGGAGTATATTCAGGAAGACGAACTGGTGGAGATTACGCCCAACCATATGCGCATGCGTAAAATCCAACTGGATCCGCTGGACAGGAAGAGAAATTCTTCCACGGAGGATTGATTTTCCGAAAATTATTTGTATCTTTGCACCCCTTAATCTGTTTTTGTGGATATGGATTCCTTTATCATCCCCTTGAACGGTTGGGCTGCAGGAGAGCGGAAATTTCGCTTTCATGCAGATACAGAGTTCTTTCATAAGTTTGACAATATCGAAATCCTGGACGCCGATGTAAACGGGGAAATCCGGGTTACAAAGGAAGGTATGCAAAAGGTGGAGGCTGTACTCCATCTGCAGGGAACGGTCACCGTTCCGTGCAACCGCTGCCTGGAACCCGTTGTAATTCCCGTGGAGGCAAATCCTTCCGAGGTCCTCGCCCCTGGTGAGGAGGAAGTGGATTGGGACTTGAGCCAGGCAGTATACGACTATGTGTGTCTATCACTGCCCCTGCAAAGAGTCCATCCGGAAGGGGAATGCAATCCCGACACCGTCCGGTTTCTGAGTCGCAGGGAGTGTGGGAACGAGGAGGCTGCCTCGAACAGCCCGTTCGCCGCTCTGAAAGGACTTTTTGAAAGCAAATAAAACAATTAAAAGATATAAACAATGGCACATCCGAAACACAAACTCTCCAAGCAGAGAAGAGACAAAAGACGTACGCACGACTTTGCTCCCGTTCCCACGCTGAGCGTATGCCCCAACTGCGGCGCTACCGTGATGTATCACCGTGTATGCCCCGAGTGCGGCTACTATCGTGGTCGTCAGATCATTGAAAAGAGCGCCGAGTAAGACGCTCTTTTTTTCGGCCCGGTAGTTCAACGGATAGAACGGAAGTTTCCTAAACTTTAAATAGAGGTTCGATTCCCCTCCGGGCTACATGTCTTCGACTTACTGGGGGCCTAATCCCCCAGACCCCCTGAGTCGCTTCGCTCCGAAGGTGCAGCCGTAACCGACGCACGAGCGAAGAAGATGCTTGCTTCTTGTATTGTAAGTTTCCTGAATGGCAAAAACAGAAGAACTCATTCAAAAAGCGTCTCTTCAAAGCAGCCCCAGCACATCGGTGGGAAGGATGGAATTACCCTGATCCTCATTCGGCCTGGTCTTGGTAAACAGTTTTAGAATCAATTGTTTGCGTTTTGTAAAGGGAAGACTCTTTGCAATCTTCTCCAGTTGATTAGTCAGAAGCCGTCCATTCTC
>JAFSMS010000079.1 GCA_017447815.1 Bacteroidales bacterium | reverse complement strand
GTGGCGGCTGCCGGGTCAATGCCGTACCCCTCCAGCGTGGCGGTCTCCGTCACCACGATGACGCCGGTAATGTCGCTGATGACAATCTCGCCCCGGCTGTCAGTGACGTAGCGTCCGCCTGTGGAGGTATGTCCGTTGTCCGCGTCCACGGGCCGACCGTCCGCGTAGCGTACATAGAACTCCACGCCAGCCATGGGCAGGCCCGTATCCTCCGCCAGTTTCCGAATGATTAAGGAACCTTTTCGCTGATTCCAGAAAGTCAATTCCTGGGCATCGCCCGCCAGAATCTGAATCGTCTGCGGGGTCCCGTCCAGCACAAACCCGTCCACGGTTCTCGTCTCGCGGACAGTAACGGTCAGGCCGGGGTCAAGCCCCGTCACCATGAAGTCGCCGTTGGCGTCCGTGTAATAAACGCCATTGTTCATTCCCTGTACCTCGCCGCGGGAGTTCGTCACCTTGAACTCGCAGCCCGCCAGCGGCTCGTTCCGGGTCCCGGAGATAAACTTGTGGACGAACAGCGTGGTCCGGGGTTCATCGTTGAACACCAGGGAATTGACGCTCCCGCTCCGCACGATGATGCTCTGCGGTGTGGCGTTCAACACATACCCTGCCGGAGAGGTGGCCTCCGACACAATCACGGCGGAGTTGGGCGTCAGTCCCGTTACGGTCGCCGTGCCGTCCTCGCCGGTGGTATAGATGCCGTTGTTGTCGCCCAGCCGGGTCCCGTCCGCCGTGGTGACGGTGAACTCCGCCTCCGCCAGAGGCTGGTGGGACACGGCGTCCCGCTTCAGGATTTGCAGGGTTGCCAGCGGGTTGTCAAGGAACGTGACCGCCTGGCTTCTGCCGGACTGGACTGTGACAGTCTGGGCCTCCGTGTCCAGCGCGTAGCCCTCCGGGGCAACAGTCTCCGTGACGATATACGCGCCGGGTGTCAGGTTGGAGAGGCGGATTTGCCCGTCCTCATCGGTGGTGTAAAGGTGGTTCGCCGCCGTCAGGCCCTCGTTGTCAACCAGCAGGGCATCGTTGGCGGGGACAATGCGGAACTGGGCGTTGGCCAGCGGCTGGCGCGTCACTTTGTCCAGCTTCCGCACCAGCAGTTCCGCTCTGGGCGGGTTAGGAATGGTCAGTGTCTGGGTATCTCCCGCCGCAACCGCGATGGTATATGGAGTAGCGTTCAGCACATAACCGGAGACGGTGGCAATCTCCGTCACCACATAGGTGTCCGGCTTGATGCCGTTCAGCACAATCTGTCCGTTCTCGTCTGTGACGTAAATGCCGTTTGACGAGATTGCCCCATCCGCAGTGGAAACCAGTTCTCCACCGCTGGTGGTGATTCTGAATTGTACACCGGGAATCGCCGCGCCGGTGACCGCGTCTTTCTTGAACACAATGAGTGTGCCGTCCGGCTCATTGCGGAAGGTCAGTGTCGTGGTCCGGCCCTCCTGAATGACAGCGGTCTGGGGAACGGTGTCCAGAATATAGCCGGGCAGGGTTCGGGTCTCCCGCACTACCAGGGTGGTGCCGGGCGTCACGCCGCTGACCAGAATCGTGCCGTTGGCATCCGTGACGAACCGCCCGTTGCCGGTCCCGATAAAGGTTCCCCGGCTGTCGGTGACGAGGAACTCGATGTCCGCCATGGGCTGGCCCGTCTTGGCGTCAACCTTGCGTACCAGAAGATCGCCGTCCGGCGTATTCTCAAAGGAGACTGTCACCACGCTCTGCTCCCCGTTGGCGGCAAGGAACACCGTCTGGGAACCGAGGGTGATGTTGTACCCGCTGGGTGCGCTGATTTCCTCAACGATATAGGTCCCCGGTTCCAGTCCCGTCCAGATGGCGGACCCGCTGGGGCCGGTGGTTTTCGTCCCAATCACCGTGCCGTCCGTGCCGGATGTCCCTGACAGATACCGCAGGCGGAAGACTGCGCCGGGCAGAGCCAGACCCGTCACGGAGTCATACTTCTCCACAATAATGCCACTGAGCGGGGCATTGTAGAAGGTGACGCTTCGGCTCTCGCTGCCGTTTATCATCACGGTCTGGGTGGTGGGTTCCCGCATTTGGAATCCGGGAGCGGGGGCCACTTCCGTCACGGTGTACTGGCCGGGGAAGAGCCTGGTCCCTGTCTCATGCAGGGGAATCTCGCCGTCCGCGTTGCTGTACAGTTCCCCGAAATCATAGGTTGCCGGGGCATCCGGGATGTTCCCGGTCCGGGTGTAGGTCACATGGAACCTTGCCCCCTCGATGGGCGCACCACTGACGCTGTCCAGCTTGTAAATCGTCAGCGTGGGCGTCCGGTAGTCCTTGAACACGGCGCTCCGTACCGCGCCGGGAACCAGGCTGATGGTCTGCACCCGGTCCGCCTCATTCTCCGGCAGATAGTAGGGCGCGGGGACGGAGACCTCCGTAATCTGGTAGGTTCCCGGTTCCACACGCTCTGACACCGTGCCGTCCGCTGTGGTGGTCCACTGGCTGGAATAGCTGTTGTCGATGCCTGTCACCTGGAACACGGTGCCGGGAATGACCCGCCCGTCCAAGGCGTCAATCTTCACCAGGTTCAGCAGGGGATTTCGCAGGTTCTCAAAGACCAGTTCCCGCTCCGCGCCCGCCGTCAGCGCCACGGTCCGCACGTTGTTGGCGGACAGGGCGTAGGGGGCAGGGACGGAGGTCTCCGTAATCCGGTAACTGCCCGGCTCCACCTGGGCGGTGCAGCGTCCGTCCGTTCCGGTGGTCCAGTCCGCCTCGTAGTCCACGTCAATGCCCTGGACATTGAACACCACGCCCGCGATGGGGGCGGAGGTCTCCGCGTCAATCTTGAGTATCGTCATCTGGGGCTGTTCCAGATTGCCGAATACCAGAACGGGATGTTCGCCAGCTCCCAGCCAGACGGTCTGCGTCCGGTCCTCACCCAGGACATACGGCGCGGGAACGGACTTCTCCGTCACCTCGTAGTAGTCCACAGGGATTCCCGTCAGCGTGGCCCTTCCGTCCGCTCCGGTGGTGGCTTCCATCTGATAGCCCGTGTGGACGCCCTTCACCTCGAACACGGTGCCGGGGATGACGTTCCCGCTGGCGGCATCCCGCTTCTCAATGGTCAGGTCCGGCAGTTTCTTGTCGGTGGCTGTCACGGTTACAAGGCCGCCGCCCTCAATGTCAGACTGATTCACATAGGCGCAGATCGGCTCGTCCAGCTTCGCGTACCCCTCCGGGGCGGCGACCTCCGTGACGGTGTAGGTTCCTGCGGGGAGGCTGGAAAAGTGTAGGTTCTGTTCGCACCGGTGGTTTTGGTCGGCAACATTTACGATTTCCTTTGAAATTTCTCTTGCAATCTTGTCGAAAATCGAGTAGAATAGTAAAAGGAGACATAAATGCGGCAGGCTGTGGGGTGTTGTGACCACCCCACAGCCCCATGCGAGTGCAGTACCACTCGACACGGCAGTCCATGGACCACACCGTGGGTCTATTATATCCGCATTTCCCGTCCTTTTCAGGACGGAAAATGCGGAGACTGTAGGTTCGTTAAAAAACGGGCGGCATCGGGTTGAAACGCTCAACGCCACCCTTATGTTTCCGGCGAAAGTCCCTGGGCGGGGCCGGTCCCCGCCCGTGGGGCTAACGTTGCAAATATTGCCGAAAGGTGGGATACTTATGGAGATGGTGTGGAGAGTTCTCCGACTGTTTATGCTGTCGCTGTTCGCGGTGCTGGCGTTGACTGGATCAGCGTGGGCGGTGGACGGGTACAGCTTCCGGGGCGTAGACGTGAACCAGGAGAGCGGAACTGCCACCGTAACACTGACGGCTGTTGGGAAATGTACCCTGTGGGCGGCGGTGTACGATGAAGCAGGGAAGATGTTGGATGTACAGTCAAAAGACATAGGGGGCAGTGCCATAAGGTCTGAGCAATCTTTTACCTTTAAGCCGGGAGTACTCACTGAAAGCTATGTTTGTGCTTTTCTCTTGGATGCGGAAATGATGCCTCTTTGTAATAAGGCAGATTCAAGAAATCCCTCCGTACCGGATACAGACGTTTATGCGGTTTTGTACGCAGACGGGGAAATGGTATTCCAGTATGGAGACACGACAGACGCAGGAAGAGAAGTTATTGACATGTATTGCATCGATATGCAATATCATTATTCAACGAAATTGAGTAAAGAGTTAAATGCTTTCATAACTGATATTTCATGGGATAAATCAAGCATAGAGAAAGTTCGTTTTGCAGATGTTATACAGCCTGTCTCGACAAGCGGCTGGTTCTTCGACTGTAACAATCTTACTCAAATTGTGGGTATTGAAAACCTAGATACAAGTCAAGATACCGACATGAGTTTTATGTTTGCTTTCTGCGAAAAGTTGGCAGACCTGGATGTTTCTTGCTTTGACACAAGTAATGTTAAAGATATGTGTTATATGTTTGATGATTGTTCAAGCCTTAAAAACTTGGACGTGTCCCATTTTGATACAAGTAACGTCACAGATATGCGCTGTATGTTTGAAAATTGTTCTGGTCTGGCTGTACTGGATGTCTCTCACTTTAATACCGATAATGTCACTGATATGAGCCTAATGTTCCGAGAGTGTTCTAGCGTGAATGCTTTGGATATAACTCACTTTAG
>JAFSMS010000078.1 GCA_017447815.1 Bacteroidales bacterium | reverse complement strand
CATCATCGATGCGGAGCATGCCTTCGACCGCACCTATGCAAAGGCCCTCGGCGTAGATCTGGACACCCTGCTCATCTCCCAGCCTGACAACGGCGAGCAGGCCCTGGAAATCGCAGACAACCTCATCCGCAGCGGCGCCGTGGACATCGTCGTCATCGATTCCGTGGCCGCCCTGACCCCCCGTGCCGAAATCGAGGGCGAGATGGGGGACAACAAGGTGGGCCTCCAGGCCCGTCTCATGTCGCAGGCCCTGAGAAAACTCACCGCCAACATTTCCAAGACGGGGACATGCTGCATTTTCATCAATCAGCTCCGTGAGAAGATCGGCGTCATGTTCGGCAATCCCGAAACCACCACCGGAGGCAACGCCCTCAAGTTCTATGCATCCGTGCGCCTGGACATCCGCCGCACCACCCAGATCAAGGACGGGGACGACGCCCTGGGCAACCATGTAAAGGTCAAGGTGGTCAAGAACAAGATGGCTCCGCCTTTCCGCAAGGCCGAATTCGACATCGTCTTCGGAGAAGGCATCTCCCGCTCCGGTGAAATCGTGGATTTGGGCGTGGAACTGGGTGTCATCCAGAAATCCGGCTCCTGGTTCAGTTACAACGAGAGCAAACTGGCGCAGGGCCGTGAGGCCGTGAAAAAACTCATCATGGACAATCCCGAACTGGCCGAAGAGATCGAAGCCAAGATCCGGGAAGCCATGGTGAAGGTACAGGACTAGTTTTCCAGGCGATGATTAGTGGGCCGGGGCCAATCGGCAGCGCTGTAGGCCGGTGAAATGGTCTTCAGAGAGGACGCCGGCTTTGTGAAGGCCTTCCAGCGTCCAGGCTCTGCGGGGCTGGTGTTCCCGGTAAAGGACGATGCTGTGGGCCTCGGCTTTGGAAATATGGGGATGTCGGGCCAAATCGGCCTCCGGGAGGGTCCAAAGGCCGAAAGGCTCCGGCTCCGAGCAAAACACAAGGTCGGCGATTTTGTCATATTTCTCGCGGTCGAAGTTCCAGATTTCCATCAATTGGACGGTCGAGGAATAGCCTTTGAGCCGTTCCCGGTATTCGATAATCTTCCTGGCAAAGAACGGCCCGATGCCCGGCAGGGCGACCAGCGCGGTGCTGTCGGCCGAATTGATGTCCAGGCGGGGGATGTCGATGTAAGGCTCCAGGCGGGCATAAACGCTGTCGGCCACGACGTAACTTTTGGCGAAATCCTCTTTGCGGTGAAAACGCCCTCCCTTGGCCCTGTAGTTCAGGATGGATTGTGCCTGCTTCCGGCTGAAGCCGAGGCGGCACAGGTCTTCCAGGGAAACGGTGTTGGGATTGAAGCGGAAACTTTCCCGGGGCGGTGCCAACTGTTCCCGGACTTCCTGCACCTTGGCGGAATGCGGCGCATTGTGCCGTACGGCCGACGGGGACACCTTTCCCTCCGCATTGTCGCTTGGGAGCCTGGCGGCCAGGGTGTCCTTCCCGTCAAGAGCGGGCATCTCTTCCCGGGGAACATATACATAAACGGTGTCCGGTCGGTCCCGGTTGGCGGCGATCCGGAGCACTGCCGCCTTGTGGATGAACAGGGCGGCCTGGTAGCCGATAATCAGGAAAACCAGGGCGATGGCGCCCGTAACGAAACTGGCGTTAAGATTCTTCGATTTCTTCTTCCCCTCTTCCATACCGCTTCTTCTTTTCAGGTTTGACGGCCGGTGCGCCGGCCACGACAAGGACGATTTCCCCCTTCGGCTCATGCTCCCGGAACCAGGAGGCCACTTCTCCGAGGGTGCCCCTGTGATGCTGCTCATGCACTTTGGAAATCTCCCGGGCTACGGAGCACTGACGGTCTGCGCCGAAGTACTGGGCCAATTGCTCCAGGGTTTTGACAAGCCGATAGGGAGACTCGTAGAACACCATGGTGCGCGGCTCTGCGGAAAGGGCCTGAAGGAGGGTCTGCCGTCCTTTTTTCTGGGGCAGGAAACCCTCAAAGGCAAACCGGTCGCAGGGAAGGCCGCTTGAGACGATGGCCGGGATGCAGGCCGTGGCTCCCGGCAGGGTCTGCACTTCGATGCCCTCTTCGGCGCAGGTGCGGGCCAGCAGGAACCCCGGATCCGAGATGCCCGGCGTCCCGGCATCCGAAATGAGGGCTACGTTGAGGCCGCCGAGGATACGCTCCTTCACCAACTGCACCGTCTGGTGCTCGTTGAACTTGTGATGGCTCTGGAGCGGACGGTGGATGTCGTAGTGCTTCAGCAGGACGGACGAGGTGCGGGTGTCTTCGGCCAGGATCAGGTCGGCCTCCTTGAGAACCCGGATGGCACGCAGGGTCATGTCTTCCAGGTTTCCCACGGGGGTGGGAACGATATACAGTTTTCCGCAGACCGCTGTTTGACTTTTTTCCATAAAGTGTTATCTTTGCATAAGTCAACATAGCAAAGTTAAGGAAATGTTTTTGGAAAATACAAAAAAATCGGGCTGCATCGAGGTTATTTGCGGTTCCATGTTCTCCGGGAAGACGGAGGAACTGATCCGAAGGCTCAAACGGGCCCAGTTCGCCCAGCAGAAAATAGCCACTTTCAAGCCCACCGTCGATAAGCGCTATTCCGACCTGGACGTCGTCTCGCACGACTCCCACAGCATTTCCTGCACTCCCATCAAATCGCCCGCCCGCATGCTTCAGATCGGTGAAGACGTGCAGGTGGTCGGGATTGACGAAGCCCAGTTCTTCGATGACAGCATCATCGATGTCTGTCAGGAACTGGCCAACCGCGGCATCCGCGTCATCATCGCCGGCCTGGATACGGACTATCTGGGCAAACCCTTCGGCCCCATGCCCGGCCTGATGGCCATTGCCGAAGACGTCCAGAAGGTACACGCCATCTGCGTCAGTTGCGGTGCCCTGGCCAATCATTCCCACCGCCTTTCCCGAAGCCGGAAACTGGTAGTCCTGGGCGAAAAAGACACCTACGAGCCCCTGTGCCGCGAGTGCTATCAGAACGCCATCCGGCAGGAAAGCGCCGCAGAATAGCGAATCCTTGACCAAGATCGTCCATCCCGGCGGTCTTGGTTTCATTTTGGGCCGGGTTCAGGACTTTGTCCTGCACGGGAGACGGGGACCATTCCCTGGGAAGGGGTCGATATTGGTTTTTCGGCGGGATTTTGTTAATTTTGCCATCATGAAGGAAAGACTGCTCGGGAAAACGCCGGATGAACTGAAAACCATCGCCCTTGAGGCCGGCTTGCCTGCTTTTGCGGGGAAGCAGATGGCCCAGTGGCTGTACCAGAAAAGAGTGGCCGGCATCTCGGAGATGACCAACCTCTCCAAACAGGGCCGGGATGCGCTCTCCGAAAAATACGAGGTGGGCCTTGCCCGTCCGCTGGATGTGCAGACATCGGCCGACGGCACCCGCAAGTACCTTTTCCCGGTAAACGGCGACGCCACCAACGCGGTGGAGGCGGTGATGATTCCGGACGAGGAGCGGAAAACCCTCTGCGTCAGTTCCCAGGCCGGGTGCAAGATGGCCTGCAAGTTCTGCATGACGGGCCGGCAGGGGTTCCATGGCAATCTGAGCGCGGCCGACATCCTATCGCAGTTTTTCGCCGTCGAGGAGGCGGGGCAACTGACCAATACCGTTTTCATGGGTATGGGGGAGCCGCTGGACAACTGGGCCGAGGTCCGGCGCGTCATCGACGTCCTTACGGCCGACTGGGGACTGGCCTGGAGCCCCAAACGGGTGACCCTGAGCACCATCGGCGTGCTGCCGATGCTCCGCAAATACCTGGATGAATGCAAATGCCATCTGGCGGTGAGCCTGCACAACCCTTTTCCCGAGGAGCGCCTGCAGATGATGCCCGTCCAGAAGGTCTGGCCCCTGGAAGAAGTGATCGGCCTTCTGAAGGAATACGACTTCACGGGACAGCGCCGTGTGAGTTTTGAATATACCGTTTTTGACGGCTGGAACAATACCAAACGCCATGCCGATGCCCTGCTGAGGCTGTTGCAGGGGCTGGAATGCCGGGTGAACCTCATCCGTTTCCACCGCATCCCCGACTTCCCTTACGGGCCGGCACCCATGGCCCGGATGGAGGACTTCCGGGACCGTCTCACCCGGGGCGGCGTCACGGCAACCATCCGTGCATCCCGCGGAGAAGACATTTTTGCGGCCTGCGGCCTTCTGGCCGGTAAACACAACACCCTTGAACGATGAAAAAGATTATCCTGTTGTTGAGCGCTCTTCTGCTGGCTGGAGCCCCCGTGGTCGCCCAGTCGGTGAAAGAGCCTGAGTCTTCCTCTTTCGGCCTGGACGAGAAGGATGCCGCCGCCGTTCGGAAAATCCGCTACCGGATGGCGCAAATCCGCAAATCCCGGCCGACGGTCGCGCTGGTGCTGTCCGGCGGCGGTGCCAAGGGCGCCGCTACGGTGGGTGTGCTCAAATACCTGGAACAGTACGACCTCCCGGTCGATATGGTGGTGGGTACCAGCATCGGCGGCCTGGTGGGCGGCATGTACGCCTTGGGCTACAAGGCCGATTACCTGGATTCCCTGTTCCGGAACATGGACTGGGGCGTGGCCTTGAGTGATGAAGTGGATAAATCTTACATTCCATATTCCCGCATCCGTTACAAGGAGAAATACCTGCTGTCCTTCCCGTTCTATTACAAACAGGACGATTACAAGAACTTCATCCGGGGTGACATGCCTTTTGCCGCCGGCCGTTCCCGCGAACTGCACCTGGGGGCCGAGGAAGGGGAGGACATCAGCAGCCTTGCCCGGGGCAACCTGATGGGAAGCCTTCCTTCCGGCTTCGTCTTCGGCCAGAACGTGAATCAGATCATCACGTCCCGGACCGTCGGATACAGCGACTCCACGGACTTTTTCAAAATGCCCATTCCCTTTGCCTGCGTGGCCACCGACATGGCTTCCGGCAGGGCGAAAATCTGGCATGAAGGCTCCTTGAACCTGGCCCTGCGCTCCACCATGTCCATTCCGGGACTCTTCGCCCCGGTGCGTACCGGCGGCATGGTGCTGGTGGACGGCGGCATGCGCAACAATTTCCCCGTGAACATCGCCCGGCAGATGGGGGCGGACATCATCATCGGCATCGACCTTTCGGACAGCACCCCCGGGGCCGACGAAATCCAGAACCTGGGAGACATCCTCATGTCCACGATGAACCTCTTCGATGACGATGCCTTCAACCTCAATGTCCGAAACGTGGATGTCCATATCCATCCCAACCTCAAAGGCTACAACATGCTCAGTTTCAACCGTACGGCCGTGGATACCATGTATGCCCGCGGTTACAAGGCGGCCCAGGAGATGAAGCCTCAGTTGGATGCCGTCCGCCACCGGCTGGGCAAGGCCCGTTTCCGTTACAACGCGCCCCCTGCGGTGGATCTGGGCCAGGCCCCGGTCATCATTGAGGACATCGACATCGTGGGGGTGAATGAGAAGGAAGCGGAGTATCTCCGTTCCAAGATGTACATCAAGCCGGGTTCCATAGTGGACAAAAAACTCATCGAACAGGAGATCGCCGCCATTTTCGGCAAGGGCTCCTACGATTACGTCACCTATGAACTCCGGGGAAAGAAGGAACCTTACCGGCTCAGAATCCTCTGCAAGCGGGGCCCCATGCACCAGATCGGTTTCGGAGCGCGCATCGATTCGCAGGATATCGTATCGCTGCTTTTGAATGTGGGGCTCAACACCAACGCCATGCAGGGCCATTCGCTGGACCTTACCGCACGCATCAGCCTGAATCCCTACCTGGACGTGCGTTATTCTTACAATGCGCCCAAGTTTTCCACGTTCAATGTCCGGGCAACCCTTCAGTATTCCGGCTCCACCACTTTCCTGGCAGGGCAGAAGGACTACGTGAACCTGGCCATGCTGCAGTCGGCCCAGGAACTCTTTTTCTCCAACATGCACTGGTCGTCGTTCGATGTGAAAGTGGGTTTGCGAAACCAACTGACCACGCTGTACAACATTGCGACGAGTTCGGAGTCCGGGATCGACTACACCTACCGTTCCAGCCAGGTTTTGAATTACCCCGGCTTTTTTGCCGACGGGCGTATCGAAACCCTGGACAACGGCTATTTCCCCACCCGCGGCATCTCGGCCGGTATCCGGGGCGAACTCACCTCGGACATCCTCTTTGCCGGCGCCTCTTCGGCGACGCTTTATGGGATCGTGGGGATGGACGGCATGTTCCCCTTCTCCCTCGGGAGGCTCAGTTTTATCCCTCAACTGAATGCCCGCCTGGTGTTCGGCAACAATCCGGCGGCTCCCATCACCAATGTTTTGGGCGGAGACATGCGGGGCCGTTATTTGGAACAGCAGATTCCCTTTGTGGGACTCAACGACATGGCCATCATGCGGAACCATCTTCTGGTGGGCCGCCTGGACGCCCGCTATAAGTTGTTCAAGAACCAGTACGTGTCGCTGATGGGGAATGTGGCTTACGATTTTTCCTCTTTCAAGACGATCGGGGAGGGCCGCCTGTTCACCGGTGTCGGCCTGGGATATGCCTATGATTCCATCGCCGGTCCCCTGAAAGCGCAGGTGCACTGGTCGTCCGTGACCAAGCGGGTCGGATTGTATCTGTCGTTCGGTTATAATTTCTAGGCCGATGGAGAATCCGGAGTATGCCCGTTGCCTTTCCCGCCTGCAGAAACGCTGTTCCAAGGCGGAATACTGCTCTTCCGACGTGTACCGGAAGGCCTTGAAGGCCCTGGACGGAGATGCGGAGGCGGCTGCCCGCGTGCTCGCCGCGCTGGTGGAGGAAAAGTATGTGGACGATGTCCGCTATGCCGGCGCCTTCGCCCGGGAAAAGGCGGGCCTGCAGGGTTGGGGGCCGATTAAGATCCGCTTCCAACTGCGTTCAAAGGGCATTTCCGAGGACGCTATCGCCGCGGCCCTGGAAGAAGTGGAGCCCGGCAGGGCGGCCGATAAACTGGAGAGGCTGCTCGCCGCCAAGGCCCGGACCCTGGAGGGGGACCCCCAGTTCCGGCTCAAGATGTTAAAGTTCGGCCTGTCCCGCGGGTATGAGTACGCTGCGGTGGAAGAGGCCCTGAAAAAGATAGGATTATGAAACGTCTCCTCGTACTTGCCGCCTTGCTGGCATGCCTGCCCCTGGGCGCACAGCATTACCGCAATCCCATCCTGCATATGGATTACAGTGACCCGGACGTCTGCCGGGTGGGCGAGGATTACTACATGACGGCATCCTCGTTCAACTGTTTTCCCGGGCTTCCCGTCCTGCATTCGCGGGACCTTGTGAACTGGGAACCGGTAGGCGCCGCCCTGACTTCGTATGACCCGCTGTTCCGCGAGACGGTGCAGCATGGAAACGGGGTATGGGCACCTGCCATCCGCTATCATGACGGGTGGTTTTACATCTTTTGCGGAGACCCCGACCGCGGGATCTTCATGGTTCGCAGCCAGGATCCCGCCGGCCCTTGGGAAAAGCCGGTATGGCTGGTCCGGGAAAAGGGTTTCATCGACCCCTGCCCCTTCTGGGATGAGGATGGAAAAGCCTATCTGTCACATGGTTGCGCCGGGTCCCGCGCCGGGCTGAAGAGCGTCCTTTTCGTGGCTCCGATGAGTCCGGACGGCACCCGTCTGACAGGGCCTTCCCGGATTGTTTTCGACGGCCACCTGACCCAGCCCACCATCGAGGGTACCAAGTTTTACAAGCGGGGCGGAAGGTACTATATCTTCGCTCCGGCCGGCGGCGTCGCCACCGGATGGCAGACGGTTCTCCGTTCCGAGAGCCCCTGGGGCCCTTACGAGGAGCGGATCGTGATGGCCTGGGCGCGGGGAACCGTGAACGGGCCGCACCAGGGGGCCTGGGTGGAAAGTCCGGACGGGGCTGACTGGTTCGTACATTTCCAGGACAATGGCGCCTATGGCCGCATCGTGCACCTGCAGCCCATGACCTGGCGGCCGGACGGATGGCCCGTCATCGGCGAAGACCCGGACGGGGACGGCGTGGGACAGCCGGTGGAGGAGGGCGTGGGCCCTGCGTTCCGGGACGGCCCGGCCGGGAGCGGAGCCCCGGCTGTCGGCCCTTACGGCATCGGCCTGGAGTGGCAGTATCCGGCCATCCCCTCGCCGTATTGGCATTCGGCCCTGTCGGGAGGCGGCGTCCGTCTTTATTCCGTGGAGCAGGAGGGAAGGACGGGTCTTTGGAACTGCCGGAACCTTCTGCTGCAGAAATTCCCGGCAGAGAGTTTCACCCTCACGGCCCGGCTGGTTTTCCGTCCGAATCCTTCGCTCAGGGGCGAGGAGGCCGGCTTCCTGGTGATGGGGAACGATTATGCCCTGCTCCGTTTCACCGATACGGAAAAGGGTGCGCGTCTGGAATACGTGACTTGCCAGGGCGCCGATAAGGGAGGGGAGGAGCGCAGCCGGGAACTGGCCGTCCTGTCCTATTCGTGGGAAAAGCAGTCCTTCCCGTATTCTTCCGGAAACGTTCCCGCCGTCCGTTATCCTTCAAGGGCGGTGCGGGAAGTCTGGGTGAAACTGGAGGTGACCCCCAAGACGGTGAAGGGAAATGTGCCCGAGGCTGTCTGCCGCTTCAGTTATTCCCAGGACGGAAAACGGTATAAGACTGTCAAGGAAGCCTTTACGGCCCGGCCCGAAATGTGGATCGGCGCCAAGTTCGGCTTTTTCTGCAACCGCTATGCCCCGTGCAACGACAGCGGCTGGCTGGATGTGCGGGAGTTGCAGATTCAATAATCTTCTACGTTGTAGCGGGTCAGAAGGTCCATGTGCATGTGGTTGTCGGCCACTTCGGGTTTGCGCTGGAAAACCATGTATTCCGACAGGGTATGGATGGCTTTCTGGACCTGTTTCTCGGGGTGCTGGGCGATGAGCATGCTCACCGTCCCGTTTTCCAGGGCCTTGATGTTGGCGCCCAGGTTGTCGAAGCCGATGACCCGCATTCCCGGGATGGGATAACGTTCCAGATAGGGGACGATGAGGTGGATGCGGGAATTGAACATCACAAGGTGCCTTACCCCGGGGAATTCCGCGAAAAAGGCCGACAGGGCCTCGTCGGTGGCCGCCGCATCCGTCGGACTTACGAAAATGCTCCGGATGGTGCAGCCGGGGTTGTTCTCCCGCATGTAGTCCAAAAAGCCCGCACGGCGGAGGATGGTGGGGTCGCTCTGGCGTTCCTTGTCCCGCATGATCCTCACGACGAGCACTTCCCTGACTTTTTCTCCCTGGAGGAGCATGTCGGCGCACAGATAGCCGCTCTTGTAGGTGGGGATGCCGTAGAAGGCAAGGTGCCCGGCGGGGCTGTCCAGTTTGGTGTCCACGAAAACATAGGGAATCTGCCGGGTGCCGAGTTCCTGGACGAACACCTGGGTCTCGTACTGGAAAATGGGGGCGATGACCACGCCGGAAGGCTGGCTCTGAAGCACCTGGGCGCAAACTTCCCGGAATGAATCGGCCCTGAATTCGTCGTAGGTGTACAGGGTGGTTTCGATGCCGAACTGACGTTCCTCCTCGGTGGCTTTCTCGATGCCGCTGACGGCCAGGTCCCAGTAGGAGCCGGGCTCGGGGTGGGGGAGGACGATGGCGATGACCCTATGTTTCTTGTTGGCCAGGAGCGAGGCGTACAGATTGGGCTCGTAGCCTTTTTCCCGGATGACGGCCATCACTTTTTCATAACTCTTTTTGGAGACTTCCCCCCGGTTGTGCAGCACGCGGTCCACCGTGCCTTTGGACAGGCCGGTGAGGCGGGCGATATCGTTGATGGTTACCTTTTCCACACGGGCAAAGATAGACAATATTTTTTCTATCTCAAAGTGGATTATTTAAATTTTTCGTTACCGGGCACAGTGGCCTCTGAAGGGCCTCCAATGCGGTTTTCAAAAAATGTTGAAAATTTTTCCGTGCCCGGTAACGGAAATTAGGAAAAATACCTTATATTTGCATCCGAACACTTTGACTGACAACCGATGAAAGGATTCAAGTTTTTCCTTCTGGCCTTAGCCTCTGTCCTGCTCGCCGCCTGTGCCCCTCGTGAAGTGGCGGACGAAGTGTATTCCGGTCTTCCTTTCGAAATGCCCCGGGTGGAACTCCCTGACATTCCTTCCCGCAGTGTCGTCCTGACGGATTTTGGCGGCATCGGGGACGGCGTAGCCCTCAATACGGAGGCTTTTGCCCGTGCCATCGACCATCTTTCCTCCCTGGGAGGCGGTCGTCTGGTGGTGCCCGCCGGCATCTGGTTCACCGGCCCCATCGGCTTTAAGAGCCATATCGAACTCAATCTGGACAAGGATGCCATCATCGTATTCTCCACGGACCAGGACCTGTATCCCATCATCGATACCAATTTCGAAGGGCTGGACGTACGCCGCTGCCTTTCCCCCCTTCATGCCGAGGGCGTGACGGACATCGCCATCACCGGTGAGGGCGTCATCGACGGCAACGGAGATGCCTGGCGGGAAGTCAAGCGCCGCAAGGTAGGGGACGACATCTGGAAAACGGTCGTCGCCCGCGGCGGTCTCCTTTCCGACGACGGGTCGGTCTGGTACCCGGATGCCGGCTATGCCAAGGCCCGTGCCACCGCCGGTTCCCTCAATTACCAGGACCCGTCCCTGGACGAGCAGGAAATCAAGACCTTCCTCCGTCCGGTCCTGCTGAGTTTCCGCGGCTGCGAAAGGGTGCTGCTGGAGGGTGTCTCCTTCCAGAATTCTCCCTGTTGGAACCTGCATCCGCTCTGGTGCAAGCACCTGACCGTGAAGAACATCACTGTCCGTAATCCGCACTATTCCACCAATGGTGACGGAATCGATATTGAGGCCTGCGAGAATGTCCTTCTGGTGGGCTCTTCCTTCGATGTGGGAGACGACGCCATCTGCATCAAGTCCGGCAAGGACGTCGACGGCCGCCGTCACGGCATTCCCTGCAAGAACCTCATCATCAAGGACTGCACCGTTTACCACGGCCATGGCGGTTTCGTGGTGGGCAGCGAGATGAGCGGCGGCGTGGAGAACATCTGGGTGAGCGACTGCCGTTTCCTGGGAACGGACGTCGGGCTCCGTTTCAAGAGCACCCGCGGCCGCGGCGGTGTGGTCAAGAACATCTGGTGTGACAGGATTTACATGAAAGACATCGTCTCGTACGGCGTTATCTTCAATCTCTACTATGCCGGCGTCGCCGCTTCCGACAAGGGCGATGACGCCTCGGCCGACATCCGGCCCGTCGATGAAACCACGCCGGAATTCCGCGACATGCATATCTCCAACGTGGTTTGTTCGGGCGCCAAGCAGGCCATTTATATCAACGGCCTTCCGGAACTGCCCGTGAGCAACCTGGATTTCCACGACTGCGTTTTCACCGCCGCCAAGGGCGCTGAGGTGCATTTTGCCAGCAATGTTTCTTTTGACAACGTACGCGTAAACGGCGAATTATTATGAGAAAGAGTTTTTTAATGGCCGCTGCAGCCCTTTTGTGGCTCAGCCTGTCTTCCTTCACCACCATCCATCTGATGGGAGACAGCACCATGGCCGAAAAAGACCTGAAGGGAGGCACCAATCCCGAGCGGGGCTGGGGCATGATGTTCCAAAACTTCCTGGACGGCGAGTTCCGGGTGGTCAATTATGCCCAGAACGGCCGCAGCACCAAGAGTTTCATTGACCTGGGCCTGTGGGACAAGGTTTACGAGGCCGTGAAGCCCGGCGATTATGTGTTCATCGAGTTCGGCCATAACGATGCCAAGAAGGACGACCCCGCCCGCTATGCCGCTCCCTGGGGCGCCTATCAGGACAATCTCCGCATGTTTGTGGACAAGGTGCGTGAAAAGGGCGGCATCCCGGTGCTCCTTACGCCGGTGGCCCGCCGCTGGTTCAAGGACGGTGTGTTGGACCGGAACTGCCACATGGACTATCCCGCCGCCATGAAAGCGGTGGCCGCGGAGAAGGACGTAACCCTGCTGGATATCACCACTCCCACGCTGGATTGGCTGGAAAGCATCGGGGACGAGGTCTCCAAGGCCTATTTCATGATCTCCACCGGCAAGAACGACAACACCCACACCGTCGCCTGCGGAGCCCGCAAGGTGACGGAAATCGTCTGTGAAAAAATCCGGGAGCAGATTCCCGCCATCGCCGGCCATCTGGTCCGCTACCATATCGTCGTATCGGCCGACGGCCACGGCGACTACATGACCGTACAGGAAGCCGTGAACGCCATTCCGGACTACAGCCATCAGGAAATCACCACCGTGCTCATCCGCAAGGGTGTTTACAAGGAGGAAATCAGCATCCCGCACAGCAAGTTCCGCGTACACTTCAAGGGCGAGGATGCAGAGAACACCATCCTCACCTTTGACAAATATGCCAGGAAAATGTGGCCCGGCCGCGATTTCCCGATGGGAACCTCCGGAAGCGCCTCCGTGTATATCCACGCCAGTTATATCACTTTCGAGGACATTACCTTTGAGAATTCCTCCGGGGAAGGGAAGGAAATCGGCCAGGCCGTAGCCGTCTTCACCGACGGAGACTTCCTTTTCTTCAACCGCTGCCGTTTCCTGGGCAATCAGGACACGCTTTATACTTACGGCCGTTTCGGAAAGTCCGGCGGCATCAAGCGCAACTATTTCAAGGACTGCTATATCGAAGGCACCACGGATTTCATTTTCGGCCCCAGTATCGCTTATTTCGAAGGCTGTGAAATCCGCTCCAAGAAAAACTCTTATGTAACGGCCGCCTCCACCCTGGAAGGCCAAAAATATGGATACGTGTTTGTAGGCTGTCGCCTCACGGCCGACGAAGGGATTGACAAGTGTTATCTCGGACGTCCGTGGGGCGCCTATGCCAAGACGGTGTTCATCGGCTGCGAACTGGGAAGCCACATCCTGCCGGAAGGCTGGCATGACTGGGAGAAGGACGGCAAGCCCAATACCAAGGAAAATTCCTATTACGCCGAGTTCCGGAACTTCGGTCCGGGAGCCCGGGGGCCCCGCGTGGGCTGGTCCCACCAGTTGACGGAAAAGGAGGCAGGGGAGTATTCATTCGGGAAGGTCATGTATCAGGAAGCGGACGGCATCGTCTGGGACCCTTATAACAACAAGTAGATGCGAAAATCTGTATTCATCTTATTGGCAGCAGCCTTGACCGCCTGTAACGCGGCCAAGGCTCCGCTGTCAGAGAGGGTTGTCCTTTCGGAGATGGCCCGAAACCCCGAGGCAAGTTATATCGACGGCCAGGAAGGGAAACTCAAATGGAACTACACCACCGGGCTGGAACTGAAGGCCATCCTGGACGTCTATACCCATGCCGGAAGCAGCAATGCGTCTTTCCTGTCCTACGTGGACGCCTGGTACGATGCCATCATCGACGGGAACGGCGCCATCTACAAGTACAAGAAATCCAATTTCTCCACGGACCATATCTGCCCCGGCCGTACGCTTTTCCAACTCTATGACATCACGGGCAAGCAGAAGTACCGCGCGGCCATGGACAGCCTCTACAGCCAGATCCAGGACCAGCCCCGTACCCCGGAAGGCGGCTTCTGGCACAAGCAGGTCTATCCGGAGCAGATGTGGTTGGACGGCCTGTATATGGCCCAGCCGTTCTATGCCGAATATACCGCCCGCTTCGTTGCCGACAGCCTGGAACGGGAGCGGAATTACGGGGACATCGTCCACCAGTTCGCCACCGTTTACGACTATACCCTGGACCCTTCGACCGGGCTTCTGCGCCACGCCTGGGATTCCAGTCACAGCATGTTCTGGTGCGATCCGGAGACCGGTCAGAGCGACCACGCCTGGGGGCGCGCCTTGGGCTGGTACTGCATGGCGCTTGTCGATGTGATTGAAATCCTGCAGGACGGCTCCTACAAGGATGTCCTCATCGGGATTCTGAACAATCTGTATCAGGTGCTGCCGCTGTTTGCCGACAAGACCACCGGCATGTGGTTCCAGGTGCTGGACCAGCCCTATCGGGAAGGGAATTACCTGGAGGCCACCTGCAGCGCCATGTTCACCTACGCCTGGCTCAAGGGCTGCCGCCTGGGTTTCCTCGGAAACCGGGAAGGCGCCGTCCAGGCCTATGAATCCCTCCTGAAAACGTTTGTGACGGAAGAGGACGGCCTGGTGAACCTGAACCAGTGCTGCGAAGTGGCCGGTCTGGGCGGCAAGGACAACAGAAGGGGAGACTACGAGTATTACATTAATGAACGCGTGCGCGCGAATGACCCCAAGGGCATCGGCCCGCTCATTTGGGCAGCGCTTGAATATGAGAGACTATGAAACTGAACCGGTTCTTTCTGAGTTTGGGGCTGGTTGCCGCCGTGGCGGCCTGCGGGCCCAAGGATAACCCCGTGAACCCGTCCGGAGGAGACGACACCCCTGCGGTCAATCCTTCGGCTCCCACCGGACTCAGGGTCCACAAGGCCGAAGAGACCTCCCTCCAGTTCCAATGGGACGATATGAAGGGCGCCACCAGTTATGATTATACGCTCACGCTGGACGGAACGCTCCTCCAGGAAGGGAACGTAAAAACGCGCAATGTCACCGTGAGCGGGCTCACCAAGGCTACCACCTACACTTTCACGGTTTACAGCCTGGCCAAGGACTTCAAGTCCTCCGGCTCTTCCGTCCCGGCCAAAACCGCCGGCACGGAAGACCCCGCTCCCGGTCCGGTTTCCATAGCCTATGAGGATTTCGGGATTCCTGCGGCGGAGGAAGACGGCGTGGCCCGGGCCTTCCCGGGTGCGGAAGGCGGCGGCATGTATGTGACCGGCGGCCGTGGCGGCAAGGTGTATCATGTGACCAAACTGGCCGATGACGGTTCGGAGGGAACGCTCCGTTACGGGATTGAGAAAGAGTCCCGTCCGCTTGTCATCGTCTTTGATGTGGCGGGCGTCATCCCGCTGGCCAAGGCGCTGAAAATTCAGAACGGGAATCTTACCATCGCCGGGCAGACGGCTCCCGGAGACGGAATCTGCCTGAAGAATTACAACTTCCGCATTGCCGTCAGCAACGTGATCCTCCGCTTTATGCGTTTCCGGATGGGGGACGAGGCAAAGACGGAAGACGACGCCCTGAACCTGTACACCGGTGACAACAATATCCAGGATGTCATCATCGACCACTGCTCCCTGAGTTGGAGCACGGACGAGTGCGGGTCCTTCTACGGCATGACCAACTTCTCCCTGCAGTGGTGCATCCTCTCGGAGAGTTTGCGCAACTCCATCCATGAGAAGGGCAAACACGGTTACGGCGGCATCTGGGGCGGCGCCAACGCCACCTATCACCACAACCTGCTGGCCCACCATGACAGCCGCAATCCCCGTATCGACCACGACTACGTGTCCACGCTCAAGGGTCCTGTCTCCCTCATCAACAATGTAATCTACAACTGGGGAGACAACAGTTGCTACGGCGGCGAAAGCAAGCCCGGGAGTGATTTCAAGAAATACAACATCGTCAACAATTATTACAAGCCCGGTCCGGCGACGGCTTCCGGCAAGGTGCGTTTCCTGGATCCCACGACCAACTGCAAAAACTGCGATTCGGCCCATCCGGACCAGGTGGTCCCCGGCCACTTCTACATGAGCGGCAACACGATGGACGGGAATGACGGATATACGGCCGACAACTGGTCGGGCAAGGCCACCACGGCTTCGGCCGGCCTCATCGCCACCATCAAGGCCGATACGTTCTTCCGTTACGAGAAGGAATCCGCCCTTTCCCTGCACAATGCGCAGGATGCCTTCGACAAGGTCGTCGGCTTTGCCGGTGCCAGCCTCAAACGCGATGCGGTGGACGAGCGCGTTACCCGCGAAACGAAGGACGGAATCTTCACTTTCAACGGTTCCAACGGCTCCGGAAAGGGCTTTATCGATACCCAGAGCGATGTGGGCGGCTGGCCGTCCTACACCGGAACCCAGGTGACGGACACCGACGGCGACGGCATTCCGGATTCCGTTGAGGATGAATGGGGCCTGAACAAGAATATCGC
Source organism: Bacteroidales bacterium (assembly GCA_017447815.1). Taxonomy (GTDB): domain Bacteria; phylum Bacteroidota; class Bacteroidia; order Bacteroidales; family UBA932; genus Cryptobacteroides. The sequence continues at coordinate 33,205 of JAFSMS010000078.1, read as the reverse complement.
TGCGGATGGCGAGGCCGTCACGCTGGACAAGAACGGCCGCTACACCAACCTGGAAATGTACCTGCACTTCCTGGTGAAGGACGTTGTGTCCGGAGGCAATGCGGGGGGCGATTATACGAAATTATAATTTTCTATACTAACTATTATTATTAACCAAAATCCAATTCCAATGAAAAGTTTGACAAAGAAACTTCTTCTTTCGCTCGCACTTTGCTTGGGAACGGCCTCGCTCTCATGGGCACAGACTACCGTCAAGGGTATCGTGACCGATGAAACGGGCGAACCGCTGATCGGAGCCGGCGTCCTGGTGGAAGGAACCACCATCGGCACCATCACCGGTATCGACGGCGACTATGTGCTGTCTGTTCCCGAAGGTGCAGTGAATCTGGTGTTCTCCTTTATCGGCCTGGCCGACCAGACGGTGGCCATTGCCGGTCAGACGGAGATCAACGTTGTCCTGAAGGCCGACCAGACCTTCCTGGACGAGGTAGTCGTGGTGGGTTATGCGACGGTCAAGCGCCGCGACCTCCTGGGCTCCGTTTCCTCCGTCGGTTCCGACAAACTTACCGAGCAGCCGGTGACCACTGTTTCCCAGGCTCTCTCCGGTAAGATGGCCGGTGTGTCTGTGGTGACTACGGAAGGTGACCCTGATGCCGACATCAAGATCCGTGTCCGCGGTGGCGGTTCCATCACCCAGGACAGCAGCCCGCTCTACATCGTTGACGGCTTCCCGGTGGAATCCATCAATGATATTCCTTCCTCTGAAATTCAGAGCATCGATGTGTTGAAGGATGCCTTCTCTACCGCCATCTATGGTTCCCGTGGTGCAAACGGTGTTGTCATTGTCACAACCAAGAGCGCGGACAAGGGCACCAAGCTCTCTGTCAAGTTCAACGCCTACTGGGGTCTCAAGACCATGGCAAACAAAGGCGCCATCGTCCCGATGGATGCCGATAATTTTGTCAAGTTCCAGTATGAACTGGGCGTCATCCGCGACAACTTAAGTTCCTATTACGAGCCTTATTTCGGAAACTTTGCCGATATCGACCTCTACAACGGTATGGCGACCAATGACTGGATCAAGGCCGTCTTCGGCAATACGGGCTCCACGTTCAGCGCCGACTTCTCCGTTTCCGGCAGCGGCGACAATGTGAACTGGACACTGGGTTACTCCCATATGGGAGACGAAGCCATTATGGTCGGTTCCAATTACGCCCGTGACAACCTCAGCTTCAAGGGCAATTTCAAGACCTCTGAAACCACGTCCATCGATGCCAACATCCGTTACTCTCGCGTCAATGTGCGTGGTGGCGGTGCCAACGGTATCAACGACACCGGAACCACTTCCGGCAACGGCCGTCTCAAACATGCGGTTTCCTACACTCCCATCCCTATCGCCTCTACGATTCAGGGTGTCGATGAAGAACAGGACTATGGCGACAATGCTCCGCCGCTCCTGTCTGTATCCGACAATGACTCCCGCCGTATCCGTACCACCTGGAACGCCAACGCTGCCTTTAACTGGAAGATCATTGAGAATCTGAACCTCAAGATCGAAGGCGGTTTGGAGAAATACAACCAGACTGATGACCGTTTCTACGGTATGACCACTTACTATGTGGCCAACAATTCTACGGACAAGACTGGTGTCTCCAACCAGCACAAGGAAGCGTTCCGTAGCAAATACCGCAATACCAACACCCTCAATTACGATTTTTCGAAGTTGATCAACAATGAAGACCATCAGCTTACGGCTCTCCTGGGTGAGGAAATGACCATCACCAAGAGCAATCTGCTTACCTTGATGGTTGATGGCTTGAATGCGTCTTATGACGCTCCGATGGCCTGGACTTTCCTGTCCTCGGGTACGCCTGCTTCTACGAACAATTACTATGATCCGGATGACAAGCTGCTCTCCTTCTTCGGCCGTGTGAATTATGACTATAAGCACCGTTATTCTATAGGCGCAACGCTCCGTGCCGACGGCTCTTCCAAGTTCGCTCCCGGACATCAGTGGGGCTTCTTCCCCTCCGCCGCCGTTTCCTGGACCATCTCCAACGAGCCCTGGATGGATAACGCCCACAGCTGGCTGGATCAGTTGAAACTCCGTTACAGTTTCGGTACCGCCGGTAACAACAATATCCCTTCCGGCCAGATCGCCAAACAGTATTCCGCAACGGTAACGGCTTGGCTCAGCCAGAGTTCCAATTACTGGATGGCCGGTAAGATCATGAACAACCCCGACCTGACTTGGGAAACCACTTATACCCATAATGTCGGTTTGGACTTCAGCCTCTTCCAGAGCCGTCTGAGCGGTAGTATCGAGGTCTATCAGAATACGACCAAGGACCTTCTCATCAATTTCCCGATCACAGGTTCCGGTTATGACAGCCAGTACCGCAACCTGGGCAGCACGCGCAACCGCGGTGTCGAACTCACGCTCAACGCCCCCATCGTTTCCAAGAAGGATTTCTCTCTGAATATCGGCGGCAATATCGCCTATAACAGAAATCGTGTGACCGACCTTGGCGGCCTGAGCAGCATTACCGCCCAGTCCTATTGGGCTTCCACGGAAATCGGTGACGATTACATCGTCCAGGTGGGTCAGCCTCTGGGCAATATGTACGGTTATGTCAGCGACGGCATGTACACTCCTTCCGATTTTACCTGGAACGGTTCCAAATGGGTCCTGAACGAAGGTGTTGTGGACGCTTCCGCTATTCTGGGAGCCACTTATCTCCTGCCCGGCGCACCCAAGTATAAAGATATCAACGGCGACGGAAAGGTGACGGTCGCAGACCGTAAGGTCATCGGCAATGCCAGCCCTGATTTCACCGGCGGTTTCAATTTCTCCGGTTATTTCCACGGCTTTGACTTCAGCGCCAACTTCAACTTCATGATCGGCAACCAGGTGTACAACGCCAACAAGGTGGAATTCACCAGTTCCCGTAAGTTCTCCAACCGTAACCTGGTCAACATGATGGATGTCAAGAACCGTTGGACCAATATCGATTGGAATACCGGTGAGATGATTACCGATCCTTCCGTTCTCCAGAGCGTGAATGCAGGGAAGACCCTGTGGGCTCCTTTCGTGGGCAACGCCATCTTCTCCGATTGGGCTGTGGAGGATGCTTCCTTCCTGCGTCTGCAGAGTGTAACCATCGGCTATACGCTTCCTGAGTCCCTGACCGAAAAGGTGAACCTGAACCGTGTGCGCTTCTATGCCACCGGAACCAACCTTTTCTGCCTCACCAAGTATTCCGGTTACGATCCCGAAGTCGATACCCGTCGTAGCACGCCGCTTACCCCCGGTGTCGATTATTCCGCCTATCCCAAGTCCATCGGCTTTGTGGTGGGTGTCAATCTGAGTTTCGGCAAACGTTCCAAATAATCCTTAATTTGAAAAGAATATGAAAAAGTTTTTCTATATTTTCGGAACGGTGGCTGCCTTGCTGAGTGTTTCTTCCTGCAGCAAATTCTTGCAGAGCGAATCTCCGTCTGCATTTGATGCTGCTACCGTATATTCCAACTATACACTTACCGAAGGTACCATTTTCGGTATTACCGAGACTTTCTGTGAAGTCAACTCCTACCGTGGACGTTTCCTGCCCTGGTATGGATTCAATACCGATATCGAATGGTACAATTCTTATAAGCCGGGTGATGGAAAGAGTGACATCGCAGCATACGATTGCGCTCCCAACAACTCCCAGCTGAACCTCAGCAATGGTCCGTTCCCGCTCATGTATATGGGCATCGAGCGCGCCAACCTGGTTATCGAAGGTCTCCGCGCATACGGTGATATCGAGAATAAAGCCAACATGGCCTATCTTCTTGGTGAAGCCCTTACGCTGCGCGCGATGATTTATTACGACCTCACCAAGGCATGGGGTGATGTTCCGGCCCGTTTCGTGCCTCTTACCTCTGACACCATCTATGCCAAAAAGGACAGCCGTGATGTCATTTACAAGCAGATTCTGAACGATCTGGAAGAAGCCATCCCGTACCTGCCTTATCCCGGCGAGACGGATGCGACTTCCCGTACCGACCGCGTGAATAAAGTGTTCGCTGAGGGCCTGTATGCCCGTATCGCCCTGGCCGCTTCCGGATATGCTATCCGCCCCGAAGACGGAATGGTGGGTACCGGAGACCTGGGCACCGTGCGTTTGAGCTCCGACCCCGATCTCCAGAAGAGTGTCCTTTATCCCAAGGCCCTGGCTTATCTGAAGGATGCTGTCGGCAAGGCTTCCCTGGAGTCCGATTATGCCCAGATGTGGTACAACCTCAACAACATGAACAACCTGGTTGCCGGTTCGGGTTACGAGACTTTGTTCGTGATTCCGTTCGGCGCAGGCCGTGGCCGCTGGAATTTTACCTTCGCCATCTCTTCCGAGGGAGCCAGCATTTCCGGTGGCGTATCCCGTGGCGGTGATGCCGGCCCTGTCCCTACCATGTATTTCAAGTATGGTGACAACGACCAGCGCCGTGATGTCACTTGCGTGAATTACAAGTGGAACAAGGACAATACGATTGAACCTGCCGGCATCGGCAAATGGTTCTTCGGCAAGTACCGTTTCGAGTGGATGAATGCCCAGCCTTATACGGGTGGCAATGACGACGGTATCAAGCCCGTGGTTATGCGCTATGCCGATATCCTTCTGATGGCTGCCGAAATCGAGAACGAACTCAATGGCCCTTCCGGTGCCAAGAAGTATCTGCAGGAAGTGCGCGAGCGCGCCTGCGGCATCGATGAGGCAGAGGCTTATGTGGCCGGTCTCAACAGCAAGGAATCCTTCTTCGAGGCTGTCGTCAATGAGCGTGCACTTGAGTTCTGCGGCGAATTCCTCCGCAAGGCCGACCTGATCCGCTGGAACCGTCTGAAGAGCAGCCTCGATGCTGCCGAGAACGATATGATGGCTCTCCGCGACCTGCAGGGCGAGTACGTCGGACTTACCGGTGACATCGCCTATCAGCTGGCCGATGATGAAAAATCTCTGGATATCGTCTTCTTGACCGTTGACGGGGAAGTACCTTCCGGCTACGAACTCTCCACCGGATATGTGAACAAGTACGATGATGGCAAGAAGACCGGTTTCTATTCTGACCGCATCAAGGGTCTCTATTACAAGGATCCCGAGCAGTTCATGTTCTGGCCGATCTTCAACGATACCATGACCAACAGTCAGGGCTACATCAAGAACGACTATGGTTATGACAGCATCTAATACTACGAAAGTTATGAACAAGATTAAATATGCGATTCTCGCCCTGGCCGCTGTCATTCTGGCCTCCTGCGCTGCGAAAGAGCAGTTCAATCCCAATGAGGAGCTGAACCTCTCCCGCTGCCTGCAGCCGATGAACTTGAATGCCCGTGTCAGTGCCGCTCTGGGCGATGTTGTCACCTTCTCTTGGAATGTGACCAAGGATGCCGAGGTGTATGTTCTCACCGTGCTGAATGCCGATGGAAGCACCTTCCTCCGCGAGGACGTGGCTCCTTCCTCCGTCCCGGTCCAGAAGAAACTGGATGCCGACAAGACTTATTCCTTTACCGTCCAGGCCAAGGCGGAGGGCAAAGGGGAATCCAAACTGGCCGAATACGGCAAAACTTTCAAGACCTTTGCCGTAAAGGACAATCTGTATATGAAAGTCTACCATCGGGGAGCCTACTCGATATCTCTCACATGGAGCACTGAAGTGCCTGACTATATGGAGGTAGACCGTATTGAAGTGTCCCTTCCCGGGTCCGATGAGGTTGTTCTTACCCATGCCCTCTCGGAGACCGAGATCGCTTCGGCTCTCTCTGTGGTGGAAGGCCTGGAGCCCGGCACAGAATATGTCTTTACCCTCATGTACCTGAGTGCCAGCCGCAGCCAGGTGGATGCCTGGACGGCGCCTGATTTCACGGAACTTACCGCAGTTTCCAGCAGCGAAGCGCTGGTGAATGCGCTGAAGACCCCCGGTGCCAAGATTCTCTTGAAGATGGACGGCTCTCCCTATGCCATTGATGCCCTGGATATTTCCGGCGGTTTCACCCTCATCGGCGAAGAGACGGCTGACGGTTCCAAGCCCGTGGTGCAGGGTGAATTCCATTTTGCCGATAACTGGGAAGCCGGTAACGACCTCTACTTCGAGGCTGTGGAACTCAGCGGCGCACCCACCGCCGCCAGTCCTTCCGGTTTCGGTTTCGCCATCCAGAACAAGAACGGCGGTACCGTGAAAGGCAAGAATATCGGCAATATCACCTATAAAAACTGTATCATTTCCAACTACACCAAGGGCCTCATGTACGAGTGGGGCAATAATATGGTTTTGGGAGATGTGATTTACGACAGTTGCGAAATCACCAACATCAATGCCGACGGAACCGTAGGCGGTGATGTGTTTGACATCCGTCAGGCCACCACTACCAAGTCTCTGCAGTTCGTGAACAACACGATCTACCAGGGTATGCGTACCTTCGTCCGTTTTGATGCCGGAGAACTGGGCAGACTCATCTTCGACAACAACACGCTGTACAATCTCTGTTTCGTTGACAATGCCAACAACGCCGGTATTTTCGGCCTGCAGATTGTTCCCGGTGAATTCTCCTTCAAGCGCAACCTGTTCCTGGGCATGGTAGAAAAGGCAACCCTCGAAAGTGCCAATACCAAGTACAAGACGGCTGATGATATGGCTGTGGCTGCCGCTGACAACTACTTCTACGGCATCGTCGAAACCTTCTTTACCGACAACTTCCCTCAGTCGAAGGCCGGTGCCACCATTCTGGAAGACAACCCCTGCTACAACTATCCCGGCGGTTATTTCAATCTGCTTCCGGATTCGGTCATCGCAGGTTCCGGAATCGGTGCTTCCAAGTGGTGGACTCCTTTCGTGGAGGAACCCGAAGACCTCACGATGCAGCTTGTTCCCGTCCCTCACACCTGGGATCTGGGCAATGCCAAGTATTTCTCCGGTACCATCAAGAAGGAGATGGTTCGCGACTACCTCTTTGTTTCCGGTAACGAGTCTCTTCCGATCGTAGCCTCCGATGGCATGCTGGCCTTCGAAAAGGCAGCCGTGACCAACCGTGCCGGTGTCCCTCAGTACAACTACCTGGCCTTCCGTACGGATGTTCCCGGTTCCCTTGTCATCAAGGCCGATAATCCTGGTGACTTCACCGGCCATCTCGTCGTAGGCGTCGGCCCTGTGGACGGTTCTTCCATCGCCCTCAAGGGTGGTGCCTCCGCCCTTGCCGAGCAGGGAAATGCCACCAAGATTCTGATCACTTCCATCACGGAAGAGTCGGTGGTCTATATCTATCCTTCCGGCCCTGTGGCCCTGTCTCAGCTCAGTTGGACGTCCGATGTCACTCCGGTGAACACGGCTCTTCCCACTCCGGCCCCCAAGGCGGATCCTGCTTCCATCACTTCCGGAGACGCGACGGATATCCTCATTACTTGGGATCCTGTTGAGAACGCAGCCAGTTATTCCGTCGTATTCAACGGAAAGAGCAACACGGTGAACGAGCCTGAATTCACCATCGGCGGTACCACTACCGGTATGCTGGATGCAGGTTCCTACAAGGTTGAGGTGTATGCCAATCCTGCCGCCTCCGATATCTACAATACGGAGTCTGCTGCCGGTGTCGCTACTTTCGCTGTCCTGCCTAAGGGCGGCGGTGAAGAGGGCGAACTGGTCGTGAAGACCGTGGATGAGCTCCTGGCTGCCATTGCCGCAGGCAAGGATGCCGTGACCCTCGCAGCCGGTGAATACAAGTTGGGCGGCGATTTCACCGTTTCCGCTCCTCTGGCCCTGAAGGGTCAGGATGGTGCCGTCGTTTACGGTGGCTTCAAGCTCAGCGGTGAAGTCGGGAAATTCTCTACCGAAAACCTCACGGTTATCGGCAGTGATCCGGAGAACAAGTCGGATATCTTCCTGAACCTGGACAACACGGGTGTCTCTGCCGATGAGGTAATCATCAAGAACACCGTGATCGACGGTTTCGCCAAGAGTGTCATCTATGCTTCCAATACGGCAGATGTGTTCAATTTCGGAGACATCGTCTTCGATGGTATCCTGGTCAGGAACCACGGTACCGGACAGGGTGTCCTGGACCTCCGCAACGGTAAGTACAACAGCTTCACGCTGAAGAACTCCACTGTTTCCGGCGGCCGTGACTTCCTGCGCATCGACGCTCCTTGTACCATCTATTCCGTTTACTGCAACAACAACACGCTGAACAACCTGAACGCCAACGCCAATGCCGGCGGTGTCTTCTGCGTGCGTGCAACTCCTTCCATCTACGAAGTTACCTACAATATCATCGCCAATGTCGAGACTTCCATCAGCGGCCGTGCCGCTGCCATGAAGCCCAAGATGAAGAAGAACGTCTGGTTCAATATCGGCGAAACCTTCTACACGGGCTGCATTGACGCCGAACTGGCCGCCAACGGTGGTGGTGTCTTCCTTTCCGCCGATCCTTTCAAGGATGCCGCTAACGGAGACTTCACCCTCACCAATGCCGTGGTAATGAGCCTTGGCGCCGGCGATCCCAGATGGAATCCTGCCAGCATTCCTGCCAATGACGGCAACTCCTTCACGGTTTCTTCCGTTGAAGAATTTACCGCTGCTGTCGAGGCCGGCAAGACCGATATTACTTTCGCCGACGGCGAATACGATCTCTCTGCTGCCAGCCTCACCCTCACCGCCAACATGCATCTCAAGGGCAATGGCGGCGCAACGGTGAAAATCAGCCAGATCAATGTGGCCGAAGGTGAACTGGGTACGGTAACCATCGAGGGTCTCACCTTCGAAGGGGATGGAGCCAACAACTTCATCAGTATCAGCAATGCATCTGTCCTTCGCAATCTCACTGTCCGCAACGTCAATGTGTCCAATATCGGCAAGAGCCTCTTCTACGGCAATGCCGATGGCTCCGCTTTCGAGGCCTTGGTATTCGACAATGTGTTTGCCAGCAAGCTCGGCGGTGGTCAGGGAACCATCGATATCCGCAAGGGTGCCTATGGTGTGGTTACCATCCAGAACAGCACCTTTGCCGGTGGCCGTGACTTCATCCGTGCCGATGCAGGCAAGGTGACCGGTGCCGTGAACATTGTGAACAACACCTTTGACGGTGTCACGCTGAACAACGGAAACGGTGTCCTCTATGTCCGTTCTACGCCTGCCACCTACACCTTCAAGAATAACTTGTTCCTGAACGAGAACGGAGACAATAATCTTCTGTCCAAGGCCAGCGGCGTTACGGTCCCGGATGTGGTCGCCGGCAACTTCTTCTACAACTGCACCTCCGAAAAATTCTTCTCGGGTGTCATTACGGAAGAGATTGCTACCTCCAATGGCGGTGTCATCCTGGCCAACGATCCCGTGCTGGATGCTTCTAACTTGGATTACACCCTGATAGATGCCCTTTGCCTGGCTTCCAATGTGGGTGCACCCCGCTGGAACTCCAATGCTGGTAAGGTTTCTTCCGAAATCACCGTAAGCAATGTGGCCGAACTTGGCAATGCCCTCGATGCGGGTAAGGCCGGTATCACCCTCAAGACCGGTACCTACGATCTCAGTGAACTCACCGACGGCGGTGTCATCACGCTGATTGCTCCGGTCGCCCTGATGGGTACCGGCAATGTGGAGATCATCGGCGGCTTCAAACTGGGGGGCGGTACCACCTCCTTCGTGGCCAGCGGTATCAAGTTCAACGGTAAGGAGAAAGCCTTGGGCAATGCCTTCGAGATTTCTGAAGCTGTCGGGATGACGAAATTGCAGATTATCAACTGCGAAATCTTCGACTACAACAAGAGTATCTTCTACGGCAATGGTGAATCATCTCTCATTTCGGTGTTCGACTTCCAGAAGAACCTGGTCCACGGCTTTGGCACCGGTCAGGGTATGCTGGATATCCGTAAGGGTGCCTATGGTGCCGTGAACATTTCCCAGAACACCTTCTACGACGGTGGCCGTGACTTCGTGCGCATCGACAAGGAGATTGCCACTAGCATCGCTATCGTGAACAACACTTTCGCGGCTTGCTCCGTGGATGCCGGCAATGGCCTCCTCTGGATCCGTTCTCTGGCGGCCGATCCTTCCAAGTATATCGTGAAAAAGAACCTCTTCTTGAACATCGGCGGCAAGTCGCTGCTCGCCAAGAGCGGCGCTACAGTCCCTGTCATGAGCGAGAACTTCTTCTTCAACGTGGCGGAAGGCTTCTTCGGAGGCGCCATCAGCCAGGAAGTGGCCGTCAGCGGTAATGGCGGTATCCTCACCGAGGATCCTTGCGCCGGCTCTGCCGAATTCAACCTGAAACTCGTCAATGCCGATCTGTGCAAGGCCGACATCGGCGATCCCCGTTGGAATTCCGCTTCTCCCAACTACAAGGGCAGAAAGTAATACTACCTAATTTAAGGGAGCCGGGGGTGATACCCCGACTCTCTTCCCGATAATACAATTAAACATTTGGAACTATGACCTTTATCAATCCCGATTTCATGCTCCAGACGGAGACCGCTAAGAAACTTTACCACGAGCACGCGGAGAAGATGCCCATTATCGACTATCACTGCCATCTGGTTCCGCAGCAGATCGCCGAGAACATCCAGTTCCGTGATATCACCCAGCTCTGGCTGGTGGACGGCCATTATGGCGACCATTATAAATGGCGTGCCATGCGCGCCAACGGCGTGTCCGAGGATTATCTCACCGGCGGCAAGCACAGCGCTTGGGAGACTTTCCAGAAGTGGGCCGAGACGGTTCCTTACACCATGCGGAATCCGCTCTACCACTGGACCCATCTGGAGCTGAGCCGCGTATTCGGCATCGACAAACTCCTGTCTCCTGCCACCGCGCGTGAGATTTTCGAGGAATGCAACGCCAAGCTCGCTACGCCCGAATTCCGCGGTCAGGCCCTCATCCGCAGGTTCAATGTGGAAACCGTGTGCACTACCGACGATCCGGCCGATGACCTGCGCTGGCATAAGAAAATTGCCGCCGAGCCATTTGGCACCAAGGTCATCCCCGCCTGGCGTCCGGACAAGGCCATGGCCATCGAGGATCCCAAGGCCTACAAGGCCTACCTGGAGCAGCTGGGCGAAGCCGCCGGCATGGAAATCGACTCCTATGCGGATCTTTGCGAAGCCCTGCAGAAGCGGCACGACTACTTTGCCGCCAATGGCTGTAAGCTTTCTGACCACGGCCTGGAGAACTTCTACAGCGAGGATTACACCGAACTGGAAATTGAAGCCATCTTCAAACTGGTCCTTCTGGGCAAACGCCCTTCGGAGAAAGAGCTGAACAAATTCCGCAGCGCCTTCCTGCACGACCAGGCCGTCATGGACTGCAAGGCCGGCTGGGCCCAGCAGTTCCACATCGGCGCCATCCGCAACAACAATTCCAAGATGTTCTCCCTGGTGGGTCCGGACACGGGCTTTGACGCCATCCACGACCAGGAGATTGCCGCCGCCGGCCACAAGTTCTTCAACCGTCTGGCCAGCGAGGATGCCCTCACAAAGACTATCCTGTACTGCCTGAACCCCAAGGATAACGAGGTGATGATGACCATGCTTTATACCTTCAACGACGGTACCGTGCCCGGCAAGATGCAGTTCGGATCGGGCTGGTGGTTCCTGGACCAGGAAGTGGGCATGCGCCGCCAGATGGACGCCCTGAGCGTCCTGGGCCTTTTCTCCCGCTTTGTGGGCATGCTTACGGACAGCCGTTCTTTCATCTCTTATCCCCGCCACGAGTACTTCCGCCGCATTCTGTGCGACGTGCTGGGCAAGGATATCGAGGAAGGGAAGTTGCCCGTCTCTGAAATCGATTTCATCGGTAAGATGGTAGAAGACATTTCCTACAACAACGCCAAGAATTATTTTAACTTTTAATGAAATACATCAAAATCAATCCGGCCGACAACGTGGCGGTAGCCCTTCAGGACCTTTCCAAGGGAGAGGTGGTGGAAGGCGTCACCCTCGCGACGGACATTCCCCGCGGCCATAAAATCGTCCTCCAGGGCCTCAGGGCAGGGGAGAACGTAATCAAGTACGGTTTCCCCATCGGCCATGTGACCCGGGATGCCGAAGCCGGCACCCTGGTGGACCATTCCTGCATCAAGACCAACCTGGAAGGGCTTTTGGAGTATCACTACAAGCCCGCCCTCGTGGACATTCCGGAAAGCGCCTCCAAGCGCACGTTCATGGGCTTCAGAAGGGCCGACGGCCAGGTGGGCATCCGCAACCAGATCTGGGTGATTCCCACCGTGGGCTGCGTGAACGGCATCTGCGAGCAGATTGTGAGCCGCTTCAAGGCCGAATTGGAAAAAGGTGTCGTGGGGGACGGTGTCAAAGACTGTTCGGAAGCGCCGGTGTCATCGGTGGATGCTATCGTGTGCTTCCCGCACAATTACGGCTGCTCCCAACTCGGTGACGACCACGAGAATACCCGCAAGGTCCTCTCCGACATGGTCCATCATCCCAACGCCGGCGGCGTGCTGGTGGTGAGCCTGGGCTGCGAGAACAACCAACTGGACGCCTTCCGTGAGTTGGTCGGTCCCGTGGATGAGAGCCGCGTGAAGATGTTTGTCTGCCAGAAGGTGGACGACGAGATCCAGTACGGTGTGGAGCGCCTCCGGGAAATCTACGCCGTCTGTTCCCGGGACAAGCGCACGGAAGTTCCGGTGAGCGAACTCCGCGTGGGCCTCAAATGCGGCGGCTCCGACGGTCTCAGCGGCATTACGGCCAACCCGCTGCTGGGTGTATTCTCCGACTGGATCGTGGCCCAGGGCGGCACCACCGTCCTTACCGAAGTGCCCGAGATGTTCGGGGCCGAGACCATCCTGATGAACCGTTGCCAGGACAGCGCCACCTTTGACAAGACGGTGCATCTGATCAACGATTTCAAGGAATACTTCATCAAGCAGGGGATGCCCGTGTATGAGAACCCTTCGCCGGGCAACAAGGCCGGCGGCATTTCCACCCTGGAAGAGAAATCCCTGGGCTGCACGCAGAAGTGCGGAAAGAGCATCGTCCGCGGCGTTCTTAAGTATGCCGAGCGCCTCAGCGTCAAGGGCTTGAACCTGCTGTCGGCCCCCGGAAACGATCTTGTGGCCTCCACGGCCCTTGCGGCCAGCGGCTGCCAGATTGTCCTTTTCACCACCGGTCGCGGAACCCCGTTCGGCAGTTTCGTCCCCACCATGAAGATTTCCACCAACACCCCGCTGTACCAGGCCAAGCCTTCCTGGATCGACTTCAACGCCGGCGTGCTGGCACAAGGGGAGTCCATGGAGGAAGTGTCGGCCCGCTTTATCGAATTCGTGCTGGCCGCCGCTTCTGGGGAACCGGTGAACAATGAAAAACACGGCATCCGCGAGATCGCCATCTTTAAACAAGGAGTAACTTTATAAAACACTGATATGGAAAGACTTAATCGTACGTCTGCACCGCAGGCAAAGCAGTACACCGAAAAGGTGATTCAGTTTGGCGAAGGCAATTTCCTCCGCGCTTTCATCGAATGGATTATCTGGAAGACCAACCAGAAGACCGATTTTAACGGCTCCGTAGTGGTTGTCCAGCCCATCGAGAAGGGAATGGTGGAATGGCTCAACGAGCAGGACGGCCTCTATCACCTGAACCTTCAGGGTCTCCAGAACGGACAGCCCGTTGACAGCGTGGACCTGATTGACGTGATCTCCCGCGGCCTGAACCCTTATACCCAGTTCGAGGAATACCTTAAACTGGCCGAACAGCCCGAAATCCGCTTCGTGATCTCCAACACCACCGAAGCCGGCATCGCCTTCGACGCCTCCTGCCAGTTTACCGACAAGCCTGCCAGTTCCTATCCCGGAAAACTCACCCAACTGCTGTATCACCGTTTCGAGCATTTCAAGGGCGCCAAGGACAAGGGGCTTATCCTCTTCCCCTGCGAACTGATTTTCGAAAACGGTAAGCACCTCAAGGAATGCATCCGCCAGTACATCGACCTGTGGAACCTGGGCCCGGACTTCAGCGCCTGGTTCGAGGAGTGCTGCGGCGTTTACAGCACCCTCGTGGACCGTATCGTCCCCGGCTACCCGCGTGACACCGCCGCCCAGTTGTGCGAACGTGTCGGCTATGAAGACCATCTCCTGGACAAGGCGGAGATTTTCCACCTCTGGGTCATTGAAGCCCCCAAGGCGGTCGCCGACGAGTTCCCGGCCGACAAGGCGGGCCTCAACGTGCTCTTCGTCCCTTCCGAGGCCCCTTACCACGAGCGTAAGGTGACCCTCCTCAACGGCCCCCACACGGTTCTGAGCCCCGTGGGCTACCTGAGCGGCCTGAATACCGTCAAGGAATGCTGCGAAGATCCCGAGGTGGGCAAGTTCGTCCATAAGGTGATGTTCGAGGAACTTCTTCCCACCTGCAACCTGCCCAAGGACGAACTCGAGAAATTTGCCGGCGATGTCATGGAGCGCTTCCGCAATCCGTTCGTGAAGCACTTCGTCACCTCCATCATGCTCAACTCCTTCCCCAAGTTCAAGACCCGCGACCTCCCCGGCCTCAAGACCTATCTCGAGCGCAAGGGGGAACTGCCTCAGGGCATCGTCCTGGGCCTTGCCGGCATCTGCACCTATTACAAGGGCGGAAAGCGGGGTGAGGACGAGATCGTCCCCAACGACGATCCCAAGATCATGGATCTCCTGAAGGAACTCTGGGCCACCGGAGACGTCGCCAAGGTTGCCAAGGGCGTCCTGGCCGATGAATTCATCTGGGGCGAAGACCTCAATGCCATCCCGGGCCTGACCGACCTTCTTTGCAAAGACCTGGCCCTCATCCAGGAAAAGGGCATGCGCGAAGCCGTTAAATCCATCCTATAGCCTATGTCAACACAGAAAAAATTAATGACCAACTGGCGGTGGTGGATCTGCAGTCTGCTGTTTGTCGCCACTACCGTGAACTACTTGGACCGCCAGGTGCTCTCCCTTACCTATAAGGAGTTCATCGCGCCCGAGTTCCACTGGACCGATGCCGATTACGGCACCATCACCTCCCTGTTCTCCATCTTCTATGCCATCGCCTGCCTGTTCGCCGGCAAGTTCGTGGACTGGATGGGCACCAAGAAGGGCTACCTCATCGCCATCGGCGTGTGGTCCCTGGGCGCCGTGATGCACGCCGGCTGCGGTGTCGCCACCACCTGGTTTGTTCCCGAAGTGGATTCCGTGGCCGCCCTCAGGGCGGTCGAGGCCGGTTCCAACGTGGCCCTGGCCATCTCTACGGTATCGGTGTACCTGTTCCTCCTCTGCCGCGGCATCCTTGCGCTGGGCGAGTCCGGAAACTTCCCGGCCGCCATCAAGACCACGGCCGAGTACTTCCCCAAGAAAGACCGCGCCTTTGCCACCTCCATCTTCAATGCAGGTGCTTCCGTGGGCGCTCTGGCTGCTCCGCTGCTGATCCCGC
This sequence comes from Bacteroidales bacterium, assembly GCA_017447815.1. GTDB lineage: Bacteria > Bacteroidota > Bacteroidia > Bacteroidales > UBA932 > Cryptobacteroides. The sequence goes on along the minus strand of JAFSMS010000078.1, from coordinate 17,786 downwards.
CGCTCGCCAAGCACTTCGGCTGGGAAATGGCATTCATCATCATCGGCGCCCTGGGCTTCCTGTGGATGTTCTTCTGGCAGTTCATGTATGACAAGCCCGAAAAGAGCAAGCATGTGAACGAGGCCGAACTGGAATACATCCACCAGGACGATGCCGAGGATGCCGCCGCCAAGGCTGCCGCGGCCGATGAAAAGTCCATCCCCTTCATCCAGTGCTTCCGCTACAAGCAGACGTGGAGTTTCATCGTGGGCAAGTTCCTCACGGACGGCGTGTGGTGGTTCTTCCTGTTCTGGGCTCCGGCCTATTTCCAGGACCAGTTCAACGCTCCCGCCAGCTCTCCGCTGGGTCAGGGCCTCATTTTCACCCTCTACGCCATTGTGACGGTGATTTCCCTGTTCGGCGGTTATCTGCCCAAGTTGTTCGTCGAGAAGAAGGGAATGGATCCGTACGCCGGCCGCATGCTGGCCATGCTCATCTTCGCCTTCTTCCCGCTGGTGGCCCTGGCTGCCCAGCCGCTGGGTGCCTACAGCCCCTGGTGGCCGGCCGTCCTGATCGGCATCGCCGGTGCGGGACACCAGGCCTGGAGCGCCAATATCTTCAGCACCGTGGGTGACATGTTCCCCAAGAGCACCATCGCTTCCGTCACCGGTATCGGTGCCATGGCGGGCGGTCTCGGCTCCATGATTATCCAGAAGGTGGCCGGTAACCTGTTCACCTATGCCGAAGGGCAGGGTGCCGCCTTCCACTTCATGGGCTTCGAAGGCAAGCCGGCCGGATACTTCATCATGTTCTGCTTCTGCGGCCTGGCCTACCTGATTGGCTGGATCATCATGAAGTCCCTGGTTCCCAAGTACAAACCTGTAGAAGTTTAATATGAAGAGATTATTGATCGTGTCGCTGGTCCTGGCAGCCCTTGCGGGTTGTCAGGGCGGCAGCGGCGAGAAGGTGATGGCCCGTTACGTCCCCGAGAGGGCCGATGATTTCGTGTTTGAAAACTCCCTGGTGGCCGGCCGCTTCTACGGCAAGGCGCTGGAGGGGAATCCCACTTCACCGGGCATCGACATCTGGGTCAAACTTCCGGGACGGCTCGTGGCCGATGAGTGGTATAAGGGCGCCCAGGAAGATCCCGACTACTACCACCACAACCACGGAGGGAAAGACTGCTACAAGGTGGCCGTCTCCCTGGGCGGCGGCGCTTCCGCTCCCATGATTGACGGAAAACTCTGCTATCCGGCCACCAATTACCGCTCGTTCGAGATGCTGGAGGAAACGCCGGAGAAGGTGGTCTTCGTCCTTCATTATCCGCAGTGGCAGGCCTCTGAAACCGTCTCCGTCTCGCTGGACAAACAGGTGACCGTTTTGCCAGATACCTATTTCTGCACCGTGGAAGACCGCTATACCTTCTCCGGAGCGGAAACCCTCACCATCGCCGCCGGTGTCAACCGGCATCCTGCCCAGGAGACCCTGGTGGAAGAATGCCTGGAAGAGGGCGTCTATGCACTCTGGGAGCACGCTTCCGATCAGAGTATTGAGCCCGAAGACGGGATGCTCGGGGTGGCGGTCGTAGTGCCCGGCGCTTTGCAGGCCGCCGTCACGCCCGACGGAATCCACGGCATCTGCACCCGCGAGGTCCGCAGCGGTGAACCTTTCCGTTATCAATTCGGCTCCTGCTGGTCCAAGGGCAATGTCAAGGACGCCGCCACTTGGTTCGAAACCGTAAAAAAACAATTATAAAACATGAACAATCTTTTTTCTCTTGAAGGCAAGAATGCCTGGATTACCGGCGCCTCCTACGGCATCGGCTTCAATATTGCCAAAGCCTTTGTCGGCGCAGGTATCAAGACCATTATATTCAATGACATCAATGAGGCGGCCCTGGAGCGCGGCCTGGCCAATTACAAAGAGGCGGGTATCACGAACGTGAAAGGCTATGTCTGCGATGTCACCAAAGAGGATGATGTGAAAGCCCTGGTGGAAAAGATTCATGCCGAAGTGGGCCAGATTGACATCCTGGTGAACAATGCCGGTATCATCAAGCGCATTCCCATGCACGAGATGAAGCGTGCCGAGTTCCAGGCCGTGATCGATGTGGACCTGGTGGCACCCTATATCGTTTCCAGCGCTGTCCTTCCCGAAATGATGGAACGCCGCGAGGGCAAGATCATCAACATCTGCTCCATGATGAGCGAACTGGGCCGCGAGACGGTGTCGGCCTATGCGGCGGCCAAGGGCGGCCTGAAGATGCTCACCCGCAACATCTGCTCGGAGTACGGCTCCTACAACATCCAGTGCAACGGTATCGGCCCCGGCTACATCGCTACGCCCCAGACCGCACCCCTGCGTGAGCGTCAGGCCGATGGCAGCCGCCATCCTTTCGACAGCTTCATCTGCGCGAAAACGCCGGCCGGCCGCTGGCTGCAGCCCGAGGAACTGGGCGGCCCCGCCGTTTTCCTGGCTTCGCACGCTTCCGATGCGGTGAACGGCCATATCCTGTATGTGGACGGCGGCATCCTGGCCTATATCGGAAAACAACCTGAATAAGACTATGAAAATCAATTGTGAAGTACGCCAGGCGTCCGGCAATCTGGACGCGAAACACTATGACACCGCCCGGCTGCGCAGCGAGTATCTGGTGACAAACCTCATGGTCGCCGATGAGATCAACATGGTCTATTCCATGTTCGACCGCATCATCGCCGGCGGAGCCGTCCCCGTCAAGGAAGACCTTCTGCTCAGCGCTCCCGACATTCTCCGGGCCGATTATTTCACCCAGCGCCGGGAACTCGGCATCATCAACGTGGGCGGAACCGGCATCGTCCGGGTAGGGGAGGAGGAGTACACCATTCCCTTCAAGGAGGCGCTCTATGTGGGACGCGGTAACCGTCATGTCACGTTCAAGAGCGTGGACCCCGAGCATCCGGCGCATTTCTACTTCTGCTCCGCCACGGCCCATCGCGAGACCGGTGTAAAGCAGGTGTCCAAGAAAGACGCCGTGGTCATGCATATGGGAAGCCTGGAAGAGTCCAATGAACGGACCATCAACCGCCTGCTCGTGAAGGAAGTCGTTCCTTGCTGCCAGTTGCAGATGGGAATGACCGAACTCGCCCCCGGCAGCACCTGGAATACCATGCCGGCCCATACGCACAACCGCCGCATGGAGGTCTATTTCTATTTCGAAGTGCCTGAGGATGCGGCCGTCTGCCATTTCATGGGCGAACCGCAGGAAACCCGGCACATCTGGATGCACAACGAGGAGGCTGTCATCTCTCCGCAGTGGAGCATCCACAGCGCCTGCGCCACCCGCAACTATACGTTCATCTGGGGCATGTGCGGGGAAAACGACGACTATAACGACATGGACTGGTGCGCCACCAAAGATTTACGATAATATTTGATAACGAATAAATTATGGCAAAAGTAGTAACCTTCGGCGAAGTGATGCTTCGCCTCTCGACCCCGGGATACCAGCGTTTTTCCCAGGCTCATCAGTTTGATGCAACCTTCGGCGGCGGCGAAGCCAATGTGGCCGTTTCGCTGGCCAACTACGGCGTGGACGCCCATTTTGTGACGCGCCTTCCCAAAAACGACATCGCCGACATGTGTACGGCCGAACTCAAGGGTTTGGGCGTGAATCTGGACGGCGTGGTGTACGGCGGAGACCGTGTGGGAATTTATTATCTGGAAACCGGCGCCGTGGCCCGTGGTTCCAAGGTGGTCTATGACCGCGCCCACTCCGCCATCTCCGAGATCAAGCCCGGGATGGTGGACTGGCACAAGGTGCTCCAAGGCGCCGACTGGTTCCACTGGACCGGCATCACCCCTGCCCTGAGCCAGGGTGCCGCCGACGCCTGCCTGGAAGCCATCAAGGTGGCCAACGAATTGGGCGTGAAGGTGTCCTGCGACCTCAACTACCGTAAGAAACTCTGGAAATACGGCAAAACGGCCGCCGAGGTGATGCCCGCCCTGGTAGAGGGCTGCGACCTCATCCTGGGCAATGAAGAAGATGCCGAGAAGGAGTTCGGCATCAAGCCCGAAGGCTTCGATGCCGAGAAAACCGGCGGTGAGATTGACCAGAGCATCTTCGTGAGCGTGGCAGAGCAACTGATGAAAAAGTTCCCGAAGTGCAAGAAAGTGGCCATCACCCTGCGCGGCTCCATCAACGCCAACCACAACACCTGGGGCGGCGTCCTGTACGACGGCAAGACTCTTTGGCAGAGCCGTCGCTACGACATCACCCATATCGTTGACCGTGTGGGTGGCGGCGATTCCTTCATGGGCGGTCTCCTGTACGGCCTCATCGCCTACGACACCGACCAGGAAGCCATCGAGTTCGCTGCGGCAGCCTCCTGCCTCAAGCACACCATCCTGGGCGACTACAACCGCGTTACGGTCTCTGAAGTGGAAGGTTTAATCAAAGGCGGCGGCTCCGGCCGGGTAAGTCGCTAAGTGTCATTCTGAACCAAAGAGAAGAATCGATATGGCAAAATTCAATAAAATCGACACAATCAACATCATCCGCAGCACCGGTATCGTTCCGGTGTTCTACAACAAGGATGTGGAACTCACCAAGAAGGTGGTGAAGGCCTGCTATGACGGCGGCATCCGCGCCTTCGAATTCACCAACCGCGGTGACGGCGCCAACAAGGTGTTCGAGGAGGTCATTTCTTTCGTCCGGAAGGAATGCCCCGAGATGGCCCTGGGTGCCGGTACCATCCTGGATGCGCCCACCGCTGTCCTCTATATGCAAATGGGGGCCGATTTCCTGGTGTCGCCCTGCATGGTGGAAGAGGTGGTGAAAGTGGCCAACCGCCGCGGCATCCCGTACAGCCCCGGCTGCGGCACCGTGACCGAGATTGTCAAGGCCCAGGAACTGGGCTGCGACCTGGTGAAGGTTTTCCCGGCCGGAAACGTGGGCGGCCCGTCCTTCGTGAAGAACATCCTGGGCCCGCTTCCCTGGGCCATGGTGATGTGCACCGGTGCCGTAGAGCCTACGGAAGAGAATCTGACGGCCTGGGGCAAGAGCGGCGTCACCGCCGTGGGCATGGGTTCCAAACTCTTCCCCAAGGATGTCATCGCTGCGGGAGACTGGAAATCCATCTCCGACCTCTGCGCCAAGTCCCTGGCCTGGTTCCGGAAATAATCGGCCGATATCCTTACAGTACGAGCCCCGGAGAAGCATCTTCGGGGCTTGTCGTATCATGATCAGAAGTCCATGCTCCAACTTACGGTGGGCATGATGGGGAAGAGGGAGAGTCGTGAATAAAAAAAGGAATGGCAGGGCCGTAAGCCGCTTTCTGTTTTTGAATCTGTCATTTATCTTCGCAACCTACCCCCCGGCATCAGGCGGGCCGCCCTCGACTGCCGGTATATTTGGTCTTGCAGGCCCGGACAGCGTACCCGCGGCATGTCGCCATGCAGCGTCGTGGGCCCTTACCCCGCGTTTTCACCCTTACCGGAGAAAAAAAAAGAAAAACTCCGGCGGTTCTTTTCTGTTACGCTGTTTAAAGATTACTCCCTACTGTGCTTTCCACAGCCGGGTGCCCTTTCCTGTGCGGACTTTCCTCAGGGCCGGAGCCCCGCGACAGATCGTCCTGCCATTCCGTCGGCAAAGGTACGAAAAAAAACCGATACCCCGCTAAATGATTCCGCTTTCGCGCAGCCCTTCCACCACTTCCACGTGATCCTGTCCGTTCCAGATAAAGCGGAGTTGTACGGGGCGCGTGGTGAATTCGGCCTCTTCACAACCGGCGATGACCAGCGTGTACTCCTGATCCGGTAGGATTCTGTCGTCCAGGCTGAGGTCCAGGAAGGCGGCGCCTTTGGACAGTTCGCTGTCAAGGAATCCGTACTCGTAGTACATGCCTGCCAGGTTGTACAAATAGGTATGGGGAAAGAAATAGTTGTCGGCGATGTTGTCGGAAAGTTCGTAGTCCCAAAAGTAGGTGAGGGACGGGTCGGATGGCGTGATGTGGAGGGCGCCGCCTTCCGTTTCCACGTCAAAGGTCAGATCCCGTCGGGGAATGGACCGGGTATGATAGAAAATTTCCACCGGCTCTCCGATGAGTTTGTGGGTTTTGGGATGTATCTGGAACAGGATGAAGCGATAGTCGGTGTCGCTGCCGATGCCGGTAAATGTGAACTGCCGGCTTCCCCGGTAACAGTAGGCATCGGTAAAGGAGCCCGACTTGAAATAGGTGACGGCTTCTTCCCATTGTTTGACGTTGTCCTCGATGGCTTCCCTGGCCGATGCCGTATAATGCGTTTCCTGCGGACTGAGTTGGAGATAGGAGTAGTACGCTTCCCTGTTCATGGCCGCAACGGTGATACGGACGCGGGAACCACCCACGTAGGTGAGTTCTGTCCGGAATTCGCTTTCCGACGTGGCCCTGTCCTTCGCACAGGAGGCCAAGAGCGCCGAGATGCCGATAAATAACAGAAAACGTTTCATTTACAATCGCTTATATGTGTTGAAGATAAAGCGGACGGCGCCAGCGCTGTGCACCCCGTACTCCCCGAAATCGAAGGTGATGTCCGTTCCCTTGAAGTATTCTTCGGCCTTTTGACCGTTGATGAAGGGAACGGTGGAGTCTTGCGTGCTGTGGAAGAAATGAAGGGGATGGCGGGGTGAGAAGTTGAGCACCGAATTCCCCATGAGCGCCTTGTACAGGCGGGCGGTCTGCGGATTCTTCTTGTCACGCCCCACGTCGGTCATCAGGTCGCTGACGGAGTCGGCGTCCATCAGGAGATTGATCTGTTTCACCGTATAGTTCTTGGAATTGATCCATTCATTGTAGTGTTCCAGGAGGACCGGTTTGAAGAAATCGGCAATATCCAGTCCCAGGTGCTCTCCTTCGTTGACTCCCTGGACAATCATGGGAATGGCGCAGGGAATGCCGGTCAGGTCTTCGAGCATGGAAATGTCGAACGTGGCGGCCAGATCATACGGGCCTCCGCCGGCATATACTTCCTTGATGGGAAGCAGGGCTTCACATTCGTCCTGGATCATGTCCATGACCCCCAGCGTGGTGGAGCCACCCTGGGAATAGCCCAGCAGAATCACCTCGTCACTTTCCGGTGCCCGGCCGATATGCTCCAGATAGGGTTTCACCGCAAGGGCCATGTCCACGACGCTGCGGGCCGTGCTCTCCACGTGCATATACGGGTGAATGCGGTCTTTGGTGACACCGAAACCGATATAGTCGGCTATGACGACGGCATAGCCCTTTCCGGCAAGGATTCCCTCCAGCGGAAAACTTTCCGACGGGCACTCGTAATTGGCGCCGATGGTGAAATGGCTCACGATGAGCATATTCTTGATTTTCCCCTTGGCGGGCAAAAGCACTTTCCCGGAAAGGGTGATGGGGGAGCCGTCGATGTCGTGCCCCTGGTAAGTGCCGGCGATGTGCGTGAGCCGGTTGCTTTCGATGGTGCCCAGCAACTCTTTCACCAGATCGATCGCCGCGATGGACGCCACTTTGGTCCGGGGGTCGTCTTCCGTTTCCATGAAGCGGATTTCGGGGTTCAGGTCACCGCCGACCAGAATGTCGCTGCTGGATACCATGGTGGGGTGGAAGGTGTCAAAGTCCACCACCTCCACTTCGGGATGCCGGCAACTTCCCGGAAGGAGCAGGAACGCGAGGCCGACGATGTGCAGGAGGCTTTTTTTCATCGTTTTACCATTTGTAATAGGCACCGAACGAAATCAGGCGTGAGCCCGCCTGGTAAATGTGATAGGGGTCGGAAAGGGAATTGAGCATGCCCAGTTCCACATTGCCGCCCCAGTGCCCTTTCCCGATTTCGAGGCCAATCCAGTTGAAGTTTACGGAAAAACCCGCCTTGAACTGCCTGCGGTTGTCGAAGGCGAAGACGGAGCCGGCGCCCAGCCCCGAATAGAGGCGCACCATGGGGCGCCTGAGCCAGGTGAAGCGGACGGTGGGCATGAGCACGACGTCCCAGTTGCGTACCGCCACTTCGGCCCCGGTGAGTTTGTGATAGCGGTCGAAACGGCCCTCTTTCCAGAAAATGCCCTCGGCGTCGGCCTGGATGCCCACGCTCACCACCCGGGAACAGCGGTAGAGGTATTCGGCGTAGAAGTGGCCGGTGTAGCCGAAGCCGTACTTTTCATCGCGGAAAAATGTGGCGGGCAAGGATTCGGGGGAGGGATAGGTGCCGCTGACGGTGGAATGGAAAGCCAGCGTTTCGAACAGCATGTCTCCCCAGCCCATGCGGAGGGTATGCCGACCCTCGGGCGGCTGCGCCCCGAATACGGGCGCAGCAACGCATAGGGTCAGGAGAATCAGTAGTTTACGCATTATTGAATTCGGGCGCGAATGGCTTGGGTAGCCTCTTCGTAACCGGGTTTCTCCAGCAGGGCGAACATGTTTTTCTTGTAGGCCTCGACACCCGGCTGGTTGAACGGATTCACGCCCAGGGTATAGGCGCTGACGCCACAGGCGAACTCGAAGAAGTACAGCAGGGCTCCCAGGTGCTGCGCATCCAGGGTTTCGATGGAGACCGTCATCTGGGGAACGCCACCGTCGATGTGGGCCAGGCGGGTGCCCAGTTCGGCCATGTGGTTGCAGTGCTCCACATGCTTGCCGGCAAGGAAGTTGAGTTGGTCCAGATTCTGCTCATCGGAGCCGATGACCATGCTGCGGCAGGATTTCTCCACGTGGAGGACGGTTTCGAACATGATGCGGGTTCCCTGCTGGATGAACTGTCCCATGGAGTGAAGGTCGGCGGTGTTGTTGACGCTGGCAGGGTAGATGCCGGTGCCGTCCTTGCCCTCGGATTCACCGTAAAGCTGTTTCCACCATTCGGCCACATAGGTGAGTTTGGGATTGTAGTTCACGAGGATTTCCGTGCTCTTGCCGTATTCGGAGAAGAGGAGGTTTCGCATGGCGGCATACACCACGGCCGGGTTTTGGGCCGATTTCACCGCGAGGGCCTTTTCGGCCTTGCGGGCCCCTTCCAGAAGGGCTTTGACGTCCATTCCTGCAGCGGCGATGGGCAGCAGGCCGACCGGGGTAAGGACGGAGAATCGGCCGCCCACGTTGTCGGGAACGACGAAAGTCTTGTAACCCTCCTGGGTGGAAAGGGTTTTGAGGGCGCCTTTGGTGGCGTCGGTAATGGCGACGATGCGCTGCGCGGCGTCAATCTTGCCGTAGCGCTCTTCGATGAACTGTTTGACGATACGGAAGGCTACGGCCGGTTCCGTGGTGGTGCCGCTCTTGGAAATGACGATGCAGGCCACGTTGCGTTCGGCGGCCAGGTCCATCAGTTCGGCCAGGTATTCCTCGGAGAGGTTGTTGCCGGCGAAGACCACCTCGGGAGCGTCCTTGTGCTTGAGTTGCTTGGCAAAATTGTGGCTCAGGGCCTCAATCACGCACTTGGCACCCAGATAACTGCCGCCGATGCCGATGGCGATTACCAGATCCACGCCCTTCTCTTTCCAGAGATGGCAGATGCCGTCGATGTCTTCGAGGATGGAAGCCGAAACCTCGGAGGGAAGATGTTTCCATCCCAGGAAATCATTGCCGGCGCCTTTCTCGCTTTCCAGTACGTCGAAAGCATCCAGGGCCTTGTTTACAAAAGCATCATACTTGGCGGGCTCGATGAAGGAAGCGCAGCCTTTGATATCTACATTTACCATAATTATTGAGTGTTTAATATTTTCCAATCCTACAAATATACGCTTTTTGGCCGATAAATCCTACTGCCGGAGCCATTCCAGGTTGAAGCGGTAGTGTACGCGCGAACTCAGAAGGTGGATGATGCCGTCCGGAGACTGCGTACAACAGAGGTACCCTTTGGGCTCCGCGTGGGTGGAATCCATGGTGAAGGAGCCGGTCCAGGCTCCGCCGTCCAGCGTGCGTTCCACTCCGTCCGTGAGGAGTTTCTTCACGGGCCAGGAGGCTCCGTCGTCATAGCTCAGGGCGGCGAAAAGGCCTTCCGCTCCAAAGGAACAGAGCATTAGCGGCCCTTCCTGCAAACGCTTGAGGACCAGGCGCTGCCCGCTTCCGATGGGAGGGAATATCGTAGGGGAGTATTCCCAGGTGTATCCGCCGTCCCGGGAAACGCTGCAGGGCATATGGCCTTCGATGGAATTGCCCCGGCCGAAGGCCATCAGGGAACCGTCGGCCCGTTCCACGATGCCGGCGTGGATGCCGGCGATGGTACTGCCCGTGTCTTTCCACGTTTTTCCGCCGTCCTTCGATATATGGAGGGAAGTGCCGGCTTCTCCGTCCGGCCCGGCGTCGCAGCAAAGAAGGATGCGGCCGTCACGGGTAACGATGGGGCCGGCGATTACCTGATGCCGCACTTCGTGCTCCGGTTCGATATAGTGCAGGGGAGACCAGTGGCCGCCAAGGTCACGTTTTCTTGTGGCGAGGGCCAGGTCTTTCCATTCTCCGGCGTCCCCGACACCCTGGAAATGGAGAATCTCTCCGCTCTCCAGCGTCAGAAGGGCGCTGCCGGTCATATTGCGTCCGGGAACTATGCAGAAAAGGGTGGCGGGCGTCCATCTCTCTCCGTCGAATTCCGACTGCAGGACCACCATCTCCCGGCCGGCCTCGGCCTGGGTTGAGAACCAGATGGCGAGGAGGGTGCCTTCCGGGGTCCAGGTGACGGCCGGCTGGTGGTTGTGCGCATAGAACGGCGTTCCGTCCACCGGCTCAATCACATACGGGACGGGCTCCCGGAACACTGGGCCGATGCTGCCTGCCTGACCCTGGGATTTTTCCCGGGCAGGGGACGGTTCCACGATGCGGAATCCAAGGAGGACGGAACGGTCTTCGGGAAGCGAGGCGCTGCGGCTGTCGCTGCGGAGGAACTCTACGGGAGTATTGTGGGAGCCCCCGCGGACAGCGCGGAGATCCCCGGTCGGAGCCGGGGATGACGGTGATGACAGGGAGGGGAGGGCCCGGGATGACGAGCAGGCATCCAGGCACCATTCTTCCACGTTGCCGTGCATGTCGTACAGGCCCCAGGCATTGGGAGCGAACTGCGCCACCTGCAGGCTCACGGGCTCCTTGTCCCGCGTATTTTTCTGCACCTTCCACTGCTCTTCGGGGAAGGTTTCCCCGGTGTTGTAGGCGGTTGTGGTCCCAGCGCGGCAGGCGAACTCCCATTCGGCCTCGGTGGGCAGGCGGAAGTGCCGCCCGGTCTTGCGGGACAGCCATTCGCAGTACGCGTTCGCTTCGTCCCAGGAGACCAAGATGACGGCTTCGTCATCGGCCTTTGAAAAGCCTTTATATCCTCTGAGGGCCTTGTGGGAGGGGGCGAAGGCCTCGTACTGGGCATTGGTGATTTCCGTCGTGCCCATCCTCAGGCCTTCCGTGCCGGGAATCTCCACCAGGGGCGGTACGGTAACGGTTTCACAGGCAATGAGAACGGCGGCGAAAAAGAGGGCGGGAAAGGGTCGCATAGCGTTTTGTTTTTGCAAATATCGGCAAAATAATTTTCATTCTTTAAGAAAAAAAAGTGTCAAAGACAGGAAAATAGCAATTTCTTGGAGATAATCCTATATGGCTGCCGGGATAATTCGGATGATATTGAAGAACTTGTTTGCTAATCAGGAACGGAATGATTATTTTTGAAAAACCATTCAAATGCCAGAACCATGAATCACCGTTTTTCTCCTGCCCTTGCCGCCCTAGTGTCTGCGGCGGTGATAGCCGCCATGTCCGTTTCCTGCAAGCAGACAGCCGGCGGAAGCGGGGTCTCCGTTCCCGCCGATACGCTGCTGATCCGGAACCCCGTGATTGCGGGATTCCATCCGGACCCGTCCGTCTGCCGGGTAGGGGAGGATTACTACCTGGTGAATTCATCGTTCCAGTATTTCCCCGGCGTGCCTGTCTTTCATTCCAGAGACTTGGTAAACTGGGAGCAGGTGGGCAACGTCCTTGAGCGGGAAAGCCAGTTGCCGCTGGGAAGGGCCGATTCCAGCGGGGGGATCTACGCCCCCACCATCCGTTACCACGACGGGACGTACTACATGATAACCACCAACGTGACCGGCGGCGGGAACTTCTTCGTCACGGCCAAGGACCCGTCCGGCCCCTGGTCTGACCCTCTCCCGCTGAAGCAGGGCGGCATCGACCCCTCTTTCCTGTTCGAGGACGGGAAGTGTTATTTCGTGTCCAACCCGACCGGCGGCATCCATCTCTGCGAAATCGATCCGCTGACGGGCGAACAACTCACCGAGAGCCGCCTGCTGTGGCGCGGAACGGGCGGCCGTTATCCCGAAGGTCCCCATCTTTACAAAAAGGACGGCTGGTACTACTTGCTGATTTCCGAAGGGGGGACGGAGATGGCCCACGGGCTCACCGTGGCGCGCAGCCGGAACATTTACGGACCCTATGAGTCCAATCCCGCCAATCCCATCTTCACCCATTGCCGTCAGGCCGGTCAGCATTCACAGATTCAGGGAACCGGTCACGGGGACTTTGTGCAGGCCCCGGACGGAAGTTGGTGGGTGGTGTTCCTGGCCTACCGCCGCTACGGCGGTGACTTCCATCACCTGGGCCGCGAGACCTTCCTTGCTCCCGTCACCTGGGAGGACGGCTGGCCGGTCATCAACGGCGGCAATCCCGTCGAGGCTCAATTCGGCGTCCCGGCTTCCTGGACGGCGGCAGCGCCGCGCCCCCGGCAGTGGCGTGAAGAGTTTGACAAGCCCTCCCTCGGCCCCGAGTGGCTCTATGTCCATAATCCGGATTCGAGCCGCTATCACACGGGCGGAGGCGTGCTCACCCTCACCGGCGCCGCTCCGCTATCGGCCAATGACCATCCCAGCCTGGTGGCGGTCCGGCAGGAAAGCCCTTCCGTTACGGTGCAGACGCTCGCGAAGGTCTCTTCCGGAGAGGCCGGCCTGGTCGTCTATCAGGACCATACGGGCTTTGTGACCCTGGGCGTGCAGGGGCGGAAAGCCGTTCTCCGGCTGGAACTGAAGGGGGTAAACGCCTGTCTGGGAGAAGTTCCGGTAGGCCCAGGGGAAACCCTCCTTTCCCTCAGCTGTTCGTCGGACGGCCTTCTGTACCGGTTCTTTGCAGACGGCCGGGAAGTGGGCACCCTGGATACCTCGCTGCTGAGCACGGAGGTGGTCGGCGGCTTCACGGGGGTTACCATCGGCCTGTATGCCGTCGGGGGGGAGGCTTCCTTCTCTTATTTCGATTACAAAGAGTAGGGGCGCCCCCGTTTTTTTTTGTGACTATCGGCAAATTTTTTTGTGTTCTTTTAGAAAAAAAGCGTACTTTTGTACCCCGTATTTACGAAAACCTTCCACTGCCTTATGAAGTACGGGTTCGACAACGAAAAGTACCTTAAAATCCAATCGGAACGCATCAAACAGCGCATCGCCACCTTCGGCGACAAACTTTACATGGAGTTCGGCGGCAAACTGTTTGACGATTATCACGCCAGCCGCGTCCTCCCCGGCTTCGAACCCGACAGCAAGTTCCAGATGCTCACCCAACTCAAGGACGATCTGGAGATTGTCATCGTCATCAGCGCCGTGGATATCGAGAAAAACAAGGTCCGCAGCGACTTGGGCATCACCTATGACGTGGACGTGCTGCGGCTCCGCGACGAGTTCATGTCCCGCGGTTTCTGCGTGAGCAGCGTGGTCATTACCCATTTCAACGGCCAGGCCAGTGCCGTAGCCTACCGCAAGCGCCTGGAGAAGATGGAAATCAAGGTCTATTACCACTATACCATCGAAGGGTATCCGCAGAACGTGGCCCTGATCGATTCGGATGACGGTTTCGGGAAAAACGACTATGTGGAGACCACCCGGCCCCTGGTGGTGGTCACGGCGCCCGGTCCCGGAAGCGGCAAGATGGCCGTGTGCCTGAGCCAACTCTACCAGGAGAACAAACGGGGCGTCAAGGCCGGTTATGCCAAGTTCGAGACCTTCCCTGTCTGGAACCTCCCGCTCACCCATCCCGTGAACCTGGCCTACGAGGCCGCGACGGCCGACCTGGAAGACGTGAACATGATTGACCCTTTCCACCTGGACGCCTATGGGGAAACGGCGGTGAATTACAACCGCGACATCGAGATTTTCCCGGTGATGAACGCCCTCTTCGAGGATATCTACGGGGAAGCCCCCTACAAATCGCCCACGGACATGGGCGTGAACATGATCGGCTACTGCATCAGCGATGACGAGGTTTGCTGCGAGGCTTCCCGGCAGGAGATCATCCGCCGTTATTTCACCTCGCTCTGCAATTTTGCCGACGGAAAGGCCACGGAGGAGGAAGTGAATAAAATCGCCCTGGTGATGAAACGGGCCAAGATTACGGTGAACGACCGGAAATGCACCGTGGCGGCCCGCGAGCGCCTGGAAAAGGCCCAGAAGGCCACCGCAGCCATCGAACTGGCCGACGGAACCCTCCTGACCGGGGAAACCAGTCCGCTGCTGGGCCCCAGCGCGGCACTGCTTTTGAATGCAATCAAGCACCTGGCGGGTATCGCCCATAATGTGAAACTGATTCCGCAGACCATGATACAGCCTATCCAGAAACTCAAGGTGGAATACTTGCACGGACACAATCCCCGTCTGCACACGGACGAGGTGCTGGTGGCCATCTCCATGATGGGCCGTCTGGACGAGAACTGCCGGCTGGCACTGGAACAACTGCCCAATCTGTCGGGCGCACAGGTACACTCTACCGTGATGCTCAGCGAGGTGGACCGCAAAACCTTCAACAAACTGGGAATCGGCCTCACCTGCGACCCGGTGCGCAAAATCAAGAAAGCGGAGCCATGAGAAAACTTTGGATTCTGATACTGGGCCTTACCATCTGCGCCTGTTCCGAGGCACAGGTGAAGGAATATCGGCTGAAGGTGGTGAAGGAATACCCTCACCGCACGGATGCCTATACCCAGGGGCTCTTTTTCCACGACGGAATCCTCTATGAGACCACCGGGCAGTACGGGGAGAGCACCATCCGGACCGTGGACCTTTCCTCCGGAGAGCCGAAGATGCTTAAAAAGTTGAACCGCAAGTATTTCGGAGAGGGGTCGGCCATCCTGGACGGAGAACTCTACGTCCTTACCTGGACCAACAAGGTGGCTTTCCGCTACGATGCCGCTACGCTGGAGTACAAATCCACGGTCGGCTATCCCCGGGAGGGCTGGGGCCTCACTACGGACGGGAAACAACTCATCGCCAGTGACGGCAGCGCCACGCTGTATTTCCTGGACAAAGACCTGAAACTGCTCCGGAAACTGCCCGTGACCCTGAACGGCCGCCCGGTTCGTTACCTGAATGAACTGGAGTGGGTTGAGGGGAAGATCTGGGCCAATGTATATACCACAGACTCCATCGTCATCATCAATCCTTCCTCCGGCAAGGTGGAGGGGCTGGTGGACTGCGCCGGTCTGCTTCCGGCCCGGCTGCACACCCGGGAGACGGATGTGCTCAACGGAATTGCCCGGGACGCCGAGGGCCACATTTACCTCACCGGGAAGAACTGGCCTCGCCTGTACCGGGTGGAATTGATTGAAAAATAATTAAATAGGGGTATCGGGCGGGCGCCTGATTGAGAGAGTCCCTTTGAACTTGATACGGTTGATACCGTCGTAAGGAAATGAAAAGAACACTGTTTTTCGCAGCACTGTGTGTGCTGCCCGTCTGCGCCGCCGCGCAGGAAAAGACCGAGCGTCTGGACTCGGTGGTCGTGTCCGCCTCCCGGGCCGACAACAACACGCCTGTTACGTTTACCACGGTGGGGAAGGACGAACTCCGCTCTTCCAATCCCATGAACTCGCTTCCGATGAGCCTGAACCTGCTGCCTTCGGTGGTTACCTACAATGAGGGGGGGACGGGACTGGGCAATTCGGCCATGACCATCCGCGGCAGCAAGGGCTCCCAGATCAATGTCACGCTCAACGGCATCACGCTCAACGACGCCGAGTCCCAGGAGGTGTTCTGGGTGAACATCCCGGCCCTGACCAGCCTCATCTCCGGCGTCCAGGTGCAGCGCGGCCTGGGAACGAGCGCCAACGGGGCGGGGGCCTTCGGGGCCAGCATCAATATGAATACGGCCTTTGTCCAGCCCGACCCGTCGGCCCGGATTGAATTCAGCGCCGGTTCGTACGGGACGATGATTGCGTCGGCCGCCATTTCCAGCGGCAAGCTGCCGTCCGGCTTCTACATGGACCTGGCCATGAACCTTGGCAGCACCGATGGGTATATCCGCAATGCCCAGGTGGGCTCCTCTTCGCTCTTTGCCGTCCTGGGCTGGCTCAGCGGCACCCATTCCCTCCGGCTCACCTACCTGATGGGCCAGCAGATAAGCGGTATCACATGGGACGGAATCGACCTGGAGCAGTACTACAAGGACCGCCGCTACAACGGGGCGGGGGAATATGTCGATGCCGACGGAAACGTCCGGTACTATGACAACCAGACGGACAATTATGCGCAGCATCACCTGCAACTGAACTATACCCATCGTTTCGGGGAGCGTTTGACCTGGGTGAATACGGTCAATTACACCCGCGGAGACGGGTTTGACGAGTATTACAAAATGAACCGGAAGTTCGCCAATTTCGGGTTCCCTTCCCTGTATTCGGGCCGGAGCGACATGATTTACCGCAAACTCATGGACAATGACCTCTGGGTGGTGAATTCCAGCCTCCGCTATCGGACGGGCCGGCTGAATGTAACGGCCGGAGCCAATCTTTCGTGGTATCGGGGCGGCCACTGGGGAGAAGTTCTCTGGGCCCGGAAGGCCGGGCAGGACTTCGATTACGCATCCCTGGACTGGTACGGCAATACCGGCTGGAAAAACGAGGTGAGCGCGTTTGCCCGGGCCGAGTATCAACCGCTGCCCTGGCTCACCGCCTATGCCGACCTCCAGTACCGGAGCATCGGCTACCGGATCGACGGGACCGATGACGACTGGCTGGAGTACGGGGCTGCGCCGGAAGACCGTCTGGACTATGACCGCCGCTGGAATTTCTTCAACCCGCGCGCCGGCCTCACCGCCGCGTGGGGAATCCATAAGATTTATGCGTCGGCCGCCCTGGGACACCGGGAACCGGGCAGGGGAGACATCAAGGAGAATGTCAAGGGCGAGGGCGCTCCCATCGAGCCCGAACGGATGCTGGATATCGAGGTCGGCTACGGGCTGGGGACCCGTCGTTTTTCGGCGTCGCTGAACCTTTACGCCATGGAGTACTGGAACATGCTGCTGGAGACGGGCCGGCTGTCGTCCAGCGGCTATGCCATCAAGGAAAACATCCCGCGCGCCTGGCGCCGGGGCGTGGAACTCTGTGCCGGTTGGGAGCCCTTGGACTGGCTGCGCCTGGACGGCAATGCCACCCTGTCCCTGAACCAGATCGCTGATTATACGTCCTATGTCCCGTATGAGGACTATTCGGCCACCCATCCGGTGCATTACGGGAAAACCACCATGCTCATGTCCCCCTCACTCATCGGAATGCTGCGGCTCAGCCTGAAGCCCTGGAAGGGCGGACAGTTTACGGTGGACGGAAAATACGTGGGCCGGCAGTTTATCGACAACTCCATGCGCGACGAGATGGTGATTCCGGCCTACTGGCTGGCCAACCTTTCGCTGGGACACGTCTTTCCCATCGGCCGCCGGACGCTTGCCGTCACGGCGTATGTGAACAATTTCCTGAACCGGCTCTACTATGCGTCCGGATGGCGCTGGGAGAGTTATGATGCGGAATCTGGGCAGATCTATTCGGGAATTGGGGTGTATCCGCAGCCTCCATGTAATTTTATGGTCAAGCTTTCCCTTGATTTTTAAAAATAT
>JAFSMS010000077.1 GCA_017447815.1 Bacteroidales bacterium | reverse complement strand
GGTTTCAACGGGAAAAAATGGTCAATTCACAATTGTGGATCATGTCGGCGATGGACAAGCGAAGGTGGTTTCAACGGGAAAAAATGGTCAATTCACAATTGTAGCTGGCAATGCGGTTGCACACCCCGAGGTGGTTTCAACGGGAAAAAATGGTCAATTCACAATGGAGGGCCGGAACAACCTACGCGCCCCGTTGGTGGTTTCAACGGGAAAAAATGGTCAATTCACAATTCACCAACTTCTCCAACTCCCAGCCGCTGGGTGGTTTCAACGGGAAAAAATGGTCAATTCACAATGGCCCGTGGCGGCCCTCCATCCCTGTATGGGTGGTTTCAACGGGAAAAAATGGTCAATTCACAATCGTGGTCGTCATGGTGCTCTCCTCTCTCAGGTGGTTTCAACGGGAAAAAATGGTCAATTGTGCCAATTGTGGATGATGGGGAGTAAGATTCAGTCTGTTGGGCGCAAGGAATCGAGCAAAGCCTTGGGCAATGCACGATTCCTGCGCCCGGACAGACCGCCCGACAAGGCTATGGGAAAATGTCAAAGAACGTGGAGAACTGTTGCCGTGCAAATACTCGCACGCTCTCCATCGCGGGTCAAGTGTTCAACAGGTCTTTTGGAGTCAAGGGGAATATGATTGTCTGCTCTGTCGTCGATGGCTCTTCCTTCCCGTATTTGCTGGTTTCTTCCCTTTGGGAAGCGCAGGCGTCGTGGGGGCGAGTTTTGCGCTTCGCTTGGCCATGGAATGCAATTGTCTTTTCTCCAAGGGGCGGGCTTGCTAGGCTTGCTTGGGCCGGAAGGAAATGCGCATGATGTCCTCTTCTCCAGCCAATCCCCCGTACGTTCTGGAAACGCTCGTCGTCAAAGGCGTTGCCTATCCTCATCTCCGCCTGGGTGGGGGGGCGCGGCATCTTGTCGTCATTCCTGGGCTTTCGTTCAAGTCCGTCCTCGACACCCCCGAGTTCATCGCACAGGCCTTTGCCGAGTTTGTCCCGCATTTCACCGTTCATCTGTTTGCGCGGCGCCAAGTCCTGCCGCCCGGCTTTGCGCTTCCCGACTTCGCCCAGGACCTCGCCGACTGCCTGGAAGCCGCCCGCATTCCGGTTGCCGACATCTTTGGCACGTCGCTGGGCGGCATCATCGCCATGCATCTCGGGCTACGCCATCCCGAGCTGGTGCATTCCCTCGCGCTGGTTTCCACCACCCCGCTTCTCGACGCGTCCACGTCCGACCTATTCCAATCCTTCGTCCCCCTGGCCGAGACTGGCCAGACGGCTCCGCTCGTCGACGCCCTGGCTTCGTGGGTCTACTCGCCGGAGTTCCGGCAGAAGAACCGCCTCGCGTTCGAGGGGCTCGGCCTGGCCCTCACGCCTGCCGAGCTCGCCCATTTTGCGCAGGTCGTCCGCGTCATGCGTCCCTTCAACCTCACCTCGCAGCTGCCGCAAATCCGTTGTCCCGTGCTGGTTGCCGCCGCCGAAGGCGACCGCCTGTTTCCGCCATCCCGCGCCCGGTTGCTCGCCCGCCTGACCGCCGCGACGTTGCAGCTCTATCCCGCCTCCTCCCACGCCTTCTACGACGAGCTGCCCGCCTTCCGATCCGCCCTGCTGGCCCACCTGCTGGCCCTCTCCACGCTGTTTCCCTTCCTCCTGCTGAATATGCGTCTCAGTCTGGCAATGACATTCTTTCTGCTGACTGTAGCCGCCCTCCATAGCCTGCGCAGAACAAAGACGGGGTACAAATATTTGTGGGTGTACACATGAGGATTCATGTACTTCAACTTGCTGAAGGGTGGAAATATTCTGGCGAGGAGATAACGCAGCCTGCTTCCGCCAAACGCGCCCGCAGTAATGTGTTCCATCTCGTTATCGATATGGCCGTATGCCCCGGAGGCTGTAATATATCCCAGCATTTCACGGCTGACATTCCCAGACTCGCCATCACCGAATATAGTCACGGCAAGATTCCTGAAGTCCCGCTCAAACTCTGTGATGTTCATCTTCCCGGCCTCGCGCGAAATATATTCCCAGTCCAGAGAGTCAGCAAACTTCTTCATGTACACATAGCAGTCAAGCAGAGAACGAAGACCCGTCCCGCCCTCCGAATAATGCTTGTACGTGTGAGCCGTAATGTACAGGTAGAAGTCTTCCGGGCCGAAGTGGTACGTGTACTTTTTCCCGTCATCAAGAATCATTTTGTCCCTTGCGTCATAATAGTAATCGCCTAATGCGCTGTTCAGCCATGTCTCCATTAAGCCGCGGTGCATTTCTACATCCGTAAGAGGCGGTTTCCTGTATACATCGTGATTGTGATTGCAGTAGTCCTCAACAGCAAAGCCGAGTCCCG
>JAFSMS010000076.1 GCA_017447815.1 Bacteroidales bacterium | reverse complement strand
GGCATAGTTTTCAAATGATTCGGCCGGCGTATCCGCGTCCATGACGAGCGAGTAAAGCTGGGGCTCGTCCATCGCAAACCAAATAAGGGCGATTCCGAAGCCCTTGAAGGGAGGATTGAGCAAAAAACCGTCACCTACCCGTTTCCGGTAGCGTTTCCTGGCTTTCTCCCGGACGGCGTCCCGGACTCCTTGGATGGATCCGAAGGAAGAGAAGATGGCGCTGGCGCCGCAGCCAAGGGCCGAGCACAGATTGCGTGCGGTAAGTGCCGGAAGACCTCCGGAGCGTACCAGATCAAGGGATGCGGAAAGGATTCTTTCCTTTGTAACAGTAATTGGTCTTGCCATAATCGATGTTCCGAAACAGTTCATTGCAAAAATAGAAAAAGTGGCCGTCGTGTCCAAGGGTTATAGGGGGTAATAGATAGATTTGTCCACGTAATTGTCCACATCGTTTTTGATTTCGGAACACGGGATACGCTAACTTTGCAGTCGAAAAAATATGGACAAACGATGAAACGACTGATTTGCTTATTTGTGTTCGCAACCATTGCATTCCCCGTCCTGGCCAAAGAAGACTGGAGAGGAAGGGTGGTGGATGAGAAAGGTGAGCCGGTGGCCTATGCCAATGTGGCGGTACTTTCCAAGACCGACTCTACCGTGCTATGCGGTGTGGTGACAGAGGAGGACGGCACCTTCAATATTGTAACCGATGAGACCGACGGCATCATGATGGTGGCCATGCTGGGTTACAAGACGGTGTATCTCGCGCCCGTCGATGGTGCGGTGATTACCTTGACCGATGATACGCAGATGCTGGAAGGGGCCGTGGCGAGCGCCGTCATGCCCAAGACCAAGCTCACGGGAGAAGGGCTGCAGACCAATGTCCGGGGGTCTGTTTTGGAAAACGTCGGCACGGCCAATGACGTGCTCTCCAAGACGCCGGGCCTTATCAAAGGGCAGAACGGTCTGGAGGTCATCGGCAAAGGCTCGCCCATGGTGTATATCAACGGCCGCAGAGTGAGCGACGTCTCCGAGCTGGACCGCCTGCAAAGTAATGAGATCCAGAGCGTAGAGGTCATCACCAATCCCGGTGCCCAGTACGACGCCACGGTGCGGGCGGTGGTGCGCATCCGCACCATCCGGCGCCAGGGCGACGGCCTCGGCTTCAACCTGAACGCCTCTGATGCCCAGTCCCTGCGCTGGGCTCGCGGCAACGACCCTTTTGGCGCCATCAATGTGAACTACCGCACCGGCGGGCTGGACTTCTTTGGCGGCGTGAACTACGCCCGTAACACTTCCCGCCAACAGAGTGACCTGGAGAAGAAGACCTTCGGCAGGACCACCACCGGGGACGACTGGCTCTTCGAGAACAAGGGAACGCTCCTGAACGAATACATCGGCAGCACCCTCTATGGCAATGCCGGCGTAAACTGGCAGATGGCCGACAACCACTTCCTGGGCGGCAAGGTGGAATGGGGGCGGCACCTGACCTACAATGTTCATACGGAGGTGAAGGACAATGTGTTTGAGAACGGCGTGCTGATTGATAAGCTCACCACCCTGTCGGATGATACGATGGGGGAGTGGACGCCGTACAACCTGGGCGCCAACCTCTATTACAATGGCCTTGTGGCGGGCAAGCTGGGCATCGACGTCAACCTGGACTATTACGGGACGGACGACAGTTCCAAGTCCGTGTCCATGGAGACGAGCGACATCACACATAACGCCGCCATCCAGAGCGGAAGCACGAATGCCGGGCGCATGTATGCCGCCAAGGCGGTGCTTTCCTATCCCATTTGGAAGGGCCAGCTGCAGGCCGGAACGGAGGAGACCTTCTCCCGCCGGATCGACAATTATTCAATCGACGGTATCGACATACCTGCCTCGAAGGCAACGGTGAGGGAGGACAATATCGCCGGATTCGCTTCTTACGGTCTCTACTTGCCGAAGGTGGGGCAGTTGAGTGCGGGGGTGCGCTACGAGTGGGTACACTATGCCTACACGGATGCCATTACTCCCGCAAACGATCTCTCGCGTAACTACGGCAACTGGTTCCCCAATGTGTCCTACGCCAATGCCTTCGGCCCGGTCCAGCTGATGCTGAACTACAGCGCCAAAACGCGCAGGCCCAATTATGCCAACCTGTCCAGCGCCGTCAGATACAACAGCCGTTACATCTGGCAGAGCGGCAACGCGCGGCTACAGCCGGAGCTGTCCCACAACATCAGCGCGACGGCCGTCTGGAAGTGGGTGACCTTCATGGCCAATTATACCCGCACGGACGATGCCATCATGACCTGGTCCTCGCCTTACGGGAGCGAAGGAGTGGTGCTGGTACAGCCCCGCAACATCGAATCGCCCTTCAGGATGTACTCGACCTTCGTGAACCTGACACCGACGGTCGGCATCTGGACGATGAATTATACCCTGGGCGTCCAGGGGCAGCGGCTCGGAATTACGGTGGAAGATCCCCGAGAGGCTGGCGGGAAAAGGGTGACTTCCTTCAACGACAAGCCGATCTGGATCGCCCAGTTGCTGAACACTATCTCCATGAAAGGCGGCTGGCAGTTCGAACTGGGCGGCATGGTCCAGTCCAGGGGCTATTCGGGCAATCTGCTCCTGACGAGCGTGTACTGCGACATCGGCGCTGCCGTACAGAAGACCCTACTTGCCGATGGCTCACTGGTCCTTCGCCTGGAAGCAACCGACCTGGCGGGCCTTGCCCATTACAACGTGGACTCCGACTTCGGCAGCCACACCATCATGCAGACCAACTTGATGGACACGCAGAAGGTGAAGCTCTCCGTCCGCTACAACTTCAACACGGCCCAGAGCAAATACCGCGGCACCGGCGCCGGCACCGACAGCAAGGCCAGAATGTAAAACTCTTCTTATTTTTGTCGTTATGAATATCAGACTTGAAACTACTGCCGATTTCCGCGAGGTAGAGAACCTCACGCGGGAGGCATTTTGGAACGTATATCGCCCCGGCTGCACGGAGCATTATGTGCTAAACCAGTACCGTAGCAATCCGGACTTCATCCAGGAACTGGACTTCGTGATGGAGGAGGATGACCGCATTATCGGCCATGTAATGTTTTCCAAGGCTGAACTGGTGCTGCCGGACGGCACCCGCAAGCCTTCCTGGACCTTCGGCCCTATCAGCATCCACCCTGACTACAAGCGCAAGGGCTACGGGCTGAAGCTGCTGCGGTATGCACTTGAACGGGCCCGCAAGATGGGCGTCGGCTTCCTC
>JAFSMS010000075.1 GCA_017447815.1 Bacteroidales bacterium | reverse complement strand
AGGTGATGGCGTATGGATTTCCCTGCCTGATTGGCATCCATTTCAATCGGTTGTTTTTCGTAGTATTCAAACCCGAAAGTCTTTATTGCTGGACATTCCCCATTTTTCACATGGTGATTCGAGCAGAAATCCGGGAAAGCGGATTTCTGCTCGAATCATAATGTGGGATGTGGCAATCCCCTGATGGAAACCGTACACTATGTACGGGTAACAAAAGGACCATGAGGAGATAGCCACGGCATGGATTGTAGCAAAACCGCGCACAAGGTGCGAGAACAACTGGAGGGATTTTTGGGGATATTTTCTCCCCGGTTTCCCAAGCCAACGATGCGTTTCATAGGGCAGATGCTCTACGGCATTCAAGCCGCACAGGACGTGAAACTAAGTCAGATTGGCAGGGAGCTGTGCGAGCCGATCCCCATTGGGAAAGTCGAGAACCGCCTCAGCCGCAACCTGGCCCGCGAGGGGATGGCCGACGTGCTTCACGACTGCATCCTGGACCACGTGGCCCCGACCATTGGCAAGGACACGCTCATCATCCTTGACCCGTCCGACATCCAGAAGGACTACGCGAAGAAGATGCCATATCTGGCAAAGGTCTGGGACGGAAGCGAGGGCAAGGTTGGCGCAAATCTGGGCTACAACGGCTGCATGGCTGTCTCGTGCGAGGCCGGGCCACACAGGATGACCCCGCTCGCGTTCCGCCTCTGGTCCTGCGAGGCTCCGGGCTTTAAAAGCGAAAACGCCGAGGTCGAGGCCGTCGTGGACGCCATAGCGAAAAAGGCGGGGGGCAACGGCATCTACGTCTATGACCGTGGAGGGGACAGGATCGGGCTTTTCAACCACTTCATGGACGGGGAGCTCCGCTTCATCGTTCGCCTCATAGGAAACCGCAATCTCGTCTGGCGCAGGAAGGTCCGCCTCGCCGGGAAACTGGCCGGGAAATGTCGAATGAAGTACCGGACTCACGTCACCTTCCTTTCGCACGGCAGGGAACGCAATGTGCAGATCGAGTTCGGCGTGATGGATGTGGGGCTTCCGGGAAGGCCCGGTGCCGCGCTACGGCTGGTGGTGGTCCGGGGCTTCGGCAACGACCCGATGCTCCTGCTCACAAACCTCGCGGCGACGGACAGCTTCAAGAGCCTGTGGCAGGTCGTGGGCGGATACATCAGCAGATGGCGGGTCGAGGAGACGATACGGTTCATCAAGCAGTCGTACCGCCTGGAGGACATGCGCCTCCTGAACTACGAGCGCCTCAAGAACATGGCCGCGCTCGTCTTGTGCGCCTCGGCGTTCGCCGCGTCGTGGATGGGGCTGGGGGAGAGGCTGGAAATTCTCGTCTCGCACGTCGTGGACATGTCCAAGCGCATACACCAAGTGCCGGAGTTCTTCTACTATGCCCTTGCCGACGGCATCCGAAGGCTTTTCACGCGTTATGGAAACGGGTGGGGCCGCAAAACTCCAGACGTCCCCAGCCATGACGACGACCGGCAACTGCTCCTCCCTTTGTGCTTCACCCCCGGATAGCCGCCAAAGCCGGAAAACGGAGCTGAAAGACGGTCACGTATCAACGCGGCCTCACTTTGCCGTATACCCCACAAAAAAAATGGGGAATGTCCAGCCATTAGCATAGTTGACGCCTATTTGGTATAGTTTTTGAATAAATGCAACCGGTTCT
>JAFSMS010000074.1 GCA_017447815.1 Bacteroidales bacterium | reverse complement strand
GAAGAGGAAATTGTTTTATTATCCCCTTTTTACACTCGCGATACGCATCGCGAGGTGGCTCCCTGATGGGTTTGGGACAACTGTATATCTCGCTGGAAACGTCTGTGCTGTGCGAAGATTGGATTTATAGAGGAAATATACTGAAAATCCGCCGGAAGAGAAAATCACGGTTTCATTCCGCATGATATCGCCCGCGACGCCTGCCGACTCTAACGTCGGATGTGAATACGGTGAGTTCTGTTAATGAACTTTTTTCACTACCTTTGCGACTACGTTTTGCAAAGCATCCTACTTAGAGAAATATGTCCAAGAAAAGAATAGATCTCCTGCTGGGAAATGTCACCATCGAATCCGTCGCGGCCGAAGGAAAAGCCCTTGCACACGTGGACGGTATGGTAGTTTTCGTCGATTTCGCCGTTCCCGGAGACATCGTCGACATCCAGGTTTACAAGAAAAAGAAAAACTACATGGAAGGCTTCATCAAGCGCATTGTAAAGCCTTCGGAACACCGTTTGGAGCCTTTCTGCGAGCATTTCGGCGTCTGCGGTGGTTGCCGGTGGCAACCGCTTCCCTATGAGATGCAACTGGAAGCCAAGCGCCAGCAGGTAGAAGATCAACTGGTACGGATCGGCCATCTGGAGGTTCCCGAAATCCGGCCTACCCTCCCCTCCGAGAAAATTCAGTATTACCGTAATAAACTGGAATTCAGCGCATCCAGCAAACGCTGGCTGCTAAAGGACGAGGATCCCGCCAGCATTCCGGAAAACGACAGGATGGGCCTGGGGTTCCATGTGGGCAAGTTTTTCGACAAAGTCCTGGACATCCGGGAATGCCACTTGCAACCGGAGCCTTCCAATGCCATCAGGTTGTTTGTCAAGCAGTTCTGCCTTGAAAACGGCCTTGAATTCTACAACATCCGCGAGAATCACGGCTTTTTCCGGAACATGTTCGTCCGCACCACGGAGAAGGGCGATGTAATGCTCATCCTGTGCTTCGCCCGGGAGGACGAAGCGGCACGAAAAGCCCTTCTGGATGCCGTATCGGCCCGTTTTCCGCAGATCACCAGCCTCTATTACGTGATCAATGAAAAACTCAACGACTCCATCGCAGACCAGTCCCCCATCCTATACAAGGGAAACGAGGCCATCTACGAAGAAATGGAGGGACTGCGCTTCAAAATCGGCCCCAAATCATTCTACCAGACCAATTCCCTGCAGGCATACAGGCTGTACGGCGTAGCGCGTGAGTTTGCCGCCCTCCGTGGAAGCGAGGTGGTTTACGACCTTTACACCGGAACGGGCACCATCGCCCAGTTCGTGAGCGCAAAAGCGGGTAAAGTGATTGGGATCGAGTATGTTCCGGAAGCCATCGAAGACGCCCGGCAGAATGCAAAGGCCAACGGAATCACCAACTGCACGTTCTTTGCCGGAGACATGAAAGATGTCCTGAACGAAGCGTTCATCGCCCGGCACGGCAAACCCGACGTGGTCATTCTGGATCCTCCCCGCGCCGGCATCCATCCGGACGTGGCCCAGGTCATCCTCAAGGCGGCCCCAGAGCGGATGGTCTATGTGAGTTGCAATCCGGCCTCCCAGGCCCGCGACCTGGCCATCCTGTGCCGCGATTACAAGATCACCGCCGTCCAACCGGTGGACATGTTCCCCCATACCATGCACGTGGAGAACGTTGTCGCCCTGGAGAGAAAGGCTTAATTGACAAATACTTCCGCAGCCAGGTATTCTTCCCGGCCGTCCGGATACCTCAGGCACACCTCCAACGTGTGCTCCCCTTCCGTCAAGGTGACGAAAGGATTGGCGAGCGCTTCCCCGTCCCAGGTCCAGGCCTGTCCCAGGATGCGCAAGCCTTCGGGCAGTTGCAGGCCGAAGTCCAGCCGCTCCCCTTCCAGATACGGACCTTCCCGCAGCAGAATGGAGCCATATCCCATCTCGGCCAGCGAATCGGCAGGAACCTCCTGCAGAAAAGCATCCAGCATGATATCCATATAGAAACCGGCTTTCTCCATGTAGAGCGGCTGCCATCGTTGTGTTTCAAACCCGAAGGGAACATAATAACTGTTACCCTCCTTCCCGGGATAGACAGCGGCCAGGGGGGTATTGTCCCCCTGCTCACGGAAACCGTAACCCACATAGATGTCAACGCCTTCAGGAATACTTAAATTAAAAGGCGCAAGTGAAACGGATACAGGAAGATACTCACCTAACTCCGGATTTTCCACCAGGTGATTGAGCACCCTCTCCCCTCCGATATCCACGGTGATATACATTTCGCCGATACGCTCGGGATGCGTGACGAAAGGGAAACAGACCACTCGGTCCAGGCGTCCGCCCACATAGCGCGCCAGGTCTTCCGGCGTAAAGCGGACGGCTCCGATGACGGGACTGGCGGAAGGGAAATAACCGGCGCTCAGGGAAGGATCGTATTTGAACAGGCGCATACTGGCCGGCGCTTCGTGGGAGAACAGGCGCAAATACTTGCAAATTAGGCCATTACTCTCAAGGTCGATGGTTTCGTTCACCCGCCGGTAACCAGCCTTGTCCAACACGAGGGAGAGCCGGCCCACGTTCTCTTCCCGGACCGGCAGCAAATAACAGCCGTCCATTCCGGTAACGTCGCTGGCCACCACTTTCCCGTCTTTGAGGAGCCGAACGGAAACTTGGGCCACAGGACCGCCGGCATCGTCCAGTACCAGGCCGCTCACAAGGGCTCCTTCCCGTTCCAGCACACGGAAACGGGCCTTTCCATCCAATAGATCGATGCAGGTAATCTGGATGCCGGTGGAGGCGTTTTCCCAATCGACCGGCCGGAAACAGCGCACCTCCCCCACCCCCGGGAAGACCAGAGTGGCCGGATTCACGGCAGGGGCATAATTATAATCTTTCGGGGCCATGGGTGGGACGGCATAGCAGCAAGGGTGCATTCCATTGGCATTCAGCGAATTATAATCCCGCCACCGATCCCACAGCTGAAATGCGGGGACACCGCCCACCATCCGCTTCGAGCGGTCCACGTGATAGACCAGCAGACCGGCTGGCAGCGGGGTATCCCAATCTTTGCCGTCACGGAACTCATAGAGGAAAAACTCCCCATCCGTGGCGGTCCGGCTGATGCCCGCCGCGCCTTCGGAAGAAGGGGCGAGTTCCATCCAACCCTCCTGCAGCGGAAGCAGATCCTCCTCGTCCAGCCAGCCCAACATCATCCGCTCCAACACAGTGAAATGCGGCGGCGTATCCCCGTCGTCATTATACAGGCCGCTGCTCATCGGCGAGAACTGATACAGGCCCCCGGCCATTCCGTCCTGCCCTGCATTGGTGTCGTAGAGGTCCGGAAGGCCCAGCGCATGCCCCATTTCATGGACCGTGGAGCCGATGCCGATACATTGACTGCCCGTGCTGCCCCGCAGTTCCCCCGTGCAAAAGTAATAACCCAGCCTGACCCCGTCAAATACGGCCCCGACAACCTCCGGGAAGCGGCTGTTGCAGGCATCCTGGTGGTGGGACCAGATAGCATCGGCCGGCCCTCCGGCCGCCTGGTCATAGCCGGCATAGTAGAAGAGCACCATGTCAAGGAAGCCGTCTCCGTCGGCATCGTAGCGGGCGAAATCCACCTCGCCGTCCAAGGCGGCGCAAGCGTTCAGAAGCGCCTTTTCCGGTGCCGCGTCGGCCACACGGACACCCTCACTCAGGATGTCCCTTCCGAAATCGGCCATGGGGGCGTCCAGAAGCACCGGGCCGAAAACGTCGAAGGAAGGGGTAAAGAGCCCCTGTGAGTTGTCGGAGAAATACTGCCGGACCGGCCCGTTGAGCAGCTTGTCGAACTGCTCACAGGGCTTTTCCGAAGTGAAACGGACGTTTCGGAACTCCACAAGGACGGTGAAGATGTGCGGACTCCCCTTGGACTCCACCTGCCGGGAAGGAGTCCGGGCAGGCAGGGTTCCGCACAAAAGCGCCAGCAACGATATGAGCAGCAAGCGTTTCACTCCTTGACTACAAAATAGGTATCGTCGTCTTTCTTGAGCCAGACAAGGGATTCCCGGACGCGGATGACCTGTACGTCATACGATTCCGACATGCGCGTATATCCTCCCTCCAGAATGCGGAAAAGGACGGGGAACTGCATCCCGGGCTCCATGTGCCGGGGAAGCCCGTTCAGCGTGACAACCCGCGTGGCGGCAGGCTCGAAGAGCCGGAAAGACAGACGGTCGGTTCCGTAATGCAGGCGGCTGTACTGGGAGCGCCCGCGCTCAAAGATGACATCCCCGCCCGGAATGCCATAGGCTCCGAGGGTATGGGTCCGGAAAATGGGATCTTCCACCGACTGGGTCACGGTGACACGGCGCCGCATCTTGCCGCTCGTAAACAGGAAAACAGCGGTCCGGGGCGATATTCCGGTGTTTTCCGTCAGGATAATGGCGATTTTCCAGGTGTTTTTTTTCTCCGCCTTGGCAATTTCATAGGAAATCCACCGGCGCTCGAAGCCTTCCTGCACGCAGTCCCACTTGTTTTCGGCATAAACTTCAAAGTGAAGGGTCTGTACATCGGCCGAAGGATGG
>JAFSMS010000073.1 GCA_017447815.1 Bacteroidales bacterium | reverse complement strand
GGTACCGCCAGCAAGGCCGTTTACGCCGGCTATACCGCCAGTGGAAATGCCTCCATCCAACTGAATGACGATAACAAGGCTGGTATTGTCTCCACCACTTCCGGGGGAAAGGTCCGGAAGGTTTCCGTTATCTGGAACGGCTCCACGGCGAACGGACGTGTCTTGCAAATCTACGGCAGCCATACTCCATACAAGTCCGCAGCCGACTTGTATGGGACTGCGAAAGGTACGCTTCTGGGCTCCCTTTCCATGGGCTGGCCTTCGACTGACTTCTATATCGAGGGCGACTGGGAGTATATAGGCGTTTGCAGCTCTGACAAGACGCTGTATATTACGGAATTGAATATTGGCTGGGAAGAATAGGGCTAAAACAGAAGATATCCGATGACCATTCCGCTATTGCAAACAACCCCTCCGGCCGTGAACTTTTCCGCCGACACGCTGGTGACGAAGGGCTCCCAACTTGTTGAGACGATCAAAACGACGCCGGCCAACGAGCTGATGGAGACCACCGCGCAGGCGGTCCTCAAGTTCGGCCTGAAGGTCCTCCTCGCCGTCGCGATCTACCTGGTGGGCGCCTGGCTCATCCGGAAGACCAAGGCTCTCATCGCCAGGACCTTCGAGAAAAGGAACACGGACAAGACCCTGTCCACGTTCATCCAGAGCCTCGTGACCGCGACCCTGTGGGTCGTACTCATCCTGGCAATGGTGGGGACCCTCGGGATCAACACGACGTCCATCGCGGCGCTGCTGGCGGCCGGTGGCATGGCCATCGGCATGGCCATGAGCGGCACGGTCCAGAACTTCGCCGGTGGGCTCATCCTCTTGGCTTTCAAGCCCTTCAAGGTCGGGGACTATGTCGCGACGCAGGGGTACTTCGGCTGGATTTCGGAGATCAGCATCGTGCACACGAAACTGGTGACCACCGACAACCGGGAGATCACCATCCCGAACGGGGCGCTGGCCAACGGAAACATCGACAATTACAGCCGCCGGAACCCGTACCGGCTTTCCATCTGGTTCAGCGTCGCCTACGGGTCGGACCTGGACCTGCTGCGGGACGTTCTCCTGGAACTGGTGAAGCAGCAGCCGGAGATCATGGACTCCAGCACCCCCGGCGCCGCCGACCCGCGCGTGTACATCACGAAGTTGGGCGAGAGCGGCATCGAGGTGGAACTCCGGATCTGGATCAAGTCCGAGTACTACAAGTGGATGCAGACCTGGACCACCGAAGCCATCTACAAGGAACTCCCCAAGCACGGCATCCACTTCCCGTTCCCGCAGATGGATGTCCATGTGAAAAACAATTTCAATGGGCAGTAATATGGGAGCAAAGTCCACAGGAGGTCATTCGGCCTCCTGTTTTGTTTTGTAGGTACTGAATCACCACCCCACACTATCCCTTCGCCGCAAATGCGGCCATCCGGGACGAAGGTTGCCCGCACGTGTGGGGAGAAGAGACTGCGGGTTCAGGTCTCCCCCCGGCAGTGTACAGGAAAATGGCATTCCAGGGGCATTGTTTTGTACACTCCTCCCGAAAAACGCCCAAAATGCCTTTCCTCGCGAAGACATGAACGACAAAACGGCCCCAGAAGCGCCTCTGTTTGCACACTGCAGCAGTGTACAACATTGGGCCAACCAGAAACCGGAACTGTGGTAAGCAGGACTGATCCGCATGGACGGCTCAACTTACGCGAATCGAGGGAGACCCGTGAAGGGCCTCCCTCGATCGTGTTATGCTTCCTTGAAGGCGTCTCCTTCTGCCGGAGGATCCGCGTCAGAGACGATCCGGTTGCGTATGTCCCGTTCGGTAGTCATGTGGATAGATACCTATGTAATATACTTCCGAAAAACCTCATTCAGAAGGGCCTCATCAACGCCCTTTGAACGCAGTTCGTCAAAGATTTTCCGGCTTGCAGCCTTTGCTTCCTCGCGTCCTTTCTCCAGGCCTTTCTCCAGGCCTTTCTCCATGCCTTTCTCCATGCCTTTCTCCTCGGCATAGGCGATCTGGTTGCGTATGTCCCGCTCGGTAGTCATGTGGATAAATACTTATGGAATATACTTCCGAAAAACCTCATTCAGAAGGGCCTCATCAACGCCCTTTGAACGCAGTTCGTCAAAGATTTTCCGGTTTGCAGCCT
>JAFSMS010000006.1 GCA_017447815.1 Bacteroidales bacterium | reverse complement strand
GGCCGCCATCGAGGGAGAATACCGATGGCGGCCAATTGTGATTTAGCTAAAAAGGCGGTTGAAAACCTACCTTCTTCTACCAGGCCCGCCAGGGTCGCCAGGTCCACCACCGTGGCGGCCGCCGGGTCCGGGTCCTCCCATCGGTCTGCCCGGTTCCCTCATTGGACCGCCTGGCCGATTCCCCAGTCCGCCAAAAAGTCCCCGGACCATTCCGCCTCTGGCAGGAGCAGGTGGCGGCGGGGCGCGGTGTATCGGTCGCGGAGGCGGCGGGGCGCCATACCTGTAATTCGGCGTGAAGAGAAACCGCAGAGGGTTGGGAATCGTCCAGCGGAGAAAGTGTTTTACCCGGTTGACCGCCGTCAGCGCGGCCAGAGATACAGCCACCGTTTTCAATATGGAACCGTCAGAGTTAAAGACAGAGGATGTCGCGTACTGATTCATATTCACATACCCGCTGGAATTGTACACGGCAATCTGCATCCCATACTCGGTAAACATACGGGAGATGTCCAGCGCCTGCTGGAATGACAGAGACTGGGCAATCTCAATGGGAACCTGGCGCGTCAATGTCGAAGCCTCGGAAGCAGTATAACCCAGTATATTCTGAAAAAGTTCCTGTGCCGTGGAAACCGCGCAGGTTCCGCAGGAGATGAGTACCAGGCGGTAATCATTTCCCTGTGTACCGACATTCGAGGATGCGTTGGTTTGATAAGCGTCATCCGTGACAGTACCGTGAACCGCGTCCGTTGTCAATGCACTGCCGCAGGATGGACAGAAACGCATAGACTCCTCTACCCGCTGACCGCAGTTTGGACAGAATGGCATATTTACACCTCCAATACGAGCCAAGTATATCACACACTTTTTCCCGGAACAAGCATTTTGTTTAACGAGGAGGGAAGCAATTGAACGAAGAAGAAATCCGGGTCCTGGTGGTGGAACCGGAGAAGCCGCCCTACGAGCGGACCATCCGCACACTGGAAGATATGCGGAAAATTGTGGGCGGGCCCATTGAACCGGCGGCCTATCTGCCACACCCTGTCATGATTGTCTGCAATGAGGAGGGTATGCGGCTGAATCTGCCTCAGAACCGAATCATCATGGACGAGAGCGGACAGAAGCCGATTGACGTGATTCTGGGTACATTTTTCCTTGCGGGTTCCGGCACGGAGGATTTCATCTCCCTGACGGATGAACAGATTCAAAAGTATACGGAGTTTTTCAGCCAGGAAGAAACGATGGTGAAAAGCCATAATTTGGAGCAAAAGAAACAGTCCGACAGGGTTCCTGTGAATGTGCTGGGCGTGTGCGCGTTCCCGGCAAAAGACCCAGCCAAATGGCAGATTCGTTTCGTGGATACCGGTTCCAACACGCTGTTTACCATACCGGACGGGGAGAGCATTGTCCTCACCCGCTTCGATGGCGACGAGCAGACATTCCCCTGCCACTACATCGACTCCCACCACTTTGAGGCGTTCGGCTCCGCATACCACATTATGCAGTTCGCCCAGAATATGGAGCGGAACGGGAATATCTACAGGCCGGAACACCCTGCCGAGGGACTGGCACTGAACACCTATGAAGTCTTCCAGTTGAAAGACTCCTGCCGGAGAGATTACGGTTTCATGTCCTATGAATATGCCAAGGACAAAATCCGCCCGGAACATTACAAACGTGTCTACGGCGGGTTCCTGGACCCCAAGGGACCTGTGTCAGCCGATTTGGTGTTGGAGGGTCTGTTTGCGAGACATAACTTTGACACCCGTCCCTTCCGAAAGGGGATGCTGTCCATGTCCATGAGTGACATTGTGGTCCTGAACCGTGGGGGGAGAGAACGGCAGGCGTTCTATGTGGACAGAGTGGGCTTCGCGGAGTGCAGGGAGTTTCTGAATCCGCCGAATCTGAATCCACCGCAGAAGGCCGCGAAACGGCGGAAAAATCCGGAACGATAGGAGGACGCTATGGCGGAAATTACGCTCCATCTGACCGATGCGCGGATGGAGGCATTGGAACAGGCGCTCGAAGAGGAAGGGCTTGGCAGCGTGGAGGACTTCATGCAGGACTATTTGATTGACCTGTTTACGGAGAAAGTCCCGTATGAAGTACAGGTTCAAATCCAGAAGCAGCTTGACGCCGAACGCCAGAATGCACAGAGAGATTCCGGGGAAGCAGGAGAAAAAGCGGAGACAGCGGCGCTGTCAGGCCAGGAGGCTCCCGCGAAATACACCAGCGGCAGCCGTCCGCTGCGGGCGGAGGATATAGGTTTCCGGGATGACGTTCTTCGTTATGACAACTGCCTCAACTTCAAGCTGGACCCGGACATTCCGACCCTGTACGAGGCCCTGGGTGTCCATGACGACATTGAAAAGCCGGGCGGCCTGTATAACGCCTACGCCAACTTCGACCTTGAAACCGGAAAGCCGTCCGACCATCTGGAACTTGCGGCCTGTTCGCGGGACGGCGGGGAGGATACGCTGTATTACCGCCTGAGCGCGGAGGAACAGGCATTGCTTTTGCCGGAGATGGACGAATACTGCCAACAGCGGCGTGGGCTGAGTCTGGAAGAGTCCGTACAGCAGTACGCCATGAACCGGGATTTAGAGCGTGAGCGTAAGCCTCAGAATACACGGGGAAAGACGGGCAGGAGGAAACAGCCGGAGCGGTAACGGCGGAATCATGTGACCATGACAATGACGCGCTGTGAAGTCCTGTTCACGGTGCGTCTATCTCCAATTCAGCCAATATGAAAGCCGTTCTTTTGGGCGTTTCGGTGAATGGATTTCGGCGCACGACTGTGGCATTGTTGTGGTTCACGGAAGGACAAACCATCTTGAAACTCCCCGTATAAAACGGGAAATCTTGAAATAAAACGAAGGAGGACACAATGAACGAAAATAATAACAACGGAGCCGGGAATGCCGTCTCCAACGCCACGCTGGATATTCGCGTAAGGGTGTATCCGGTCAGAAACCAGGAGGAACCGAGCAATCTGCGGGCCTTCGCTGACGTGACGCTGGGCGG
>JAFSMS010000072.1 GCA_017447815.1 Bacteroidales bacterium | reverse complement strand
GATTTTGCTGGTGTACCAGGGATGTGACACCGTACCGTGCTTGGTAGCCTCACCGTAGTTCTCCGTGCGCTCGCCGGGGACGGTGATCATGGGCAGGTAACGGGTGCCGTCACGCTGTACCAGCACGTTCTGAGGATCGTTCACGGCCACGCCGTCCACCACGAAGTTGTAGGTGTAGATCTCTGCCGGGGGAAGCGGAATCTTCACTTCCCACACGCAGTTTTCGCCGCGGGTCATGTCGATGGTGCCCGTCCAAGGGTTCTCCATCCAGGAGCCGCTGAGCTTCACCACGGTGGCATAATCGGCCTTGAGGCGGAAAGTCACGGAATCGTTCTGGATTTCCGGGGAAATAATGGGCTTCTGCCCCCAGAAACTGAAGTTGGTAAGTTCCTGGGCCTGCAGGCTACTGAAAATAGCCAGGCCAAGGGCAAGGGTAGATAAGATTCGTTTCATTGCAGTGTTTCGTTTTTCGATTTGCTATTTAAAGGATTCACCGGCTTTCTGGAGGGCTTTGGGCAGGCAGGCCTTCCAGAAAGGCCAATCGTGTTCGCCCACGCGCTCAATCAGTTCGCAGGAAAGGCCGGCAGCCGTCAGGTCCTGCGCCAGCTGTTTCGCATCGGCGTTGTTCACGACTATGTCGCCGGCGCCGATTTCGATGGTGAAAGCCGGATACGATTTCCCGGGACTAACGACTTCAGCCATGTCGCCGAAAACGGCCGGGCTCATCGCATAGGCATACGTAAACTTTTCCGGATGGTTGAGGGCATGGTACAGGGTTCCGTAACCGCCCATGGAGAGGCCGGCAACGGCCCTTTTCCCATTGCATTTGTATTTCCCTTCCACCTCGGGCATCAGTTCCTTGTACAAATACTCCTCATACTCTCCGGTATAGAACGTGAGTTTGGCATCGGGCATCACCACTACCATGTCCACGCCACCGGCAGCCACATAGTCACGGATAATGGAAACGGCATTCCCCTTCTCCGTCCAGGAATTCTGGTCATCCCCCGCCCCATGCAAAAGGTACAGGAAGGGGTAGGAATGGTCCGGCTGGACACCGCCCGGCAACCAGATGGTATACTTCATGCCCTCTTTCATGTAGGCACTTTGTATCGTCTGATTGCGAAGAAGAATGGCAGATGAAGCGCTGTCATCTCCGGCATTATCCTTACTGCCGCAGGCGCCGAGGAGCAAGCTCCCCAGCGCCATAGCAGCGATAATCAAGTATTTACGCATTATTCCGCTTGCATCATCTCACCGACGAAGCTGAATCCCTCGCCGGAAATCTTGTACACACCGGCCGACGGCTGGCTCACCGTAATCTTGTCCCCGGCATTGAGGAGTACTGTGTTACCCTCGGCATCCGTGTAACGGGAACCGCCGATGCCCATGCCCCACATGCTCAGGTCATAGCCATTTCCGAAGGTGAAATCTTCGTGGGCGTACTCGGTGCAGACGTATTCACCGGAGAGATCGGTGGTCCCTTCGGCACGGACAAGGTCGAAGCAAGCTACGTATTCCCCTTCCGCATTCATAAATACCAGGCTGTGGGTTTCCACACCCGCCACCGGCGTGAAGGTGTTGTCCGTGGCCGCGCCGATGCTCTCGTAGATCGCATACTGGGGTGTGTCAGGTTCCG
Organism: Bacteroidales bacterium; assembly: GCA_017447815.1. GTDB lineage: Bacteria > Bacteroidota > Bacteroidia > Bacteroidales > UBA932 > Cryptobacteroides. Next base: position 574 of record JAFSMS010000072.1, on the reverse strand, counting down.
TGTAGCCATCACTCATGGCAACGAAACTGTAGCCGGACGAGCCGATGAAGCCGTAGAGCCCTTCGGCATACTTGACCACCTCAAGGGTCTCGCCGGGATTGATGAGGATAGTCTCGCCACCTTCGTAGTAGAGCGAGCCGCCCATGCCCCAGCCATAGGCCGACAGATCCCAGCCATTGCCCATCAGATAAGGCTCGGCCGCATACTCCTGGCAGCTATAGGTGCCGGCAATCTCGTCCACGCCGTCAGAGAGAATCAGGACAAACTGCCCTTTCACCTCATCGGAATTGATTCCCTTCAGGGTGACGGTATGCGACTTCACGCCGGGCACGACGGCCCACGACGCATCGGTCACGTCGCCCACCTCCACCGACAGGGTGTATTCGGGGGTAGGTGCCCCGGCAGGCTCCAGTTCCTCAATGGCGCCAGTGAACTTCGCCCAGTTCGGATAGGTTTCCTCGGAACCCCACTCGATGGTGTACCGGCTCCCGGACTTGCTCACGCTGATGGTGCCGGAAGTAATCTTCTGGGCAGTGGCGGTTCCGTCCACGGTCCACCAGCAGGTGCCCCAGTT
>JAFSMS010000071.1 GCA_017447815.1 Bacteroidales bacterium | reverse complement strand
TTTTCCCTAGAGGGTCGTGGGAGACTACCACGTTGATAGGCAGGATGTGTAAGTTCGGTGACGGGCTCAGCAGACCTGTACTAATTGCCCGAGCGACTTTCTCGCAGAGAAAGATACATGCAAATTGAAATGGAACGCCAAAAGCGATGATCTATCGAGTAGCGAGCCGAAAGGCGCCTCGAGGTCTGTTCTCTCAAGTAATATACTGCCGCGGTTATAGCGGTGAGGAACCACCTCTTCCCATTCCGAACAGAGAAGTTAAGCTCACCATCGCCGATGGTACTGCCCCACCAGGTGGGAGAGTAGGTAGCTGCGGTTCTTCGAAAGCCCTGAAGGTCGATGACCTCCAGGGCTTTTTTGTCGAAGAACCGCAGCTGTCGCTGTCAACGTGTCCCCATCCCTCGGCTCCTTCCCTCGGGGAAGGGGAGTTGGTCGCTTCGCTCCGAGAGGGGTGGGTAATTGTTTCGCTCCGAAAGTGTGGTTGGTCGCTTCGCTCCGAGAGGGGATGAAATACAGGCTGAAGCATGACGATCCGTATGCTTTATTTGGTCAGTTTAATAGGGCTTGCAAATTAGACAGAATGTTTGTAATCTGTAATTAATTTTGTAATTTTGTAGGCTTTTTTAAGCTAATACAACACAAAATTCTATAAAATTATGCAAATCGTATCCGTTTTCGGTAGAGAAATCCTGGATTCCCGCGGAAATCCTACCATCGAAGTTGAAGTTACCCTTGATTCCGGTTTTGTTGGTGTGGCAGCCGTTCCCTCCGGCGCTTCCACCGGTGAGAATGAAGCCCTCGAACTCCGCGACGGCGACAAGAAGCGCTATGGCGGCAAGGGCGTTCTCAAGGCTGTTGACAATGTGAACAAAGTCATCGCTCCGGAAATCATCGGCATGGACGCTACCCAGCAGCGTGCCATCGACAAGGCCATGATCGAACTGGACGGCACCCCCACCAAGAGCAAACTCGGCGCCAACGCCATCCTGGGCGTGAGCCTCGCCGTTGCCAAGGCTGCCGCTGCCGAACTGGGCATGCCCCTGTACCGCTATCTGGGCGGCACCAACGCTTATGTCCTGCCGGTTCCCATGATGAACATCATCAACGGTGGTGCCCACTCCGACGCTCCCATCGCTTTCCAGGAGTTCATGATCCGTCCCATCGGTGCCACCTGCGAGGCCGAGGCCGTCCGCATGGGTGCCGAGGTGTTCCACGCTCTGCAGAAAGTGCTCAAAGGCCGTGGCCTGAGCACCGCCGTGGGTGACGAAGGTGGCTTCGCTCCCGCTCTGAAGGGCATCAACGATGCTCTGGACTGCATCATCGCCGCCATCGAGGCTGCCGGTTATGTGCCTGGTAAGGATGTTACCATCGCCATGGACTGCGCCGCTTCCGAGTTCTGCTTCAAGGAGGACGGTAAGTTCTACTATGACTACAAGCAGCTCAAGGACGGTAAGAAGAAAGACCCTCGCGGCCGCAAACTCACTACCGACCAGCAGATCAACTATCTCAAGCAGCTCATCGCCAAGTATCCGATCGATTCCATCGAGGACGGTCTGTCCGAGGAAGACTGGGAAGGCTGGGTGAAACTCACCAAGGCTATCGGCGACAAGTGCCAACTTGTCGGTGACGACCTCTTCGTGACCAACGTGAAGTACCTGCAGAAGGGTATCGAGATGGGTGCCGGCAACAGCATCCTCATCAAGGTGAACCAGATCGGCTCCCTCACCGAAACCCTGGACGCCATCGAAATGGCCCACCGTCACGGTTACACCACCGTCACCAGCCACCGTTCCGGTGAGACGGAGGACACCACCATTGCCGATATCGCCGTGGCTACCAACAGCGGCCAGATCAAGACCGGTTCCCTGTCCCGCACCGACCGTATCGCCAAGTACAACCGCCTCATGCGCATCGAAATCGAACTGGCCGAAGAAGCCCGTTACGGTTACAAGAAACTCCGCTAATCAGGCCTGATCGCTAACCATGTGGCCCTGAGCCACTTACGTACAATCCTCTGCGCAAAAAGCGCAGAGGATTGTACGTAAATACTTGATTGTAAGGTGGTTACCAGTCACCCGTCAGCGCGCCAACCAGCCACCCACCGGCGCACTCACCAACCAGCCACCCCCCCGGCGCAGCCTCCCGTCCGGGGGCTAGAGGGTGTCCTGTTTCAGTGCCTCCACATACTCGGCGATGCGCCGTAATTGTTTGGGGATGGCGATGCTCTGGGGGCAGCGGGGCAGGCAGTCTCCGCAATTGATGCAGTGGTCGGCCTGGCGGACGGTGGCCACCGCGCGGTCATAACTCACAAGGTAGGCCTTCTTGAGTTTGGCGTAGTCTTGCTGCTCCGGGCTTTGGGCATAGGTGCCCTCCGTGATGGCCTTGTTGTAGTGCTGGAATACGCCGGGAATGTCGATTCCCCAGGGGCAGGGCATGCAGTACTTGCAGTCCGTGCAGTTCACCAGCGGATACTCCTTCATCTGTACCGCCATCTGCTCCAGGAAAGCCAGTTCCTCTTCGGTGAGGGGCTTGAAGTGGCCGAAGGTCTTGATGTTGTCCTTCAGCGGATCCATGGACGTCATGCCCGACAGGGTGCACAGTACGCGGGGATAGGTGCCGCAGAAACGGAAAGCCCAGGAGGCGATGCTCAGGTCGGGTTCGCGCTGCTTCATCTGGCGGGCGATGCCCTCGGGCACGTTGGCCAGCCGGCCGCCCAGGAGCGGTTCCATGATGACGATGGGAATCTCGCGCTTGTCCAGTTCGGCATAGAGGTAATCGGCATTGACGTTGCGGATGCCGTCGGCATGGGTCCAGTCCACGTAGTTCATCTCGATCTGGCAGAAGTCCCAGTGCATTTCCCCCTTGTCGTACATTTCCATGAAGGCGTCGAACTCGTGTTGGGCGCCGTGGAAACTGAATCCCAGGTTGCGGATGCGTCCGGCCTCTTTTTCCTTGAGGAGGAAGTCAATCATGCCGTTCTCCACATAGCGCTTGTTGAAGGCTTCCTTTCCGCCCCGGCCGATGGAGTGCAGCAGGTAATAGTCGAAGTAGTCGGTCTTGAGTTGCGTGAACGAGTCGTGGTACATTTTGATGGAGCCCTCCGTGGAGCGGTCTCCGAAGTTGGAGAGTTTGGTGGCGATGAAATAACTCTCGCGCGGATGACGGCTCAAGGCCTCGCCGGCGGCCTTTTCGCTCTGTCCCTGAAGATAGGCAGGGGAGGTGTCGAAGTAGTTCACCCCATGCGCCAGGGCATAGTCCACCATTTCGTTGACGGCCTCCTGGTCGATGACATCCTTCCCGTCGGCATCCTTGATCATGGGCCAGCGCATGCAGCCGAAGCCCAGCACTGAAACCTTGTCGCCGTTGCGCGGATTCTCCCGCATCAGCATCTGCTCCGGACCTTCCGCCGGGGCCGATGACTGACTGTTTTTGGGTGCGCAGGCCGCCGCCATGGCCGCTGCGCCGCTTATTTTGATGAAGTCTCTTCTTTTCATGGTCCTTGTCATTCTGAACTTACCTTGTCATTCTGAACGAAGTGAAGAATCTTTAAATGTGCTGGTTGCGGCCATTAACCGTAATGGCGCTGATGGGGCGGGACGGGCACAGGTGCTCGCAGGCGCCGCAGCCGGTGCAAATCTCTTCGGCCACGACCGGGAAGAGCAGGCCGGTTTCCTCGTTCTCCACCATTTGGATGGCGCCGGAAGGGCAAACCTGGGCGCATTTCCCGCACAGGGCCTTTCCGCTGGCCGATACGCAGCGTTCCAGGTTCACATGCGAGGTGCCCACGTGGTACTGCGTCTTTTCCTCCCGGGTGATTTTGCCGATGGCCCCGGCCGGGCAAAGTTCGCTGCAGCGGGTGCATTCCGGGCGGCACCATCCCTTCTCGAAGGACATTTCCGGCTGCATCAGGTGCTCCAGGCTGCCGGAAGGCCGAAGGACATTATTGGGGCACTCCGCCACGCAAAGTTGGCAGGCCGTGCACTTGCGGTAGAAGTCTTTTACGCTCTTGGAGCCGGGAGGCGTGACGGGCGTTTCACGCTCCGGAGCCTGTTTGGGAAGGACCTCGGCAAAGCCGCCGTCCACCTTCTTGGCAGCCTCCTGCGCCCGGGCTTCCACGCCCTTGAGCGCCGCAGCACCCGCCACGGCCACCGCAGAGGCCATAAAAGCTCTGCGCCCGCTCTCATCCTGTCCTTTTACGTCATTCTGAGCCGAAGGCGAAGAATCTTTTCCCCAGGCAAAACGGTATTTCAAAGCGCCGAACTTGCACTCATCGATGCAGTTGAAGCAGTCCACGCAGCGGGAATGGTCGATGCTGGCGCTGTCTTTGGTGATTTCAATGCAACTTGCCTTGCAGTGAAGTTCGCAGGCCTTGCAGTGCTTGCATTTATCGGCATCAATCATCGGCCGGAACATGGCAAAGCGCGAGAAGAAACTGAGCGTGGTGCCCACCGGGCAGATGCTGTTGCACCAGGTGCGGCCGCCTTTGAGGGACAGGGCGACGATAACCGCCAGCGTAACCAGGGCAATGACAAAGGTGGGCAGGCTGCGCAGCCACACTTCCTTCTCGTAGAAGGCATAACTGCCGGCACGCTCGGCAAGGCCGGCCAGCAGATTGTTGCCCCACAGCCATACCGGCTGCAGCAGGTTCTGCACCATGCGGCCATAGGCGCTGTAGGGGGCCAGAAGGGCCACGGCGGCCTGTACGCCGGCCACCAGGGCCACCACGAACAGGACCCATACGCCATAGCGCAGCCATTTGTTTTCTTTCTTGTAGTGGTAGGGCTTTTTGCTCCGGTGGGTTCCCAGCCAGGAAATCCCGTCCTGGAACACACCCAGCGGGCAGATTACCGAGCAGTACACCCGTCCGAAAACCAGCGTCAGCAGCACCAGGGCCACGATGACGCCCACATTGAGGGCCAATACGGCGGGGAGAAACTGGGCCTTGGCCATCCAGCCCAAATAACCGTGCAGCGCCCCCGTGAAATCCAGGAAAAGGAGCGTAATCCCAATCCAGAAAATCCAGGCCAGCGCCACTCTAAGTTTTTTTAGCATAATCCTTTAGTTGTCGTTTCTGCAAAGATAGAAACTTTTCCCAAAATGGCAACCCGTTTGGCCGATTGGCCGAAAATCACTATATTTACAGGTCAGTTGATGTTCGGAATGGCCGTTCTAACCTTATACCGCCCCGTTTCCGATACGTTCTCCAGGCTCTCTGGGGGGTGAAAAAGAGCTTGTTCAAAACGGCCGTCTGCTCTGTCAAACGTCCTCTCGCCGCTTCTACCCTGCCATCGGCCAGGACCGGTATGGTCAAAATCGGCCCCAAAATGCGCATACCCTGCCACGCAAATGGACCCGTAGCCACACTGCGGCTCTATATTTAGCCAACCAGGCTAAAAAGTTAGTTTGTTTGGCTAATTTTAATTTTATATTTGGCCAAATGTCATCTTTTTGCTACCTTTGTGGCTGAAAATAAACACAAGGTATTATGATTGGCCGTAAAACTGAATTTGAGAAGCTGCAGGCAGCCATGGAGAAGGACAGAGCGCAAATTGTTGCGGTCTATGGCAGAAGAAGAGTGGGTAAAACATTTCTCGTCAACGAGTTCTTTGAGGGAAAGTTCGCCTTTAAGCACACGGCTGTATCTCCCGTGGACGATGCGACAAAAAAGAGAAAGAAGAACCTGATGAAGATTCAGCTTCAAGAGTTCTTTTACTCCATGCGTTCCTATGGGCTTGGCAGCGGAGAAATTGTACCGGAGAGCTGGCAGGAGGCGTTTTACATGCTGGAGCGTCTGCTGGAGAAAAAGGACGATGGAAAACGCCTGGTGATTTTCATTGACGAACTTCCCTGGATGGACACGCCGAAAGCCAACTTCCTTCCGGCCTTTGAGCACTTCTGCAATGACTGGTGCCTTGCAAGAAAGAACTGCAAGCTGGTCGTGTGCGGAAGCGCCACCTCGTGGATTCTGGATAAACTGATCAATAATAAAGGCGGACTGTACGGAAGGGTAACGATGCCACTCTATCTTTCCCCCTTCACCTTGTATGAATGTAAAGAATTCTTCAGGGCCGACGGAATCAAGCTTGACGAATACGATATTTGCAGGGCATACATGGCGTTTGGCGGTATTCCCTTTTATTTGGACCAGTTCCAAAAGGGTCTTTCACTGGCGCAGAATATAGATGCCATCCTATATGACGAAAATGCACCCCTTAAAGGCGAGTTTGACAGATTGTTCACCTCTCAATTTGCAAACCCCGAGGAACTCAAGCGAATTGTTGTCACGCTTGCCGGCAAAAGGATAGGTTTGACGCGCGAGGAGTTGCGGATAAAAGGCGGATTCTCGTCCGGCGGCACCCTTTCTGAAAATCTTTCCGCCCTGGAGAAAAGCAAACTTATCAGGCAGTATGTCCCCTTTGGAGAGTCTGCTGTAAAATATAAACTGACAGATCCTTTCTGCCTGTTCTATCTCAAGCATGTCAAGGGGAATGAAGATAATCCATCTTATTGGCAAACGCATGAAAAGACTCCGTCAATCCTGTCCTGGATGGGACTGGCATTCGAAGATTTGTGCTGGAATCATGTAAGACAGGTAAAACGTGCTTTGGGAATAGAGGGAGTTATCACTCAGGAATCCCCTTGGAACATTGTCTCTGAAAAGAAAAATGAAGGGCCGAGGATAGACCTCATCATCCATCGTGACGACCGCTTCATTTGCCTTTGCGAAATGAAATTCTCCCTCGGAGACTTTGAAGTGCAAAAGTCCTATAACCAGACACTCCTTGAGCGGATGAACAAAGTTCAGGAAATAATAGGGGACAAGAAAACCGTAATGTCTGTTCTGCTTACCACCTATGGACTTAAAAGGAACGAATACGCTTCCCGATTTGACAAAGTTGTCACGATGGAAGACCTTTTCCAAAAATGATAACGTATAAGCCGTTTGAGCCCTATACGCTGTTTAAGAGAAACCTCCCGGTCAAAATGCCGGGAGGTTTTTTTACACCCTGTGGATATTGGGCCAAGGCGCGGATACGTAATTTTTTTTTCTTATATTTGCAAGTTGAGTAAAACGAAGAACTATGTTACCGAAAGCCAAGGAAATTGTGGACGCCATGTCCGTCAAGATGCAGGATTCCGTTGCGTTCCTGGAAGAAGACCTCAAGAACTATCGCGTAGGAAAAGCCTCCCCAGCCATCCTGAATCCCGTGATGGTGGACTATTACGGCACCGCCACACCGCTGAACCAGGTGGCGTCCGTGACAACCCCGGACGCCAAGACCATCGCCATCCAGCCCTGGGAGCGCAACATGATCGGCAAGATTGAAAAAGCCATCCTGGATGCCAATGTCGGCCTGACTCCTTCCAACAACGGCGAAATTATCCGTTGCATCGTGCCCGCCCTCACCGAGGATCGCCGTAAGGAACTCATCAAGAAGGCCAAGGCCCAGGGTGAAACCACCAAGGTAACCATCCGGAATGCCCGCCGCGACGGCATCGACCTCCTGAAGAAGGCCCAGAAGAACGACGGCCTCTCCGAAGACGGCGAAAAGGAGGGCGAAGACGAACTCCAGAAAGTCACCGACAAGTGGGTGAAGAAGGTGGACGAGGTCATCGCCGCCAAGGAGAAGGACATCCTTACCGTTTAATGGCCCCGCGCGTAGCCATTCAGGGATATAAGGGCTGCTTCCACGAACAGGCAGCCCGTCTTTTTTATGCCGATGTGATTCCTGTCGAGTGCGACACCTTCGAGCAGTTGTACCAGGCCCTGGACGAAGGCCGGGCCGATGCCGCCGTCATGGCCATCGAGAATACGGTCTCCGGCGGTCTGCTGCACAACTTCGAACTCCTGCGCCAGAAAGGCCGGAGGGTAAAAGGGGAGGTGTATATCCGTATCGGCCAGAACCTGATGGCGCTTCCCGGACAGCGGCTGGAGGACCTCCGCGAGGTGCGTACGCACTACATGGCCATCAATCAGACCCGTCCTTGGTTCGAGCAGAACGCCCCCTGGATTCGCCTCACCGAGAGCGACGACACGGCCAAAAGCGCCGCCCAACTGGCCCTTGCCGGCGAAAAAGGGGTGGGCGCCGTGGCTTCGGAACTGGCCGCCCGGCTCTATGGATTGGAGATTCTGGCCCCCGGTATCGAAACGCACAAGCAGAATTTCACCCGCTTCCTCATCCTGGACGAAAGCCTGGAAGTGACCAGCCCCGACAAAGCCCTCCTGTGCTTTACCCTTCCGCACAAGCCCGGCTCCCTGGCGCAGATTCTCACCATCCTCTCGTTCTATGAGATGAACCTTACCCGCATCCAGTCCCTGCCCATTTCTGGTCGGGAATGGCAGTATTTCTTCTATATCGACATCAAATTTGCAGACTATGTCCGTTATACCCAGGCTTTGCAGGCTGTCCGTCCCTTGCTGGAAGACCTGGAAGTGCTGGGAGAGTACAAGGCTGCCTTATAAACGAACTTGACATGATTATTGAACCTGCTCGCAGAACCCTCTCGGTCAAAGAGTATTACTTTTCCCGTAAGAACCGGGAAATCAGCCAGTTAAATGCCAATCGCGCCGCCCAGGGAAAAGACCCGGTGATCAACCTGGGCATCGGCTCGCCGGACGGCTCTCCTTCCCCGGAAGCCGTGGAGGCGCTGTGCCGTTGCGCTCGCCGCCCCGGCGTCCACGGCTACCAGAGTTATACCGGCATTCCCCAGTTGCGGGAAGCCATGGCCGCCTGGTATGCCAAGTGGTACGGCGTTCAGTTGGACCCCGCCAGTGAAATCCAGCCCCTCATGGGCTCCAAGGAGGGAATCCTCCTCCTTTCGCTGGCCTTCCTGAACCCCGGCGACAAAGTGCTGGTTCCCAACCCCGGCTATCCCACCTACACATCGGCCACCCGCATGTGCGAGGCCGAACTGGTCTCCTACGACCTGGTGGAGGCCGACGGCTGGTACCCTGACTTCGACGCCCTGGAGAAAATGGATCTCGACGGGGTCAAAATCATGTGGACCAACTACCCCAACATGCCCACCGGCGCTCCCGTCAGGCGGGATGTCTTTGAAAAACTGGTGGATTTTGCACGCAGGCACGGCATCCTGCTGGTCAACGACAATCCCTACGGCTTCATCCTCAACGAGCCGCAGTCCATCCTGTCGGTTCCCGGCGCCCGCGAGGTGTGCCTGGAGATGAATTCCCTGTCCAAGAGCCACAACATGGCCGGCTGGCGTGTAGGTATGATGGTGGGTGCGGCCGACGTGCTCAGGGAACTCCTCAAAGTGAAGACGCAGATGGATTCCGGCATGTTCCGCGGCATCCAGGAGGCGGCCGTCGAGGCTCTGAACGCCCCGCAGACGTGGTACTCGACCCTGAACGAGGAATACCGTCGCCGGCAGGCGGTGGCGCGCCGCATCATGGACACCCTGGGCTGCGTCTATGACCCTGCCGCCGGCGGCCTCTATGTCTGGGGCCGGATTCCGTGCGCCGAAACGGCCGAGGCGCTGAGCGACCGCATCCTTTACGGGGCGGGCGTGTTCCTTACGCCGGGCTTCATCTTCGGAAGCAATGGGGAAAAGCACCTCCGCATCTCCCTCTGTGCCGATGTGCCCACGCTGGAGAGGGCGTATGGGAAGATTCTTCACTTCGTTCAGAATGACAGGTGAGGTTCAGAATGACAGGTAAGGTTCAGCATGACAGATAGTATGAGAACGGTTGGAATTATCGGACTGGGACTTATCGGCGGCTCCATGGCCATCGACCTCAAGCGGCGGGGATTTGCCGACAGGGTGCTGGGCGTGGAGCAGGATTCCGTCGCCGCCGGGGCCGCCGTGACCATCGGCCTGGTGGACGAAGTGGTCCCTTACGAAGAGTGCATCCAAAAGGCCGATATCATCGTGGTCGCCGTTCCCGTGAACGCCGCCGTGAAGATGGTTCCGGATATCCTGAACCGCTTTGACGCCGCCGCTTCCGACAAGGTGGTCATCGACGTGTGCTCGACGAAAAGCCAGATCTGCCATGCGACGCAATACCACCCCAGACGGAGCCAGTTCGTGAGCACGCACCCGATGGCGGGTACGGAGTATTCCGGCCCCTGGGCCGCTCAGCCGGGCCTTTTTGACGGCCGGGCCTGCATTTTCGCCAATTCGGAAGAAAGCAGCCCCAAGGCGCTCCAGACCATCGGCCAGTTGTACGGCGTCCTCAACATGCGTCCCATCTACATGAATGCCGACCAGCACGACGTCCATACGGCCTACGTCTCCCATATCTCCCACGTCACTTCCTTCGCCCTGGCCCTCACCGTCCTGGACAAGGAAAAGGACGAGAAGCACATCTTCGACCTGGCCTCCGGCGGCTTTTCCTCCACGGTGCGCCTGGCCAAGTCCAGTGCCGACATGTGGGTCCCCATCCTGACCCAGAACCACGACAATATCCTCCATGTGATGGATACGTATATAGAAAAAATGAAAGAGTTCCGCGACGCCGTGTCCACTTTTGACGAGGCCCGGCTCCGGGAACTCATTGCCGAAGCCAACAGAATCAAAAAGATTCTTCGCTGACGCTCAGAATGACAGAATATGGCACACGAACTTGATATCATTCCCGGAACCGAGTGGGGCTTTTTCACCCTTCCCCGTCCCATGTGCATCGCCGGTCCCTGCAGCGCGGAGACCGAGGAGCAGGTGATGGAAACGGCCCGGGGACTGCATGCATTCGGCATCCACGTCTTCCGTGCCGGCATCTGGAAGCCGCGCACCCATCCGGGTTCCTTCGAGGGCGTGGGCACTCCGGGCCTTCAATGGCTCCGGAAAGTGAAGGAAACCTTCGGCATGAAGGTGTGTACCGAGGTGGCCAGCGAAAAACACGTGCAGGAGTGCCTGCGCAGCGGGGTGGACATGGTTTGGATCGGGGCCCGCACCAGCGCCAACCCTTTCGTGATGCAGGAGATTGCCGACGCCCTCACGGGCACCGACATTCCCGTCCTGGTGAAGAATCCCGTGAGTCCCGACCTGGACCTCTGGGTGGGCGCACTGGAGCGCCTGAACCGGGCCGGCATCCGCAAACTGGGCGTGATACACCGCGGGTTTTCCACATCGGCCAGCATTCCGTACCGCAACGACCCCGGCTGGAAGATTGCCATCGAACTGCGCACGCGCTATCCCCGGATGGTGTTTTTTGCCGACCCTTCCCACATGGGGGGAGACCGCAGATACTTGCAGGAACTGTCCCAGCGGGCCATGGACCTGGGCTTGGACGGCCTCATGGTGGAAAGCCACTGCAACCCGTCCTGCGCCTGGAGCGATGCCCGGCAGCAACTCACGCCGCAGGCCCTCCGGACGCTGCTGGAAAGCCTCATCATCCGCGACAACACCTCCGACAACGAGGCGTACCGGGAGGGGATTGACGCCCTCCGCGCCCGTATCGACGTCCTGGACGAAAGCCTTCTGAGGCTCCTGGGAGACCGCATGGAGGTGAGCCGGCGCATCGGCCGGTACAAGAAAGACCACAATGTGGCCATTCTCCAGGCGGGCCGATGGGAGCAACTGCTTTCCGACATGGTGGCCGGCGCCGCGGCGCTGGGCATCTCCGAGGAGGCCATCCGCGGCATCATGACGGCCATCCACGAAGAGTCGGTGCGGGTCCAGAACCAGGTTTTGGCACAGAATGAATAATTTATTAACACAATAAACAATTGACTATATGACACTTGCTTTGGAGTTATCCATTCGTTTGGTGGGAGCCGGTCTGCTGGGTGCTTTCATCGGCTATGAACGCGAATTGCGCGCCAAGGGCGCCGGCATCCGCACCCATGTCCTGGTAGCCATGGGCTCCGCCCTTTTCATGCTCATTTCCCAATACGGATTTGACGAGGCGATCAAATTCGACGCCGCCCGCGTGGCGGCCGGTGTGGTGGGCGGCCTGGGTTTCCTGGGTGGCGGCATCATCATGAAAACCAAAAACCATGTGAGCGGCCTCACCACCGCCGCCGGCATCTGGGTGACGGGTGCCATCGGCCTGGCCATGGGCAGCGGCATGTTCCTGCTGTCCATCCTCTGCACCGTGGTCATGCTGGTGTGTCTCGAGGCCCTCAACTACTACACCGTCCACCTGGGAGACAAAGAGTATTCCGCCGTGCTGTGGTCCGCCGACCAGGCTGCGCTCATGGCTGCGGTCAACGCGCTTGACGCCAAGGTACGGGACATCTCCCTGGCCCGGGAAGGAGACGGCTTCCAGGCCTCCCTGGTCCTGCGCTTCAAAAAGCGTATCCGCCTCAACGATATCCTCAAACAGTTAAGTACCCAGCCCAACGTAAACCTGGAAAGTTTGGAATAAACATATGGAAAGAACCCTCAATACCATCGGTATTCTCACCTCCGGCGGCGACGCCCCGGGGATGAACGCAGCCATCCGCGCCGTCACCCGTACCGCCCGCTATCACAGCATGAACGTAGTCGGCGTGATGCGGGGATACCAGGGACTCATCGACAAGGAGTTCGTGAAGTTCACTTCTTCGTCCGTGTCCAATACCATCCAGCGCGGCGGCACCATCCTCAAGACGGCCCGCTGCATGGAATTCCTTACCCCGGAAGGCCGCAAGAAGGCCTATGACAACATGGTGGAGGCCGGCATCGACGCCCTGGTGGTAATCGGCGGCAACGGTTCCCTTACCGGCGCCCAACTCTTCGCCCGGGAGTACGACATTCCCATCATCGGCCTGCCCGGAACCATCGACAATGACTTGTACGGCACCGACTCCACCATCGGCTACGACAGCGCCCTGAACACCATCGTGGAGTGCGTGGACAAAATCCGCGACACCGCCAACAGCCACGACCGCGTGTTCTTCGTGGAGGTGATGGGCCGCGACGCCGGTTTCCTGGCCCAGAACAGCGCCATCGCATCCGGGGCCGAGGCCGCCATCATCCCGGAAGGCAAGACGGATGTGGACCAGTTGGCCGAATTCATCGAGCGGGGCAAGCGCAAGAGCAAGAACAGCGCCATCGTGCTGGTGAGTGAATCGCAGAAAGACGGCAAGGGCGGCGCCATGTACTATGCCGAACGTGTGAAGAACGAATACCCTCAACTGGACTCCCATGTGACCATCCTGGGACACCTCCAGCGCGGCGGCACCCCCAGCGCCTATGACCGCATCCTGGCTTCCCGCATGGGCTATGCCGCCATCGAGGCGCTGCTGGAAGGCCAGCGCAACGTGATGGTGGGAATCAAGAACGACGAGATTGTCTATGTTCCCATCTCCCGCGCCATCAAGATGGACAAGCCCATCAACCAGGAACTCATTGCGGTACTGAACGTTTTGTCGATGTAAACGCCTTTTGCAGCCCTGTTGGTCGTGGCTTGTAAGTTCTTGACCCACAGGTGTTTACGTATAATCCTCTGCGCAAAAAGCGCAGAGGATTATACGTAAATGTATGAATGTCAGTGAGTTGCCGGCCACCCGCACAGGATGTTTCCAAATTTCGCGTGCAAAGAAAGGCAAAAATTGCTATATTTGCAGGTTATGATTTACGGACTCGCGCTCAGAATAAGGCATCTTTTCTACGATAAGGGCTGGAAAAAAAGTTTCTCCCCGGAGGTTCCCACCATTTGCGTCGGCAACGTTAGCGCCGGCGGAACGGGGAAAACGCCCCATGTGGAAATGATTCTGCGAATGCTGGTGGCGCAGTGGAAACAGCCCGCCGTCCTTTCCAGGGGGTATAAACGCAAGTCCAAAGGCTTTCAGATTGTCCCGCACGACGGATCGGCCCTTCAATTCGGCGACGAACCGGTCCAGATAGCCCGCAAGTTCCCGGACATCACCGTCGCCGTGGACAAGGACCGCATCCACGGGTGTGAGGAACTTCGGGGCGCCGGCGTCATCGTGCTGGACGACGCCTTCCAGTACCGCCGCCTGAAGCCCTCGCTGAGCATCGTCCTGGTAGATTACAATCACCCGGTTTTCAAGGACCGGCTCATTCCCTGGGGACGCCTGAGGGACCTCCCCTCCCGCCTGAAAAAGGCCGATGTGGTGTTGGTGACCAAATGCCCCGCCTATCTGGACGTCCAGGAGCGGGAGCAGTGGCGCAAGCATCTGAAACTGAGGGCCGACCAGCCCCTTTTCTTCACCACCCTGCACTACACGGCCCCTGTGGGCGTATTCCCGGATGCCGACCCGCACTATATCTATTCCAAACACTGCACCCTCATCACCGGCATCGCCCACAACAAATTGTTCCTGAATTATCTCTCGGACACCTACAAAATCGGCCGGAGCATCGAATTGCCGGATCATCACACCTACACCCGGGCCGATGTCCGCAAAATGGCATCGGCCGTAAAAAAACAGCCTACGGCCTGCCTCATGACCACCGAGAAAGATGCGCAACGGCTCCGGGACTGCAAAAACATGCCCGAAGCCGTCCGTAAACGCCTGTTTTACGTTCCCATCGAAGCCACCTTCCTCTCGCCGGAAGAAGAGTCCGCCTTCGTCGGGATCCTTGAGTTTGCTGTAAAAGCAGATTAACGTATTGTGCCCTTGTGATGAGTATTGTACACTTCAATTTCTTCTTCCGTCATAAAAGTATATAGATACCGATATATTTTGGAAGGCGGCCAGTCGTAAAACTGCTGCAAGATGTCTTTGGCGGTTTCGAGGTTCTTGTTAACAAGCGATAAAAATTGCCTATCTTTGCACGCGAAATGAAAATTGGAAACATCGATTTGGGCGAGCGGCCGCTTACCCTGGCGCCGATGGAGGACGTTACCGACGCCTCTTTCCGCATCCTGTGCAGGGAGGCGGGCGCCGCCATGGTCACCACGGAGTTCGTGAGTTCCGACGGCCTGGTGCGCGACGTTCAGAAAACCATCGCCAAAATGCGCACCCTGGAGGAAGAGGCGCCGGTGGCCGTGCAAATCTACGGCAGCATCCCGGAAGCGATGGTCGATGCCGCCAAAATGGCCGCAAGGGCAAAAGAACTCGCCGGAGGCCACGGGGCCGATATCGTCGATATCAACTTCGGCTGCCCGGTTTCCAAGATCGCCGGCCGGGGGGCGGGCAGCGGCATGATGCGCGAGCCCGACAAGATGGTGGCCATCACCAAGGCCATCGTGGATGCCGTTCCCCACAAGCCCGTCACCGTAAAAACCCGCCTGGGCTGGGACGAGGGTTCCAAAATCATCGTGGAACTGGCCGAAAGGCTGCAGGACGTGGGGATATCGGCCCTCACCATCCACGGCCGTACCCGCTGCCAGATGTACAAGGGGGAGGCCGACTGGACCCTCATCGGCGCGGTAAAAAACAACCCCCGGATGCACATCCCCATCATTGGCAACGGCGATATCAACAGTGCCCGAAAGGCGAAGGAAGCCTTCGACCGATATGGCGTGGACGGCATCATGGTGGGCAGGGCCAGTTTCGGCCACCCGTGGATTTTCACGGAAATCCGGCACCTGCTGGACACGGGGGCCGAACTTCCGCCCATGAGCGTGCGGGACCGCGTGGCCCTCGCCAAACGCCATTTCCAGTTATCGCTGGACCTCAAGGGCCCCGTCACCGGCGTGTACGAGATGCGCCGCCATCTTTCGTGTTACTTCAAGGGCCTGAGGGACTTCAAGGACACCCGCATCAAACTGGTCACCTCCAAAGACCCGGCCGAAATCCTCTCCACCCTGGACTACGTCGCCGCCCGCTGGGGTTACGAAGCCCCCGAAGCGGAAGGGGTGTATGGGTTGTAAAATTTGGTATTTTCCCAAATTATCCTTACCTTTGCGGTCCCTCTGATTGTGGTGGGATCTCAACTTTTTATGTTAAACCATTAATAATCAAGACAGTGGACACACTTAGCTACAAAACAGTTTCCCTGAACAAGGCAACTGTGAACAAGGAGTGGCTCGTCATTGATGCAACCGACCTCGTGCTCGGTCGCCTGGCTTCCCGCGTCGCCCTAGTGCTGCGTGGCAAGAACAAGCCCGGCTACACCCCGCATGTGGACTGTGGTGACAACGTCATCATCGTGAATGCCGAAAAGATCCGTCTCACCGGCAAGAAGATGACCGACCGCGTTTACACCCGCTACACCGGCTATCCCGG
>JAFSMS010000070.1 GCA_017447815.1 Bacteroidales bacterium | reverse complement strand
TTCATCCTGAGCCAGGATCAAACTCTTCATTGTATATTCTATAATGCTTAGCTTGTCCTTGACCTTCGTTTCCTAAGAAACTGACGCTCGTTTATTTTGAAAAGTGTTACACTTTTCCGGTACTTGCTTGTACTTTTAGTCTTTCAATATTGTCAATGAGCCGTAAAAAAATCCCGTTCGTTTCAAACGGGACTGCAAAGGTAGTAACTTTTTTTGAACCCACAAATTTTTTCTGAGTTTTTTGCAAAAAAATTACAAATTCGCCACCGGGCGGAGCACAAAGCGGAATTCCCGCTCGCAGGCAGGAAGGCGATACTTCTCCATGGGGCGCTGTCCCCAGGAGTTGATACCGCCGACGCCCATCTGCACGGCGTCAATATGGACATGGGTTTGGCCGGAGGGCTTGAGTTCCAGCGAATGGCGTGCAATGCCATACTGCCCGTTGTGGTTCTTCACGGACGTATTCCCTTCGGGCATGGCCACATCCAGGTCGGCCAAGGAGAAAGGCAGGGCCGAGGCCGAGAAATCGACCGGGGAAAGCACTTCCAGGCCGTTTCCGCCCTCGTCCAGGATGCGGAAGAAACGAAGGCCCGTGTGGGTGCCGGACTCCTGCGTACGCACATAGCCGTAATGGTACTGGTCGGCCACCTTCTGCCGATAGCGGCCCAGCAGGGCGCTGCTGCGGCGGTCGATATAATTCTCCCAGGGGCCCAGGCCGAAGAAATCGATCCGGTCAAAGGCGGCGGGCATGGCGAACACCATTCCGAAACGGAAGAGATCCGGCGCTTCGGAAAGAGAACCGGCATCGCTCATCCGCTCCACGACGCTCAGGCTGCCGTCGGAAGCCACGCGATAGAATACCGACACGGCGGCCTTGCCGTCCAGCGGCTTGTACTCCACCTCCACCAGGCAGGCACCGTCCTGCGGGGTGAGGTTGAAAGAAGCCACCTCGAAAACGGGATTGCGCCACAGGCCCTGGCGGAATTGCAGGCCGGCGCCGAGGTCATTCTCCACCACGGCCCGGTTGAAGCACGGCATCAGCGGAGCGCTGAGCAGTTCCTTGCGCTCCAGCGTATAGGAGGTGAGGGCTCCCGAAGCCTTGTCGAAACTGACCGTCCACACCGCCTTTCTCTCCCCTGCCGTTCCGGGGACGTCCAGCGTACCGCTGAGAACCAGCGTGCGGGAACTGTCGTACAGGCCCACGCGGCCGCCCTCGCATTCCATCAGGAGCGGACGGCTGTCACGGAGGAGCAACTGGTCATATGCGATTTCCGAGCCGGCGGCCAGCAGCGGCCAGGCCTTCTTGAGCACATAGCGGATGTTGAGCGTCAGCGTACCGGGGAATGCGTCCAGCGGGCCGATTCCCAGGTTCTTCACCACCGTCTCCTGCGGTTTCACAGCCAGGTCTTCCACGACGCCCGTCTGCACGGCCACGCCGTCGGCCTCCAGGGCCCAGACAAGGCGCACGTCGGCCAAGTCCTTGAAGAAGAACTCGTTGTGAATGGAGAGGGCATCGGGGGTACCGGATGTGAGGATGTCGCGGTACTGGTAACGCACCTCGTAGGCATGCGGGTGCAGGGTGCGGTCGGCGGCGATGACGCCGTTGCAGTTGAAAGAGCCGTCGGAAGGATCGGCCGGGTTGTAATCACCGCCGAAAGCGAAGTATTTTCCGTTCCAGAGCGCCTGGTCCTGGAAATCCCAGATGAAGCCGCCCTGGTAGGCCGGATACTTGCGCACGAGGTCCCAGTAATCGCTGAAATTGCCCATCGAATTGCCCATGGCGTGTGCGTATTCGCACTGGATGAGGGGGCGGTCCGGATGGCCCGACACGTAGGCTTCACACGCCTCGGGGGTCATGTACATCGGGCACACGATATCCGAACAGTCGTATTGGGTGAACAGGGCGTTCTCATACTGGACGGGACGGGTGGGATCGAAGGACTTGATCCAGTCGCGGCAGTCCACAAAGTTGGGACCGGGACCCGCCTCGTTGCCCAGGCTCCAGACGATCACCGAAGGATGGTTGAAGTCCCGCTGGACCATCCGCTGGTCGCGGATGAGGTGGGCGGCCCGGAAGGATGCATCCTGGGCCAGGGTCACCCCGTCGGCATATCCCATGCCGTGGGACTCGATGTTCCCTTCGTCCACCACATACAGGCCGTACCGGTCGCAAAGGGCCAGCCAGCGGGGGTCGTCGGGATAATGGCAAGTACGTACCGCATTGATATTCAGTTCTTTCATAATGCGGATGTCGCGAATCATGTCTTCTTCGGAAACGATGTAGCCCTTGGTCGGGTGCATCTCGTGCCGGTCGGCGCCCTTGATAAGGACGGGCTGTCCGTTCACCAGCAGTTGCGCGTTTTTCACTTCCACCGTGCGGAAACCCACCTGGAACGAGGCGCTTTCCACCACGGCGCCGCGGGCGTCACGGGCGGCCACATCCAACTTGTACAGAGTGGGTATCTCCGCGCTCCAGGGCTGTACGCCCTGTACCCGGGCCGACAAGGCGGCCTTGCCCCTGGACACCGAAGCGGCGGGAAGTTCCGACACGGTGCGGCCCTCGGCGTCCGTAAGGACGGCCGACACGGACTTGATGCCGGAAGTGACCTCGGCCTTTACCTGCAGGGCGCCGTCGGCCTGGGCGATGATGTGGACATCTTCCAGACGCTGCTTCTCACGCGTATAGACATAGACACCGCGGGAGATGCCGCTCAGGCGCCAGAAATCCTGGTCCTCCAGGTAAGAGCCGTCGCACCAGCGGAAAATCTCCAGGGCGATCACATTCTGCCCCGGGCGGACATATTTGGTAAGGTCGAAACGGGCTTCCAGTTTGCTGTCCTCGCTGTATCCCACCATCTTGCCGTTCACCCAGA
This sequence comes from Bacteroidales bacterium, assembly GCA_017447815.1. Lineage (GTDB taxonomy): Bacteria > Bacteroidota > Bacteroidia > Bacteroidales > UBA932 > Cryptobacteroides. The sequence continues at coordinate 7,445 of JAFSMS010000070.1, read as the reverse complement.
CGCGGACGTTGGACGTGGCGCTGCCGATACACAGATAGACCGGCTTCTTCTCCCACTCCGCGGGGAGGTCGAACACGCGGCGGTACTGCCCCACGTGGTTCCCTTTCTGCGGGACGATGGGCGGGTTGTTCTTGTACTGCCCCCGCCAGGCATAGCCGATGTTCACGTAAACGGGACTGCCGTAGCCGTTGAGTTCCCAGAGGCCGGGGACGGGCATTTCGTCCCAGCCGGCATCGTTGTAATTGATGGCCTCGAAGCCTTTGAGGCGGGATTCCACCGTTTCGCTCCAATGGAAGCGCCAGCGGCCGTTGAGGGAAAGGGTCTGCTGCTGGTCGGTTACGAAAGTGGTGCGCATCGGGAGGCGGTTCTCCTCATAGACTTCAGGGTCCTGCCAGGGTTCCGCTTTGCGGGCGGCATAGACGGATGTCAAGGTTATCAGTGCCAGTGTTACGGCGATTAGTTTTTTCATAGAAGGATGAATTAGTACACAAATATAAAGAAAGTTTTTTGGTATCTTTGCGGTCAACATGGAAAAGAAAGTATCTCTCTGGCAGATTTTCACCGTTTTCGCCAAAATCGGCGCCTTCACCATCGGCGGCGGCTATGCGATGATTCCCATCATCCAGGCCGAAATGTCCCGCCGGGGCTGGATTTCGGACGATGACCTCCCGGACATCGTCGCCCTCTCCCAAAGCGCGCCCGGGGTCATGGCGGTGAACATCTCCATCTTCGCCGGACACCGGCTGCGCGGGGTCAAGGGCAGCATCGCCGCTACCCTGGGCAGCATCACGCCGTCCTTCCTGATCATCCTGGCCATCGCCATGTTCTTCACTGCCTTCAAGGACAATCCCTATGTGGAGCGGGCCTTCAAGGGCATCCGCCCGGTGGTGATCTCCCTCATCGCCGTGCCGATGATCAACATGGCCAAAAAATCCTGCAAAAACGTGTGGACGTGGCTCCTGGCCATTGTCTCGCTGGGACTGGTGGCCTTCCTCAATGTCTCCCCTATCTATATTATATTGTGCGTGATCGTGCTGGGATTCAGCCTCACCTATTATAGGATGAAAAAAACGGAATGATGGAGGTTCTGACACTCATCGGCCAGTTGGCCTGGACTTTCTTTATCATCGGCGCCTTCACCATCGGCGGCGGGTACGCGATGCTGTCGCTCATCCAGAACCAGGTGGTGGTGGAACATTCCTGGATTTCGGAAAGTACGTTTACGGACATCGTGGCCATTTCGCAGATGACCCCCGGTCCCATCGGCATCAACAGCGCCACCTATGTAGGCTACGATGTACTCTACGGGGCCACGGGAAGCCATCTGCTGGGCGTTTGCGGCTCGCTCACCGCCACCCTTTCGCTCATGCTGCCCTCCTTTGTGATCATGCTGCTGATCGTGCGTTTCTACATGAAATTCCGCACCAGCCGCCTCTACGCCGGCACCATGGCCTGGCTCAAGCCGGCGGTGGTGGGCCTCATCGGCGCGGCGGCCGTCATCCTCATCATCAAAACCACCTGGACAGGGGGCGTACCCCAGGTCCAAGTGGTTTCAGAAAACTTCCCTGACTGGAAGAGTTGGGTCCTTCTGGGCGGCGCCTTCGCTGCCGGCTACTGGGGGAAGGTAAACCCCATCTACATCATTCTCGCCGGCGCCGTCCTGGGCCTCTTGCTGTACTGACAGTTTTTTCGTATCTTCGTACTATTAAACCGCTTTATATGAAACGCATAACCTTTCTTTTGTCGCTGGCCGTTCTCGCGGCCGCCTGTGCCAAGCCTCAGCCGCAGGCTTTCCACGTGATTCCCATGCCGGCCGATGTCACCCTCTCGGACGGCGCTTTCTGTGTCAAGGGGGCGGAAGTGAAAATCGACCCGGCCCTGGACGAAGCCTCCCAAAAGGCCGTGGGCCGCTTTGTGAACGCCCTTGAAACGGCTACCGGAAAGCCCGTCAAATCCGGCGACGGCGGTTTCCTCTTCTCCCTGAATCCCAATCTGGCTGCAGAGCAGTACGCCATCCATGTGACCCCCGAAGGCGCCACCGTGGAGGCATCGGCCCTGAACGGCTTTGTGTATGCCTGCGAAACCCTCAAGCAGATGCTGCCCGCCGCCATCTACGGAGACAAGCCCGTGAAGGCCGACTGGGTGCTCCCCTGCGTGGAAATCCTGGACCAGCCCCGTTTCGGCTACCGCGGCATGCACCTGGACGTGTCCCGTCACTTCTGGAGCGTGGACGAGGTGAAGCGCTACCTGGATGTGATGAGCGTTTACAAACTCAACCGCCTGCACTGGCACCTCACCGACGACCAGGGCTGGCGCGTCGAGATCAAGGCCTACCCCAAACTCACCGAAATCAGCGCTTGGCGCAACGGCACCGTCATCAAGAAAGACTGGGGCTCCAACGACGGCATCCGCTACGGCGGCTTCTATACCCAGGAGCAGTTGAAGGAAGTGGTGGCCTACGCCGCGGAACGCGGGATTACCGTGATTCCGGAGATTGACCTGCCCGGTCACATGGTGGCCGCCCTCGCCGCCTATCCCGAACTGGGCTGCACCGGCGGTCCCTACGAGGTATGGACCCGCTGGGGAGTGGCCAAGGATATCCTCTGCGCCGGCAATGACCAGGTGTTCACCTTCCTGGAGACCGTCCTGACCGAACTGATGGACATCTTCCCTTCCGAATACATCCACGTGGGCGGGGACGAGTGCTTCGGCGGAGATGCCGAGCCCGGCCGTCCGGACCCGTGGGACGTGTGCCCCAAGTGCGCTGCCCGCATGAAGGCCCTGGGCATCAAGAAAGGCCCCGCCGCCAAGCATTTTCTGCAGAATTACGTCACCGCCCGGGTGCAGGACTTCCTCAACGGACATGGCCGCAAGATCATCGGCTGGGATGAAATCCTGCAGGGAGACCTGGCCGAGGGCGCCACGGTCATGTCCTGGCGCGGTGTGCAGGGCGGCATCGAGGCTGCTTCCAAGGGCTTCGACGCCATCATGACCCCCAACGGCTACTGCTATTTCGATTTCTACCAGACCCAGGAGCGCGACAAGGAGCCTTTCGGCATCGGCGGAGACCTTCCGCTGGCGAAAGTCTATTCCTATGAACCTTTCGAAGGCATCGCGGCCGGGGCCGAAGACCACATCCTGGGCGTGCAGGCCAACCTGTGGACCGAGTACATCACTACGCCGGAGCATCTGGAATACATGCTGCTGCCGCGGATGTGCGCCCTTTCGGAAGTGCAGTGGTGCGCGGCCGACAAGAAGGACTACGCCCGCTTCGACGCCTCCCTGGACCACACCTTCGAGATGCTGGACGCCATGGGTATGAACTACTCGCTGGACTGCCGCGGGCTCATCGGCCTGGACCGCCAGCCCGCCCGCACCCCGGAGGAAATGGAAGAATACCTCTCCAAGAAAGACTGGGGCTGGTAGGACCTCGGACAAACTCGGCCCTGAAAAGGGTAAGGGTGACGCGCAACTCGCTGATAATCTGCTATTTACGTACAATCCTCTGCGCTTTTTGCGCAGAGGATTGTACGTAATTACTTGTGTGACAAGGACTTAACAGCCACCTGACGGAGGGGTTATCCGACGGGAATGGGACGGTGGCGGAGAAGCAGCCACGCCAGCGCGCCATAGAGAAGAATCCATAAGGTGTTGACCGCCAGCCGGAGGGCCAGGCCGGGGATGAACGCCGGCGTGCTGACGAGCAGGATGCCCGCGTAGGCCACGCCCATAAGTACAAAGATGGCGCCGATACGCTTCCAACTATACGGGATGGGGTAGTATTTGGCTCCCAAGGCGGCACTGATGACAAACATGGTAAGATAACTGGCCAGATGCCCGAAGGCCGACGCCCAGTAGGAGTAACGCGGCATGAAGACGATGTTCACCACCGCCGTCACCGCCAGGCCCGCCAGCGTTATCCAGATGGCCATGTTGGTTTTGCCGGAGAGTTTGTACCACATGGACACGTTGAAGAGCATGCCCAGCAGCATGTAACTCAGCAGCATGATGGGAACCACGCCGATACCTACGCGGAAATCCCGGCCCAGCAGCAGCGAGATGATGTCGATATAGCCGATGACTCCCAGGAACACCAAGCCGCAGAACGCGGTGAAGTACTCCATGACCACGGCATACAGTTCCTTGGAGTTCTTGTCCCGGGCCCGTTGGAAGAAGAAAGGCTCGGCCGCATAGCGGAACATCTGGATGAAGAGGTTCATGATGACCGCCAGTTTCACGGCCGCCTGGTAAACGCCCAGAGAAGCCTGCCACTGCGCGGAGGAAGTGTCGAAGAAACGGAACAGCACCCGGTCCAGGAAATCATTGGCGACGCCCGGCAGGGCGGCCACCATCAGGGGGATGGAGTACACGAGCATGCGCCTGACCACCCCGCTGTCCCACACCAGTTTGAGCCGGACCATGTCCGGGATGAACAGCGCCAGGCACAGCACGCAACTGATGAAGATGGCAAACACCGGGTACGTGAAGTCCGGCCGGGCAGGATAGACAAAAAACAGCACCAGGTTGGCTCCCGTCTCGGTGAGGATCTTGACGGTTTTAAGGATGGCGAACTTCACGGCCTTGTGCTCCTGCCGCAGTTTGGCAAAGAGGATGGCCGTGATGCTGTCGCAGAACAGGATGCCCGCCACATACAGGATCAGCCGCTTGTACCCCTCATAGCCCAGCGCGGCCGATATGGGGCCGGAAAACGCCACCATACAGGCCAGGAAGGCCAGGTTGAGGCCGAAGACGGTGAGCAGTGCGCCCGAATACACCTTGCGCGGGTCCTCTCCTTCCTTGTTGGCAAAACGGAAGCAGCCCGTCTCCAGGCCCAGCACCAGCACCACCTGAAGGATGGCGATATAGGCCATGAACTCGGTGACTACGCCATACTGCACCTGCGTGAGCATGCGGGTGTAGATGGGCACGAAGAGGAAATTCAGAACGCGGGCCAGAATGGAACTGAATCCATAGATTGCGGTCTCGCCTGCAAGTTGTTTGAGCGGATTTTTTGCCATATCACTACAAAAATAACTATTTTTGCAGAAAAGTTCAGTTACTATGACAAAGAAGTTCCTATATTTCGCCATCGGCCTGGCCCTCATCGCAGGGTGCAAGAACCGGGTCAAGAACGCCCAGCCCCAGGACGAGGCCGTTCAGGAAGAGGAAATGACCGTGGAACCGGCCGATACCGCAGCCGCCCTCAAGGAAGCCCAGACCCTTCCCGAGGAGCCCGTCTTCGACATTGTCACCAACATGGGCACCATCCGCGTGAAACTGTACAAGGACACGCCCCGTCACCGCGACAACTTTGAGAAACTGGCTCTCTCCGGCTACTATGACAGCACGCTTTTCCACCGCGTCATCAACGGATTCATGATCCAGGGCGGAGACCCTTTCACCAAGGATACTGCCAAAGTGGCACAATATGGCGAGGGCGGTCCGGCCTATACCATCCCGGCCGAAATGCGGGACGGCGAGGGAAATCCCCTGCACCGGCACAAGAAAGGAGCGCTGGCCGCAGCACGGGTGGGAGACCTGGCCAATCCGTTCAAGGCCTCCTCGGGCTCGCAGTTCTACCTGGTCCAGAACCCCGACAACTGCATTCATCTGGACGGAGAATACAGCGTTTTCGGAGAAACGGTAGCCGGTCTCAACGTGATTGACAAAATCGCCGCCGTCGCCACCGACCGCCTGGACCGTCCCAAGGCCGACGTGCGCATCCTTTCCATCCGTCCCAACAAAGAACTCAACGAAATGGAGAAAAACAAAGAGTTTGGCACGGAATTCGCAGAAAAAACAGACGAATAGTTTTTTTAATAGGTTAAGTTTTTAGGTTAGAATGAAGAACGGTCCTTGCTGGGAAGCACGGACCGTTCTGATTGAAAACCACCTTTATACACACTATGGAAATCACACTGAAAAGACAGGAAGTCCCGGTGCTTCTTCTCACCGGATATCTCGGAAGCGGCAAGACAACCCTCCTGAACCGCATCCTCACCAACAAGAAAGGCATCAAGTTCGCCGTCATCGTGAATGACATCGGCGAAGTCAACATCGACGCCAGCCTCATCGAGAAGGGCGGCATCGTGGGCGGCACGGACGATTCGCTGGTGGCCCTCCAGAACGGCTGCATCTGCTGCACCCTGAAGATGGACCTGGTGGCCCAACTGGCCGAACTGACATCGGCCCGGAAGTTCGACTACATCGTCATCGAGGCCAGCGGCATCTGCGAGCCGGCGCCCATCGCCCAGACCATCAGCACCATGCCGGCACTGGCTCCGCAATACACCCAGGGCGCCCTGCCGTACGTGGACTGCATCGCCACGGTGGTGGATGCCTTGCGCATGAAGGACGAGTTTGAGGGCGGCGCCGCACTGGAAAAGGATGATATCGGCGAGGATGACCTGGAGCGCCTGGTCATCGAACAGATCGAGTTCTGCAACATCGTCCTGCTGAACAAGGCCGCCGAGGTAACGCCCGAAGAACTGGGCAAACTCAAAGGCATCGTGAAGAGCATCAACCCCGGTGCCAAGGTGCTGGAGTGCAACTACGGAGACATCGACCTGGACGAACTCATTTACACCGGGATGTTCAATTTTGACGAAGTGGCCACTTCGGCCGCCTGGATCGCCGCCATCGAAGGCGAGGAGGATGAGGACGAAGAGGCCGAAGGCGAAGCCCTGGAATACGGCATCGACACCTATGTCTATACCCGCCGGCCGGCCCTGGACCTCAACAAATTCGACCACATGGTCGCCACCAAATGGCCCGGGAACATCATCCGCGCCAAAGGCCTCTGCTACTTCTCCAACGATATCGACAAGTGCTATCTCTTCGAGCAGGCCGGAAAGCAGAAGAGCATCCGCGACGCCGGCCTGTGGTTTGCGACCATGGAACCCGACGAACTGCAGGAAATGATGAACCGGGACCGCAAACTCCGCGCCGACTGGGACCCCGAGTATGGAGACCGGATGCAGAAGATCGTGTTCATCGGCCAGCACCTGGACAAACCCGCCCTTGAGAAACTGATGGACAGTTGCCTGGCCTGACGGTCATGGGCAAAGCATGGAATCTTTTTTTGCAAAAAGAAAAAAAGTTCCTATATTTGCAGTCCCGTTTTTGCGGGACTTAAGCTTGGAGAGATGCTCGAGTGGCTTAAGAGGCACGCCTGGAAAGCGTGTATACTCCAAAAGGGTATCCCGAGTTCGAATCTCGGTCTCTCCGCAAAAATCGGCTCTGCAGGCACCTGCAGGGCCGATTTCTTTTTTTTGTTACCCCAATGTTACCCCAGTTTAATTCCAGATATAATTGACATTTTCGGTTGGTGAAACACCTTATAACCATTTGATATATTTACATTTATGTATACTTTATTGAAACGCGTTTCAATAAAGTTGTGATATGTCAAAAATAAGGCGTCGTCAAAGATGTCCAAAATGCGG
>JAFSMS010000069.1 GCA_017447815.1 Bacteroidales bacterium | reverse complement strand
GGCATTCCGAATCACATAGGCAATCTCGTTCCGCATCTGCTTCAGATTGTCTATCGCCTTGATTCTGGCCTCTGTCTGGTTCAGCAGGCATCCCCGCCCATGCCGGGAATAATAATTGTTGAGAAGTTGTCGATATCGGTCAAAGAACAATAAAGCCTGTTCTCTTTCACCTGACAGGATGAAGTGAAAATGGTTGGTCATGATAGAATAAGCCAGCAATTTGCAACCGGACTCGGTAACGGCTATCGCGAGATAGTTTACTGCAAGGCGCCGTTCTTTTTCAGAATGGAAGTACAGATCGTTCTCCAAGGGTTTGGTATAAAGATGGAAGCAAGTTCCGCTATTCAGGAAGGCTTGCTCGGCAGGAGGGCTGGAATAATACATAGCATCTCATTTTTTGCCAAATGTAAGGGATATTCTCAGCCCTCGTCGGTTAAAACGTATATTTGTGACGAAAAAAAGCATATAGGGACAAATCGCCCGAATCGTAAAAAACAGATTCCTCGTTCTTTACGATTCCCGTGCACGGAAAGGGCCGGTTTGGTGCACGGGGGGCCGAAAAACAGGGCGCCGTGCACGAAAAGGGGTGGTTTGGTGCACGGGGGGCCGAAAAACGATGCGCCGTGCACGAAAAGGGGTGGTTTGGTGCACGAAGGGCCGAAAAACGATGCGTCGTGCACGGAAAGGGGTGGTTTGGTGCACGAGGGGCCGAAAAACAGGGCGTCGTGCACGAAAAGGGGTGGTTTGGTGCACGGGGGGCCGAAAAACGATGCGCCGTGCACGAAAAGGGGTGGTTTGGTGCACGAAGGGCCGAAAAACGATGCGTCGTGCACGGAAAGGGGTGGTTTGGTGCACGGGAGGCCGAAAAACGATGCGCCGTGCACGGAAAGGGGTGGTTTGGTGCACGGGGGGCCGAAAAACGATGCGCCGTGCACAAAAAGGGTCGGTTTGGTGCACGGGGGCGGGTTATTGCTGGAGCCAGGCCAGGAAGGAATCGACACGGGCACGGGAAACCGTGAAATCCGTGAGGGAAGGGACGTTCCGGCGCAGGGTGATGCGGAGGCGTCCTCCCATGAGTTTGGAAATGCTGTCAATCACCTGCTCCGAGATGATGCAACTGCGGGAAATCCGGAAGAAATCGGCCGGTTCCAGATTGCCGGCAAGGGTGTCCAGCGATTCGTCCAGGACATAGGAAGGCCCTTCCAGGGTAACCAGGTAGGTGTTTTTGTCCTCCGAGTAGAAGTAGGCGATGTCGTCCGTGCGGACGGGAACGATGCGGTCGTTGAGGCGGATGAGGAATTTCTCTTTGCGGGCGATGGCGCGGACGGTTTCGCTGCTGGGACGGGTTACTTCTCCGGCTGCCACGCGGGCGATGGCGCGGCTCAGTTCCGGAATGCCGATGGGTTTGAGGAGATAGTCCACGGCGTGCACTTCAAAGGCCTGGATGGCATACTGGTCATAGGCGGTGGTCATCACCACGGGAGAGGGGATTTCCATCTGGGCGAAAATCTCGAAACTGCTTCCGTCCGACAGTTCCACATCCATGAAAATGACATCGGGGGCCGGATGGGACCCCAGCCAGGCGACGCTGTCCTTGACTGAGCCGACCGCTCCCACCACCTCCACCTCGGGGAAGTTGGCGGCCAGCAGTTTGATCATATGTTCACGTGCGCGTGCTTCGTCTTCAATAATGAGGGCTCTCATAGATGCAAAGATAGGAAAAATTATTCGGAATTTTTCAAAATGGGAACGGTAACTGCAAAATAATCAGGTGTTTCTTCCACTTTTATCTCCGCTCCTGCGATGTCCCGATATTGGTTCCGGATATATTGCAGGCCGATGCCGGTGGAGGCTCCGGAGTAATTCCGTTTGGGAATGCGCTTGTTCCGGACGGAGATGCTGCTTCCGTCCGAAGTGATGCTGACCGTCAGGGGATTATCGGCCGATATGGCATTGTGCTTGGTGACGTTTTCCAGCAGGAGTTGGAGGGTGCAGGGGACGATGTAGCCCGAGGGCTGCGGGACGTCTTCCCGGATGGCAAGCCCTTCCGGGAAGCGGATGAGGATGAGGTCCCGGTAATTGCGGGCGAAGGAGAGTTCTTCGGAGAGGGGCACCACCCGCTTCCCTTCCACCTGCATCAGGTAGCGGTAGATGGCGGCCATCTTGTGGATGTATTCGCTGGCCTCTTCCCGCGTGCCCTCTGCCACGATGGCGTCCAGGACGTTGAGGCTGTTGAACAGAAAATGCGGATTCACCTGATTCTTCAGATTCATGTAACTGAATTCGGCCTGATGGCGGCGGGTTCGCTGCCGGGTGGCTTCCCGCTGCATCTGCATGGCAAACAGCACCATGTAGGTGAGCGAAACGAAGGTGACGATGACCAGGATCCAGATAACGGCCGATTCTTCGAAGAGATCTCCGGCATAGGCGGTGTCCATGTAAACACGGATTCCGAAGACGGTGACGATGGCCAGGATGAACCAGCCCAGGTTCCGGCTCCAGGAGAGGTTGCGCTCGTAACTGGCCGCTCCCGAGGGAGACACGGTGTGGGCGAAACCATAAAGCCCCCAACCCAGCAGCTCCGTTACCAGAAAAGTGGCCAGGGCGTGCTGGGGGACGGAGGGAAGCGATTCGAAGAACCACCGGGCCGTCAGGTTGCCCAGCACGAAGCCCAGAATGTTCACCAGCACCAGGGAGATGGTCGTGAGTTCCACCGTCAGGTTTTCCCGCCGGCATACGATGACCGCCATGGCCATGGTGAGCGCGGTGAGGACCAGGGTGTCATGGAAGCCCAGCAGGGAGCACCCCACCGAGGCGGCGGCGTGCAGCAGGGCGAAGCCATGGATGAACCAGGTTGTAGATATTTTGTTCATACTCTCTGCGAAATTACACAATAATTCCGTTCGTCGCAAAAAAATGTCCATTCAACCATTTTTTGCGTACGCGCGTATATAAAGTTGCGCATGAATGACTACCTTTGATGGCTATTTTGGCTAAAACTGGTAACACAATGTCTCAAAAACGTGACTTGACTTTCCGCCAACTGGTGGATCTGAGCTTCGGCTTTTTCGGCGTGCAGATTGCCTATGCCCTGCAGAGCGCCAATATCAGCCGTATCTTCGCCACTTTGGGCGCCGATCCCCATCAGTTGAGTTTTTTCTGGATCCTGCCTCCGCTGATGGGTATGATCGTCCAGCCCCTCATCGGCAAATACAGTGACCGTACCTGGTGCAGAATGGGCCGCCGCAAGCCTTATCTGCTGGTGGGCGCCATCATCGCCGTGCTGGTGATGGTCTTCCTTCCCAACGCAGGCAGCCTGCACTTCAGCACGCGCCTGTTTCTGGGACTGAACATGGCCATGTGGTTCGGCCTGTTCTCCCTCATCTTCCTGGATACCTCCATCAACATTGCCATGCAACCCTTCAAGATGATGGTGGGCGACATGGTGAACGAAGAGCAGAAAACCGCCGCCTACAGCATCCAGAGTTTCCTGTGCAACGCCGGCTCCCTGGTGGGATACATTTTCCCCATCCTCTTCACCTGGATCGGCATTGCCAACACCGCCCCCAAGGGCGTGGTCCCCGACAGCGTCATCTACAGTTTTTACTGCGGCGCCGCCATCCTCATCCTCTGCGTGCTGTACACCTTCCTCCGCGTGAAGGAGATGCCGCCCAAGGAGTATGCCGAATTCCACGGCATCGACCTCCAGGAGAAGAAAGACGAGAAGGGCGAAGGTCTCTTCAAACTCCTGTTCAAGGCCCCCAGGACCTTCTGGACGGTGGGCCTGGTGCAGTTCTTCTGCTGGGCCGCGTTCCTGTACATGTGGACTTATACCAACGGCGCCATCGCCCACAATGTCTGGCACACGGCCGATACGGCCTCCGAGGCTTATCAGACGGCCGGAAACTGGGTGGGCGTGCTGTTTGCCGTCCAGGCCATCGGCTCGCTCGTGTGGGCGGCCATGATACCCCGCTTCAAGAATATCAAACTGGCCTATGTGGTGAGCCTCCTGGCGGGAGCCCTGGGCTTTGCCTCCGTGATGTTCATCCACAACCAGTACCTGCTGTTCGTGAGTTACTTCCTCATCGGCTTTGCCTGGGCCGCCATGCTGGCCCTCCCGTTCACCCTCCTCACCAATGCCCTGGAGGGGAGCCCCTACATGGGAAGTTATCTGGGCCTGTTCAACGGAACCATTTGCCTGCCGCAGATTGTGGCGGCCGCCACGGGCGGTCTGGTGCTCTCCCTCGTGGGGGGCAGCCAGCCGGCCATGCTGCTGGTTGCCGGGGTGTTCCTGGTGCTGGGAGCCGTTTGCGTGAGATTTATCGAAACCAAATAATTATCAATTAACTACACACTAATGAAAAGGATTTTAACCGCAATCGCAGTGCTGCTCGCAGCATGCGCTACCGTATTCGCCCAGGGCGGATACCAGGTTAAAGGTGTGGTGGTAGATGCCATCGGCCCCGTCATCGGGGCTTCGGTGATCGAACAGGGAACGACCAATGGCGTTTCCACCGGTCTCGACGGCGACTTCACCCTCACCGTTTCCAGTGCCAATGCAGTGGTGGAAATCAGCTGCATCGGCTATTCGACCCAAGTCTTTACGGCCTCTGCCGTGCCCGCCACCATCACCCTCCAGGAGGATACCGATTTCCTGGACGAGGTGGTGATCATCGGTTACGGTACTGTCAAGAAGAGCGACCTCACCGGTTCCGTTTCTACCGTGAAGGCTGATGAAATCAACAAGGGTGTCATCACCTCCCCGGCCGACCTCCTGCGCGGCAAGAGCGCCGGTGTGGTGGTCACGGCCGGTGACGGTATGCCGGGTTCCGCCGCTACCGTCCGCATCCGTGGCGGCTCCTCCATCAATGCTTCCAACACCCCTCTGTACGTGATCGACGGCCTGCCCGTGTCCAACGACGGCATCTCCGGCATGGCCGACGCCCTGTCTTCCATCAACCCGGAAGACATCGAGAGTTTCACCGTCCTGAAGGACGCCTCCGCCACCGCCATCTACGGTTCCCGGGCATCCAACGGTGTTATCGTGATCACCACCAAGAAGGGCGCCAAGGTCGGTGACAAGCGTCCGCACCTGTCGGCCGACGTCACCACTTCGGTGAACACCATCGCCAAGTACAACAACCTGCTGGATGCAAACGGCATCCGTTCCCTCATCCAGGAATTCTACGGCCCCAATTCCGCCGCAGAGGCTGCCCTGGGGAACACCAACACCGACTGGCAGCGCCAGATTTACCAGGTGGCCCCTTCCGTGGATGCCAACCTGAGCCTGAGCGGCCGCATCGGCGAGGTCCTTCCTTACCGTGTTTCCGGTGGCGCCACCTGGCAGAACGGTACCCTGAAGGGTTCCGAGATGGACCGTTGGACCCTGGCCCTCAACCTGGCCCCCACATTCTTCGACAAGCACCTGACCGTGAACCTGAACGGTAAGGGCACTTATGCCGTGAACACCTACGCCAACCAGAGCGCCATCGGTGCCGCCAACCACTACGACCCTACCAAGCCGGTCTATGACCGTAACGGCATCAACGGCTACACCACCTGGTTCGACCTCTCCGGCAACCCCAACACCATGGCTACCATGAACCCGGTCGCCCTCCTGAACTCCAAGCGCGACTTCTCCAACGCCCTGCGTTTCATCGGCAACAGCCAGTTCGACTACAAGGTCCACGGTTTCGAGGACCTGCGCCTGAACCTGAACCTGGGTATCGACTGGGCCAAGTCCAACGGTGTCACCGAGATTGCCCAGGGTTCCGAGGAATCCATCCACAACACCACCGAATCCGGCGGCGGTTCCCACACGGACTATGACTACACCCGTCGGAACACCACCCTCGAGTTCTATGCCGACTACAGCCACACCTTCGCCGAGAAGCATTTCGTGGACTTCATGGCCGGTTACTCCTGGCAGCACTTCTGGAGCAACAACCACAATTACAAATACCGTCTTTCCGACAGGCTGGAAATGTCCAACACCGAAGGCAAGGGTGAACTCTACCTCATTTCCTTCTTCGGCCGTGCCAACTACAGTTTCGCCGACCGTTACCTGATTACGGCCACCATCCGTGCCGACGGTACTTCCCGCTTCCAGAACAACAAGTGGGGTATCTTCCCCTCCGTTGCCCTGGGCTGGAACATCAAGAACGAAAGTTTCCTGAAGAACGTGGAACCCGTCTCCACCCTCAAACTCCGTCTGTCCTGGGGTGAAACCGGTCAGCAGGAAGTGGGCGGCTACTACGATACCTTCGCCCAGTTCCTCTCCATCAACACGCCCGGTTCCTACTATTTCGTGAACGGCGGCGCCTACAGCGCTCCGGTCGTGGCCCTGGGTTACAGTGCCAACCTGAAGTGGGAGACCACCACCACCTACAACGCCGGTATCGACTTCGGTTTCTGGAATGACCGCCTCACCGCATCCGTGGATGTGTACAAGCGCGATACCCGCGACATCCTGAACTACATCCCGGTTCCGGGCCTTTCCAACCTGACCAACTACCTGAACACCAATATCGGCTCCATGACCAACATGGGTTATGAGATCGACCTCAACGGCGTTCTGGTCGAGACCCGCGACATCAACTGGACCCTGGGTGTGAACATGGCCTACAACAAGAACAAGGTCACCAAACTCACCGCCTCCGACGAGAACGCGGCCGGCATCGAGACCGGCGGCATCTCCGGCGGTACCGGCAACAATGTGCAATTGATCCAGGTGGGCTATCCCATGCGCACCTTCTATCTGTACCAGCAGGTCTATGACAAGAACGGCGCCCCCATCAACGGCGTCTATGTAGATCAGAACGGCGACGGCACCATCACGGCCGACGACAAGGTGATGTCCCACCATGCCGATGCCGACTACACCTTCGGTTTCAACACTTCCTTCAACTGGAAGAACTGGACGGCGGCCCTCTCCGGTCACGCCTCCATCGGCAACTGGGTGTACAACAATGTGGCTTCCGATACCGAAATGCTGGCTGACCTGTGGACCAACAGTTTCGTGTCGAACCGCGTCGCCTCCGCTCCCAAGTCCATGTTCACCCAGGCACAGTACCTGTCCGACTACTATCTCCAGGACGGTTCCTTCCTGAAACTGGACAACTTCACCATCGGTTACACCTTCCCCAAACTCTTCAACGTGGATCCTGACAGACCCGCTTCCCTGAACGTCTTCGGTACGGTCCAGAACATCTGCACCATCACCAAGTACAGCGGAATCGATCCGGAAGTGTTCGGCGGTGTCGACGGTACGGTGTACCCTCGTCCGAGAACCTTCATCGTAGGTGTTAAGTTTAACTTCTAATCCGGCACGCATAGTATGAAAACCATCAAAAATATCTTAGGCATTGTGGCTGCCGCTGCAGCCCTGACTGCCTGCGTGGGTGATCTGAATGTGACGCCGATCGACCCCAACGCCAATACCGTGGACAAGGTGCTCACCTCCCAGTCCGCGCTTGATTCCTATATTTCCGGTGTGTACCTGGGCTTTGCCACTTCGGGTTATTACGGACCCAACGGCGATGCTTCCATCTCCGGTCTCGACGGCGGTGCTTCCCAGTACATCCGCGGCCTGTATCACCACCAGGAACTCACCACCGACGAAAGTGTCTGCGGCTGGAACGACCAGACCATCAAGAATTTCCATTACATGAACTGGACCACCGACGACACCTTCATCTATGCCTTCTACTCCCGTCTGCTGATGCAGGTGGCTTCGGCCAACGAGTTCATCCGCGAAGTGGAGAAGACCGATTTCGACGCCGGTGTGAAAAACCGCTACCTGGCCGAGGCCCGCGTGCTCCGCGCCATCGCCTATTACCATGCCATCGACTGCTTCGGCAGTGTTCCTTTCGCAACCGAGGATGACGTGGTGGGAACCAATCCCGAGCAGATCTCCCGTGCCGATCTTTTCACCTGGCTGGAAGATGAGCTGAAAGACATCATCGCCGGCAACAGCCTTCCCGGCAAGGACAATGTGGCGGCCGGCCATGTGAGCATGGGCGCCGCCAAGTTCCTGCTGGCCAAGCTCTACCTGAATGCCGAGGTTTATACGGGATCGGCCCGCTGGAACGATTGCGCCACCATCCTGAAAGACCTCATGGACGACGGTTACAGCCTGCACACCACGTCGGCCGGCGTTTATCCCGCCTATCAGGAACTGTTCCTGGCCGACAACGACCGCTGCACCGACGAAATCATCTTCGCCATCCAGCAGGACGGTGTGTACACCCAGAGTTATGGCTGCACCAATTACATCATCTTCGCCTCCACGGGCGGTCAAATGGATCCGGCCTCCATCGGCATTTCCTCCGGTTGGGGCGGCTTGCGCATGACTCCCGAGTTCTTTGCCAAGTTCACCAATGACGACCAGCGCAAACTCTTCTACACGGATACCCAGCAGGCCAGCATCGACGATATCGGTGACTTCACCAACGGTTATGCCTTCATGAAGTTCCTCAACCGCACCAGCGACGGCGGTTCCGGTCAGGAAGCCGGTTTCGTCGATACCGATTTCCCGCTCATGCGCTATGCCGACGTGCTCCTGATGGCTGCCGAATGCGAGGCCCGCGGTGCTTCCTGCAACGGCCTTGCCGCCTTCAATCAGGTGCGTGAACGTGCCGGCCTGAACCCCGTGTTCTCCCTGGACCTGAATGAAATCCTGGACGAACGCGCCCGCGAACTCTATCAGGAGTGCTGGCGCCGCTCCGACCTCATCCGTTTCGGCAAGTTCACTTCCGGTTACAACTGGCAGTGGAAGGGCGAAACCCAGGACGGTCGTGACGTGGACGGCCACCGGGCCCTCTTCCCGATCCCGGACAGCGACCGTCTGGCCAACTCCAACCTCAAGCAGAACCCCGGCTATTAATCGTTGTACTGCCTTATGAAGAAATTTTTATCCATCATCATAGCAGGTGCGGCCGCTCTCGCCGCCGTTTCCTGCGCCAAACAGGAACTGGTGCAGTTCGACGAGAGCAAGGGCACCGCTCCTGTCGTGAACTCCTATGATGTGACCGAGGACGGAGTCTTTGTGGACTTCACCGCCGGTTCCTTCAACCAGAGTTTCAACCAGAAAATGCCGGTGAACCATTCGCTGGTACTTTTGAAAGTGAATGGCAACAGTGTGAACAAGATCCTCCCGTCCACCGTCAGCGGCAATATCATCAGCGTTGCCAAAACCGGCCTTTGCCGCACCCTGATTGCCCAGGGCATCCAGGAAGGTTCCGTCGTCTCCCTGGAAATGGCCCTTCGCGCTTCCCTGCAGGAGGCCGCCCGTGACAATCTCCGGAACGGTTACCTGGAGGCTGCCGGCCACATCAATGTGGACGGTTTCGAGGTCACGCTGCCGCAGGGCAGCCCGTACGAGGAATACACCGAAATCAGCACCTGGACCGTCATCGGAGCCGTTGCGGCTTATGAGATGAACTGGGACAAGGATCTGGTAATGTGGACCGACGGCAAGGGCAACCATGTGGCCGCCCACGTGACCATCGGCGCCGACGACGAGTTCAAGTTCCGCAAGGATGCCGACTGGGGTGTGAACTTCGGCGGCGATTATGGCGGCCTGGACAATGAGTTCTCCCTGACGCAGGACGGCCCCAACATCAAGGTGGGCGCCGCCGGCGTGTACGACATCTTCTTCAACGAAAAAGGCCAGGCCTGGATTGCCAACGCCTATGACCCGTATCCCGAGTTCACCGAGGCCAGCACCTGGTCCGTGATCGGCGCCCTGTCCCTTGTCGGCATCAACTGGGATGGTGACATCGCCATGATTACCGACGGTACCACCCACGTGGCCCTGAGCGTTCCTCTGGCTGCCGCCGATGAGTTCAAGTTCCGCAAGGATGCCGACTGGGCCGAGAACCTGGGCGGCGAGTATGGCGGCCTGGACACCGACTTCACCGTGACGCAGGACGGCGCCAACATCAAGGTGGGTGCCGACGGCGTGTTCGACCTGTTCGTGAATCCGGGTGCCGGCACCGCCAAGGTGACGGGCGCCTCCGGTGCCAAGGTCTCCTACATCCTCGGCAGTGACGAACCCGAAGAGCCCGAAACCGTGACCGGTTGGAACATCATCGGCCTCAACGGAGACTGGGACAACGATGTTCTGGCCACCCAGAACGGCAATGTATGGACCGCTTACATCACGGCCGAAGGCGACACCGAGTTCAAGTGGCGCAAGGACGGCGCCTGGGACGAGAACTACGGTGGCGTGATGACCGCCCTCGGAGAGCCCTTCGAGGCTGTCGCCGGCGGTGACAACATCAAGGTCGGCGCGGGCTTCTACAAGGTGGTCCTGGATACCGAGAATCTCACCATCACCGTGTCCGAAGGAAACGTGTGGTCCCTGATCGGAGACTTCAACAGTTGGGGCGGCGATGTGGACATGACCGAAAGCGACGGTGTCTGGACCAGCCCTGTCACCAAGATCAGCGGCGGCTTCAAGATCCGTTACAACCACGGTTGGGACACCAACGTGGGCGGTGTCATGACCGCCATCGGCGAGCCGTTTGAGGCTGTTCCCGGCGGTGACAACATCACCGTGGAGGAAGGCAACTACATCGTCACCTTTGACACCAATGCCGGCACCATCACCGTTTCTACCGCCGGTTGGGGTGTCGTGGGCACCATCAACAGTTGGGGCGATACGCCCGATACTCCCCTGAGGGAGGAGGCCAACCACAGTTATCTGGTGGCCCGCAATGTGGCGGTTACCGCTTCCGACGAGATCAAGGTCCGTTACAATAACGACTGGGCCGAGAACTTTGGTGGTGACTCCAAGTTGGGTACGGCCGTGAAGGCCTATGCCAGCGGCACCAACATCAAGCCCGGTATCGACGGTGCAGTGGATGTGTACTTCTTCCCGGCCGAAGAGGTTCTCCTGGTGGCCGAAGCCGGTACCGACCCCGCTTACTGGGGTGTCGTGGGCACCATCAACAGTTGGGGCGTTCCCGACCGCATCCTCTTTGAAAGGGATGGCAAACTCGTCTCCAACGAGATTGAACTGGGTGCCGCCGACGAAATCAAGATCCGCCAGAACGAGGCCTGGGATGTGAACCGGGGCGGTGCCTTCGCCGAACTGGGACAGGCCTTCGCCGTGGAGAACAACGGTTCCAACATCAAGGTGGGACGCGACGCCAAGGTGGTCGTGGTCTATGACCCCGCTGCCGAGACCATCACCCTCGAGGGTGAGTACACCGGCGATGCTCCCTCCCTGCCGGAGACCATGTACATCATCGGCGACGGTGTCGGCGGATGGGACTGGACCGGTGATTACATCGTGGACATGACCCCCGTCAACGGAAAGCCCGGCCACTTCTGGGCCATCCGTTCCATCGAGGCCGGCAAGGGCTTCAAGTTCTGCGCCGTGAAGGAGTGGAACGGAGACTTCACCGGACTGGGCGAAGACAGCGGCTATACCGTATCTGACGGCAACTGCTTCGTGGCCGAGAACGGCGTGTACATGATTTATGTGGACACCGAAAACAAGAAGGTCTGCGTGGAGCCCGCCAAGGTCTATGGTATCGGCGCTTGCTTCGGCGGCTGGAACGAGGCCATGGATAATGCCCTCTTCACCGCGGCCGACGGCAAACTCTCGCTCACCGTGGCGGCCAGCGGCGAACTCCGCATCTACGCGGCTTCCTCCATCGCCGCCTCCGACTGGTGGACCCGTGAGTTCATCATCCTGGACGGCAAGATTGCCTATCGTGGCAACGGCGGAGACCAGGAGCGCGTGAACGTGAATGCCGGCCAGAAAGTCACCCTTGACTTCAATGCCGGAACCGGTACCATCGAATAAACTTTTTCAGGCGGGCGCCCCTGACCGGACGCCCGTCTGCCAAATACCCGTACCATGAAAAGATTTGTCTGGATACTGACGGCTGCTTTCTGTCTTGCAGCCTGTGGCGGCAAGGAGCCCATCACTCCGGAGCCCGTGGAAACCCTTTCCGTGTCGCCGGCCACCCTTTCCTTCACCGACGAGGACACCTCCACCAAACTGGTGTCGGTCACTTCGTCATCGGCCTGGACGGCCTCGGCTTCGGCGGCGTGGATGCATGTTTCGCCCACATCCGGCGGCGGCAACGCCTCCGTTTCGGTAACGGTGGATGCCAATACGGCCGTGGGCGCCCGGACAGGCAGCATCACCATCAGTGGCGGCAGCAAGACCGCCAGCGTCTCCGTCACCCAGGCCGGCGCAGGAAAAATCGAGGTGGTCCCTTCTCCGGCCACCTTTGACGGCACCAAGCGCTCCGGCACCACTTATCAACTCCTGGTCTATTCCTTCGCCGATTCCGACGGGGACGGCGTGGGCGATTTCAAGGGTATCGAGAAACATCTGGACTATCTGGACGACCTGGGTGTCACCGCCCTCTGGCTGTCGCCGTCGCATCCCACGGACAGTTATCACGGCTACGACGTGAACGACTATATGTCCCTGAATCCGCTCTTCGGCACGGAGGCCGATTTCCAGTCGCTCATCGACGCCGCCCATGCCAAGGGAATCAAGATTTACATGGATTTCGTGCTCAACCATACGGGCCTGGGACACGCCTGGTTCCAGAGCCTGAAGGCCGACCCTGCAAAGAGTCCGTACAGAGATTATTACGTTCTTTCCACCGATCCCTCTTCCGATGCCGTCGCAGGCCGGGTAGAGAATTACGGCGGCTCCAAATCGGCCGGAATGGGCAGTTGGTTCTCCCTGGGCGGCGATAACATCGGCTACAAGGGACGGCTGCACTTCAAGGTGGACTGGACCGGCAGCGCCAAGTATGTCACCGTGACGGAAACCACGGAGGCGCCCCAGTCTCCCAACACCGCCAATGCCTCCCGCTGGATCCATGTGGGCAACCAGGGCAGCCTGGGTATGTACGAGACTTCTACGGGCATTTTTGAACTTACCCTGGACGTGGATACCGAGTGGGGCTTCCTGGTGCGCACCTCCAACGATAATTCCTGGCCCTCCGGCACCAAATACGGCGGTGCTCCCGGAAACACCGTCATCACCCTGGGCAAGCCCTTCAAACTGGACAACAGCAGTTCTGCGGCCGATATCGTCTTCGGCGAGGCCACGTATTACTTCGGGGCCTTCGGAAGTTATATGCCCGATGTGAATTACGGCGCATATACCTCCTGCGAGACTTCCCCCGCATTCAAGGAAACTGTCGCGGCGGCCACCAAGTGGGTGAACATGGGGGTGGACGGCTTCCGCCTGGATGCCGTGCTGTGGGTGTACAATGCGCAGATCACCCCTAACCAGCGTTTCCTGTCGCTCTGGTACGATGCCGTGAACGCGGCTTACAAGGCCGCTGGCCACAGTGACAACATCTTCATGGTGGGCGAAGCCTGGGAAGACCACGGCATTGAAAAGCAGTACTACAAGGGCCTTATTTCCAACTTCGAATTCAATTACGGCGGCATGGTGAGCGGCATGCTGGGTAACCACGATGCCACCGGTTATGTGAATGCCGTGAACGGCTATCTTACCGACCACAAGGCCGTGCGTCCGGATGCCATCACGTCCATCTTCCTCACCAATCACGACCAGGACCGCTTCGCCGAGTGGGTCGGGAAGAACGAGGCCAAGGAGAAGCAGGCGGCCGCCATCCTTCTTTCTACGCCCGGCAAGCCCTTCCTCTATCAGGGCGAAGAACTGGGGTACTATGGCAAGAAGGGAAGTACGGACGCTCCCGTACGGCAGCCCATCGCCTGGGATG
Organism: Bacteroidales bacterium; assembly: GCA_017447815.1. Lineage (GTDB taxonomy): Bacteria > Bacteroidota > Bacteroidia > Bacteroidales > UBA932 > Cryptobacteroides. The sequence continues at coordinate 12,475 of JAFSMS010000069.1, read as the reverse complement.
CCGGCCTGACGGACCTGCCCAGATACGCCCTTTCGGATAACCACAAGAGCGATCTCACGGATTACAACATGGTGAAGGCGGCCAATTCGGTGGCGGCCCAGAAGGAGAACACGAACTCGGTCCTGAACGTCTATCGGACTTGGTCCCGTCTTCGCAACACCTATCCGGCACTGGCCGATGGCGAAATGACCCATGCCGGCCTCACCGGATCTTCCATCGCTTCCTGGTACATGTCTTCCGGCAGCCAGAAACTCCTGGTTGTCCACAACATCGCCACCAGCCAGAAGGAAGTGAAGGTGACGGACAGCATGTCCCGCCCTGTAGCCCTCCTGGGCACGGCGCAAATCAAGGACCAGACCCTCATCCTGGGGGCCAACTCCTCCGTGGTATTTCAACTTGCCGATTAGAAAGTACGGCCCGTAAGGGCGTTGGCAAAACGAAGAAGAACCTGCTTCCCGTCTTCGGGGAGGGAAGCGAGGGCGTCGGTGGCGCAGTTGTTCAGGCGTTTGATTTCCTGCCTGGCGGCGTCGGCCACGCCAACGCTGTCATAAAGGGCTTTCATGCGGGCAATCTTGGCCGTTTTTTCCACCTGCGTCTGAGCCGGGGCATTCAGGACTTCTGCGATGCCTTTTGCTCCCAGTTCCTCCGCCCGGATGGTGAGCCAGGACTTTTTGGCATTCAGTATATCACCGCCGATGGGCTTGCCAAACACACGCTCGTCCCCATAGGCGTCCAGATAGTCGTCGGCCACCTGGAAGGCCAGGCCCAGGTTGTAGCCAAAGTCGTACAATTTTTGCTGCGCGGCCCCGTCGGCTCCGGCCACCAGGGCGCCCATTTGTGCGCAGCAGGCCAGCAGAACGCTGGTTTTGAGGCCGATCATACGCATGTATTCCGGCATCTCCACCCGGGAGCGATGCTCGAATTCCATGTCCAGTTGCTGTCCGTCGCACACTTCCGCCGAGGTGCGGGAAAACAGTGCCAACGCTTCCGGAAGCACTTGCCCGGGAAGTTTGGCAATCCGTTTGAATGCTTCGATACACATGGCGTCTCCGCTGAGGATGGCGGCGTCTCCGCCCCATTTTTTCCAGATGGTTTCGTGGCCGCGGCGAAGGGGGCTGCGGTCCATGATGTCGTCGTGGATCAGGGTAAAGGAATGAAGGATTTCCAGGGCGGCAGCCGCTTTCAGGGCGGCGGGCGTTATCGTTTCGGCAAAAACGCCATAGGCAAGCAGGCACAGTTTGGGACGGAGGCGCTTGCCTCCGATGGCAATCATGTACCGAAGCGGGTCATACAATCCTGCGGGTTCCGCCTGGAACTCGATTTGTCCAAACAGGTCTTTCAAGGCCTTGTCGATGGTGTTTTCCTGAATCATGCTAGCGAATTTTAGACAAAGATACCGTTTTTTTCAATCTTGGTCATGTTTTTGGGCATTTTCTTGGGGCTACAGCGTCAGTTCTCCACCCCGGTAGAATTCCAGCAGATGGGCTTGGAAAAGGTATTCGCAGGTGGCCTGGACCGCGTCGGACTGGGCTTTCACCAGGCGGTTCCGGGCTTCGTTGAATTCAGTAAGCGTGGCTTTCCCGTTTTCGTATTTGGCCTGCTGGAGTTCAAAGGCGTCTTCCGCGGCGATTTTGGCTTCACGGGAACTATCCCACTTGGCACGGGCGGCCACGGCGCCGTTCCAGGCCTGGACAATTTCCTTGTACAACGCGTTCTTGACCCGCTGCAACTGGATTTCCTGGTTCGTTTTGTTCAGTTTGGCCGTGCGCAGCTGGTTCCGGGCTGTGAAGCGGGTGAAGATGGGAATGCTCAGGGAGAGGCCCACATATTGGCTGAAATTGTTGTTCAACTGCTCCCAAAAGCCCTGTGTGGCGAAGGAGGTGTAGTAGTTGGTTCCCATGCCGGCCGACAGGGACAGGGAGGGAAGGTGCTGGGCATGGGCGATCCGGATGCTCCGTTCGGCACCCCGGAGGCGGAGTTGCTCGGCCCGGATGGCGGGACGGATGTCCACGGCGTCGGCAAAGATGTCGTCCGGGGAACTGAGGTAGAGGTCTTCCATTTCCAACTGCGGCCTTTCCACCCGGAAGCCTTCCCAGACTGGCAACTCCAGCAGTTGCGCAAGGTCCAGCAGGGAAGCGCGGAGGTTGTTTCGGGCCTGCACCATCGTGAGGCGGCTCTGGGCCAGGGATGCTTTCTGCTGGGAGAGTTCGGCGGCGGAGGCCTTTCCGTTGTCATGGAGCCCCTGCAGCCGGACCACATGCAGGGAGTCGATTTTCAGTTGCTCCCGGGCTACGTCCAGGATCTCGTGGTTGTACAGAATCTGGACATAGGCCCTGGCTACGGATACACGGATGTCGTCCCGGGCTTTCTCCAGGTCGGCGGTTGCGCTCTCCAGGTTCAGCCGGGCCAGTTTGATGCGCTCCGGCGTGGCCAGTCCGTCAAAGAGTGTCATGCTGCTGCTCAGGTTGAAGTTGGTGGAGGCGGTGTTGCCCCGCTCGTAGGTGTTGTTCCCGCCGATTCCGCGGCCGAAACTCCAGTTCTCACCGGCCGATGCGCTGACGCCGGGCGTCCAGGACCAGTCGGCCGTATTCTTATCGACGGCGCTTCTTTCGCGGTTGATTTCCTGCTGGGCTACGGTGAGATTGTGCTCCAGTGCCCAGGCGGTGCACTGTTCCAGCGTCCAGGGCCGGGAGAGGTCGGGGAGGGTGTCGCCGGGGGCCTGCGCAAGAAGGGCCAGGCTTATCAGTAAGGCTTTCATGGCTTATTTGCTGCTGCTGATGATTTGAGGGCCGCGAACGGTTTCACCCAGTTCCAGGCCGCTCTTGATTTCGATGTTGACGCCGTCGGAAAGGCCGGTTTCCACGTCGCGGCGTACATACTCTTCGGCCTCTTTGACGAGGACGTAGGTTTTGTCGCCGTCGTACTGGATGGCGCTTTCGGGGATGGTGAGCACGTCGCGCACTTCCTGGAGCACGATTTCCGCGTTGGCGCTGTAGCCGCTGCGGATGGTTACGCTGTCGGGGACATTCACGGAAGCCTTGATTTCAAAAAGGTTGGTGCCGCCCGATTCGGTGGCTTTGGGGGCGATGTATTCCAGGGCGGCGTCGAAGTGGAGGTTCTGCAGGGCGCCCACGCTGATGCGGACCGGCAGGCCGATATGCAGGCGTCCCACTTCCGTCTCGTCGATGTTGCCGTCGAAGATGAGGTCGTTCATATTGGCCACGGTGGCGATGGTGGTGCCGTCGTTGAAGGTGTTGGAGTTTATGACGGAGTTACCCACTTTCACCGGGATGTCCAGGATGAGGCCGGAGATGGTGGAGCGGACCAGGGTGGTGCTCCCGCTCTTGTTGGAGGAGGAGACGCCGTCGCGCACGATTTCCAGGTTTTCCCGGGCGATGGCATGCTCTTCCTGCGCCTGGCGGAGGGCCTGCTGGATTTTCTCGAACTCGTCGGCACTCACAAGTTGCTGGTCGTAGAGGGCTTTCTCGCGGTCGAAGTTGATCTGGGCCTGCTTGAGGTTGAGTTCGCTCAGGCGCACCCGGCTCTGGGCGCTGGAAAGTTGGCCCATGTCGGGGATTACCTTCAATTTGGCGATGACCTCGTTTTGCTGGACCATCTGTCCGGCTTCCTTGTACACCTCGGCCACGATGCCGCTGATCTGCGGTTTCACGTTCACCTCGTCACGGGGCTGGATTTTGCCCGTGACCACGGTGCTGCGGGAGATGCTCCCCGTCGAGGGCGTCAGTTCCTGATACTGCGCCACCTTGGGCTGGGAGCGCCGGAACAGGTAGGCGAAAGTGCCCAGGAAAAGGGCTGCAACGGCGACAATCAGTAAAATCTTTCCAAACTTTTTCATATATCGTATTCCTTTATTATTCGTCTCTCATGGCATCTACCGGCTTAATCTGCAGGGCGCGGGAAGCGGGCATGGCGCCGGCGGCCACTCCCAGGACGGCCAGCAGAAGCGCCGCCACTACCGCTGTGGAGAAAGGCACCTGGAAGGCGGCTTTCAGGATGCCGTCTTCGGTCATGGCCATCTCTACGCCGGCGAGGATGAGCACGCTGAAAACAATGCCCAGCATGCCTGCCACCAGCGTGAGGACGATGCTCTCGGACAGGATCTGTCCCAGGATCTGCCAAGGCGTTGCGCCGATGGCCCGCCGGATGCCGATCTCGGTGGTGCGTTCCCGCACGCTCACCATCATGATGTTGGATACGCCGATCACCCCGGCCAGGAGCGTTCCCAGGCCGATGAGCCACACCAGGAAGTTGATGCCCCGGAACAGGTTGTCCACGATGCCGAAGATGAGTTGGGTGTTCATGATGAAGAGCGCCTGCTCGTCGGAAGGATCTACGTAGTGGGCCCGGTTGATTACGCCCCGCACTTTCGGAGTGATGTCGCTGATGGCGATGCCCTCCCTGGCGGTGAAGCAGATCAAGTGGACGATATTGCCCTGGTTGTAGGCCTTCCTGGCCAGATTGAGCGGAATGGTGACCGCTTCGTCGGCACTGCCGTTCACGGAGATGCTGTTCTCGTTCCAGTCCACGCCCACGACGCTGTAGTAGGATCCGTCGATGCGGATGCGCTGCCCGCAGGGATCCCCTCCTTCCGGGAACAGGTTGGTATAGACTTTCTTTCCCAGCACGCAGACTTTTCTCTCGTTGGCGTTGTCGCTGTCGTTGAGGTAGCGGCCGTAGCGGAGTTTGGGCGTTTCAATCCGGGCATAGTCCGGGCGTACGCCTTTCACCACGGCGTCGGAGAAACTGTTTTCTTCCCGGGCGATGCTCCGGCCCCAGAAACTCACGGTGGGGGAAACGGTCTCCAGTTCCGGCACCAGGTTCTTGAGCCGGTCCACATCTTCGTAGTTCATATTCCAGGCACGGCCTTTCTTGAACCCCTTGTACGGCTTGGAGGTCTGGTCGGTGAAGGCGATGCCGGTGTTCTGGGCAAAGCCCTCGAAGTTGCGGTACAGAAGGCCCTTGAGCCCTTGCCCGCCGCCCACCAGGAGCATGAGCATGAATACGCCCCAGAACACGCCGAAACCCGTCAGAAGGCTCCGGCTGCGGTTCCGCACCAGGCTGTCCAGGATTTCCCGGAAGGTGTCTGTATCAAACCATTTCATTCGGCTCTGAGGGCTTCGATGGGTTTCACTTTGGCGGCTTTCCAGGCCGGGATGATGCCGGCAAGGGTGCCGGCCACAATCAGGAGCAGGGTGGCTTCCAGCGCCACATCCAGGCCGACGGAAGGGTTTTCCAGCATCCGGATGGTCTCGAAGCCGATATCCACGCCCTTCTGCCCCACGGTCTTTCCCAGGATTTCGCAGGAAACCATCCCCAGGAACATGCCCACATAGCCGAAGGCGGCCGTGATGGCGACACTCTCGGCAATGATGAGGCTGAGAATATTGCCGGGCCGGGCGCCGATGGCTTTACGGATGCCGAACTCGTGCGTCCGCTCCTTCACGGTGATGAGCATGATGTTGGAAACGCCCACGATGCCGCTGATGAGGGTGAGGATTCCCAGAATCCAGAGGGCGATGCGGATAATGCCCTCCGCCTTGCTCATCTGCATGTTCCGCGTGTAGCCGTTGCTGATCCAGATGCCCATCCTGTCGTCGGGGGCTATGCTGTGGAGGCGTTTTATGGCGTCGCCATAGGCCTCCTGGAAGTCTTCGTGCTCCTTGAGGGAGTGGAGCCCGTCCACCGTAAAGGAGATGGAGGATACCTTGTCCGAAGGGTCGTAAATCCCTTTATAGGTGGTATAGGGAATAAAGCAGGTCCGGCGGAAATCACCCTCGTCGGTATGGTAAATGCCGATGACCCTGTAGGCCAGGGCCCCTGCCGTCACCCATCGGCCCACCAGGGCGTCCGGGGAGTTGGGCAGCAGTTCCCGGGCCTGGGAGAGACTGAGGACCATGACCTTGCGCTGCTCCTGCAAATCGGCAGGGGAGAGGAAGCGCCCGGCGGCCATCTGGATTTTCCCATATTCCTGGTGCTCCGGAGAAACGCCCCGGAGCCAGCCGTTGACGACTTTCCCGTCCAGCGACAGCGTGGCCGAGAAGGAACCGGTGCCAGCTGTGACGCCGGTGATGGTGTTTTTCCACTGCGGTCCTTCCGTGAGGGCGACGTCCTTGCCGTCCAACTGGATGCTGCGGTTTTCCTTGTAGCCGGCGTAGGGCTTGGACGTGCGCCATCCCTGCACCGTGATGCTCCGGCTCACGAACTGGTCCATGTTCCCCATGAAGGAGTTCATGAGGCCGTTCCCGGCTCCCAGCAGGGCAATCAGGAGAAAGATGCCCCAACTCACCGCAAAGCCCGTGAGGACCGTACGGAGTTTGTTCTGCCGCAGGGAACTGGCTATTTCATGGAAAAGTTCTCTCATTATTTGATGACGCTGCCGCCCCAGGCTTCGTGGCGGGTGTTCTCCTCGATATTGCCGATGACGCCGTCCTTGATGTGGATAATCTTGTCGGTCTCGTTGGCGACGCCCCCTTCGTGCGTGACCACGATGATGGTGATGCCGTCTTCATGGTTCAGTTGTTTCAGGAGCCCCATCACCTCCACGCTGGTTTTGGAGTCCAGGGCGCCGGTGGGTTCGTCGGCCAGGATAATCCGGGGCCGGGTGATGAGGGCGCGGGCGATGGCCACCCGCTGCTTCTGGCCGCCGGACATTTCATTGGGGAAGTGGTCGGCCCAGGGGGTCAGGCCCATCTTCTCCAGGTATTCCATGGCCAGTTCGTGGCGTTTTTTCCGGGGAACGCCCTGATAGTAAAGGGGAAGTTCCACGTTCTCGACGGCGGTTTTGAAACTGATGAGGTTGAAACTCTGGAAGACAAAGCCGATCATCCGGTTGCGGTAGTCGGCCGCCTGTTTTTCCGTGAGGTCCTTGATGAGCCGCCCGTCCAGGTGGTAGGTTCCTGTGTCGTAGTTGTCCAGGATGCCGAGAATATTGAGAAGGGTGCTCTTTCCGGAACCGGACGCCCCCATGATGGACACGAACTCTCCGCTTTCGATGCTCAGGTTGACGCCCTTGAGCACGTGCAGCGGCTGTCCGTTGTCGTAGGTCTTGTTGATGCCTTGGAGTTCAATGAGCGCCATATTGTCGCTGTATTAGTATTCTATCACACTGCAAATATAAGCAGAAAAAGGATTGCCTCCAAGTTTATTTTCAAAAATCGTGCACTTTTCAACGATGGGGCTCATCCAGTTTCAGTTCCGGATGGCGGGCCGATGTGCGGCGGAACGCGAGGGCCACCCCTACGGCGGCGACGCAAAGGGCGACGAACATCAACTCAACGGTGACAGGTCCTTGGGCGCTTTTCCCGAGAAGGACGCCGGCCACCCATTTGAAACTCATCAGCCCCAGGTTCTGCACCCAGTAGATGAGGGCGAAGGTGGTGCCCAGGACTTTATCCGGGACAATCTTGGGGACGGAGGGCCAGAGGGCGGCGGGAACCAGCGAATAGCCGAAGCCCAGGAACACCATGGCGAGGTATCCCCAGAACGGGACGCCGGCGGGGGCAAAGGCCAGAAGGAGATGGGCGATAAGCGCGAGGACGGCTCCCAACACCATCCAACGGGTGCCTTTGCCGGCCTTGTCCACGAGCATGCCGAACAGCGGGGCGAAAATCACGGTGGAGAAGGGAAGCATGCTCACCATCCATCCGGCGGCCGATGCCGGAATGTCGAAACGGGGGATGAGAATGGCCCCCGCAAATTTCTTGAATGCGATGATGCTGCTGTAGAAAAGGACGCAGAGAAGCCCCAGCAGCCAGAAATTCTTGTTTCCCAGTACGCCCAGCACGTCCTTGAAGCGGAAAGCCTCTTCGTCAGAGGCCTGGGAGGCGTTTTCCGGAAGCCCCTCGGCTTTGCTGTCCCAGCGGGCGTCTAACGCCACGAAGATGGCCCAGAGAATGAGGCCCAGGGCCATGAGTCCCATGCCCACTACGGCGGGACGGGCCGTCTCGGCCAGGGTATAGACATGGCCGGCGCTTTGCTGTACCAACTTCGGCGCCAGCACCAGGGCGAAGGCCGTACCCAGACGGGCAATGGCCAGTTGCAGGCCCATGGCAAGCGCCATCGGCCCGTCCCGGAACCACTTGGCGATGCTCCGGGTCACGGCCGTCCCGGCAATCTCGCTGCCCAGCCCGAAAAACATCACGCCGGCGTAGGCCGCCTGCAACGACCAGGAAGCGCCGCTCAGGAGGGCCCAGAGCACGACGCCGGCCCCGGCCGCCATCATTCCCACGAAGACGCTGCCGCTGATGCGGACGCCCCATTTATCCAGAAGGATGCCGCCCACGATCAGGCCGCCGAACACGCACAGGACGCTGTAACCGCTGGCATAAAGCCCGTATCCGGCCGAATCCCAGCCCAGTTGCGTGAGCGAAGGGTCTTCGAACAGGTACGAGATGCTGGAGAACATGTCGTCGAAGTAGTACGATGCGAACATGGGTACTACCAAACAGGCCAGCGCGATCCAAGCGGCTGACCTGTAGAATTTCCGGGTGGGAGCGGTCATCAGTTCTGGATGTTAGGGAGTTCCAGGCCCAGGTGTTTCTTCCTGTCCACCACTTTGAGGTAAAGGCCGATCAGCATGGCGGCTACGCCCAGGCTGGCCAGCATCACGAGCGCCCAGGTGTAGTTGAGCTGGTCGGGAGCCGTTCCGGGGGCGTTGGTGCTGGTGAGCACATTGCCGATCAGAATCGGGAACAGCCACAGGCCGATGTTCTGGATCCAGAAGATAAGGGCGTAGGCCGATCCGATGATCTTTTCATCCACCAGTTTGGGAACGGAGGGCCACAGGGCAGCCGGCACCAGGGAGAAACTGGCTCCCAGGACAAGGATGGTCACATAGGCGACGATGGTCCCGCCCACGGCGCTGCCTTTGAACAGCGGCAGCACAAAGGCGAAGGTAAGGTGGCAGAAGACCAGCAGGATGGAGCCGATGAGCAGCATGGAGGCAGCCTTGCCCTTGTGGTCGACATAGTTGCCCAGGATGGGGGTGATGGCCACGGCCAGCAGCGGGAAGACGGCGAAGATGGTTTCGGCCGTACCGCGCATGAAGCCCATCACACAATAGACGACCAGCGCCACGATGGCAACCGCCATCAGGCTGTATTTCAGGGTTTTATTTCCTTTGATGAAGTTGCTGGCAAACGAGCAGGCGGCCACCAGCAGCATGATGAGGTACTGGACGATGGTCACCGCTTCACCGGCCCAGAACGACCCGGCGGCGGGCTCGGTAAGGGTCAGGTTGCACTGCAGCATGTTCACCGCATATTTCTGGAAGGGGAAAATGGCCGAATAATAGAGCACGCACAGCAGGGCGACCAGCCAGAACCCCAGGCTGGAGAGAATCTTGCCGATGTCCGAGATCTTGAAGGGGTCGTCTTTCTCCTCCGCTTCGCCGGTCTGGGCGTCGAGTTTGCGGTCCATGAAGAAATAGGTGATGAACATGATCAGGGCGATGCAGAGCAGCACGACGCCGAAGGCGACGGAACGGCTTACGCTGATTTCACCGCCGAGTTTGGCGAAGAAGGGCGAAAAGATCATGCAGGTGGCGACGCCCAGCCGCGCCAGGGCCATCTCGGAGCCCATGGCCAGGGCCGTCTCACGTCCCTTGAACCACTTGACGATACCGCGGGAGACGGTGATGCCGGCCATTTCGCAGCCGCATCCGAAGATCATGAAGCCGCAGGCGGCCAGTTTGGCCGAAGCGGGCATACCCTGGTAGAAGGGGAGGACGTCGTCGATAAAACCGATGCCGGTGTGCCAGTTCAGATGGGTGGTGAACCAGTTCTCCAGGCCGGAACCCATGAAGGCTTCACTGATGGCGTAGTACTTGATGAGACCGCCCACCAGCATCACGGCGCCGGATAGCACGGCCGTGAAGCGGACGCCCATCTTGTCCAGGATGATGCCGGCGAAGATGAGGAAGAACACAAACACGTTGAGGAACGTTTCGGAACCTTCCATCGTGCCGAATGCCTTGGAGTCCCATCCGCGCGTGGATTCCATGAGGTCCTTGATGGGGGAAAGGATGTCCATGAAAATGTAGGCGCAGAACATGGCGAGGGCCAGGAGCAGCAGGGCTGTCCAGCGCATGGCCGCCGAGTCACGGAGCGTCTTTTGGATTGTCGTACTCATATCGGTTTTCAATCTAAACGGTTTAATGTGCGAAATTAGTCATTTTTCGGGAAAAGAGAAAAAATGGCGTTTGCTTTTCTGCCGGCGGACAAAAAGAAATCTTTTGGGAGAGACGCAAAAATGCGTATCTTTGCGCATTATGTACGAATTGCTGGAAAGAGTCAATTCTCCGGAAGATATCAAAGGGTTTTCCATCGAACAACTCAGGCAGTTGTGCGGGGAAATCCGGGAATATATGGTGGAGTGCTGTGCCGTGAATCCCGGCCATCTGGGCAGCAGCCTGGGTGCCGTGGAACTGATAGTGGCCTTACATTATATATATAATACGCCGCAGGACAAACTGCTTTTTGACGTGGGCCACCAGGCCTATGCCCACAAGATCATCACCGGCCGGCGGGAGATTTTCCGGAAAAACCGTACCCGGGAAGGCATCAGCGGCTTCCCCCGAAGGGAGGAAAGCCCGTACGACGCCTTCGGGACCGGTCATTCCTCCACTTCCATATCGGCGGCCCTGGGCTTTGCCGAGGCTGCCCGCATCACCGGAAGCGGGGAGAAGGCCGTGGCGGTCATCGGCGACGGCGCCCTTACCGGCGGCCTGGCCTGGGAGGGACTCAACAACGCCGGCTCCTCCAAGGCCGACCTCCTGGTGATCCTGAACGACAACAATATCTCCATCGACCAGAATATCGGCGGCCTGCACAACTACCTGCTGCAAATCACGACCCATCCTATCTACAACCGCGTCAAGAACAAGGTGTGGCACTCGCTGGGAGAAGGGAAGGCCCGTGACTGGGTGCAGAAGCGGGTCATCGACACCAAGTCCAACCTGGTGCGGGGAAGCGGCGGCGCCCTTTTCGAGTCGCTGGGCTTCCGCTATTTCGGCCCGGTGGACGGAAACGACCTGGAGCAACTCACGGCCACGCTGGAGCGCCTGAAAAACCTGCACGGGCCGCGCCTTCTGCACATTCATACCCGGAAAGGATGCGGGTTCGCCCCCGCCGAGGCCGACCCCACCACCTGGCATGCCCCCGGCCGTTTTGACCCGGCCACCGGCGAACGCATCAAGACGGTCTATCCGGCCGACCGCTACCAGGACGTCTTCGGGGAAGTCCTGGAAGACCTCGCCCGCCAGGACAGCCGCATCGTGGGCGTTACGCCCGCCATGGCGTCCGGCTGCGGCATGTCCCGCATGGGAGCCGCCTTCCCGGACCGTTTTTTCGACGTGGGCATCGAGGAAGGCCATGCCGTCACTTTTTCGGCCGGTCTGGCCGCCGCCGGGCTCAAGCCTTTCTGCAACATCTATTCGTCCTTCTCCCAAAGGGCGTATGACAATATCATCCACGACATCGCCCTCCAGAACCTGCCGGTGGTCCTGTGCCTGGACCGCGCCGGCCTGGTAGGGGAGGACGGCGCCACCCATCACGGCTGCTTCGACATGGCGGCCTACCGCAGCATCCCCGGCATCACCATCGCCGTCCCCCGCAACGAGTTGGAACTGAAAAACCTTCTGTTCACGGGGGCCAACCTGACCGCCGGTCCGCTCATCATCCGCTATCCGCGCGGAATGGGCGAGGGCGTCCAGTGGCGGAAGGCCATCTACAAGTCCGTCCCCCTGGGACAGGGAGAGAAACTGATGGACGGCAGGCGGGTGGCCATCCTGGGTGTGGGGCCGGTGGTGAACCGGGCTCTCGCCGCCGCCAAACGCCACAAGGCCGATTACTGGGAAGGCCCCGCCGTCTATGACATGCGCTTTGTCAAGCCGCTGGACACGGGCATTCTGGAAGAGGCCGGAAAGTGCCGTGCCATCATCACGGTGGAAGACGGGTCGCTCAAGGGCGGGCTCTTCGGAGCGGTCTGTGAGTATTTTGCCGGAAGGGAAGATGCCCCTATTATCAAAGGTGTCGGCATCCCTGACCGCTTCATCGCCCAGGACACCCAGAAGAATCAACTGGCCGATTGCGGATTGGACGAGGAGTCTCTGTACGAACTTTTGCTCGGGATGATGAAAAATCTTTGAAAAAGTTTTGAGAATTCAAAAAAAGTCTCTACCTTTGCAGTCCTTTCAGCGATGAAGGATTCGTTTGAGCGCCGATATAGCTCAGTTGGCCAGAGCACGTGATTTGTAATCTCGGGGTCGTGGGTTCGAATCCCTCTATCGGCTCGAAAGAGCTTTGAAATATTGAAAAGCTTGTTTGGGAGGTTCGCATAGTGGCAATTGCGGCGGACTGTAAATCCGCTCCCTCAGGGTTCGGTGGTTCGAGTCCACCACCTCCCACACTTTTTCAAAACAAGCGGAAGTAGCTCAGTTGGTAGAGCATCAGCCTTC
>JAFSMS010000068.1 GCA_017447815.1 Bacteroidales bacterium | reverse complement strand
TGGTCCAACGGGAATTCCTCCAGCCGGGAGAGCTGGTAATGGAAATAGCCGGTCAGGCAGTCTGTGGCCCTTGCGTCTCCGGTGGCCATATAGTATTGTTTCAGGATTTTGACAGCCACCATCTTGGGCCACCAGTCATGCGTCTGGCCCCGCTGGAGGCCATAAACAAAGGGATGATCCTGCGCAGGTCCCAGATAGCCGTCCGGCTGCTGGGATGCAAGGATGGATTCCACCCAGCGAAGGGCCTTTTCCTTGAGGGCGGAGTCGCCCAGCTGGTAGGCCAGCGGAAGCAGGCCGTCCACCCAGTAAGGTCCTCTCTCCCAGGCGTCTCCGTCTCCTCCCAACCAGGCATTGGACGGGCCCATCACCTGCGGGTAAACCTGGTCCAGATGGCCGGTAAGCCCGTCGGCCTGCCTTTGAAGTTGCTCCTGCAGCCAGCCCCGGGCCTCTATGGCGCCAAGGGGAAGTTCGGCAAAGCGGATTTCCTCCAGCGGAGCCCGGTTAAACACTTGGGAATGGGCCGACAAAGCAAGCAGCAGTCCCCCTGCAAGCAAGAAAACTCTTCTCATGATGCAAAGCTATAATTTGAATTCCAGACGGGCGCGGATATCGGCCGATGAAGAGCCCAAGAGCACCTCGAAATCACCGGGCTCCGCCACCCAGGCATGCCGGTCGGCGTCGAAGAAGCTGAGGTCTTCCCGTCCGATCATAAAGCTCACTTTCCGGCTCTCCGAAGGCTGAAGATACACTTTCTCGAAGCCCTTGAGCTCCTTGACCGGACGCTCCACGGAGGCCTCCCGGTCAGAGATATAAAGCTGGACCACCTCGGCTCCGGCCACGGAACCGGCATTAGTGAGCGTCAGCTGGACTTTCCAGCCATCGGCCTGTTTTTTCACGGAAGCATGGCTGTATTCGAAGCGGGTATAACTGAGGCCGTGGCCAAAGGGATACTGCACGGGAATCATGTGCGTGTCATACCAGCGGTAGCCGATGAAAACCCCTTCATCATAGTATTCCTGCCACCACTGTTTTCCTTCCTCCTTCACGCCGGGATACTGACGTTCCGTCTTGAGGGGACCGTCGGAAAGGGCCAGCGGCATGGTGAAAGGCAGCTTGCCGGAAGGATTCACGGCACCGGTGAGCACATCCACCAGGGCGTGGCCGCTTTCGGAACCGCCGTACCACCCCTGCACAATGGCGTTCACCCGACCGGCCCAGGGCATGGCCACCGGGGAGCCGGAAATGTTCACCACCACCAGCTTGGCAGAAACCTCCGCCAAGGCTTCGATAAGCGCATCCTGACCATACGGGAGCACGATGTCGGCCCGGTCAGTGCCCTCGTTGTCCTGGCCGGCACTCTTGTTGAGACCGCCGATGTAGAGCACCACATCGGCCTCACGGGCGGCGGAGACAGCATCGGCCAGGAGCTGGGCGGCGCTGCGGCTTTCGCTCAAGTCCTGCCCGGTGACCACCTTGTTGTAATCCGTGGTCACGTCTCCCACATAGCCCCGCTGCCATTCCACCTGCACCTTACCGTCAAAAACTTCATGCAGGGCATCTAAGGGAATCACTTCATACTTGGTCTTGAGATTGGAGGAGCCCCCGCCCACCACCATCATCTTGTAGGCGTTCTCTCCCACCACCAGCAGTTTCCCGCCTTCAGGAAGGTTGAGCGGCAGGGTTCCGTCATTCTT
>JAFSMS010000005.1 GCA_017447815.1 Bacteroidales bacterium | reverse complement strand
GGCGTGAACTGATATTCACCGATGCTATAGGACTCCTGGCCTTTCTCCTGGTCGGGGGTCTGTTTCCCGCTTCTTCCCAGGAGAGTTTTCATCCGGACCACCAACTCGGGAATGGCGAAGGGCTTTTTGAGGTAGTCATCGGCCCCGAGGTTGAATCCTGTCACGACGTCATCCACGGTGGTCTTTGCGGTCAGGAACAGGATGGGCGTTTCCTTGTCGCTCTGGCGGATGGCCTTCACCATATCAAAGCCGGACATCTTGGGCATCATCACGTCCACCACCAGGATGTCGGGACGCACTTCGAAGTACCGGTGCAGGCCTTCCGAGCCGTCATAGGCCAGCTCGACGGAGAAATCCATCGTCTCCAGGGCGTCTCTCACGATGCCGGAGAGCGTCCTTTCGTCCTCTACCAGTAGTACCTTGCTGCTCATAGTTCGATGGTGAATGTGCTTCCCCTGCCGGGTTCGCTATCGACGGAGATATGGCCGCCGTGCTTCTCTACGATAGTTTTGGCGAAGAAAAGGCCGATGCCGTAGCCCTTGACGTCGTGGACATCACCGGTGGGCACGCGGTAGAATTTCTCGAAGATATGGGCCTGCTTCTCGGGAGCGATACCGATGCCTTTGTCCTTGACCGATATCCGGATGTGGCCATCCTTTTCGTCGGCAGAGAGACGGATGTCTGCGCTGTCGCCGGAGTACTTGACGGCATTGTCCAGGAGTGTGGCAAGGACGCTGGACATCAGGGAGGCATCTATGTCGGCCGTGAGGCTTTCCGGTGTGACGCTGACGGCTATTTCACAGGGCTTCCCGGCACTGAGGCGGGCCTGTGCCGCGACGGATTCCAGCAGCGGGCCGAGCTCCGTGCTCTCGATACGGAGTGAGAGGCGGTCCCGGTTCTCCATCGACATGGAAAGGATCTGCTCTACCATTCCGTTCAGTTTCTCCAGGGATTCCCGGGTGACCTTCAGATATTCTTCCCGTTTTTCCGGATTCTTGTCAAGGCCATAGACCAGCATGGCATCGTTGGCTGCATACGCCACGGCGATGGGGGTCTTCAGCTCGTGGGTCATGTTGCTGGTGAAGTCGGACTTCATTTCGTCCAGCTCGCGCTGCTTGCGCAGGGCCCGCATCATCAGATAGAATACCAGTCCCAGGATGAGGAGGATGCCGGTAGACATCAGGAGGACGCCAATCATTCCCCGGAGGACGGAGCCGGTCATGGGTTCGCAGTACAGTTCATATCCGGCACCGCGGTTGGCGATGGATGTCATGGATATGTGCTCATCCCGTGAGGATGAAGTGTACGCCGGCGTCTGGGTCTCGGCCAGGACTTCTTCCCCGTCCATCAGGACAATCCGGTGCTCCAGCGGATAGCCCAGGGAATCCAGGCGGTGCGTGAGGATGCTGTCCATGACGGGAAGGTTCGTCCTGCCGGACGCTTCTCCGAGAATGTCGGCCTCAAAGGGCTTATCCATCTTGGCGACCGTGATGGCCTTGGGAATGCTATCCCCTGGTGAAGCAAACTGGGTGGAGACGATTTTCGAAAGCCGGACATTGCTTCCGCCGTAAACCTGCGCCGAGAAATGTACGCTGTCCGAGGATTGTTTCCGCCGGGCGGTGAGTTCCTCCATCTCCGCCCAGGTGATGGAAACCCGGATTTCGGAAACGGCCGCTTCCCGGCGGGTCTTGTACAGGCCGTTGATCCAGTAAAGCTCATACGCCGCGATGGCTGCCAGGGAGATGATGGCCAGCAGGGGCAGAAGATATGATTTTCTGAATCTCACGATGCAAAGGTAGCAAGAATCAAGGGATTTCGGGTGGCCGTTAACACTTGTTAACATTCTCTTAACGCTTCGTTAACCAAGAATCCAAACGGCAAAGGTTACTTTTGCGGCAGATTCTTCGCTTTGCTCAGAATGACAATAAGTTTTGCTCAGAATGACAATAACACATATTACGATGAAAAAGATTCTTGTTTTCGTGATGATGCTCTCGGCCCTGATGGCCGGCGCACAGGAAAAGGCGCAGTACCGCGTGACGTATGATTGCGATGCTCAATATGGGCCCCAGCGACAGGTTTATCGCTGGCATCTGGATATCGGCGAAACGAGCACCGTATTCTATAGTCCCAACAACCGGGCCAAGGACAAGGTGATTGATGAAGTGGTGGGCGACAATGATGTCACTTCCGTGATGGCCAGGCTTCGGACCATCAGGAGCGAATTCCCGAACCCAAATCCCCTTGAAGTGCTCGTGGAGCCCTCGGCAGACGGGAGGTACACTTACCTCAATAATATCGTGAGCGATAAGATGTGGTATGAGGAGAAGCTTCCGCAGATGTCCTGGGAAACGACCGGCAGGGACACGACAGTATGCGGGTATGCCTGTCTCCAGGCAAAGGCAAGGGTGTATGGCCGTGACTGGACGGTTTGGTTCGCTCCGGAAATCCCCTTGGCCTTCGGCCCTTACGTCCTGGGCGGACTGCCGGGATTGATTCTGGATGCGGAGGATGCCGACGGGCTGTTCCACTTTACCGCCGTAGGTCTTGAGCAGGATCCTGCCGATGCGGTTGTGGAGCTATCCCGCAAGGACAAAGCTGTCAAATGCACCCGTAAGAAATATATGGAGCTTCGGGAAAAAGCCAACGGGCAATCGTACGCTGACAAACTCCGGGAAATGGGTGTCGATAGCAGAACGGTGGTGAAAGTCGTGTCGGAAGACGGCAAGGATATCGACCTGAATGAAAGCCGTCCCAAGCAGAACTACCTGGATC
>JAFSMS010000067.1 GCA_017447815.1 Bacteroidales bacterium | reverse complement strand
GCCTCCTGGCGTGGTTCGACTGCCGGATCGACAACGCCATGTCGGAAGGCTACAACTCGGTCATCCAGGCGCTCAAGTCGGCGGCGAGGGGCTTCCGCAACTTCGAGAACTACAGGATAGCCATCCTCTTCCACTGCGGAAAGCTCGACATGCAGCCCGACCTCGTCCGCGTCGGATCCTCGATCCCGACCTGACCGCCGGACGGAACGCCCCAAATCATCAAATATGGAGAGGGGGCCCAGGGGGCCCGCTCCGCTCGCCCCCGCACCGTGTCCCCATCCTCGTCCTGCGGACGGTCCGGGGCCCCTCGGTGCGAATGTGCGACCCCCTGCGCCATCCGCGCCCCGACCCCGGGAATTCCCTGCCGCTCACGAATCCAGTCATCGAAGCTCCCTTCCTCCCGCCCGGACCCGCAACAACGGCTCTCCCCCCACATCCCCGTTCCACTAAAAACCCGGAAGTCCCGTGAAAACAAAAGAAAATCAAGCACAATCTCGAGACTACACGCTCAAGGCTCATGGCTCTCCCCCCTCCTTGCCGTCACAATCTTCCTGGTGGGTTGAGGGCAGTCTTTTCCCATCCGAAGCATTCATGGCATGATGCGAAAACTTGATTCCTTTCCATGCGGCAGGCACGATGAAATCCGCATATGCAGTATCTTGCAGGAAGAAATCCTGCTGCGGTGCGCCATCTAGGTAGACGGACAACATCCCCAAATCGACATCCCATTTTCGGATGAAGTATTCCAAATACCGGATTTTCATCGGATCGATCCCCATGTAGCGCGTTGCCACGATGTCCGCCAGCAAAAAATCACGCCCGCCGATTAGTACGTGCGCTTGCTTGGAGGTGGGGCAGAACGGTCCCTGCCCCTCCCCGGCCATGATTCCGTCGATAACCGTAAAATACTGTCTTTCTTTCTTGAGAAGGCACTTGTACAGGTCCACCACCATCCGCCAAATCGTGTCGTTCCCCGGATGGGCCCCGCGATGCGTCACCGCCGCTTGCTGCGCCCGCGCCCAGCTCTCTTTGTCGGGATATTCGTCCCCCCCGGTTTCGGGACTTCCAATCCGCCAATGCACGAGCTGGTTCTTTCGCGTCATGGCTCCCACTTGTCCCTTGAGATTGAGGGTAACCCCGACCTTCTGGTGGGTCTTGAGTTTCGGGATGGAAATATACACGTCAGAATCATAAAGACTCTTGGAAATGGTATATAATTGTGTTTCTCCCGTGTGAGAAGCCACGGTCTCCTCGCGTTCGTCGAACACACCACGGAATAGCTTGGAGTCCACGCCGTAGAACAAACTCTCCTTGCCGAGGTTGGTTTCCACCTCGCCGTTGGGATCTCCTGGCTGGGCAACCATCTTGTCCCGCTTCCCGTAGTCTTTCAAGTCCTTGCAAACAAGTGGCCGGAGATCGTAGATGTGGCAGGGAACGTCGTATTTCCCCTCCAGACGACGGATACCCGTGAACTGCATCAGTTCCTCGAAGTCGGCGTCGATGGATGGGTTGTCCGCTATGATGATTTCTCCCTCGCCCCGCAAGGCCAATGCCACCCTGTCTACCACCGCTTCAATCACGGACGGATGGGTAATGACACAATAGAGATTGTCGACATGGGGACAAGATTGGCGCCAGCGCGACGCCACCCAGTTGGGCTTGATGAAAACCCGTTGCCCTGGCTTGACCATCCCGGCAAATGGATTTCCGGGATCCATGCCAAGCGAGCGGAACAGCACGTCCAACGCCTGATTCACCTGCGTGGGCAGGTAGCTGTCGGCCGAGGCAATCGCAACGGCATTATTCACAGTCATATTCATGGTTATCGAGCATTTCAAAAAAACGTTCCAAAGCGAAAACGTACCATTTCTGGTCTCCGGTCATGGCATCGGTGCAATGCGGCCAAAACTCGCTGCGTCGCGGCCCTTCCCAATTCTTGAGCCACTCGTTCAGGGGGCGGGGCATGGGAATTTTGTCGGGAGTTCTCCAACCCGGATAAAGCCTTTCGAACACTTCCCGAACCAAATACTTGTTCTCGCCCCGCCGAATCCGCGCATAATCAAGAGGAACGCCCAATACCGTCTTGGAATACGGCATGTGGAGCACGATACCAGCCGTCGCGCAAGCGTTGGCGTAAGAATTGATGGCTTCTTCGTACATCGTCGCGTTCAAAAAGGCATGAACGTCGGTGTACCCATCCTTCGTCCAGCGTTCATAGGGTCCGGAGATGAGTTGCGGATTCCGCAATGCCTTGTAGGGCATGACGTATGAATAGCGGTCGATGAACTCCCCAATGGTCCAGTCTTTTGACAGCAAGTTGCTCATTCCCCCATAAACGATATCTGCACTTTCGCCGAAAACGACGGCACTACACCCATCCAGCAATGCTTGTCCTGCGGCCTTGTAAATCTGCACTTCAATGGAATGACATGGTGCCCCTTTGTGGCGCATCAGGATGGGGGCCAATTGTTCCATGTCTTCCCAGTATACTTCCACGATGCGGTGTTCCAGTCCGCACTCCTCCGCATAACGCGCAGCCATCGGCGTCTCGTCAGCCACCTCCACGCCCGGCACCACGCACTTGAATGTATAGGCCAAGCTGCCCCGGGGCATCATCTTTGCCAGAATCGCCGAGTCGATGCCTCCGCTGAGCGCCAATGCCGTCTTGCCGTCTTCCGTTGCCTTTGCCATGCCCCGCCGCAAAGCCTCCTCCAGTTCCAGACTGTCGTGCACCCGGCTTCGTTCCTTTGGCGGAGTCATATGGTATGCCTGGATGTCTTTTGCAAAGCACCTGCCCTTGTCCACAATGGTGCGAAACATCAACCAGCTGCTTGCGCAGAACTCTCTGTCGACAGTCTTACCCATGGCTATTTCACATCTTCCAGATTGTCACCCCTCAATGTGTCGAGCGCCTGCCGTATTTGGGTCGACGACACCCCTTGGGTATACGGAAAATAGACAATCTTGATGCCTGCGGCGGCAAATTGCCTGTCGTATTCCCGCCATCTTTCAGTCCCGTACCAGTCATCACCGACAAAAAGATAACTAGCCCCAAGTTTCTTGCATGCCGCCAGTTTGTCCATGTCGTATTGCGGGACAGCCGCATCGACGTATTTGCAACTGCGAACCACCTCGATGCGATCTTCAAAAGGTATCAACGCCTTTTTCCCTTTGTAAGCCACCAATTCGTCCACGGTCACGCCGACAATCAGTTTGTCGCACATGCCTTTCGCGTTTTTCAGAAGGTTAAGATGTCCGATGTGGAAAAGGTCGTAAACTCCGGTCGTGTAGCCAATGATGATGTCTTTCATGTCCATTCTCTATCTCCGATGCTAGGCAACTCCTGCGACCTGTCGCCATGCCGCCATCGCGGAAGGGGCGTTGCACCTTGTCGGGGTAGCCGCTTCCGGCCACAAACCGATCCAAGGATGCCCCGTCGATTGGCAAGGGTGCGCGCAGAAAACCGCGGGCGGTGGCCTCGGCAAACATGTCGTCCGCGTTGATGAACGTGTAGAAATTGACGGCATACGCGTGCGCCAGCCACCGCCACAGCGTGGTTTTTCCGGAGCCGTTCGGACCGGCCACCATGCGGAAGCGCGGGGTCACGGCCATGGGCGGCCCTCCAGCATGGCTTGTGCTTCGTCGCGGGAAATTTCCCGTTCATGCCCGTCGGGATACTTTTCGAACAGTTTGTCCCCGCGCATGTAGGTGATGGAGAGTCCCGCCGCGAACGCGCGTTCGACCGCGTCCCGGCTCGCCGCCGCCGACAAGGCCGCGAAATCGGGATCGGGCCCGTCCTCCGGGCCGGTATGCATGGATGGCGTTTGCTTTGTTGTGTCCATCATGGTCGTTTCTGTCGTCAATCGTTCAGCGTCTCCCGGAGGAGGGCGAGGAAGGACTCGGCGCGAGCGGGAACGGCGAAGGGGTCCTGGTTTTGGAGGGCGCACGGAAGGGGGAGGGCGCGGCTCCTTCGCGAGGGGAAGGGCGTGGCCGATACGGAATGGTTGCGTTTCACGTTCATCGGCCCAATTTTTGCACAATATGCCCCGCCCCGCAATCATCAATTCGCGTTGGGCAAAAGGCGGGGTGCGAGCAAAAAGTGTAAGGGTTTCAATGGAGGACGGGCAGAAAATGGCCTTGTTTGTTGAAAAACAGTCGAAAATCGCATGTCTATGAAAATATAGACATATCATTTGGCCTTTCGCGGTCGAGGGAGACGCCTGGGGGCGCG
>JAFSMS010000066.1 GCA_017447815.1 Bacteroidales bacterium | reverse complement strand
GGTTTCGGAACCGTCGCTGCGGAGGAAGGCGAAGTGGCGGTCGGGATGGAAGCTGTCGCCCTGGCAATAGCCGAGGTCAAAGGTTTTTCCCTCCTTGAAAGCGGGGCGTCGGGCGAGAGACAGTGCCTCGCGATAGCGTTTCAGAATGGACTTCTGCTTGGTATTCAGTCCCTTACGACCGTCTGAGATATACTGTCGAAGGGCCTGGAGGCTCCTTACCGTCCACCAGTCGAAGATGGAGGTGCGGCCGTTGACGCCGCTGAAGGGCTCGTTGTCCATGCCCCGCTCCCCTACTTCTTCTCCAAAATACAGCATGAAAGAGGCCGTATTCAGCAGGAGGGAGACGCCCAGGGCGGCGTAGCCCGCTTCGGCACTGCCGGCGAAGAAGTCGGAGGCGACGCGCTGTTCGTCATGGTTTTCCAGGAAGTTCAGCATCCGGGGCTGCAGGTCACCGAGGAACTGCCAGTTCCAGGTGAGCGCACGGGCCGTCAGGCCTTCACAGGTGACGGCGCGGACCGTGTCATAGAGCCCGGACTTGTCATACAGGAGGTCGAATCCTACGTCTTCCACGTACTTCCGGTATTTCTCCTTCTCATACACTTCGGCGATGAACCGGATGGACGGGAATTCGGATTTGATCCGGGCGATGAGCCATTGCAGGAAGGCCGGGGGAACCAGTTCCACCATGTCACACCGGAAGCCGTCCACGCCTTTGAGCGCCCAGAAACGGACAATGTCGTACATCTTGTCCCAGGTACCCGTATGGAAGTCGCAGTAATTGATCTTGACGGTTTCGTACCAGTCATTGACGGTCGGTGCCGGGGAAAAACAGTTGCCGGATGCCTTGGCGGGATACTCCCGGAAGGGTTCACCTTCGCACGGTACAGGCAACCGCAGCGCCTCGCCGGGATAATAGAAGAAATCGTTTTCAGCCGCCCAGTGAACGGAGGTGTCGTCATCGGCGCCCAGGGACCGGACACCCGGATAATGACTCTGGTAGTCCCTGGCCACATGGTTCGGGACAAAGTCCATGATCACCTTGAGTCCGTACTGATGGGTGCGTTCCACCAGTTGAAGGAATTCTTCCATCCGGTTCTCCGGATCCGTTGCCAGATAAGGATTTACATCATAGTAATCCGTGATGGCATAGGGTGAACCCGCCTCCCCTTTCACGATTTGCGGATGCGAGGGCGTGCAGCCTTCGTCCGCCTTCCTCGTCGCGTGGCGGATGACGCCTGTGTACCAGACGGAATCCACTCCGAGTCCTTTGATGTAATCCAGGCTTTCTCCGTCGATGCCGGAGAATTTCCCGTTCGCCCACAGGCGGGGCAGAAGCTGGTAAATGATCTGTTTCATAGCGAATAGATTCCGATTTCCACCTCGGAAATCCGTTCCTGCAAGGCGAGTTTAAGCCGGTCGACCGCCTCTTGGAAGGAAAGGTTTTCGTCTCCGTTGATCCATTGCCCGATGGGCCACTGCTGATGGTTGACCGCCTCGGAAAACCGGATGATCTCCACCTGCTCGTCCACAAACGATCCCAGCGTCGTGAAAGCGGGTTTGAGGGCGGCCCATCTCAGTTTGAGCCTGGCCTTGAATTCGTCATGCTGAAGGAGATTCCCGTAAAACAGGCTGTGATCGATCTTCAGGCCCTTCACCCCCGGGATGAAAGTATACCAGTCGAAATCCCAGACGGGACCAGCCACCAGCATACCGTCCCGATAATGGTAATAGCAGCTTTTGGGGTGGTTGGGCTCCATGTTCCCGGTCAGCTCATGGACGATGTACCAGTCGCAGAAACTGTCCAGGTCGATCATCCCTTTCCACGTCCCGGCCTCCAAGGCTTCCCCGATACGGTCCAGCAATATCCGGGAATCGGAAAGGACCTTTTCGAATTCGGCCGCTTCCAGGTCGTCCCTGTCCGGGTGCTTGACCTCGACCGGGAGGCCGGGTTGCCAGGAATTGGGCCTGAACCCGTAATCGATCGTGAAATCGGTTTCCTCCCAGTCGCTGACATCCAGGGAAAACAGGTAATCCGCCTTGAACTTGGATCCTTCGACGTCGACTTTCTCTCCCAGCCAGTAATTGCCCTGGTGCTTGCCGTTCAGGTACAGTTCCACGAACCGCCCGGACGGAGTCCAGTCCAGGCTGGTGCGGCGGGCTGCCTCGAACGCCACCACGTTCCGCAGCAGGGTCCGGTCCATCCAGTTGGCCAGCAGCACATAATGCTTGCTCTTGCCGGTGCCGAACAGGTCGGCCTGGTGCCGGAGCTTCAGGGTATACGGCTTCTTGGGAAAATTGTACCAGGTGGAATTCCCCCGCCCCTTGACCATCATACTGTCTTTTTCGAAGAGGATCTCGCCGTCGTCGCCGGTGATCTGGATCCGGCACAGTTCCACCCAGGTATGCTTGCTGGTGATTTCCTGGCCATCGGGCGTGAGGATGTATACCCTCGCCAGCTTTTTCAGGTCATCCGGGATGATGGCGGGAGGGACTTCCGGAACTTGAGGAATGATAACCTCCTGTTCCTCAGACTGTTCCATGACAATATCGTCCTTCCGGCAGGAGGCTGCCAGAAGGACGAAAAGACAAAGGACGATATGACGCCCGGCTCTTACCAGTTCAGGATCTTCTTGAAGTCGTAGGTCTCCGGATCGGCGACATACTTCTTCGCGGCCTCATAGTCGGCCGGCGTGATGAAGTGGCAGATGTGGTTGAAATAGTTCTGGGAGGTACCGCCCTCGATGTTCACGCGGCGCGGAGGGATCTTGCCCTCGGCGTTCTGCAGGTCCTTCAGGTACAGCGGATGGGCCTCGCCGTCAGCGTCGACATACACCATGCAGCCGGTCTCGCCCTTGGCGAAGAGTTCGTAGGCACCCATGGCAAGTTCGGTGCAGTAGGTAAGGTCGTACCCGATCGGATCCTGGCAGCGGACGTCGTAACCGATCTCCACCGGACGGGTCTTGACCTTCAGGCCGATCTTCTTGAATTCCTTCTCGAGGATGTCGTTGAACAGGACAGCCTTGGAGATCTTGCCCAGTTCCGGATGACCGTGCTCGTCGTAGGTCATGGAAACGCCGGCATTCTTGATTTCCTGGGGATCCAGGTCGTGGAACACGCCTTCAGCGACGACGACGGTGCCGTAGCCGATGCCCAGGAGCTTGCGCTTGATAATGGCGGAAAGGGCCAGCTTCACGATCTTGTCCAGGCTGATCCCGGTCTTGTTGAACATTTCGGGGATGATGGTCATCGGGCAGTGCGTAGCCTCGCCGATACCCAGGGCCAGGTGACCGGCGCTGCGGCCCATGGCGCTGATGATGAGCCAGTTGCCGCTGGTGCGGGCATCCTCATACACGGTGCGGGCCAGGTGGGCACCCTCGTTCTTGGCGCTGTTGAAGCCGAAGGTGGGGGTGTTCTGCGGCAGCGGAAGGTCGTTGTCGATGGTCTTGGGAACGTGGATGTTGTGGATGGGATACTGCTTGGCTTCCAGGAACTTGGCGATGCGGTTGGCGGTAGAGGCGGTGTCGTCGCCACCCACGGTCACCAGCAGTTTGATGTTGTTGTCCTGGAACAGGCCCAGATTGAAGTTCTCTTCGAAATCCTTGTCGGTGGGCTTGAAGCGGCTCATCTGGAGGTAGGAACCGCCCCGGTTGAAGTAGGCGTCGGCCTTGAAGAAATCGATGTCCTCGGTGCGCGGGGTCTTGGAGAAAAGGCCGCTGTAACCGCCGTGCAGGCCGATTACGCGATAACCGTTGCTGAGGAAGGTCTTGGCCACAGACATAACCACGGTGTTCATGCCCGGAGCCGGGCCGCCACCGCAAAGGATGATGATGGAATCTTTCATAAATCTTATCTTGTTAAAACTGATTTCCGTTAAATCATGCAAAGATAGTGATTTTTCCTGATATGTGGGCTATTTGTGTTTGGCAAATCGGGAAGGATTGCCTACCTTTACGGCAATAACACGTATTTTCATATGCAGGATTATCCACAAATAGACCTTTCGGCCTGGACGCAGGTGGGCGAAGGTTTCAACGGGCAGGCTTTTATCTCGGATGCCCATCCGGGAAAACTGCTCAAACTGGTGCACGGTACCCTCTCGTCGGCCGAAAAGATAGAACAGGAGTTCTATGCTTCCAGGGCGGCCTATGAAGCTGGCCTTCCTGTCCCTGAGGTCTATGAAATAGTGCGCGACGGCCGGAATCACGGCTATATTGCAGAAAGGATAGAGGATAAAAAATCCTTTTCCCGCCTTTGTGCCGATGAGCCGGAGCGCATTCCCGAATTTGCCGCCCTGATGGCAGAGTACAGCCACCAGCTGCACGCGCATCCCCTTTCCGTAAGTCGCTATGTCCCTTCCCTGAAGCCCCTTCTGAGGGAGGCCGTGGCCTTTGCTCCGTTTGTGTCGGAAGCCCAGCGGGAGCAGTTGTATTCCCTGGTGGACGGAATGGCCGATACGGCTACCGCCGTGCATGGAGACCTCCAGCCGGGGAACCTGATCCTTTCCCGGGAAAAGCCCTACTGGATAGACCTGGGCTGGCTGTGCGTGGGAGACCCTGTCATAGACCTGGCCCATCTGTACAAGATGATGATGATAGACAGCCTGATTCCCGCAGTCCAGGATCTTACCCACATGAACGTGGAACAGATGGCGGCCTTCTGGAAAGCTTTCGCCAGGGCCTATACGGGAATGGAAGACCTGTCGGCCCTGGAGCAGAAACTGAATCCCCTTTCCGCCCTGGATGTGGTTCGCACCTATTACTTCCATCCCAACGAGCATCCCCAGTTCCTGGATTTCTGCAAGAGCCGGATGGATGAACTCCTGGCATAACAGTGGAGGAAAAGACCTATATAGCCATTGACCTTAAGTCGTTCTACGCATCGGTGGAGTGCGTGGAGAGGGGGCTGGACCCACTCTCCACGCGTCTTGTCGTGGCCGACGACGCCCGCACGGACAAGACCATCTGTCTGGCGGTGTCCCCCGCCCTGAAGGCGTACGGCATTCCCGGGCGCCCGCGCCTGTTCGAGGTCAGGCAGAAGATTGCGGAACTTAAACGGGAGAACCCCCGCCTGGAACTGGACTTCATCACGGCCAGGCCCCGCATGGCCAAGTACTTGGAAGTGAGCGGCCAGGTGTACAGCGTGTACCTCCGCTACATCGCCCCGGAAGACATTCACGTCTATTCCATCGATGAGGTGTTCATCGATGCTACGGAATACCTGCGCATGTATGGCATGGAAGCCCATACGCTGGCGATGCGCCTGATCCAGGAGGTGCTCCGCGAAACCGGGGTCACGGCCACGGCGGGCATCGGCCCCAATATGTACCTGGCGAAGGTGGCGATGGACATCGAGGCCAAGCACCAAAAGGCCGACCGGGACGGCGTGCGCATTGCCGAACTCACGGAAATGAGTTACCGGGAAAAATATTGGACCCACCGGCCCCTGACGGACTTCTGGCGCATCGGGCACGGGACCGAGGCCCGGCTGGCATCGGCCGGCATGTACACCCTGGGCGATGTGGCCCGGATGTCGCTTCGGAACGAGGAAGTGCTGTACAGACTATTCGGGATCAACGCCGAACTCCTTATCGACCACGCCTGGGGCTGGGAGCCCTGCACCATGGCCGATATCAAGAACTATCGGCCCGCCGCCAGCAGCCTCTCCAGCGGGCAGGTGCTCATGGAGCCCTATTCCTTTGAAAAGGCGCGCACCATTGTGCGGGAGATGACGGACCTCCTGTCGCTGGACCTGGTGGAAAAACGCCTCGTGACCACCCAATTGGTGCTGCATGTGGGCTATGAAGCCGGCAAGGGAAAAGGGCCTATGGTGAAGGACTGGTACGGCCGTCCCACGCCCAAGCCGGCCCATGGCAGCGTGAACCTTCCCTTCCCCACTTCGGCCACTTCCATCCTGCTTAGGGGCATGATGGAACTATATGATAAAATTGTTGACAGAAGTCTTTTTGTCAGACGCGTTTACGTGGTTGCATCTCAAGTAAAGAGAGAGGAAGAGGTGGACGGTCTTCAGATGAGTCTTTTCGACGACGCCACCGACACTTCCCGGGAGCGGAAACAGCAGGAGGCCATTCTGGAAATCCGTCGGAAATTCGGGAAGAACGCCATCCTCAAAGGCATGAATTTCGAGGAGGGCGCCACCACCCGCGAACGCAACCGGCAGATAGGAGGACACCACGAATGAACACCCCGTACGACGATATCATCCACCTGGAGCATCCTACTTCCCGGAAGCATCCCCGCATGTCCCGTCTGGACCGTGCCGCGCAGTTCGCTCCTTTCGCCGCCCTCAAGGGATACGAGGACGTGATTGAGGAAAACCGCGAAAAAAACGAAGAAAAATACTTTTTTTAGTTATCTTTGTAATTCATGTACGCACATGTGCACGCGCAAAGAACATGGATTACACGGAAGCCAAACAGCGGATCGAGCAACTGAGGGCCGTTCTCTGGGAGAACAGCCGGAAGTATTACGTAGATAACGCCCCCACCATGAGCGATTTCGAGTATGATTCGCTCATGCACGAGTTGGAGGCGCTGGAATCGGCCTATCCCGAGTATGTCTCGGAGGATTCCCCTACCCGCCGGGTGGGGTCGGACCTGGAGGACGACCCGTCCCAGGAGGGCGCCGGCTTTGCCAAATACCCCCACAAATATCCCATGCTCTCGCTGGCCAACACCTATTCCATCGGAGAGGTGGAAGAGTTTGCCCAGCGGGCCGTGAAGGCCCTGGATACGCAGTTCACCTATTGCTGCGAACTCAAGTTCGACGGAACGGCCATCTGTCTCACCTACCGGGGCGGGAAACTGTTCCGTGCCCTTACCCGGGGAGACGGTGTGGTGGGAGACGACGTTACGGAGAACGCCCGCCGGATTGCGAACATCCCCGAAACCCTTTCCGGAAGCGGCTGGCCGGAGGAGTTCGAGATTCGCGGAGAGGTGCTGATGCCGTACGAATCTTTCGACAAACTCAATCATGAGCGGGAAGTGAACGAAGAGCCGCTTTTTGCCAATCCGCGCAATGCGGCCAGCGGTTCTCTCAAGTTGCAGGACCCGGAAGAGGTGGGACGGCGCGGCCTGATGTGTACGCTGTACCACATCCCTACGGGCCAGGTGGCCTTCCCTACGCACGACGCCGCCCTTCAGGCTGCAAAAGACTGGGGGCTGCCCGTATCCGGCGAGCGGCGCATCTGCCGGGATATCGACGAAATCGAAGCCTTCATCGCCCATTGGGATACGGCCCGCAAGGCCCTTCCCTTTGCCACGGACGGCATCGTCATCAAAATCAACGAGATGGCTTTCCAGCAGCAACTGGGTTATACCGCCAAGAGCCCCCGCTGGGCCGTTGCCTACAAGTTCAAGGCCGAGCAGGCCTGCACCCCCATCCTCTCCATCGACTATCAGGTGGGACGCACGGGTGCCGTGACGCCGGTGGCCAATCTGGAACCGGTGTTCCTGAGCGGAACCATGGTGCGGCGCGCTACGCTCGTCAATGAAGACCAGATCCGCAGCCTGGGCATCCATGAAGGAGACTGGGTCTATGTGGAGAAAGGCGGTGAAATCATTCCGAAGATTACGGCGGTGGAGCCTTCGAAACGGGCTCCCGGTGCCGTAGAACCCGTTTTCCCCCGCTGCTGCCCGGACTGCGGGACTCCCCTGGTGAAACCCGAAGGGGAAGCGCGTTGGTTCTGCCCCAACACCACGGGCTGCCCTACCCAGATCAAAGGCAAAATCCTGCATTTCCTGTCGCGCAAGGCCATGAACGTGCTGGCCGGAGAAGCCACGGTGGAACAGTTGTACAAGCGCAAACTCGTCTTCTCCCCGGCCGATCTGTATCAACTCCGCGAGGCCGATCTCCTGCAGCTGGAAGGCTGGAAGCAGCGGAGCGCCCGCCGTTTCCTGCAGAGTCTTTCCGATTCGCGGAGGGTTCCCTTCGAACGGGTCCTCTTCGCCATCGGCATCCGTTATGTGGGTGAAACCACGGCGCGGGACCTGGCCCGTCATTTCGGTTCTCTGGAGGCCCTCAAGGCCGCTTCCCGGGAAGAACTCCTGGCCGTGGCCGACGTCGGCGCAGTGATTGCCGA
The DNA here is from genome assembly GCA_017447815.1 of Bacteroidales bacterium. Taxonomy (GTDB): domain Bacteria; phylum Bacteroidota; class Bacteroidia; order Bacteroidales; family UBA932; genus Cryptobacteroides. The sequence continues at coordinate 10,300 of JAFSMS010000066.1, read as the reverse complement.
CAGCATTCTCGCCTACTTCCAGGTTCCGGAGAACCTACGGGAACTGGACCGCCTCCGGGAGGCCGGCCTTCAGTTCTCGCTGGAGAAGGAATCCAGCCGCCTGTCCGATGCCCTGGCGGGAAAAACCGTCGTGATCAGCGGCAACTTCTCCATCTCCAGGGACGACATGAAAGCGCTCATCGAGGCCCACGGAGGCAAAAACAGCAGTTCCGTGAGCGGCAAGACCGCTTTCCTGCTTGCCGGTGCCAAGCCTGGCCCGGAGAAGGTGAAGAAGGCCGCCGAACTGGGCGTGGAAATCATCGACGAGGCCCGGTTCTATGAACTTGTCGGGGATCATCGGCCGATGCCCGGCAATACATCCGGACCTGAAGAAACGGAACCAACTTTGTTTTAGAAAGTTATGTTTGGGAAATTGACGCATAAGTTGGCTGTGCTGGTCCGGTGGGTCTCCATCTGGATCACCCGCATCGTGCGCTTTGTTTCCCACGATATCTGGTATCTGGACGAATCCGATTTCTCCCGCTGGAAAGGGCGCCTGGTGAAGGATGCCAAGACGGTCATCCTCATGCTCAACACCTTCTCCGACCAGAAAATCGGCTACCAGATCACGGCCCTCGCCTACCGCAGCATGCTGGCGGTGGTGCCGGGCATCGCCATCGGCCTGTACCTGACGGACGGCTTCGGCCTCCGGGAGCGTTTTGCCGAACTGCTCTATGCCAACCTGGGAGAGGAAGAATTGATCCAGGACCTCCTGGCTGCGGCCGACAACATCGTAAACACGGCGGAGTCGGGGCTTTTCGGCTTCATCTCCATGGCCTCCTTCGTGTGGATTGTCATCTCCCTGATGATTACGGTACGCCAGGTGTTCAACAATGTCTGGAAAGTGCAGCGGGAGGAGAATATCCTCAAGACCGCCGGCGTCATCATCGGCATCACCGTCCTGGCGCCTTTTGTGGTCCTGATCTTTTTCTCCGGTTCGGTGCTGTATTCCCATGTGCTGGAAGACCTTTTCCCCGGAGACCTCTTCCTGGCCGTACACTTGAAGAGTTTCATGTCCTGGCTGGTGTTCGCCGCCGTCGCCGTGCTGGTCATCTATGCCCTGTACAAGTATGTGCCGGGAACCCATGTGCATTCCCGCCATGCCTTCAAGGCCGCCCTCCTTTCGGGTGTCGCCTTTGCCGCCGTGCAGTACCTCTATCTGGAAACCCAGATGATGGTGGCCAAGCAAAGTGCCGTTTACGGCGTGCTGGCCGCCATTCCTCTCTTTATGGTCTGGCTGAACCTGGGATGGACCATCGTGCTGTACGGGGCCGAACTTTCCTATGCCTTCCAGAATGTGGACAGGCACAGGACCACGATAGAAATGTTGGATGAAATGAACGCAGAAGCCGTCCGAGCCCGCAAGGAACGGTTTCAAAACAGTATGAGTATATGAGTTTTTCCGAGTTCACCGAGAAAGATTACGAAGTCATCGCCCAGGAGTATGAAAAACTTCGCCTGTCGGCCGAAAAACGCTGCGCCAACGAGACTGAGATGGAGGTGGTGCGCCGGGCTTTCGAATTCGCCAACGATGCGCACCGCAACGTGCGCCGCCGCAGCGGAGAGCCCTACATGATTCACCCCATCGCCGTCGCGCAGATCGTCGTGGACGACATCGGCCTGGGCTACAAGGCCATATCGGCCGCCCTGCTGCATGACGTGGTGGAAGACACCGACTACACGGTCGAGGACATCCGGGAGCGGTTCGGCAACAAGATCGCTTCGCTGGTGGACGGGCTCACCAAGATCAAGACGGTGCTGGACAACGAGCAGAAGACCCACGGGACCGATATCTCCCAGCAGAGTCTCCAGGCCGAGAATTTCAAGCGCATCCTCCTCACGCTCAACGATGATGTGCGCGTCGTCCTCATCAAACTGGCCGACCGCCTGCACAACTGCCGCACCATCGAGCACATGCCGGAGCACAAGCGGGACAAAATCCTCTCGGAAACCATGTTCATCTTCATTCCGCTGGCCCATCGGCTGGGTCTGTACGGCATCAAGAGCGAACTGGAGAACATCTGGCTGCGGTACAAGGAACCGGAGGCCTACGAGGAAATCAAGGCCCGGATTGACAAGAACACGCAGGAGAAAGGGGCCGAGATGGCGGAGTTCGTGGTTCCCATCGAGGAGGCGCTGAAAAAGGCCCGCTTCAAGTTCGAGATCAAGAAACGGGTGAAAACCCCCTACTCCGTCTGGCACAAGATGCAGGAGAAGAGAATCTCCTTCGAGGAAGTCTATGACCTCTATGCCATCCGCATCATTTTCGATGCCGACCAGCAGTCGGCCGAGACGGAGCGTGACCAGTGCTACCATATCTTCTCCATCATCACCGGCATCTACCGGTATATGCCCGAGCGTCTGCGGGACTGGGTAAAGCACCCGAAGTCAAATGGTTACGAAGCCCTGCACTGCACGCTCCTGAGTCCCTCCGGCGTTTGGGTGGAAGTCCAGATCCGTACCCGCCGCATGGACGACATTGCCGAAAAAGGCATCGCCGCCCACTGGATTTACAAGAAGCACGGATATCTGGGCGAGGGCGACTACGAGATGGAAAACTGGCTGGAGCGCATCAAGGAGATCCTGGTGAATCCCGACGTGAACGCCCTGGAACTGCTGGACATCATTCACAACGACCTCACTTCCACGGACATCTATGTATTCACGCCCATGGGTGAGCAGCGGACCATCCAGAAGGGTGCCACCTGTCTGGATTTTGCCTATCTGATCCACACGGAAGTGGGCAACAAGGCCATTGCCGCCAAGGTGAACCAGCGTCTGGTGACCCTGGGGCATGTGCTCAAGACCGGCGACAAGGTGGAGATCATCACGGCCGAGGATGCCAAGCCCCAGCCCGAATGGCTCAAGTTCCTCAGCACGCGCCGCGCCCGTACCATCGTGACGGACTATTTCAAGACCGAGCGCAAGCAGACGGTGGATTTCGGCCGCAAGACCCTCGAGAATGCCCTCACGGGCCTTGGCTTTGAAATCAATGAACGCAATCTCCAGCGTCTGGAAGTGTCCTATGGAGTGGGTTCGCGCGAAGAACTGTACTATGGCATCGGCATCGGCACACTCAGCCTGGAGCACGTGCAGGAGGCCCTCAAGCGCAATTCCGGCAACCGCCTTTCCTGGCTCCGCAAGGTGCTGCGCCTGGAAGGCAGGCCCGAAGAGAAGGAGGGCACGGAAACCATCATCATCGGCAACAGCGATCCGGGCGCGACGCGTTTTTCCATCGCCAGTTGCTGCAATCCGATTCCCGGCGATCCGGTGATCGGCTTCAAGGCGCCGGACGGCATGATCACCGTCCACAAGAAAGCCTGCCCCGTGGCCGAGAGCATTGCCGCCACGCACGGAGACTGGGTGGTGGTTCCCAAGTGGCTGGAACAGGCCGAGGAGACTTCCTTCCCGGTGCGCATCACCCTCAAGGGCCTGGACCGCGTGGGCATGCTCAACGAGATTTCCCACTATGTATCCCGCGTCATGGGCGTGAACATGCGAAAACTCTTCCTCCAGGCCGAGGGCGGCCTTTTCGAGGGCTATATCGACATGTCTGTCTCTACCCGGGGCATCCTGGAACAGATGATTAAAGAACTTTCTTCCATCGAAGGCATAGAAAATGTAACGAGAAGCGACCTATGAAACTGAAAAAATTCCTTCCCCTCATTCCGGCCGCCATCATCCTGGGCACCCTGATGTTTCCGTCGGGTTGCGCCAATACCACCACGCCCCCTACCGGCGGGCCCAAGGACACCATTCCTCCGGTCCTGACCAAGGTGTTTCCCCTGCCCGGGACGGTGAACGTGGACGCCCACAAGACCAAGATCCGCTTCACTTTCAACGAATACGTGAAAATCAAGGATGCCAACGGCATCTACCTTTCTCCGCCGCAGGAGAAACGGCCCAAATCGGCCATCAAGGGCAAGTCGCTGGAAGTCTCCTTCGAGGACGACCTCGATTCCAACACCACTTATACGCTGGATCTCACCGGCGCCATCGTGGACAACAACGAAGGCAATCCCTTCCCGGGCTTCACCCTGGTGTTTTCCACGGGCAGCCAGATTGACTCGATGTGCATGACCGGCCTCGTGCAGGACTGCAATACCCTCAAGCCGATGAAAGGCATCACCGTGATGCTGTACAAGGACCCTTCGGATTCCGCCGTCTTCCTGCAGCGTCCCATCGCGGCCGCCAAGACGGACGACTGGGGCTTTTTCAGTATGCGGAATATCCAGGACACGGTGTATCACGTATATGCCGTCAAGGACGAGAACAACAACAATAAGTACGATCCGGACAACGAGCGGGTCGCTTTCCTGGATTCCGTGTTCCGGCCCAAGACCGTCTATCGGGATTCCCTGTACGAACTGATGAAGTTCGACATGAAGGATACGGCCCTCTGCATGGCCCGGAAGACGGACATCGAACTGAACCTTTTCCGCGAGAAGCCCACCAAACAGTTGATTGTGAAGAAGGAACGTGTCGGCCTCCGGACCGCCTACCTCACTTTCATGGCCCCCGACGCCGTGATACACGACATGCGTATCAAGGGCCTCCCGCGCGAGAAACTGATTTCCCAGTTCAACCCCCGGCGGGATTCCCTGGAACTGTGGGTGAACGACCAGCGGAAAATGCCGGACACCCTGCAACTGGTCATCAAGTATGACAAGACCGACACGGCCGGCGTCCTCAAGCCCACCGACGAGACGGTGAAACTCGCCATCGGCAAGGAACTGAGGGCCGAACTCATGAAAAAATCGTCCAGCACCCGTGACACCAAGCATGAGGACACCATCGCCGTCATGACCACCAAGGCCGACCCGACCACCATCGAACAGTACGGCTACGAGGTGGAGTTCAAGTATCCCCTGATCGAATCGGCCTGGGATTCGCTCAAGTTCCGGATTGTGAATCCCCGCCAGCAGGAGAGCAAGGGCAAGGTGCGCGTGGTGCAGGATTCCACCAACCTGCGGCATTACAACATCTATCCCGAAGACCCCCTCCAGGTTGGTTTTGATTACTATCTCAAGATTCCCCACCGCCTTTTCCGGGACGTGAACGGCTACTACAACGACAGCACCGACCTCAAGGTTACGCTCCCTACCGACGAGAAACTGAGTTCCATCACCCTGGAACTGTCCGGGGTGAAGAACAAGTACATCATCGACCTGCTCACCGAGAAACGCGACAAGGTGGTCCGTTCCTTTATCGTGGACAAGGATGCCAACGTGGTGTTCCCCTACCTCAAGCAGGGCAATTACTGCATTCGCATCACGGAGGACATCAACCGGAACAATATCGTGGATACGGGTATCCTGCTGGCCCGTCGGCAGCCTGAGAAAGTGCGCTTTTTCAAACTGAACGACCAGATTCTGATCAAGGTCCTGGAAAGGGCCGAAATGGTCTGGCAAGTTAATCTGGAGGAGATGTTCCGATGAGTAAGAGATGGTTGACCGCGGCCGCCGCCCTGCTGGCCTTTTGCGCTGTTTCCAAGGCTCAGGTGAGCCTGGAAGCGGAGTTCTTCTCCCTGCCCGACACCGTTACCAACGAATACCTGGACAGCCTCAAACTCCAGGTCCAGAAGCCCAACGACTACCTCATGGCCGGTGTTTACGGGGGCATCTCGCTGGATTACGGTTTCTTCAACCCTATCCGGCAGGCCACATTCATGATGCAGTATCCGGTGGTGGGCTTTTCCATCATCCGCCAGTTCACGATGTTCGGCGTTTTCCCCAACATGGGCTTCGAGGTGGGCGCCCAGTTCAATCACGAGGGCTATGAGTACAAGGTGAACAAGGAGACCGGCAACCGTCCCGTGGAAAGCGGCACGGGTGCCTACAAAGTGCAGTATAAGGTGCCGGAGGCGTTCCTGCTGTCCCATTTCCACTACGATATCGGCGAGTATTTCAAACTGATGGCCAAAGTGGGCATCTACATGGGCTACCGGACCGCCGTCCACCGCACGCTGGATGATTTTTATGCAGGCTCCAAATATGAGGATTATATCGACCAGTTCATGGATTACGATCTCCGGCTGAGTTATGGCTTGCACGGCGGTGTGGGCTTCGGCGTGGTGGTGAGTCCCTTTGAATTCCATGTGAACGCCCAGATCAAATGGGGCTGGGGCTCGTTCTGGAAGCCGGACTATACCAGTCCGTACTATTACCGCTTCGGTTATCCGCTGGACGGCGCCGTCACCTTCGGTGTCTATTACCAGTTCACCCCCCGTTACGGACACACCCGTTCCCAGCTTCGGAAACTGGCCCGGAAGATGATAGAAGAAGAAATGCAACATGAGTAAAGAAGTCTTGAAAACCCGGACCGTCCGTGTGGGCGGGTCCGTCCTCATCGGCAGCGACCACCCCATCGTGGTGCAGACCATGTGCAACACCCATACGGCCGATGTGGCCGCCACGGTGGCCCAGTGCCGCCGGCTTGCGGAGGCGGGATCGCAACTGATTCGCATCACCGTCCCTTCCCTGTCCGACGTGAAGGCCCTGGAGCAGATTCACGCCACGCTCCGCAGCGAAGGCATCGACGTCCCCCTGGTGGCCGATATCCATTTTTCGGCCGAGATTGCCATGGCGGTGGTTCCGGTGGTGGAGAAAATCCGCATCAATCCGGGCAACTTCCATCCCGATCACGAAAAGGCGCGGTCCCTCTTCGGTCAGTTTCTCCAGAAGTGCAAGCAGTATGACCGGGCCATCCGAATCGGCCTCAATCACGGCTCGCTGGGCAAGTATATCGTGGAGAAATACGGCAATACGCCGCAGGCCATGGCCCTGGCCGCCATGGAATGGGTGCAGATGTGCATCGATGCGGAGTTCTACAATGTGGTAGTGTCCCTGAAGGCCTCCAATACGGTGGTGATGGTGCAGGCCTACCGCGAGTTGGCCCGCCTGATGAAGGAAAACGGCGTGGTATTCCCGCTGCATGTGGGGGTTACCGAGGCCGGCAACGGCAACAGCGGCCGCATCAAGTCCTGTGTCGCCATCTCGACGCTGCTGGGTGAAGGAATCGGCAACACCATCCGCGTTTCCCTGACGGAAGATCCTGCCAATGAGATTCCCGTGGCGCAGTATCTGGCCCACCGGTATTCGGATGCGCCGGCCGCCCTGTTGAGCGGGCGTGAAGCATCCATCCTCAAGGCTGCCTGCGACTGGGGGGCACCCCTTCTCAACCACGAGGTGGACGATATCCCCCTGGAAGACGCCTATCTCAAAGACGAGATTTTGCAGGCCTGCAGACGGCGTTTCTACAAGCCGGAATACATTGCGTGCCCCGGCTGCGGAAGAACGCTCTACGACCTCGAAAATACCTTTAACAAGGTGAAGGAGCACACTTCCCAGTTCAAGGACGTCGTGATCGCCGTCATGGGCTGCATCGTGAACGGTCCGGGAGAAATGGCCGATGCCGACTACGGCTATGTGGGCGAAGGGGCCGGCAAGGTGACCCTTTACCGTAAAAAAGAACCCGTCCTCAGGCACATACCCGAGGACGAGGCTGTAGAGAGGTTGGTGGAATTAATCCGGAAGGACCGCGAGGATTGATTCGACGGCGCGGACCTTATCCCCCACTTTCACTTTGATATCGGCTTCCAGCGGGACGAACAAGTCTATGCGGGAGCCGAATTTGATGACGCCGCACTGATCTCCGCGGTACTCGATCTTCCCCGGTTCGGAATAGCAGACGATGCGGCGGGCAAACGTGCCGGCAATCTGCTTGAAAAACACTTCACCGTGCTCGTTCTTCATGCAGGTGGATGAATGTTCGTTGAGTTCCGAGGACTTGGGGTGGAAGGCCAGGAGGTATTTCCCGGGATGGTACTTGTAATACTCGACCATGCCGGTGATGGGCCAGAAATTGCAGTGTACGTCGAAGAAATCCATATAGACGGAAATCTGCATGCACTCCCGCTTCAGATACTCCTTTTCGAAGACTTTCTCCACAATGACGACCTTGCCGTCGGCCACGGAGGTGACCAGGCGCTTATTGTCCGTAAAGGGCGTTTCACGGTTGGGTACCCGGAAGAACCAGGTGATGAAAACCATGAAAAAAACCATGGCGGCGCACAAAGGGATACTCAGCCACAGGAGCGGAATGTACCGGGCCGTAAGAAAAATGAGGACGGCACAGATACACCAGCTTGTGAGGATGGTTCCGTACGAATCATTGTCTATCTTAATCCACTTCATGTTCTTTCAATAATCAAAGGTTATAGCACGTTCCCTGAACACTTTTACACCAAATCAAACAACATCAGGTAAACATACGCAATGGGGATGGCGAAGAGGGCGCTGTCGAAGCGGTCCAGCAGACCGCCGTGGCCCGGCATGATGTTGCCGGAATCCTTTACGCCGAACTGGCGCTTCCACAGGGACTCGAACAAATCTCCGAAAACGCCCGTGACGTGCATGAGGCTGGCCATCACCAGCACATGCACCACCGGGAAGTCAATCATGCCGGTGCGGATAAGGATATAGGCTGCCACCAACACGGTGAGCCAACCGCCGAAAAAGCCCGCCCAGGACTTCTTGGGGGAGATTTCCGGGCACATCTTGGCAGGCCAGATCTTTTGGCCGAACACCATGCCGAAGCAGTACGCGCCCACGTCCGAGGACCAGATGATGATGAAGAACGCCAGCATCAGCAGCCCGCTGTAGCCGGTGGCGCAGCTTACCACAAACGGAGAAAGCGCCAGCGGCAGGCCGATGTAAAGCAGGCCGGCCAGCACATAGGCGTACTCCTTGAAGTCTTTGTGGTCCACTACCATCCAGACGAGAAGGCCCACCAGCAGCGGGAGAAGGATACTGAAGTACTTGACGGGAAGCGGCCTGGGGCCAAGATACAACCACACCAGGCCAAAAGCCGTCATGGCCAGTAATATGGCGGCTTTCTGCACGGCTTTGTGCCTGTCCCCCAGGGTAATTTGGTAGAATTCCCGCAGCATCTGCGCTTGGATAAACAGGAACAGCCACGGGAACAGGTACCTGACCTCAAGAAGGCAGCCAATCATGACTGCCAGGAAAACGATGCCGGATATGCTGCGCGTTACGGTTGTGTTCATGCCTCTGCAGGTACTTCTTGTTCTTCTTGAACAAACTGGTCATCCGCGGCGGGTTTCACCTTGGGTCCCAGAATGTTTTCGATATCTTCTGCAAAGATAACTTCTTTTTCCAAAAGGAGTGCGCCCAGGCGCATGAATCCTTCCTTGTTGTCATCGATGAGTTTGCGGGTGCGGTCGTGCACATCCTTGACAATGGACTTCACCTCCTCATCCATCAGTTGGGCCGTTTTCTCGGAATAGGGTTTTACGAGGTTGTAGCCGCGGGAACCGGTGGAATCATAGAAACTGAGGGTGCCCACCTTGTCGCTCATGCCGTAGTACTGCACCATGGCGTAGGCCATGCCGGTCATGCGTTCGAGGTCGTTCAAAGCGCCGGTGGAAGGCTCTCCATTGAGGATTTCCTCGGCCACGCGGCCGCCGATGAGCTGGCACATATGGTCCATCATGACGCTGCGGCTCCAGTTCTTGCGCTCTTCAGGCAGGCTCCAGGTGAGGCCCAGGGCATTGCCGCGCGGGATGATGCTCACCTTGAATACAGGGTCGGCATACGGCAGCAGCCAGCCCACCAGGGCGTGACCGGCCTCGTGATAGGCCGTGGTGCGTTTTTCGGCCGGTGTCATGATGGTGTTGGACTTGCGCTCCAGGCCGCCGATGATGCGGTCCACCGCATCCAGGAAATCCTGCTGCATGACGGCCTTGTGGTTGCGGCGGGCGGCGGTGAGGGCCGCCTCGTTGCACACGTTGGCGATATCGGCCCCGGAGAAACCGGGGGTGTGCTTGGCCATGAATTCCACGTTGAAATCTTCTCCCAGTTTGATGCCACGCAGGTGTACCTGGAAGATTTCCTCGCGTTCCTTGAGTTCCGGCAGTTCCACATGGATCTGGCGGTCGAAACGGCCGGCACGCATCAGGGCCTGGTCCAGGATATCGGCGCGGTTGGTGGCGGCCAGGACGATGACACCGCTGTTGGTGCCGAAGCCGTCCATTTCCGTAAGGAGTTGATTCAACGTGTTTTCCCGCTCGTCATTGGAAGAGAAGCCTCCGTTCTTGGCGCGGGCGCGGCCCACGGCGTCAATCTCGTCGATAAAGACGATGCAGGGGGCTTTCTCCTTGGCCTGGCGGAAGAGGTCGCGGACGCGGGAGGCACCTACGCCTACGAACATTTCCACGAAGTCGGAGCCGGAGATGGAGAAG
>JAFSMS010000004.1 GCA_017447815.1 Bacteroidales bacterium | reverse complement strand
TGACCGCCTACGCCCAGGCCCTTCCGCTGGCCGATGGTATAGAACTGCGCCCCCTCGTGCGTCCCCACGATTTTTCCGAGAGGGTTCTCCTTGTAACGGGTTTTCTTGACATGATGCTTGCCGCTGCGGTAGGTTTCGGTCTCGAAGCGGATGTCATAGCGGAGGGCCGTCGCCAACCGTTCCAGTTCCCCGTCCGTAAGGGCCGATAATTTCGTTTCCTCGAACGGGCACGTTCCCAGCGGTTTTCCGTCCGAAGTGAGAATCTTTTCCTCCGGGGCGTAGCGGACGGTCCTTTCCAGGGTTTCCCCGGCCTTCAGGAGGCCGGAAAGCGTCTCCTGCTGCCAGCGGTACAGGGAATCCGTCGCATAATACGCGTCAAACACCTCCACCACCTCGCCTTCGACGGAAGCCAGTTTCTGCTTGAGAAAGGTAGGAAGGTCCACCTTGCCCACGAAGCAGATCCCCTGCGAGTCTTTTTTCTCAGCCGAGGGAAGGTCGGCCTCCTTTGCGATGCGCCGAACCTCCGGCTTCACGAGGTCTCCGATCGGGAAAAGGGCCTTGGAAAGCTGTTCCTGGGTGAGTTGGCACAGGAAATAGGTCTGGTCCTTGTTGGGGTCCGACCCTTCCAGGATGCGGCAGGTTCCGTCCGGAAGCACATCCTTGCGGCAATAGTGGCCGGTGGCCACATAGTCGGCCCCGTATTTCTGCGCGACCTGGAGGAAAGCGTCGAATTTGATTTCCCGGTTGCACAGTACGTCCGGATTGGGAGTGCGTCCCTTGGCGTATTCGTCAAACATATAGTCCACCACGCGCTGGCGGTACTGTTTGGAAAGATCTACGAAATAGAAGGGGATGCCGATTTTGCGGGCGACCATTTCGGCCACGAAGCGGTCTTCCTCCCACTCGCAGTCTCCGTGGAGGGTGCTGTCGGCATCGTGCCAGTTTTGCATGAACATGGCAAAGACATCGTAGCCTTCCTGCTTGAGAAGGTACGCGGCCACCGACGAGTCCACCCCGCCGGAAAGGCCCACACACACTTTTATCCGGCTCTTGTCCATGGCGCAAAGATACTCAATTTCCCCGAAATCTCCATATCCGCGCCATCCAGGGGCAAAAACGGGCCGAATCGCCCCGGAGGAGGGCGGAATCGACGGTGCCAGGGGCAAAAACAGGCCGAATCGCCCCGGAGGAGGGCGGAAACGACGGCGCCAGGGGCAAAAGCGAGCCGAAATGCCCCGCAGGAGGGCGGAAACGACGGTGCCCGGGGCAAAAACAGGCCGAATCGCCCCGGAGGGGGCTTCCCGGCTGCGTTTGGTTTAGTGGAAGAATTGCCTTATCTTTGGGCAAACGAACCAAACTGATAATCATGAAATTAACGAAAATACTGGCGGGCGTTTCACTCCTCATCGCCCTTCCGGCCGGGGCAACGCACTATAAAGGAATCCATGTCGTGGACAAAGAATACCTCGTGGTGGAATTTCAGGACGGCGAAGTGTCTTACCGGGACGACGGCACCGGTCCCAGCGCGTTTCTGGGCCACACCTTCGTGGAAGGGGACGACACCCTCAGGACCTTCTTTCCCCGGCTGGACGTAAAGTCAGCCGCGTTGCCTTCCTCCTGGCAGATCGTATCGGCCGATGACCCCTTCTACCGGGATGCGCGCACCCCGGAGGCCGTGTACCGCAAATCCAAGCCGATGCACACCGATCACCGCCTGGTCAGCGAACTGGACCACTGGCTGTTCCTCCGGCTGCCGGAACCCATGAAAGAAGGCTGCACCTACACGGTGACCTTGCCGGAAGGAAGCGACGCCCCCAAGGCCGATATCACCTTCGACATCTGGAACGCCCGGTCGGAAGCCATCCATGTCAACCTGAACGGCTACGCTCCCACCGAGGCTTCAAAAACGGCCGACCTGTACCTCTGGCTGGGAGACGGCGGTCCGCGCGACTATTCATCCTATGTCGGAAAAAAGGTCTGTCTGTTCCGGCCCGAAACGGGCGAAAAGATCCCCGTCGGGGAGGTGAGTTTTTGGAAACCTCAGGAGGACAGCCGTTTCGAGGCCGGGAAAAAGGACCTTGCCGCTTCTCCCGTCTGGGATATCAGTTTTCGGGACGCGGCGCCGGGGACCTATCGCCTGGTGGTGGAGGACGTCGGATGCAGCATGGACTTTGTGCTGGGGCAGGATGTCTATTATGAGCCCTACCGCTATTCCGTGCTGGGATACTATTACATGCGTTTGGGAGAGCCGATCCTTCCGCAGGTGAGTCCGGCGCCCCGGCAGCCCCGTTTCATCCCCGGCGAAGACCCGAAGGGCTTCCAAGTGTATCTTTCCGATTTGCAGCCCTGGCATCCTGACTGGCGCAAGAACAAGGGCGATGTCTGGGACGAGCCCCATTTCAAAAAACGGGAGCAATCCTCTTTCTGGAAACTTCGGCCCCAGGGATATCCGGTCAATGAACGGGTGCGGGGTGGCCATTCCGATGCAATGGACTGGGACCGCCACCTGGCGCACGTCAGCAATATTTACGACATGCTGCTGCCTTATATCCTCTGCGGGGGAAAACTCACGGAGGATGATCTGGGAATCCGGGAAAGCGGGAACGGCATCCCCGACCTGCTGGATGAGGCCCGGAACGAAGTGGATTTCTTCCTGAGCATCCGGGACCCGGAGGGCGGCTATTCCCAGGGTGTGACCAATCCGGACAAGGACTGGACCGTGATGTTCCAGGCCGGCAGCACCACCATGGCCGCCTGGGCCAATGCGGCCAATTGCGCCATCCTGGCCGAGGCTTTCCGCCTGGGCGGGTATGACGACCTTTGTGCCGAATACACCCGGGAAGCCGTTTCGGCCTACCGCTATGCCCAGAAACAGTCGTGGACGCAGTTGGACGACCGGCAAGGGATTGGCATGGAGCAGATGCGGGGGCGGGATTTCAAGCAGCAGGCGGCCGCTTTCCTGTATAACCTGACCGGGGAGCGGGAATGGGAAGACGCCCTTGCGGCCGAGGTCACGTTCCCCGTCCTGCAGCGCGGAAGGAACGGCTGGTGCCAGATCTGGGCCCTGGCCGCCTGGCTGACCTGCCCGCATCCGAGGCACTATCCGGATTTGTTTGCCCGCTGGCAGGACAGCCTTCAGACTCAGGTGGACACCCTTCATCTGCAGCCGGCGGCGAAAAGACCTTCGCGCCGGGCTTCCTATGACGGCCGGTGGCAGACTTCCGAAAACCTGCAGTTGGTGATGCTGGACCATTACGGGACGGACTGTCCGGCGCGGAAAAAACAGTTGGAACAACTCATGTACGACGAGGCCGGCTGGTGTCTGGGCCGCAATCCCGGCAATATCGTGGAAATGACCGGACTGGGCTCCCGCCATATCACGGACGCCTATGCGGCGGGCCGGAATGACGGCGTTCCGGGCACCCATCCGGGACAGACCCCTTTCAATGGCACGGAGTCCTGGTCCAAGGGAGACGGGGGAGATGTCCCCATTCTTCTGCGCCGTTGCTATCCGGCCTGGGACCGTTGGCCGAAGCAGGAGAGTTTCTTCAACCAGCGCTATTTCTGGGCCAACAGCGAATTTACTCCGCGGGAGACCATGCGCGGGAAACTGGCGCTGACTGCGTATTTGTGGACCATCGGCCGGGGAAAATCCGAAAATAATCAGTAAATTTGCCCTCCGATGGCAAGTTACCTGCAGATAGAGAACATTTCCAAGAGTTACGGCCCCAAGGTGCTGTTCAAGAATATCGGCTTCAACATCAACGAAGGCGACAAAGTGGCGCTCATCGCTCCCAACGGGACGGGAAAAACCTCGCTGCTCAGGATCCTGGCCGGAACCGATGCTTCCGACAGTGGCGGCAAAGTGCTGTTCCTGAAGGATATCCGCATCGCTTTTCTGGAGCAGGAGTACTCGTACGACCCGGAAAAGACCATCTTCCGTCAAATCATGGACAGTTCCCGGGAATGGACCCGGCAACTGGATTCGGACCATCTGTGGCGGTACGAACTGAAGGTCACCCAACTGCTCACCCAGTTCGGCCTGACAGACCCTGAAAAGCCCATGAAAGATCTTTCGGGCGGGGAAGTGAAGCGGGTGGCCCTTACCCGGATGCTCGCCAGCGAGGCCGATTTCTATATCATGGACGAGCCCACCAACCACCTGGACATCGATGCCATCGAGTTTTTGGAAAGCCATCTGAAGCACAGCCGCTGCACTCTTTTCATGGTGACCCACGACCGCTATTTCCTGGACCGGGTGTGCAACACGGTAATGGAGATGGACCGGGGAAATATCTACATCTACCGGGGAGATTACATGAATTTCCTCGAAAAGCGCCAGGAGAGGATCGACAATTACAATGCCGAGACGGAGAAGGTAAGAAACCTGTACCGGCGCGAACTGGAGTGGATGCACGCCAGCCCCTGCGCTCGGACCGGCAAGGCCAAATATCGCAAGCAGGCTTTCTGGGATATCAAGGACAGGGCCGAAGATTCCTATGTCCAGCAGAAGGTGGACCTTTCCGAAACCAAGGCTTCCGCCACCTATCTGGGGAATAAGGTTATCAATTGCCGGGATGTCAGTTTCTGGTGGAATGAAAAGTGCTATTTAAAGCATTTTACCTATAACTTCCAGCGCTATGAGAGAGTGGGAATCGTCGGCCGGAACGCGGCGGGGAAAACCACTTTCCTGAACCTGATCACGGGCGGCTGGAAGCCCGAACTGGGCGGCACGCTGGAGGGTGTCATCGACCTGGGCGAATCCCTGAGAATCGGCTATTATCACCAGAGCGGCATGCAGTTCAAGCCGGGGCAGACGGTGCTTGAAACGGTGAACGACACGCATTTGCTGAACCGTTTCCTCTTCCCGCATGATATGCTGCAAAACCCTGTGGAACGTCTTTCCGGCGGGGAAAGAAGGCGGCTGTACCTCCTCACTATCCTGATGCGGCAGCCCAATTTCCTCATCCTGGACGAACCCACCAATGACCTCGACATCGTCACGCTGGAA
The DNA here is from genome assembly GCA_017447815.1 of Bacteroidales bacterium. Taxonomy (GTDB): domain Bacteria; phylum Bacteroidota; class Bacteroidia; order Bacteroidales; family UBA932; genus Cryptobacteroides. The sequence continues at coordinate 1,932 of JAFSMS010000004.1, read as the reverse complement.
ATCCTGGAAGAGTACCTGATGGAATTCAAGGGTTCCCTTGTCATCGTGTCCCACGACCGCCATTTCCTGGACCGCCTGGTGGACCACCTTTTCGTTTTCTGCGGAGACGGTGTGGTCAAGGATTTCGTGGGGAATTACACCGAGTACCGTACGTTCATCAAAGACTACGAGGCGGAGCGTAAAAAGTCTGAAGAGAAACCTTCCGCAGCCAAGCAGCAGGCTCCGAAATCCCCATCCAAACGCAAACTGAGCTGGAAGGAGCAGCAGGAGTTGAAAGCGCTCGAAGAGCGTCTTCCGGCCCTGGAGGCGGAGAAGGCGCAACTGGAGGCCCGGCTCTCCTCGGGTACGCTGGATGCCGCCGGATTGCAGGAGGCTTCTTCCCGTTACGGAGCCCTTCAGGAAGAACTGGACAGCGCCGAGATGCGTTGGCTGGAATTAACGGATATCTAAGGCCAGAACCCGGATATACTCTGCCGTGAGCCCCTGGCTGCCATCCTGGGAATCGGCCAGGAGGAGGAGGGTCTGCCGCCCGTCCGGAAGGAGCGGCCCCAGGCACATCCCTTCGAAATTGGCCATGTTCATGAAGGTGGTGTAGAAGGTGGTCAGAAGCGTTTTCCGAAGTTCGCGGGAGTCGTCATGCAGGGGATCTGTAACGAACAGGCTGCAGCGGGTGAAGGATTTGAGCATGTCCAGGAGGCCTCCTTTGGGAACATACACTTCCCGCTCCAGAACCAGCAGCCGGCCGTCCGGGAGGGCGGTGAGGGCCGATATTCCGATTACATACGCCTGGGCTGCGGCCACCTCGGAGGCCGGAACCGAGGGTTCATCGGCCCGGTAATAATAGGTTTTTCCGGGGCTCAGGTCGCTGAGGCGGAAACTCTGCAGCCGGTGCAGCGTTTCGCCGGGAATGGGGGATTCGGTCGTCGTCCAGAAAGTGCCGTCGCGGTAGGCGAGCGATTCGAATCCGGCGTTGGCCTTGGGGGAGAGCAGCGGGGCGGGAATCCGGAGTTGCCGTCCCGTCGGGGCCCCGTTCAGGTAATATTCCCGGATGCTTTGATCGCCTTCGGCCGCAACGAAGAGTGTCTGGGTTTCGGGAACATAGACGATATCTTCGTTGTCCCGCCCCTTGGGACCGCCGGCATCCGTCTCAAAGGCTGTGACCGGGCCGATGGTGCCGTCGGCATTGAACCCGATCGTGAAGAAAAAGATTCCTCCGCCCACGGCTTTGTCATGGACGACGGCGTAGATGTCTTCACTCACGTGGGTGATGCCGGAGTATTGTCCGTGGGCGATTTGCAGCGGGTGCTGCCGGATATGTTCTACGGAAAGTTCCTGGGCCTGAAGGGGCAGGCTCAGAAGCAGGAGCAGTGGCAGGAGCGGAAATTTCATCGGACAAAAATAGTATTTTTTGCGTGAATTATCGCTTACTTTTTTTATCTTTGTAGATGCGGTTCAGGATGCCCGCAAAAATAACATCTAACAGTAAGTAAGTATGGCAAAAGAAGCAGAAGGAGCCCAAGTGAACGCCGCCAAATTGAAGGCGCTCCAGGCAACAATCGACAAGATTGAAAAAGATTACGGAAAAGGCACCATCATGAAGCTGGGAGACCAGCCGGAATGGGACGCCTCCCAGGTTATCCCCAGCGGATCCATCGCGCTGGACCATGCCCTGGGTATCGGCGGTTATCCCAAAGGCCGCATCATCGAAATTTACGGACCGGAATCCTCCGGTAAGACCACCCTGGCCATCCACGCCATCGCCCAGGCCCAGAAGGCCGGAGGCATCGCCGCCATCATCGATGCGGAGCATGCCTTCGACCGCACCTATGCAAAGGCCCTCGGCGTAGATCTGGACACCCTGCTCATCTCCCAGCCTGACAACGGCGAGCAGGCCCTGGAAATCGCAGACAACCTCATCCGCAGCGGCGCCGT
>JAFSMS010000003.1 GCA_017447815.1 Bacteroidales bacterium | reverse complement strand
ATTTATGCCTACAATTCAACAACTTGTCCGTAAAGGACGCGAGCAGCTCGAGGTAAAGAGCAAGTCTCGTGCGTTGGATGCTTGCCCTCAGAAGCGTGGCGTGTGTCTTCGTGTTTACACGACTACACCTAAAAAGCCGAACTCCGCTATGCGTAAGGTAGCCCGTGTTCGTCTTTCCAACGCCAAAGAGGTCAACGCCTACATCCCGGGCGAAGGCCACAACCTCCAGGAACACAGCATCGTGCTGGTCCGCGGCGGTCGTGTAAAGGACCTTCCGGGTGTTCGTTACCACATCCTTAGAGGAGCTTTGGATACCGCCGGCGTGGATGGACGTACCCAGTCCCGTTCACTCTATGGCGCAAAACGTCCCAAGAAATCTAAGAAGTAATTTTATCACCTTTAATTCTTTTTCAAAATGAGAAAAGCGAAGCCTAAAAAGAGGATTCTACTTCCTGATCCTAAGTTTCACGATGTGGAAGTTACCCGTTTCGTGAACAATCTTATGCTGCAGGGGAAGAAGAGTATCGCGTATTCTATCTTTTATGATGCCATCGACATGGTAGGCGAGAAGATGAAAGATTCTGACCAGGCTCCCCTCGATATTTGGAAGAAGGCACTCGAGAACGTGACCCCTCAGATCGAGGTGAAGTCCCGTCGTATCGGTGGTGCCAACTTCCAGGTGCCGACCGAGTTGCGTCCGGAACGGAAAGTCTCCGTGGCCATGAAGAACATGATCCAGTTCGCCCGCAAGCGTTCCGGTCACTCGATGGCAGAAAAACTTTGCGCAGAAATCGTCGCTGCATTCAACAACGAAGGCGGCGCCTTCAAGCGTAAAGAGGATATGCACAGAATGGCTGAGGCCAACAAGGCCTTTGCACACTTCCGTTTCTAAACTGCATGCTAAATGGCAAAGAGAGATCTTAAATTCACACGCAACATCGGCATCATGGCCCACATCGATGCCGGTAAGACCACCACATCTGAACGCATTCTGTACTACACCGGTAAGACGCACAAGATCGGTGAGGTTCACGAAGGTGCCGCCACGATGGACTGGATGGTCCAGGAGCAGGAGCGTGGCATAACCATCACTTCTGCGGCCACCACCGCCTTCTGGCACTACAATGGTGATACCTACCAGATTAATCTTATCGACACTCCCGGACACGTGGATTTCACCGTGGAAGTAGAACGCAGCCTGCGTGTACTGGATGGTACGGTGGCTACTTTCTGCGCTGTCGGCCGCGTACAGCCTCAGAGTGAGACTGTCTGGCGTCAGGCAGACAAGTACGGCGTGCCTAAGATCGCGTATGTGAACAAGATGGACCGCGTCGGCGCCGACTTCCTCGCCTGTGTCGAGGAAATCAAGACCAAACTGGGCGCCACGGCCGTTCCCATCTGCCTCCCCATCGGTGCCGAAGACAAGTTCGAAGGCATCGTGGACCTCATCGACATGAAGGCCATCTATTACGACGGCAATTCCGAGGAACTCGTCAACTTCAAGGAAGGCGAAATCCCCGCCGACCTCAAGGGCGAAGCCGCCCGCTGGAGGGACATCCTCCTGGAGGCCTGCGCAGAATGCGATGAGACCCTGATGGAGAAGTATTTCGAGGACCCCGACTCCCTCACCAAGGAAGAAATCATCGCCGCTATCCGCAAGGGCACCATCTCCATGCAGATCGTCCCTGCCTGCTGCGGTTCTTCCTTCAAGAACAAGGGTGTGCAGTTCCTCCTGGATGCCGTGATGCGGTATCTGCCTTCTCCGCTGGACAAGGGAGCCGTCAAGGGAACCAATCCCAATACCGGTGAGGAAATCACCCGCAAACCTTCCGCCGAGGAGCCGTTCTGCGCGCTGGTGTTCAAGATTGCCACGGACCCGTTCGTCGGCCGTCTTGCTTTCCTGCGTGCCTATTCCGGCCACCTGGACGCCGGTTCCTACGTGTACAACACCCGCACCGGAAAGAAGGAGCGCGTGGCCCGTCTTTACCAGATGCACTCCAACCACCAGAATCCCATCGATTTTGTGGAAGCGGGCGACATCTGTGCCGCCGTCGGATTCAAAGACCTCCGCACCGGTGACACCGTGTGCCTGGAGGAAAAGCCCATCACCCTGGAAACCATGGAGTTCCCGGCTCCTGTGATCGGTATCGCCGTAGAGCCCAAGACCCAGAAGGATCTTGACAAACTGGGCATCGCCCTCGCCAAACTGGCCGAGGAAGATCCCACCTTCACGGTGAAGAGCGACCCCGAGACCGGCCAGACGGTTATCAGCGGCATGGGTGAACTTCACCTGGACATCATCGTGGACCGTCTCCGCCGCGAATTCGGCGTGGATATCAACCAGGGTGCCCCTCAGGTGAACTACAAGGAATCCATCACCGGCAGTTACCAGCTTCGTGAAGTCTTCAAGAAGCAGACTGGCGGCCGCGGTAAGTTCGCAGACATTATCGTCAACATCTCTCCTGCCGATGAAGGCGTACAGGGTCTTCAGTTCATCAATTCGGTCAAGGGTGGCAACATCCCCAAGGAATTCATCCCGTCCATCGAAAAGGGTTTCCAGAGCGCGATGCTCAACGGTGTCCTGGCCGGTTACGAGGTGCCTTCCCTGAAGGTGGAGGTCATCGACGGCAGTTACCATCCGGTCGATTCCGACCAACTCTCCTTCGAGTTGGCTGCCCGTATGGCCTTCCGCCATGCCTGCCCCAAGTGTCATCCGGTTCTGCTGGAGCCCATCATGAGTCTGGAGGTGGTAACCCCCGAAGACTACATGGGTGACATCGTAGGCGACCTCAACCGTCGCCGCGGCCAGATTGTGGCTATGGACTCTACCGCCAATGGAGCACGCATCGTCAAAGCCTTTGTCCCGCTTTCCGAGCAGTTTGGTTACGTGACCGTGCTGCGCACGCTGTCCTCCGGACGCGCCACCAGCACCATGACGTTCGACCATTACGCCGAGGTCCCGGCCAACCTGGCCAAGGACATCATCGAGAAGAGCGGTTACCGGGTAACTGACGACGAGTAAAATTTAGCAAAGTTAAAAAGTAATTGATATGAGCCAGAAAATCAGAATCAAGCTGAAATCTTTCGATCACATGCTGGTGGACAAGTCCGCTGCCAAGATCGTCGATACAGTGAAGGCAACGGGTGCAAAGGTAGTTGGTCCCATTCCGCTTCCCACCAACAAGAAAATCTTCACTGTGAACCGCTCCACCTTCGTGAACAAGAAGAGCCGCGAGCAGTTCGAACTGGACTCCTATGTCCGTCTTATCGACATCGACGAGTCCAACGCCAAGACCGTTGACGCCCTCATGAAGCTCGAGCTTCCCTCCGGCGTCGAGGTCGAGATCAAAGTGTGAGGCTAGTTCCTCATACTGGAAGGCCCCATAGCTCAGCGGTTAGAGCAGCGGACTCATAATCCGTGGGTCGCAGGTTCAAATCCTGCTGGGGCCACAAAAAAAGGGGTGACAAAAAAGATTCTTCACTTCGTTCAGAATGACAGCCTCATGTCATTCTGAGGCAGGTGAACCTGCCGAAGAATCTACTTTTTAGTCGGCCCCTTTTTTATGGCTCCATGACAGCACTTTGCGATGCAAATTTGCAGATGTTCCGGAAAAATTGTAACTTGCATCTTAAACTAATAACGCACTGACCATGAAAAATAAGTTCCTCAAAAAAATTTCCGATATTTCCAATCTGCACAAGCGTGCGGCGTTCTCGGACCTCCCGGACCGCCTGCCCTCGAAAGAATCCGTTTTCCAGGCGTTGGCCAAGGAACGGTATTCCTGCCGCCAGTTCAAGGATACGCCCCTGACAGACGTTCAGATTAACCATATTCTGGAAGCCGCCCGCGTGGCCCCTACTGCGGCCAACAGGCAGCCCGTGCACGTGTGGGTGGTCAAGTCCCCGGAAGCCCTGGAAAAACTCAAGGGCGCCACGGACTACACCTATGGCGCGCCGGTGGTGTTCATGGTGGGCGCCAAGGCCGATGCCGCCTGGGTCCGCAAGTATGACGGCAAAAACGGTGCGGAGATAGACGCCGCCATCGTGGGTACGCACATCATGCTGGAAGCCAGTGCCCTGGGCCTGGGCAACGTGTGGGTGGGCTCCTTCGACCCGGCCAAGATCAAAGCCGATTTTCCGGAAACGGCCGGCTATGAGATGGTTTGCCTGTTCCCGGTGGGCCATGCCGCCGCAGAGGCCGGCGCCAACCATGCCAAGCGCCAGGAGATGGACATTTTCGCCACGGAAATCTAATCGGCCAAGGTCATTCGGACTTCTATGAAAAAACTTCAAATACGTGCATACCTGGCGGCTATGCTCACGGTATGCCTGTGGGCCATGTCCTATATCTGGGCAGACCGCTTGCTGGACCTCGGCATCCCCGTAGAATTTTTCGTCCCCGTGAGAACGCTGCTGGCCGGCGGGCTGCTCTGGACCCTGAATAAACTCACCCGCCAGTCCATGCGCATCCGCAGTCGCAAAGACCTCCTTAAATTCGTCCTTCTGGCCCTGTGCATGCCTTTCGTGTATTTCGTGGCCGAAACCTACGGTCTCCAGTTCACCGAATCGCCCACCATCACCTCGCTGGTCATCGCCACCAATCCCATCTTCGCCATGATGGCCGGCATGTTCATTTTCAAGGAAAAGTTCGGTCCCCTCAACATTGTGGGCGTATTCATCACCCTGGCGGGCCTTTGGCTGGTGACCTATTCCCGCTCCCATACCGGAGACATGTTCTGGCTCGGGGTGGGCATCCTGTTTATCGCCGTCATCTCGGAAGTGAGCCAGATTGCCTTCACCAAGTCGCTTTCCGACACCTACGCCCCTTCCGTCATCGTCATGTACCAGTTCTTGATCGGGTTCGTCTATTTCGTTCCCCTTCTGTTCACGAAGGGCCTCCGGAATTTCGACGCTTCCGTCTATCTGTCCTGGGACGTGATCTATCCCACCCTTTCGCTGGCACTGCTGTGCTCGGCCACGGCCTTTACGTCGTGGGCCTATGCCATCAAGGTGCTGGGCGTAGCCAAAACCAGCGTTTTCCTGGCCGTGGTGCCCCTGGTGACCGCCGTCCTGGCCTTCCTGGTGGGCGATGAAACGGCCTCCACGCTGCAATGGCTGGGCCTGGCCATCGGCATGGTGGGAATTTACCTCACCCAGCGGGAGCCGGTGAATCGGGATTTGTAAAAGATACGGATTTATAGTAACTTGCGAAGTTAAACCAAATTGAAGGACGATGTCAATGTTCTTATCGACTCTTTTGGCCCTGCTTCTGCAACTTTCGCCCAGCGTCATTTGGAAGGCGGCGGTCAACCACACGGAAGGAGACCGCTACCAACTGGTGGTGAGCGGAGAAATCGCGAGGGACTACTATGTCCATCCCATGGCAGACCCCAATGTGGGCACCCTCCTGGAAGTGAACACCACGGACCAGGTGTTCCTGGCCGGAAGCCCCGCAGAAGAATACACCCCTTCGGATTACAAAGGAGAAGAGGTGGTGACGGGCGCCTATGTCCTCCGGCAGGATCTCCAGATCAATGGTTCCGGGAAGGTGACCGTGGAGGGAACCGTCACCTGGAGCGCCTGCAGCGGAGATTTCTGCGGAATGCCGGAAGACTTCACGTTCTCCGTCCCGGTCGAGGCCGGCAAAGCAAAATCGGAGAGCCTTTGGGGACTCATCCTGGAGGCCATCCTGTGGGGTTTCCTGATGCTTCTCACGCCCTGCGTGTTCCCCATGGTGCCCATGACCGTTTCCTTCTTCATCAAGCAGGAGAGCGGCGGCCGTTTCAAAGCCCTGATGTACGGGCTTTTCATCGTCCTCCTGTACACGGTGCCCATCAGCATCATCATCGGCCTCACCTGGCTTCTGGGAGGCGAAACGGTGACGGCCGATATCTTCAACTGGCTCAGCACCCATTGGCTTCCGAACATCCTCTTCTTCCTCATTTTCATGGTTTTTGCGGCCTCTTTCTTCGGCGCCTTCGAAATCGTCCTCCCTTCCAGTTGGACCACCAAGGCCGATTCCGGAAGCAGCAAGAAGGGGCTTCTGGGCGTGTTCTTCCTGGCACTTACGCTGGTGCTGGTGAGTTTTTCCTGCACCGGTCCCATCGTGGGCACCGTCCTCATCAAGAGTACCCAGGGAGAATTCTGGACCCCGATGGTGACCATGCTGGCCTTCTCGGTGGCGTTTGCCCTGCCTTTCGCCCTGCTGGCCTTCTTCCCGTCAGTCCTTAAGAAACTTCCCAAGAGCGGCGGCTGGCTGGGCAGCGTGAAGGTGGTGCTGGGCTTCATCGAAATCGCCCTCGGCCTCAAATTCCTGTCCACCGCCGACCAAACCTATCACTGGCACCTCCTGGACCGCGAAATCTACCTCGCCATCTGGATTGTCTGCTTCACCCTTCTGGGCCTGTACCTGCTGGGGAAGATCCGTTTCAAGCACGATTCTCCGGTGGAATACCTGTCGGTGGGCCGCCTGGCCCTCGTGATGGCCGATTTCACCTTTGTCCTCTATCTCCTGCCCGGTCTCTGGGGCGCTCCGCTCAAGGCCCTCAGCGGTTATCTGCCGCCCCTGGAAACGCAGGACTTCGTGTTGGGGCAGGGCCCTGCATCGGCCCCTGTCGTCCTGGGCGAAGCGAAGCCTCTCTCCGGATCGGAAGTGGCCCTTCCGCACGGACTCACGGGGTACGCCAAACTGGAGGACGGCCTTGCCGCCGCCAAGGAGCAGGGCAAGAAAGTCTTCGTGGACATCACCGGCCACGGCTGCGTGAACTGCCGCGAGATGGAAGCCCGCGTATGGAGCGACCCCCGGGTGCTTCAACGCCTGCAAAACGACTACGTGATTGTGTCCCTGTATGTGGACGACAAAACCAAACTGCCCGAGGACCAGTGGGTTACCACCGAGAGCGGCAAGGTGCTCAAGGACGTGGGCCGGGTGAATTCCCACCTGGTGCTGAACCGTTTCGGGGTCAATTCCCAGCCCAACTACTTCCTTCTGGACGCCGACGGCCATACGCTGGCAGGTCCCCGGGGCTATAATCTGGATACGGATGCATTCGTGGAGTTCCTGGATATATGACAAATGAACAAATCATTGCCCTCATCAAGCGGGAAGTGAAGCCCGCCCTGGGGTGTACGGAACCGATCGCCGTCGCTCTGGCCTCTGCCAAGTCGGCGGAAATCATTCGGGAGAACTGTCCCTGCTGCACCGACTGGCGCCTGAAGGCCGATTTCTCGCTGGACATCGCCGTGAGCGGCAACATCCTCAAGAACGGCATGGGCGTGGGGATTCCCGGCACCGGCATGGTGGGGATTCCCGTCGCGGCCGCCCTGGGCGCGGTGTGCGGAGACTCCTCCAAGGGCCTGGAAGTCCTTTCCGCCCTTACGCCGGAAGCCGTCGAAAGGGCCCGGCAACTGGTCTCCCAGGGCAAGGTCCGCATCGCCGTGGCCGACACGGAGCACCTCCTGTATGTGAAGGCCACCGTCCGGGTGGACGATGAAACCATGGCCAGCGCCGAGGTGGACCCGCATGCCTATGCAGTCATCGAGGACGACCACGACCGCATCGTGGAAACCAGTTTCGCCGACCGCATCCTGATGAGTTCCGAATCGGCCGCGGCGGCCAAGGACCGGAACGAGGAGGAATATGACCTCTGCGTGAAGGATATCTGGGATTTTGCCCTGCAGGTGCCGGTCGGGGAGATCTCCTTTATCCTCGGAGACCGGGACCTGAACCTGGCCCTGGCCGAGGAAGGCCTGCGCGGAGACTACGGCCTCCGGGTGGGAAAGGCCATCCGGGAAAACCAGAAGGAGGTTTTCGGAGACGATTTCATGAGTTATGCCATGGGCATGACGGCCGCGGCGTCGGACGCCCGCATGGCCGGCTGCACCCTGCCCGCCATGTCCAACAGCGGCAGCGGCAACCAGGGCATCACCGTGAGCATGCCGGTCATCGCCTATGCCCTCAAGTATGGGGTGGACGACGAAAAACTCACCCGGGCGCTCATCCTGAGCAATCTGGTCGCCATCCATATCAAGCACTATCTGGGGAAGTTGAGCGCCCTGTGCGGCTGCGTGGTGGCTTCTACCGGAAGTTCCTGCGGGATCGTGTACCTGCAGGGCGGCACCTATCAGCAGGTGTGCGCCGCCATCAAGAACATGGCCGGTAACATCACCGGCATGGTGTGCGACGGGGCCAAGGTGGGCTGTGCCATGAAAGTGGCCTCCGGCGTCTCCTGTGCGGTCCAGTCGGCCGTCCTGGCCCTGCGGGGAACCTGCATCCCCTCCACGGACGGCATCATCGAAGACGACGTGGAAAAAACCATCCGGAATATCGGAGCCATCGGGTCGGCCGGCATGAAAGTCACCGACCGGATGATCCTGGACATTATGCTTTGCAAGTAAAGATCCCGAATACCTATGTCATCATCGCGCTCATCCTGGTGTTGTGCGCGGTGGCCACCTGGTTTGTCCCCGGCGGGCAGTATGTGACGGCCGATGACGGCTCGCTCACCTATCAGCGCGTGGATTCCGTACCCCAGACCTGGCAGGTGTTTTCCGCCGTCTATCACGGGTTTGTGAAGCAGGCGGGCATCATTGTCTTCATCCTGGTGGTGGGCGGCGCTTTCTGGCTCCTCAACGCCACGGGGGCGGTGACGGCGGGCATCCGCCGCTTCATCGGCCTGGTGGGGAAGCGGGACCGGATGGTGCTGGCGGCCCTGACCGTCCTGTTCTCCCTGGCCGGAGCCGTCTTCGGGATGAGCGAGGAGACCATTCCCTTCGTGGGCATTGTCGTCCCTCTCGCGGTGTCCCTGGGCTATGACGCCTTCATGGGCATGCTGGTGGTGTATGTGGCGGCCAATATGGGCTTCTCCAGCGCTTTCCTGAACCCTTTCACGGTGGGAATCGCCCAGGAGATGGCCGGTCTGCCGCTCTTTTCCGGCCTGGGCTACCGGGTTTTCTGCTGGGCGCTCCTGACGCTGGCCCTGGTGGGCTTTGTGCTGCTGTATGCCCGGCGTACCCGGAAAGCGCCCGAGGGGGCGGCCCGTGTGGAGGAAGAGCCACTGACCCGGCGCCAGGGCTGGATTCTGGCGGTGCTGGGCCTCACGGTGGCGGCCCTTATCGTCGGAGTCACCGTGTGGGGCTGGTACATGCCCGAAATCACCGGCCTTTTCCTTGTGATGGGCATCGTCTGCGGCCTGATTGCGGGCTTCGACGCCAACCGCATTGCCGATGAACTGATCGCCGGCGCCAAGGACATCCTGTCGGCCGCCCTGGTGGTGGGTTTCGCTTCCGGCATCATCGTCCTCCTGCAGGACGGGAAAATCATCGACAGCCTGCTGCACGGCCTCCAGGAGGGGCTCAGCGACAGCGGTGCCGTGGCGTCCGTATCGGCCATGTACGGCATTCAGGCCCTGATTAACTTTATCATTCCCAGCGCTACGGCCAAGGCCGCCATCACCATTCCCATCATGGCCCCCTTTGCCGATATGGTGGGCGTCTCCCGCCAGGCCATGGTCCTGGCCTTCCAGTTCGGGGACGGCTTCACCAATATGATTACGCCCACTTCGGGCGTCCTCGTCGCGGCCCTGGCCATGGCCCGCATCCCCTATACCCGTTGGGTGAAATGGGTCTGGAAGGGGGTTGTGGCGCTCCTTCTTATCGGCCTGCTCCTTCTGATACCAACCGTTTTATTTCCCATAGCCGATTTTTAGCCTATGAAACGTATCCTTCTTCCCTGTCTGGCCGTCCTCCTTCTGGCAGGATGCCAATCCGCCCCTTCCGTCGCTCCCGAACCGGCCGAAGCCAAGGCCGCCCGCATGGAGTGGTTCTCCCAGGCCAAACTGGGCATCTTCATCCACTGGGGCATCTATTCCCGCGGAGACTGGTCCGAGAGCTGGTCCTTCCACAACGGCACGGTGAGCCTGGAAGATTACTTTGCGCAGGAGAAGGATTTTACGGCCGCTTCCTATGACCCGGCCGCCTGGGTGGAACTGATCCGCGAAAGCGGAGCCCGATATACGGTCATTACTACCAAGCACCACGACGGGTTCGCCCTCTGGGATACGAAGGCCGGCGATGTGAGCGCCGTCAAGTCGTCGGCGGCCGGAAGGGACGTGCTCACGCCTTTCGTGGAGGAAGTGCGCCGGCAGGGAGGCCTCCGTCTCGGCCTGTATTTTTCCCTCATCGACTGGCCGCGCGAGGATTATCCCAACGTTTTCCGTGCCGGTCCTGCGCGGTACGACATTCACCGGGAGCCGGAACGCTGGCAGCATTTCCTGGCGTTCAATTCGGCCCAACTCAAGGAACTGCAGGATGCCTACAACCCGGACCTCTTCTGGTTCGACGGGGACTGGGAGTTCAAGGCCGAAGAGTGGGACGCCCCCGGCATCGTGGCCGCCCTCCGTGCCCATAATCCCGACGTCATCGTGAATTCCCGCATTGCCGGCTACGGAGACTACGACACCCCCGAACTGGGCGTTCCGGTCACCCGTCCCGACAGCCGCTGGTGGGAAACCTGCATGACCATCGGCGATTCCTGGGGCTTCCGCAAGCGGGACACCGACTTCAAATCCGTCGATACCATCCTCCGCATGCTGGTGGACTGCATGTCCATGGGCGGCAATCTGCTGCTGGACATCGGCCCCCGCTCCGACGGGACCATCCCCGAAGAAGAAGTGGCCGTCCTGAAGGAACTGGGCCGATGGACTTCCAAGCATGCCGAGGCGGTCTATCCCACGCGCGCCGGCATCCCGACCGGGCACGTGCAGGCCTATACCACGCTGAACAAGGCCGGCGACATCCTCTATGCCTACCTCCCGTATGCCCCCAACGAGTCCCTGGAAATCAAGGGCTTGAAATCCGTGATCAAGCGGGTCCGCGTGGTGGGGACCGGCGAGGAACTCTCCTGGAAGCGCTACAATGACATCGACTGGAGCGCCACCCCCGGCGTCTATTACATCAATGTGCCGCAGCAGGTGCTGGATCCCCATATGACGGTGCTGGCCATCGAACTGGACGGCCCCGCCACCTTGTATGAAGGTGCCGGCCAGGTAATCAGTTTCAACGAATAAGGAGGGTGTTTTTTCCGGAAGAAGTCGTAACTTTGTAAGAATTTGAAGAAAGATTATGAACGCGAACAGCGAGCAACTTGACTTGGGCGGAAATGTCATCCTGGACAAGGATCAGGCATTGCTGCACCAGTCGCTGTCCGACCCGGTCATTGCCGGCCTGGGTGTCGGGAACTGTCGTTTCGACAAGGTTCTCGGCCGCAAGGTCCTGGTGTATGTCAACCGGCATGGAAAGAATTGCCTCCTGCTGTTGAAAGCCGTCACTTATCTTGGAAATCCCCATCCGTCCTATAAGAAGCGCATCCAACTGCCGGATTGGTATCAGGACTTTTGTTTGCGGGTGGCGCAGGACCATCTTCCGTACGATGTCCGGTTTCTCGGAGTCTATCATTATGAGGGGAATGTCATCTTTGTGGATTTCAGGAAGGATACCTATCTGCAGCATGGCCTTCACAATTCATCGGCGCATGTCTATATCAATGATTTGTTCCAAGGCCAGACTTACGGCATCTTCGAAAAGGAGGACAAGTACGGCAATGTGCTGACAACCATTCGCTGCAACCTTCTGAAGGATTACCTGGACGGCGCCGGAAACCGGGAAACCTTCCCCTTGTTCGACCTCTTCGGCCGCTTCAATTCGGGTTTCCGCTTCGGAGAATGGATTCCGGCCCTGGAAGCCATCCGGGAAATGCAGCAGGCCGGCTGGCATCAGTGGAAGCAGGCCGAATGGGCCGGCTTTTATCTGGAATATCGTTTTGACAAATTTACAAAGGAGAACGGCGTAATCGGCCAGATGCGCCTGGTTTCCCGGAAGAAGAAGGGACAGCCGGATTTTGATATCTATTTCGGGGAATCGGACTTCTATGGGGATTTGAAAGCCAGCGATATCCGGCATACGGAAGCCCCGGGCAACGACCAGAAGAATTTGCTGGAATGCATAGACCGTTCGGGCCGATTCTGGTATGTCATCTACGAGCATGAAACGGTGAAGGACAGGGACTGCGGCTTTGAGGCAACCCGTGCCCGCAATCAGTTCATCAGAAGCGTGGACCTCGGCTATACCAAGGACGGTTTGTCTTACGGGAATAAGATGAAAAACAGGGTCCTGTTCCGGAAAATGACTATTTTGGAACTGAATCGGGTGAATTATAGCAGCGTTCTCAGGAATTTCCGTCAGGGACATCAACCCGGTGGGCAGGCCCGCAATCCCAAATTCCTAATTGACAAGAAGACCCTTCAGAATGACAATATCGTAGTTTTTCGCTACACACACAGGCAACAGTAGGTATGGAGAAGTTCAGATTCATAGATCTGTTTTGCGGGATCGGCGGTTTTCATCAGGCCATGACCTCCCTGGGCGGGGAGTGCGTCTTCGCCTGCGACATCGATGAAGACTGCCGGAAAACCTACTTTGCCAACTACGGGATAGAACCGTACGGAGACATCCGTAAAATCGATGCCCGGATTATCCCCGCCCACGACGTCCTGTGTGCCGGATTTCCGTGCCAGGCTTTCTCGAAGGCCGGGAAGCGCCTGGGCTTTGAGGACCCTACAAAGGGTACGCTGTTTTTTGACATTATCCGTATCCTGGAGCATCACAAGCCCCAATATGCCCTGCTGGAAAATGTGAGGAACCTGCTCTCCCATGACGGGGGCAATACCTGGAAAGTGATGTACGACCGCTTGAAGTCGGCCGGCTATAACCTGTTGCCGGAGCCGGTGATTTTCAGCCCTCATTATCTGGGCATCCCCCAGCACCGGGAACGGGTTTATATCATGTGCGTCCGGAAAGACGTGGGGGACATCCCTCCTTTCTATTTCGATGAATCCAAAGCCCCCCGGTGCCGGATAGAAAGCATCCTTCAGGACGATGACGATATCCCCAACCTTCGCCAATACCAGTTGGGCTGGGAGAAAATCCAACTCATCGACCTGTGGGACGAATTCATAAAGGGAATCCGCTGTGACAAACTTCCCGGTTTCCCGGTCTGGAGCGAATGGTTCCGGCCGCTCGTCCCGGAAGACAATCTGGAGGCCATGCCGGACTGGAAGCGCCGCTTTGTCCTGAAAAACAACGCCTTGTATTTGGACAACAGGGAGTTCATCGATTCCTGGCTGCAGAAAGCCAGAAAGTGTCCTTTGTTCTTTGGTGCAAAAGCGAAACTGGAATGGCAGGCCGGGCAGCCGGAGAACCCTTCTCTCTGGGAGCAGATTCTTCAGTTCCGCCCTTCCGGCCTCCGCGTCAAGCCCGGAACCTATTTCCCCGCCTTGGTGGCCATCACCCAGACCAGCATTGTGGGCTGCCGAAAACGGGAACTGACCCTGCGGGAATGCGCCCGGCTGCAGAGTTTCCCGGACAGTTTTATCCCGGACACAAAGAATGCGCAGGCCTACAAGCAGTTTGGAAACGCCGTCAATGTGCAGACGGTGAAACTGTTTGCCGCATATCTGTTCGGAGACCCCCAGGTGCGGGCCCGGTATTCCGCCGAATAGGTTTTATCCGTTGTATTTGCTGATCGGGAAGAAGCGGGATACTTTCTTGCAGTAATCCTGGTACAGGGGATATTTGGAGCCGCTGATTTCTTCGCCGAGGGCACTGCTGCCCAGAAACAGGACCACCAGCAGCAGCGCGCCGGCCAGGCTCCAGTTCACAAGGCCGATGCCGCCCGCTACCGAGAACAGGTACAGGCCAATCCAGAGACCCTGCTCGGCAAAGTAGTTGGGATGGCGGCTCATGTTCCACAATCCCGTGGTATTGAAGCCTTTGCAGTAGGGCTCCGGCAGGTCTTCCAGTTTTTGACCGGCTTTGATCATCGCCCATTTCCGGCTTTGGAACGCCCACTGCTGCTCGTCGGCCACGGTCTCATAGATGATGAAGCCCAGGGTGATGACGGCGGCCAGGATATCGACCCAGCCCAGCGGAGCGTCGGTTCCCATGAGCACCAGCGCCGGGAAGGTGAGCATGAGCACCAGGGCATTCTGGTAGGTGCTGATGAAAAACAGGTTGAACAGCATCCATTTCCAATGGGGCTGGAATTCCTTCTTGCCGCGGACCACGGCCCAGCGGTAGTCTTCTTCTCCTTCCCAGAATTTGAGCCTGTAGGCCCCTTTCCGGGCAAAGTTGAAGGTGAGGCGCGCCCCCCAGAGGGTTACCAGGACAGCCATGATGACCAGGCGGGCATGGAAGCCGCCGTGGCTGGCGATAATCCAGACATAGACCACGGGAAGCAGGCTCCACAGTTTGTCCATCTGGGAGTTGTTTCCGGTGAGTTCGCCTACCACGAAGCAGTACAGCGCGCTGCAGCCGCAGATGATGGCCAGCGTTTTGAGCACGCCCGTCTGGGCGGCGTCCAGTGCGGGACCCACATAAATATACAGCAGCGGACAGACAATGAGGGACAGGCCGATGAGGATGGCCATGGGGATGAGGTTCAGTTTCATAAGTACATGTCAATTTGCTTGCAAAGATAGACAAATCGGCCTGTTTTTTAGCAGATTTTATATAAATTTGCAGAAGTTGAACCGGGAAACATAATTCCGTCAGCCTATGAAAAGAGTCATCCTCATCCTTCTGATTATGCTTTCTACACTTTTGGGATGTGCCTCCAGGAAGCCCGCCCCCCAGGGCCGGCTGGTTTACTGCAGTTATGCCTGTGCGGGTGCGGCCGGTCTGGGAAAAGACTATTGTGAACTCATCGCCGACGAGGATTCCGTTCCCCGGGTGGTCGTTGTCCTGGGGGAGGGAAACCGCTTCGAGGATCCTGTCATCCGTGGCGAATATCCCGTGAAGCCGCAGCAGGTGGACAGCCTGTGCAAACAACTGGAAGCCAAGGAAGTATATAAACTGGCCGGATACAGGCTGGAGGAACCCATCACCGGTGGCCACTCCTACCGGATTTATATGGAATACAGTTCCGGGGAGAAGGTGGACGCCCGCTGGTACGGCCATGGCGTCAAGAAGGAAGCCCTGTCGGCCTACCGTTTCATCGAGTGCTTCTTCGAGCCCTGGGTGGAGCAGGCCCGGACCGATGCCGTGATTGCGCGGGTGCAGGAGATGGAGCAGCGCTTCAACCGTCTCTCCGCCGCCGTGAAAAAGGACTCCCGCTATGACGGCATGAAGGCCGATTACGAGGCCCTGGACACGTACATGCACTCCGGCCTGTGGAAGCAGGATTTCGAAGCGGACGAAAAAGGGCTGCTTCCCAAGGATCTGAAACGCGGCGTCCTCAGCGAAGACGGCCTGTACGATCTGTTAAGTCACGAGATAAAGTGAACAGTATGGTTGGAAGATATTGCATAGCCTGGCTGTCGGCCGTGCTGCTGGCCGTCGGCGGCAGCGCTACGCTGCAGGCGCAGGGAACGTGCTGCTGCGCCGGCGGCCGGAACCAGTTTGTGACCATTACCGACGTGGTTCCGGACGTCATTCTGGAAATCCGCTATTTCGGCACCTACAACTTCGTGGGAGACCGCATCGACGGATACGAGGCGCCGACGGCGCTGCTCACCGCTGAGGCGGCTCAGGCCCTCAGGGCCGTCAGCGACGACGTGAAGGCGCAAGGCTATCGGCTCAAAATCTACGACGCCTATCGCCCCCAGAAAGCGGTGGACCATTTTGTCCGCTGGGCGGCCGATATCCCCGATGTCCGGATGAAGACCTATTTCTATCCCGACCTGGACAAGAGCGTCCTCTTCGATCAGGAATATATCATGGCCAAAAGCGGGCATACGCGCGGCTCCACGGTGGATTTGACGCTCTTTGACATGAACACGGAAAAAGAACTTGACATGGGCGGCACCTTCGACTGGTTCGGCCCCGAAAGCCATCCCGACTTCTGCGGCAATCCGGAAACCGGCGAATACACGGGCGACAACGCCAAAAGTCCTGCGGGACGCAGCATCACGCCCGAGCAGTTCGCCAACCGGATGATTCTGCGAAGGGCCATGCTCCGGCACGGCTTCAAGCCGCTGAGCACCGAATGGTGGCATTTCACCCTGGCCGAAGAGCCTTTCCCCGACCGCTATTTTGAATTCCCCGTTAAATAAGTAGAAATGAAAAAGATTCTTGCATTTGCCGTTTGTCTGTTAACGGCGGTCGTTGCCTGGGCACAGACTCCCGCCGAAATCGTTTCCCGTATGGATGAGGAAATGAACAAGCATGAAAGCGAAGGCATCATCATGACCATGGAGATCAAAATCCCCCTTCTGGGCACGGTGAGTTCCCAAAACTGGATCCGTGATGACAAATTCCGCACCGAGTTCTCGGCGAAGGGCATCAAGTATATCTGCTGGTCGGACGGAAAAACCACCTGGACCTACAATGGCAAGGACAACGAAGTCGTGATTGAGAATGCCAAGGAAGATTCGTCGTCCGGTGGTGCCGATGACGCCAAGATGCTCACCGGCATTACCGACGGATACGACATAACCCTCAAAAAGGAAACGGCCGATGCCTGGTATTTCCTTTGCAAAAAATCCAAGACCAACCCGGATGGTGACGATCCCAAGAAAATGGACCTGGTGGTAGCCAAGGGCACTTATTACCCGAAGAGCCTGAGCGCCAGCATGTCCGGTGTCACCACAACCCTGCGGGACATTGCCTTCGGCGTTTCGGACGAGGATCTTACTTTTGATGCGGCCGATTATCCCGGCGTCAAGATAGTGGATAAACGCAAGTGACTATGAAAAAAGTTCTTATAACACTGGCAGCCCTGTTTTTCGGGGCCTATGCCGCTTGGGCTCAGACCATCGAGCCTTATATTCCTTCCGAGCAGATGCCGGACGTGGTGAAGATTGTTCCGGCCCCGCCCGCAGACCCCAGTCCGGAATTCGACCATGACATCCTGCGGTACATGTGGGGCAAGCAGCAGCGCAAGGACCCGGAGCGCCTGGCCATGGCGGTGCGGGATGCCATCTGGAGCATAGACACCACGCTGGTCATCCTGGGAGAACCCTTCGGCCTGGAGATTTCGCCGGAAAAGACGCCGGCCATCTACAATGTCCTTACCCGGGGGGTCACCACCATCGAAGTCATCCGTTTCAAGCCCAAGGCGCACTACTTCCGCATCCGCCCGTTTGCCTATTTCCAGGAGCCGTCCATCTTCCCGCAGGACGATGAATGGCTGTCCGGGGAGGGGTCCTATCCGTCCGGACACACCATCCGTGCATGGGCCTGCGCCCTTCTGATGGCTCAGATCAATCCGCTGGCGGCCGAGGCCGTCTTCCACCGGGCCTGGCTCTCCGGCGAAAGCCGCGTCATTTCCGGCTGTCACTGGCAGAGCGACGTGGACGCCAGCCGTCCCGTGGCCGGTATCGGCTACTCCCGCCTCCAGACCTCTCCGGAATTCCAGCGCGACATGGCCCGCGCCCAGCAGGAGTTCCGTCGGCTCACTTCCTGTCGGTAAAGGCCTTCAGCAGAGGCTTTTGCATGATATGGAAAAAGATATTTGTGACAAAGGAGGGCTTTTGGTAGAAGGTCCTTACCACCATGTCCACCGCTGCGAAGCGGGCGACCTTCCGGTCGAATTCGGCATGATCGGCCTGCCCGGTGTATTCCTTGGCAAAACAGTCCCAGAAGTACAGGAGTTGTTCGTGGTTGAGGTGAAAAATGTCCTGGGTTTGCTTCATTTTGGAGTAAACGACGCAGGAGAGATAAAGGTGGCCGAGGTCAAACATAGGGTCGCCCCAAGAGAAGCGCCCGAGGTCGATCCAATAGGGCTTTCCCTCCGAAAGAATCACATTGCCCGGCTGGAAATCTCCGTGCACGCAGCCCGTGGTTTCGGGAAGCGAGCCGATGAAATCCCTCAGCAGGGCCTTGTCTTTCCTGCACAT
Source organism: Bacteroidales bacterium (assembly GCA_017447815.1). GTDB lineage: Bacteria > Bacteroidota > Bacteroidia > Bacteroidales > UBA932 > Cryptobacteroides. The sequence goes on along the minus strand of JAFSMS010000003.1, from coordinate 1,847 downwards.
AAAGGAACTTTTCTCCAGCCCTTTGAGGGCCGTTTGTTTACGGCTGGGGAAAAAAGCCGTATTGCAGGGCGTCGCGACTAACTGTTTGAACAGGGAACAGAACAGTTTTGCCATTTCGTCAATTCGCTCCGGCTGGTCATGGCAGATTCGGAACAGGGATTTTTTGTTCTTGATGCGCTCCATGAGAATGCCGTAATCCTCTCCCACGCGCACAATCTCATGCATCGCAGGCGTGGGGAGCCCGAGGGCCGCCACCTCGCGGGACAGGTCGAATTCCTGCCGGATACTATCCAGGTTGTTCAGGCTGCCTCTATTGACTTTCAGGAGGAGGTCCGGTTCGGCCGGATTCTCATAGGTGATGCCATTCCCGCCCTCGCCCGCTTTGATCCATGAGTCAAGGGTGATTTTCTTATAGTCTTTCTGTTCCATTTGCATTTAAAAGATAGTCCGGAAAAATGCAACAACTATCATGCCTGCCATGTATCGGCCGAGGCTGCCTCTTTAGGGGTGGGCTGTGCCCAGGCACTTCCTTCCGAAAGGTATTCTTTCAGCGCTTCTACATAGTTCCGGAAGGCCTCCTGGCCTTCAGACGTGATCTTGCAGGTGGTGCGGGGCAAATTGGAGTGGAAGTCAGCGTCCGCGCCTCAGAGGACGGAACCAAAGCGAGTGAGCGCAGCTTTAGCGGAGCGAACTGGCTTTGACCGCTTTGTTATATCGGCCTCGACCTTGAGCCGGACGTTTGCTTCCGGGGGAATCGGCAATGATTCTATTCGCCCTTCCGTTCAAATTCAAAGTGAAATGGCTTGTCGAAGTGGCGGCGGGAGTAATAGGTAACAGAGGGGGTCGTCAGGTCCATTACCATTGTCCAAGCGGTGCCCATGTGGCCACTTTCCGTCGGCGGTAAGGAAACGGATGCAATCGTCTTCGTGAGCTGCATTTTATTCATCGTTCCTCCAGTGGCATTGTACAGACTGCACAGGACTTCATATCGTCGGTCTCCCTCAGTCAGGCCGACGTTTCGTTTGGCTTCGCACAGGTAGTGATTGGCGACGGCGGCAGATTCAACCACCTCCATCCGGTTGTCTACATACTCCACCACTACGCTTCGGCCGGTGGCATCGGAGATGGCGTAATGATGGGCTGCGCCGATATCGGAGTGCATATCGATGCTTCGAAGTAGCTCCAGGGCTTCATCCACAGTGGCGGCATTCTTCAACAGGTAGCAGATGGCCGATGTGGTGGTGAGGGCGGGCTTTCCGCTTTCCTGGCTCGTCTGGGCATTGTCTCCTGCCATCAGGTCTGCGACAGCCAGGCCTTTCTCGTTGATCCCGTCCAGAGCGAAGAATAGAACGGAAAGAGCCATATACTGATTCTTGAAGCCTTCCGGGAGCCAACCTTCTCCGAATCCGAGGAAGTTGGTGTTGAAGGTGGTATAGGTCTCATAACCCTGCTCCGGGACCGTGTGCAGGACGATGCCTGTGGCCGAATTGAAATCGAAATTCCGGCCCATCAGGACGCCGCCTTCCGGCGTGCGGACCGTCAGGGCAGAGCAACCATAATCCATCGGCTCGGGATTTCCGGAATTTGGCGGATAAAAGCCTTTGGAGAGGAAGCTTGTGACATAAGCCGATAATTCAGTTGCGCTGCGTCCGCCTCCGTTTTCCAGGAGACCGGCAAAGCCGTCATCTCCTTTGTATTCCATGTAATACAGTCCGTCATCCAGTTTCTTTACGGACATGGCACCCTGCTCAAGCGGGTCGGGCTGTGCCCATGCATCGGCTCCGGAAAGCCATATGGCGGCTAACAAGCCCCATAAAATGGTCTTGGCTATCTTATTCATATTTGGT
>JAFSMS010000065.1 GCA_017447815.1 Bacteroidales bacterium | reverse complement strand
CTTGAAACTCATTTTGATGAATTTCCTGGAATTCGCCGTCTGGGGAGCCTATCTCACTTCGCTGGGCCGCTATCTCGGAAACATCGGCCTGGGGTCCCAGATCAAGTGGTTCTTCGCCATGCAGGGAATCGTCTCCATCTTCATGCCCACCCTCATGGGCATCCTGGCCGACAAAAAGATGGAAGCCCAGAAGGTGCTGTCCCTGTGCCACGGCCTGGCCGGCCTTTTCATGGCCGGAGCCGGCTTCTACTGCATGAGCGCCGGTGACACGGTCCAGTTCGCTCCCCTGTTCCTCCTGTACAGTTTCAGCGTGGCCTTCTTCATGCCAACCATCGCCCTGGTGAATTCCGTGGCCTACAACGCCCTCGGGAAGGAAGGCATGGACCCGGTGAAGGACTTCCCGCCCATCCGCGTATTCGGCACCGTGGGCTTCATCTGCAGCATGCTCCTGACAAACTTCCTGCACATCGGCGGCGTCGCCATGCAGGACAGTTACACCCAACTCATCTCCTCCGGCATCCTGTCGCTCATCCTCTGCGGCTATGCCCTCACCATGCCGGCCTGCCCCGTGGACAGGACCAAGAAGAACGAAAGCCTGGCCGATGCCTTCGGCCTCAAGGCCTTCACCCTGTTCAAAGACCCCCAGTTCGCCATCTTCTTCATCTTCTCGATGCTCCTGGGCGCCTCCCTCCAGATTACCAACGGCTACGCCAACACCTTCCTGGGCTCCTTCGCCGCCGACCCCGCCCTGGCCGACACCTTCGCCGTCAAAAACTCCAACGCGCTCATTTCCATCTCCCAGGCTTCAGAAACCCTCTGCATCCTGCTGATTCCCTTCTTCATGAAGCGTTTCGGCATCAAGAAGGTGATGCTCATCTCCATGTTCGCCTGGGTGCTCCGCTTCGCCCTGTTCGGCGCCGGCAACCCCGCCATGCCCGGCGTGCTGCTGTTCATCCTCAGTTGCATCGTGTACGGTATGGCCTTCGACTTCTTCAACATCTCCGGCTCCCTCTATGTGGAGCAGAACGCCGAACAGAGCATCCGCTCCAGCGCACAGGGCCTGTTCATGATGATGACCAACGGCTTCGGCGCCACCATCGGCACCCTGGCCGCCGGCGCCGTGGTAGATGCCTGCGATGTCTTCGACACGCCTGCCAACTGGCCCACCGCCTGGTATATCTTCGCCGGTTACGCCCTGGTTGTGGCCATCCTCTTCTGGATTCTGTTCAAAGATCCTCAGGCCAGACAGGCCAAGTAGATTTTTCTTCCTCCGTGGAATCGTTGTCCGCAGGGCCCTCAACGGCGCTGCGGACAATTTTTTTGATCCGGGTGGGTGTTAGTTCATACCGGATGTCGAAGCAGGCGTACTCGTGATGGATTCCCGCTTTCTTATAGGAAGTGGCATACTCCGGGGTAAAACCCAGGCTCAGCAGCGTCAGGCGGTCCAGGGAGCGGATATCCAGTTTCAGCAACTTGTCCAGAATGGCGTGATTGCGGCCCAGAATGCGCAGGACACGCTTGACGGCCGGACGCGAATCGTTGTTTTTCCGTTTGTTGTGATAACGGTTCTTGCACAGGGCCGAGCAGAATTTCTTGTCGGCCCGGCCGTAAGGGATGACCCGGCCGCAGCATCGGCAATACACCGGATGGCTCATTTCTTCAATCCGATAAGTCATGGCACTATCTCATTTGGGACAAAAGTGCAAAGGAGAAACGGCATTTCAAAGGGTCGTAAAAAAGAAAAGCCGAAAAACAGACGTTTCGCTGGTACAACATAAAACCGCTTTCGTAAAAAAGATTTTTAATCCCTCCGTTTTTTCTTCTGAAACAACGTTCGAAAGACTGAAAAATCGTAAAAAACGTCAATATCTGCATCCCGGAGGGCATTTTTGCAAGCCGGACAGAAAATCATCCATTTACTTTGCATCCGGACCGGAGCGGACACGGAGCGCGCCGCCAGGCCGGTCCACGACATCAATCAAAAACAAAGTACCATGGAATTCATCAACAGAATCCAGTTGCGGGGTGTCGTCGGAAGAGCCGACGTGAGCACATTCCCCAACGACAGCCGCGTATGCAACTTTTCCGTCGTCACCGAATACGGCGGAGTGGACAAGGAAGGAAATTCCGTATCCGAACCCACCTGGTTCAACGTTTCCCTCTGGAGCAGAGAGGGGGCGCAACTGAACCTTTACGACATTCAGAAAGGGCTGTGGGTCGAAGTGGCCGGACGGCTGCGTCTGAGAAGATACATCACCCAGGCCGGAGAAGAAAGGGTCTCGCCGGACGTCATCGCCCGCAGCGTGAAGATCCTTCCCCGGGAAGAGGAAAGAATGCAGGCCCAAAGAGACTATTAGCCATGAGAACGACCGTCGGGAGAACCCTCCTTCTGGCCCTTTTGCTGGCCACCCTGGCCTTACCGGCCTCCGGACAGCGCTATTCCGTCAGTACGGACTGCCTGGACTGGCTCACCCTGGGCGCCCTGAATGCCGATGCCTCCGTTGCCGTCGGCCAGCATGTGTCCCTGCACGCCGGCGGAGCCCTGAATCCGTGGACGTTCCGGAAAGAAGATCCGGAAAAACAGTTTCAGGCCCGCCTGATGACCGTCTGGGGCGGCGCACGCTGGTGGCCCTGGCACGTCTATTCCGGGTGGTGGGCCGGAATGGACGCCATCTACCGGGTTTACAACGTGGGAGGTGTCATCAAACGGCAGACGGAAGAGGCCGATGCCTACGGCGGAAGGCTGTGGGGCGGTTATTCCGTCATGCTGTCCGGTCACTGGAACCTGGATATTGGAGCCGGCATCTGGGGCGGCTGGAAAGACTACACCGTCTATTCCTGCCCCTCCTGCGGCGTCATCCAGGAGAAAGGGGGCAAAGTATTCGTCCTTCCCGACGCACGGGTCGCCATCCAATTGATATTCTGAGGAGAGAGATATGAGCAGTAATCACGGCATCAACCATTGCCTGGCACCCGTGGCGGTGATCTCGGCGTTCCTCCTCTCTTGCGGGCCCATGAAAAAAATCGAGGCGGTACGGCAGCAGGAACTGTCGGCCACCCTCGCCCTGTCCCGCAACGAGATACAGGAGGAACGCAAGGTCATCGCGGCAACCCGCCGGGATACGCTGACCGTGCACGATTCTGACGGCAAAAAAATCCTTATCATGAAAGCCGTCAGGGACGATGAGACCGGCGAGATGGTGGCCACCGACGTCCTGGACGCCGCCGTCATCACCGCCCGGTTCCGGAACGTGGCTGAGCGGCACGGCCGCGTCGATCTCCGCTTCGAGGTCATCGTGCCCTCCTCCATGCAGGACAGCAAATGGCAACTGCGTTTCTATCCCGACATGTTCATGATGGAAGACTCCCTGAGGCTGGAGAGCGTATTCATCACGGGAGAAGACTACCGGAAGAAACAGATCCGCGGTTACGAGTTGTACAACCGCTATCTGTCCAGTATCATCACCGATTCGCTGGCTTTCGTAAACCTCCGGAACGTGGAGATCTTCATCCAGCGGAACCTGCCGGACCTGTACCGGTTCAAATGCGATTCCACAGTGGTGACCGACGAGCAGGCCGCCGCCTTCGAATCCCGCTGGGGGCTGCACGAAAAGGAGATCATCGAGCACTACACCAACCGTTTCGCCTGGCGCTACAATGAGATGAAGAAAGAGCGGAAGGGGGTCATGTATGCCCGCTATGTGAAAGCGCCCATCGTCACGGAAGGCATCCGGCTGGATACGGTCCTGCGCAATTCCGACGGAGATTTCGTGTACCACTATACTCAAACCATCAAAACCCGTCCCCGGCTCCGGAAAGTGGACATCGTCCTGTCCGGAGACATCTACGAAGCCGACCAGCGGATCTACTCCATGCAGCGCTCTGCGCCGCTGACCTTTTACATCAGTTCCCTGTCGGCTTTCGTGGACGGGACCGAGCGCTACCTCTCCCACATCGTGGAGCGGCAGGTCTCCGCCAACACGGCCTGTTACGTGGACTTCGAAACGGGAAAGGCCGATATCAACCCCGAGATGGGACACAACGGCACGGAGTTGGGCCGGATTCGCCGGAACCTATGCCAGTTGCTGGACAACCGGCAACTGGAGATGGACTCCATTGTCATTGCAGCGTCGGCCTCGCCGGAGGGAGCGGAAAAAGCGAACATCGCCCTGTCCGAAAAAAGGGCCGGATCCGTCGCGGACTATTTCGGCCGGTACATCCGGCATTACCGGGATTCCGTACGGCGCCTGGAGGGGCTGGTCATCACCGTGGATGAAAAGGGACGGGAAAGCCTGGCCCGGCAAAAGCCTTCTTTCCCGGAAATCAGTTTCCGCTCCCGCTCCAACGGGGAAAACTGGGATATGCTTTCCCTGCTGGTCGATCAGGATTCGCTGCTCTCCCCTTCCGACGTCCGCTCCTACATGCGCCATCTGCAGGAAGACGACCCGGACCGCCGGGAGGCCGCCCTTCAGCGCGAACCCTACTACCGGTATCTGCGCGAGAAACTGTATCCCCGTCTGAGAACCGTCCGCTTCGATTTTTACCTGCACCGGAAAGGGATGGTCAAGGATACGGTCCGCACCACCGTGCTGGATACCGTGTACATGAAAGGGGTGGCCGCCCTCAGGGACAGGGACTACCCGAAAGCCCTGGAATACCTGCGGGATTACAAAGATTTCAATACGGCCATCGCCTATGTCTCCATGGACTACAACGCATCGGCCATGGCCATCCTGCAGAAGTTGGAACGGACTCCCCAGGTGAACTACATGCTGGCCCTGCTGTATGCCCGCAATGAAGACGACCAGAAAGCCGTCCAGTGTTATCTGGACGCCTGCCGGGAAGACCGGTCCTATGTGTTCCGAGGCAATCTGGACCCGGAAATCTATACCTTGATCCAGCGTTATGGACTCAACTCTAACGAAGAAGAAATATAACTGATTTCAATACATTACACACTAACAATTAAAGTAAAACATTATGAAAAGATTCTTTTCTTTCCTCCTGTCGGCAAGCCTTCTTGCCTCCCTGTTCTCCTGCCAGAAAAGCCCTGTGGCGGAAACCGAAGACACCACCCCGCCGGATGGGCCGACCGGCGTCATTTCCGTGGTCATCAAGACTCCGGCCGCGGAGACCAAATCCGCCACGCTCAGCGACAACGCCATCAAAACTGTCCAGTTGTTCGTCTTCACGCCCGACGGAAAACTGGAAACTTCCAAGTATTTAGAAAATTACACGTCTTCCACCGAACTCAAGATTACGGCCAAGACCGGTGACAAGATGCTGTATGTCGTCCTGAACGGCAAACGGCTCAATTTCACGAAAACGAGCAGTTTTGAAAATCCCCAGGACACGGAGTTGAACGACCTGTCCGAAAACACCAAGGAGAAACTGATCATGGTGGGCAAGAACCAGGTGAAGGTTGAGCCTTACACCAGCGCGGGATCGACGGAAAGCAAGGTGACGGTGAATGTCAAGCGCCTCACCTCCAAAATCGTCCTGCAGAAAGTGACGGTCGATTTCAAGGGAACCACCCTGGAGAACGGCAATTTTTCCATTCAGGACATCTACCTGGTCAATGTCGTGGGAAAGGCGCCCTACGGTGTCAAAGACGGAGGAATCCCCTACACGCTGGCCGAGACCAGTTATTTCTCCAATATGGCCAACTGGTACAGCAAGGCGACTTACGCCAACACGGCCCCGGAGATGACCTATGACCTGAACTACAATAAGATCTGCGACAATGTCAACGGAGGGCAGGTCGATATCGGCCTTTCCTACCTGGCCTATCCCAACAATTCCACCCAGGTCCAAAACGGGACGCACGATACGGATATTACGGCTCCGGTGATGACCGGACTTGTCCTCAAAGCCCATATCAAGAGCAGTACGTTTTCCGATACGGCCGTTGACAAGGACACCTATTACACCTTCGACCTGCCCCAACTGGAACCTAACAAGCAGTATGTGATTACCAATATCACCATCACTATGCCGGGTGCGGACAATCCCGGAGAGAGGGTGGCCAGCGGAAAAATCACCCCGACCATTACCGTGGATCCCTGGGCGGACGGAAACACCAACATCACTTACGATTTTTAATGCGTACAACAATCCGGCTGGCTGTACTGGGAGCCATGTTACTCCCGCTCGTTTCCTGCAGGGCCCTCGTCCTGGAGGACCGGCTTCCATGCCCCCGGTTCATGTTTTTCGATCTCCTGAACAGCGAAATGTTCGACTCCTACGAGGACATCCGCATCGCGGCGTACAGTTATCCGGAAGGGCTGCTGCTGGATACGGATACGACCAGTGTCCGCGCAGTAAGCCTGCAGGAGTACTACATGCCCATCCGGGGACAGGAAGCGGTCATGGGATACGGAGTCCTGGGGATCCGGCAGAACAAGTTGGAGAATGACTCCCAGTGGATTATTCCCACAGGGATGGAGAGTGATCCGCTCTTTCGTTTCACCTACCAGGCTCCCACCGAACAGGAATCCTTCCTGGTGCCGGTAGAACTGGTGAAAGACTATGCCCAGGTGACCGTCCGTTTCGTCGGCGTAGAATCCTATACCGCAACCGGCGGACAGTTCCCTTTCGACATCCTGATTACCGGAAATACCCGCGGGATCGAGGTGCTTACGGGCACCCCGATCCGGGGCTATTTCGAATTCGCTCCGGAAGAGACCCAGATCGGAATCTTCCACTTCCGCCTTCCCCGCCAGGCCGACCATGCCCTCCGGATGGAACTGCACGGCCGCCCCGACATCTATGAAAAGAGCGGACTCGTCCAGACCATCGACCTCTGGGCCGTTCTCTACGAACAGGGCGGCGTCACCTGGGAGGAGAAAAACCTCCCGGACATGGAAGTCGTCATCGACTACAAGGAAATGGAAGTTGCGGTGAGGGTAAGCGTCTGGAATCAGGAAGACCTGAATTATCAATTTTAATACGAACCACTATGCGAAAACTGATTCCATGGATGATGGGAATGGCTTTGCTCGCCGCCTGCGAGAAAGAGAATCCCGGCTCTCCCGGACCGTCCCCGGCCGATGTCGCCGTCGTCCACCTCTCTGTCTCGGGGGCGGACGGGGCTTCCACCAAACTGAGCGGCCTCGACTATGAACTCCATGAAGAGCCCGTCGATCATTGGGCCTGGTTCTTCTTCGAAAGAAGTACCGGAAGCCTGGCCGCGATGGGGACGGCCGGAAGGGCCGAAAAGGTCACAAAGACCCTACGGACAGGCGTTTACGACGTCTTTGCCATCGCCAATTACCCGGAGAGCGTGGACCTGGGCGCCATTCGGACCAGAAACCGGTTCCTGGCCTTGAGAGCCCGCCTTTCCGACAACGGAACAGGATCGATGCTGATGGCCGCCGGGACAGCGGATTCCGAAGGGGTGGTCCTTTCCAAGGAAAGGCCCGAAGCAGAGATTACCCTGCACCTCAAACGACTGGTTTCCAAGATAACGGTAAGCGGCATCACCCGCCGTTTCGAAAGTCCCTCCTTAGGAGAAAAACAACTGACCCTCAAGCATATCTATCTCACAAACGTTTACCCGGAGACTCTTTATGCCAGGGACCTCACAAAGGAAGAACTGCCCGATTCCCAGGCCTCCTGGTACAATGCCATGGGCTGGCATCATCCCGGCGCCCTCGCGGAAGACCGGGAGACAGACCGGTTCCTCGCCGAACGGAATCTGGACCTGAACCTTCCGCAGAACGGGACGGCGGGCCTGAACCTGTCCTTCTATTTCTATCCCAATCCCCTTCCGTTCCAGGCCGATTCGCACGCCCCCGACTGGAATGGTCCCCGCTGCACACGGCTGGTCCTGGAAACGGAACTCGACGGCAAAACCTACTACTACCAGGCAACGCTGCCCAAGGATGACGGGCAGCCCGCCATCAGCCGCAACACAGCCTTCCTGGTGCAATGCACCCTGACGCGGCTCGGCTCCACGGATCCGGAGCAAGTGATCCCGGGAAGTCTGGAAGCGGTGTTTACGGCCGTTACGGGAGCCTGGGAAGGAGACTATGACGTGAACGAAAATTCGTAAGAAATGAGACAATCGATACAATCCATACTGATGCTGGCGACAAGTGCGCTCCTCCTCGCGGGAAGCGCCCTGTCCTGCACCCGGGAGGAATTCAACGACAGCCCCCTGGGGGGAGTCCCGGTTTCCCTGCGGATCGAGGACATCAAAACCGGCGGGACCAAATCGGTACTCACCGACCCGGATATCGAAACCAAAGTGACAAACGTCACGCTGGCAGCCTATTCCCTCTCCGACGACTCGCTGATTGAGTCGGCCTACTTTTCCGGCGGCTCCGGGATGCGCCTGGAACTTGGCGGACAGACGCAGGCCCACATCTACGCCCTTGTAAATATGGGAGACCTGCGGACATCCCTTCCGGAAAACGCCTCCGGCCTTTCCGGCCTGACTTATGACATCCCCGCCTATACGGGCAGCCCGGACAGCATCAACGAAGCCGGCCTTCCCATGGCCGGCAGCCTGGACTACGACGCCGACCGGCCGGCCGGAACGGACATCCCCGTCCGGCGGCTCGTGGCCAAAATCGCCGTGGACCTGAACGTCCACTGGGAGGGCGCCGTCTCGTCGGTCCGGATCCGCAACATGAACAGGCACCTCTCGCCCTTCGGGGAAAGCCGGGCCCGGTCATCGGCCGATACGTTCGACGAGGAGGTGGAAGCCGGCGGAGGAGTCCGCCAGGGGTCTTTTGTATTCTATGTCCCGGAGAACGAACAAGGAACGGTGCCCGAGATCACCGCCTCTTCCGGCAAAAGCGGGGACAACGCCGCCTTGTCGGCCCTCAAGGAGCGGCTTACCTTTCTGGAAGTGGAGGTGGCGGGGGAAGAAAAGTACAACGGAGAACTCACCTACCGCAGTTACCTGGGGAAAAACGCCACTTCGGATTTTTCCATCACCCGGAACAAGCGCTACACCTGGAAGGTGGATTACTTCCGGGACGGGACATTCCTCGACGACTGGAAACACGAAAACGGCCTTTCCTGGTCGGATTTCAGATATCAGGTTTACACGCCCGAGAACTCCGCGTACATCGGGGACGACCTTCTGGTTTACCTGCAAAAAGCCGAGGACAAGTATGAGAACGGAAAACTGAAACGCCAGGGCAGTTTCCAGCATACGGACACCCGGCTGGCCGAGTGGACAAACGAAGCCTGGACGCCCGCCAACTTCCTCGTTTTCAAAGAGGTAGGCGACCATCCGGGCTTTTCCTTCCGGCGCTATGTCGCCATGCGGGAAGGCGACGGCTATGTCAAGGCGAGCATCGAAGCCGACGAAGGGACCTTCACCGACAGGGTATGGCTTTCCTGCCTGGGCCCCGAACCCATCCTGGCCCTCGCCGTCCAGCCCGCCTCCATCCAACTGGGAGAGACCGTCCAACTTTCCCTGACCCTCGACGGCAGGGATATCATGGGGGATGATTTCACGAGTTTCCTCCTTTTAAAAGGCCGGTTTGGAATAAGTACCTCCGACGGACATGATCTCATTTCAGACCACTACTACCACATCATCGGCCAAGACGGGAAATGGACGCCCACGGAGACGGGAACCTATGAAATGTATGCAAGCTTCAACGGCCCTTGGTTACCCAAAAACATCCGTTCCAACACGGTTTCCTTTACCGTGACCGAAGCGGACGTTCCCTCAACCACCTATACCCTCACCATCGAACCCAGCAACCCGGAACCGAAGATGGTCGGCGAAACGGTCGGCCTGCAAGCCTGGCTCAATACCTTTGTCGATGGGTTGCAGACCGGGCACGAAGACATCACCGGTTCCGTCATGTGGAACTGTCCGGATGCGGAAGTGAATGCCGACGGCGGGCAAGTCTCGTCCACCAGGGAAGGGACCTTCAGCGTCCAGGCAGAGTATGATGCTCCGGACGGAGAAAGGCTCAGTGCCTCCGTCAACGTCAGTTTTACGGGTGATTCCAACTACATCACCCTCTCGGCCAGTCCGGCAACCATTACGGTGGGCGAGACCGCCACAGCGACCGTCCTTTTCAATGGAAGCAGCACTGTGACCGGTTCGGCCGCCATCAAGGCCTATGCCGAGGAAAGCGGGAACGCCGGAACGGACATCGTAAGCGTCTCCGGGGCGGTCATCACGGGCCTTTCCGAAGGAGAATGCTGGATTGGGGCCACCTACACCACGGGGGGAAAGACTTATGTCTCCGGCCGCACCAAAATCAAGGTGAACGCCGTAGTCGTGCCTCCACCTGTGGCCGATCCGCTTGTCATCGCCTGGGCACAGGAACCCGCCTACGTGGCCCAGCGCGGCCTTATCACCGTCAGCGGGCTGTCGGAAGGAGAAACCGTCCTTTCATTCCAGGCAACATCCGGGGCCGACAAACTGCGTCTTGAACCCGCCGGGGCCACCTGCTATGCCGGCCTCCTGAAAGCCGGCGCCTTTACCGTCACCGTCACCACATCCGCGGGCCGGACTGCCTCCCTTTCCGGCACGGCATCCGCACCGACGCTCCAGTCCGGCACGACCGCTCTCTACGCCAATCCGGACGGCTCCCCCGCGCGCGACGGACAGGACGGGCTCAGCGGCAATCCGCTCACCTGGCGTTACCAGGGAGGCGGTACGGCCCTGTCTGTGACAACGGCCGAAACCGCCACCGGCACCCAACTCTACGCACCCCTGTACGACGAACTGCTCTCTCCCGCATTCAGCGTCTCTTCCGACAGGCTCCACCTCGGAAGCGATGTCTCCGAACTCTATGTAACCAGCCTCGAAGGATATCCTTCGGCCGGCGGCACCGAACTGGGCGTCCTCACCCTGAATCCCCGGGACAGTTCTTCCGGCGTCGCGGAAAAACAGGTCCGGATCCTGAGTGTGGACCCGTTCAGCAAATGGACGGCCCCCGTCTCAAGCGAAACGGATCTGGAAGACTGGTCGCTTCTAAACGGATACTGTGCCATCCCCTCCGATTATGCGAACGGGAAGGTCACCACGCACACCATCCATGCCACCAAGGCCCTGTGCGGACTGGCTGTTTTCATCGGCGACACCGAGGCCGACAGCGATTTCAAGGCTCTGTTCCACGGTTCTGTCTTCGGGGACAGCATCCACTGGAACATCGGCCAGGACAATATGGGAAGCCTTTCCAAGCATCCGGCCGGCGAGGTGAGCCTCCAGGCCACCGTCACCAACCGGCACAGCGGCGAGCGGCTTTTCCGTCCTTTCGCGGCCTTCCGCCTCACCGTTCACGGGGCTGTCGGGGCCGAAGCACGCCTGATGGGCAAGACGACGGAGGGCCGATACCGGTACATGCAAGTACAGGCCAGGCTCATCGGCAATACGGACGGAACGCCTTTCGCCGAAGGGCTCTTCAAGATCGGCAGTACCATCGAGCGGAACACCGCTTTTGCCCATAGCCTGGGTTCCCATCCCTATATCGTCACCAATACGGCCGAAATGCAAGTCGCGGAATACGACAACGACGGCTATGTCCTCGAGGTCTATCCGGCCGAACTCAACGGCGGAACATACAGGCCGTCGTCCAGCGTCCTGGTCGAAAGCGACATCCTGTCGTTCAAGCAGACGACGGAGTCCGACCTCAAATGGGGCGTCATCATCTCGCCCGGGCGGGTGGTGACGGAAGGTAAGGTTCTCCGGATCGATTCGCACTATGTCCTGCATCTGCTGGAAGACGTCCAGACCCAGAATCTGATCAACGGAAACAAGGGTTGGATTCATTAATAATTTGGTTGTGTGGGGGCGCTCGGAAAAGGGCGCCCTCACTTTGTCACGATTTTTGCATATCTTTGCAGCGTGAAAAAATCGCTCACCAATCTTCTGGCCGTCCTGGCCCTGGTTTCCTGCGGTACGCTCCGCCAGGGAGGCAAAACTGCGCCCTCCCCTTCTTCGGAGTCCCTCCTCACCCGCGAGGTGGGCATCGTGGATACGCCCCAAAGCAAGCCGGATAAGCCGAAGGACGCCCCGTCCGAAGAAGCCGCTTCCCAAAAGCCGTCCACAGACCCATCGGCCCGGGGAAATGCCCCGGAAGGGGAAGGTACCCTGAGCGACCAGGTCATCGCCTACGCCCGGACCTTTCTCGGAACGCCCTATAAACTGGGGGCTTCCGGTCCCAAACTCTTCGACTGCTCCGGGTTCACCCGTTATGTTTTCAAGCACTTCGGCTACAACCTCACCCAATATTCCGGGGCCCAGTTCAAAGAAGGGCGTGAAGTGGCCGGCTATGCCGACCTCCAGAAGGGAGACCTGGTGTTCTTCGGCAAACGCGGAAGCGTCCGCAACATCGGCCATGTAGGCATCGTGGTATCCGTCAACGAGGAAAGGGGGTCCTTCCGCTTTATCCACGCCTCCACCTCCGGCGGTGTCGTGGAGAGCGAGTCCACGCAGGCCTACTACATGATGCGTTATATCGGCGCACGGCGCATTTTACCGGACGAAGATAGAAAAGACTGATTTTTTTCGTATCTTTGCACACTCGTTCAGCCATTGGGGGTGTTTTGGTTTTGACAGCGCTGATGCTGGACGGTAAGCATGTCGGGCCTGAGGAACCTGTCCCGTAAAACGCAGATTCCAAAAAATCAGTTGCCAACAACAACTACGCACTCGCTGCTTAATTTGCCAAGCAAATTAACTTAATCCGCGACGCCAAGGCTGCGCCGCCGACGAGTATCCCTCGGACCTTCCGCCTCTTAAGGGCCGATCAAGGGGTATCATCCATTTGAGGCTGCTCCGGCCCACGCCTTTAAAGCCGGCTAAGCCCTAAAGGCTAAGGGATGCTTCGCCCGCCTTCCGGCAGGGCCTCCTCGAAAACCAAAGGAAGGATAAGCATGTAGAAAGCCGCCTGGTGCGACGTTTGGACAGCGGTTCGAGTCCGCTCACCTCCACGCAAAATGCCCTTCAGATTCGTCTGCCGGGCATTTTTATTTGAGGATCAGTTCGCGGATGAAGGAGACGGTGCGGTTATCGGCCGTGAAAAGCGGGTCTTCCGCGAGGAAGGCGTTCATTTTTTCGATGAGGGCGTCCCGCTGGAAATAGAGTTGGTTGCGGATGACCGAGGACTTGAGGGTTATGTACAGTTTTCCCCCCCGGAAAAAGCGTTTGATGGTGAACGGACCAGCGCCGGAACAGGCATCCCAGGCGGCAAAAATGCGCTGGGTATTGAGTCCGGCGGTGATTTTCATGGATTTGATGAACTCCTCCACCACCTTGTCCATGCCGATGGCCTCTTTCCTGTGAATCTGAACCGCCATGCCCTACATCTTCGTAAATTCACCGGCCGAAGCCTTGAAATAGGCCCGGTCGTCCGTCATGCGGTCCACAATTCCCGAAAGGCGGGTCGAGTCCGTATCCGTGATGAAAATCTGGCCGAACTCCGATCCGGCGACCATGCCGATCAGATTGGAGATGCGGCCCAGGTCCAACTTGTCGAAGACATCGTCCAGAAGCAGCATGGGGGCGAACCCATAGGAGCGCTTCATAATCTCGTACTGGGCGAACTTGAGGGCCACCAGGAAAGATTTCTGCTGCCCCTGGGAGCCGGCACGGCGGATGGGATGGCCGTTCATCGTGAAAAGGAAATCATCCCGCTGGATGCCGGAGGTAGTATAACGCAACCTGAAGTCCTGCTCCCGGTGAGCCGCAAAAACATCTATCAACGAAGCGTTTGACAAATCCGACTTATACTCTATCGACACCTCTTCCCCGCCCCCGGAAATGAGCCGGTAGTATTCCGTCACCACCGGGCACAGGGCTTCCGCCAGCCGGGCGCGGGCATCATGGACGGCGGCGGCCGGTGCGGCCATCCGCTCGTCGATGACGGCCAGGAGCGACGCATCCGGAGCATAATCCTTGAGAATCTTGTTGCGCTGAGCCAGAAGCCGCGTATAGGCTTGGATGGCGGCCAGATATTCCCGGTCCATCTGCGACAGGACCGCATTGGAAAGGCGGCGGCGCTCCTCGCCGGATTCGCTCACGAGGGCGATGTCTCCCGGAGAGACCATCACTACGGGCAGCGTGCCGATATGCTCTCCCATGCGGGTATAAGGCTTTTCGTCCCGGATGAGTTTCTTGCCTTCCCGGGCCACCTTGAGCGCAAAACGGGACTCCAGTCCATTCTCCATCCAATAAGTGCCGCCCAGGGTGAAACCTTCCGTACCATAGCGGAAATTGGAAGCGTCCGGAGCCGGAAAGGCACTTTTGGTCATGGACAGATAGTAGATGGCGTCCAGCAGGTTGGTCTTCCCTTCCCCGTTATTTCCGCTGATGCAGTTGACGTTGGGGCTGAAGGCCAGTTCCTGGAAAGAGATGTTCCGGAAGTCCTGTACTACTATTTTCTTCAAAATAGGCATGGGAGATGCTGTAATAGATTGCAAATATATAATATTTTTTGTAAATTTGCGGGCTCAAATGCTAATTAAAAACAATAGATATTATGGCAAAAGTAACCAAAACCGAGGAAGAGGTACGTCAGCAGAATGTGGCTGAGGCCGTTTCCAAAACAGAAGATTTTTTCAAGAAGTATGGCAATATCCTCTACGGCTGCATCATCGCCGTCCTGGTAATCGCCCTGGCCATCCTGGCCTACAACCGGTTCATCCTGCAGCCCAAGAAGCAGCAGGCCATGGACCAGATGGTCCGCGCAGAGCGTTGGTTCGACGCCGGCGAGTACGAACTCGCCCTCAACGGTGACAACAACGACCTGGGCCTCGAAGACATCATCGCCCAGTATGGTTCCAAGGCACCCGAAGCCGTTTACATGTATGCCGGCGTCGCCAAACTCCACACCGGTGCCTATGAGGAAGCCATCAACTACCTCAAGAAGTACAAAGGCAAGGATCCCCTCATGCTCGCCCGCGCACAGGCCTGCATCGGAGACTGCTACGTAGAACTCAAGGACTACGCCTCCGCCATCGACGCCTTCACCAAGGCCGCCAAGACCACCGACAACGCTTTCGCCGCCGCCTATCTCCTGAAGGCCGGCATCGCTGCCGAGGCCGCCGGCAACAAGGACCAGGCCCTTTCCTTCTACAAGGAAATCAAGGACAAGTGGGGCGCCGCTCCCGAAGCCATGGAAATTGACAAGTACATCCAACGTATCGAAAATACTGCCGAATAATTATGGGAAGAGCGTTTGAATTCCGCAAGGAGCGCAAGTTGAAGCGCTGGGGCCACATGGCCAAGACCTTTACCAAACTGGGCAAGGAAATCACCATCGCCGTGAAGCAGGGCGGCGCCGAAGTCACCGGCAACCCCCGTCTTCGCGCCCTCATCGCCGAGGCCAAGGCGGAGCAGATGCCCAAAGAGAACATCGAACGCGCCATCAAGAAGGCGACTGAGGCCAAAACCGGAGATTTCAAGGAAATCGTCTATGAAGGATTCGGTCCCTTCGGCATCGCTTACCTGGTAGAGGCCGCAACGGATAACAACACCCGCACCGTGGCCAACGTCCGCAGCTATTTCACCAAGTGCGGCGGTTCCCTCCAGACCAGCGGCAGCGTAGCCTTCATGTTCGACCACAAATGCGTGTTCCGCATCAAGGAAGACCCGGCAAAGCCCATCGACGTAGATGAACTGGAACTCGAACTCATCGACTTCGGCGCCGAAGAGGTCTTCAAGCAGGAAGTGGAAGACGAGGACGAGAACGTGACGGTGGAAATCTCCATTTACGGAGACTACTCCGCCTACGGCCAAATCCAGAAATACATCGAAGAGAAGGGCTACGAACTCATCTCCGGCGGTTTCGAGCAGATTCCCAACGTAGAGTTGAAGGAAGTGACCGCCGAACAGCGTGCAACCCTTGAGAAACTCATCGGCCTGTTGGAGGATGACGAAGACGTCACCAACGTCTATACCACCATGGCTCCCGAAGCCTGATGATGAACAGAGGAAAGTTAATTATCTTATTATCAATCATTCTCACTATGTCGTCCTGCGGCATAGTGAGATTTCGTAATGCTCCCACTTATTATGCGGGGTCCCCTTACAAAAAGGGCTACCAGCAGAAGGGCATCGTCGAGGAGATTATCTACGATTGCAGCGTACCCGGCCCCACGCAGCGTCGCATGATTGTCTATCTTCCCCATGATTACTACCAGAATTCGCGGCGCTATCCCGTCTTTTACCTCTTGCACGGCGCCCGGGGCTATGAGACGTCGTGGATCAGGAAGGGACGCCTGTACGAATCCACCGACAGCCTGTTCGCTACCGACCTGGCGGTCCCCTGCATCGTGGTGATGCCCAACGTGAACCAGTACAACGACGACGAGGATTTCGAAAACAGCCGATTCAAGGACGCCTTCGAATCCATCTTCGAAGTGGACGGAACGGTGGAATCGGCCTTTGTCCGGGATGTGGTGAAACGGGTGGACAGCCTGTACCGGACCATTCCTGACAAGGAGCACCGGGCCATCGCCGGCCTCTCCATCGGCGGCTACCAGAGCATCTACTTCGGCGCCAATTATCCGGACATGTTCGGCTATATCGGAGCCTTCTCCCCCTACATGTGGAGCATCGGCAAGGCCACTCCCTACCGCAGGGAGTTCTACGGGAACCTGCACAAAAGGATGAAACTTCAGTACGGGAACAATCCTCCGGAAGGATATTACCTGTATGCCGGCAAATGGGACATCATGCGTCCCTCCACCCTCAAGTTGCACTATTATATGACCCGAAAAGGCTATCCGCATGAGTATTTCCGTTATCCGGGGTCGCACGACTGGAAGAACGGATGGATCGAAGAATACCAGGACATGCTGCAGCGCGTCTTTAAAGCCGCAAAATGAAATGATGAAAATCCTGTTTGTCATCAATAATTTCTACATCACGGGGAACGGCCTGTCAGCATCGGCCCGCCGGACGGTGGAATACCTGAAAAAGGCCGGGTATGAAGTGCGCATCCTCTCCGGTCCCAATGCAGACAACCCGCAGATCCAGCCCGACTACCTCCTGAAAGACTACGTTTTCCCCATCGTGAATCCCATCGTCGTAGCCCAGGGATACCGTTTTGCCCAAAGCAACCTGCCCCTGATGGAAGAGGCCGCCCGATGGGCCGATGTCATCCATCTGGAAGAGCCTTTCGTGATTGAAGACCGCATGCTCCACATCTGCCAGAAACTGGGAAAGCCCGTCACGGCCACCTATCACCTGCATCCGGAGAACATTACCAACTCCCTGGGGCCGCTGCGTCACTGGAGAGGGCTCAACCGTATTATCCTGCGTGCCTGGAAACGCCATACTTTCGACCATTGCCAATATGTGCAGTGTCCCACGGAAAACGTCCTGGACCGCCTGCGCCGCTATCATATCAACGCCAAACTGGAACTCATCTCCAACGGCATCGTCCCGGACAAGTGCATCCGGGAAGCGGAACCTCCCAAGGACTACGAGAACCCGGATCGCCCGCTGAGGGTGGTCTATATCGGCCGTCTCTCCAAGGAAAAAGACCAGTCCACGCTGCTGGAAGCCATGCGCTACAGCAAGTATGCCAAGAGAATCCAACTTCATTTCGCCGGTCTGGGTCCCACGGTCAAATCCACCAGGCGTAAGGCGCACAAACTCTACAAGGAAGGTGTCCTCGCCTATGAGCCCATCATTTCTTTCGAGAATCGCGACGGACTCCGCAGGCTGGCCGCCGGGGCCGATCTCTGCGTCCACTGCGCCACCATCGAAGTGGAAGGCCTGTCCATCATGGAGGCCATGCAGCAGGCTGTCGTTCCCATCATCGCCCAGGGACGGTACAGCGGCACTTCCCAGTTTGCCCTGGACCGTCGCAGCATCTTCCCCGAAGGCAACCCCGAAGCCCTCGCCCACCGCATCGACTATTGGCTGGACCATCCCCGGGAGCGCTGGGACATGGGATGGAACTATGCTGCCCACATGGAGAAATACGACATCCGGAAATCTGTCGAACAGTTGGTGCAGATGTTCCAAAAAGCCATCGACGAAAAGAAAGGTCTTTAAACCTTTCTTTTTTTATGTTTTTTCAGTAGATTTGTAATTCATGCACGAGATTCATTCATATCAGGTCGCCGGATTTCGCTTTGTCATTGAAGGCCCCATGCCTTCCATGCCCAATCTGGCCCCCTTCCTTTCGGAGGACGGAGAGGAACTTTTCCGTATGGAGTTGGTTTCCAGCATGGTCCCAGTTCCTTCCCGGCCGGTCTTCAAGACCGAAGACGGTCCCGGTTTCCCCGAGATCTCCATCGACGCCCTGGAAGAAGGAGGATACCGTTTCCGCATGCGTCCCCTCCCCGGGAAACCCCTGGCGGCAGAACTGCGGACCAGCGAAGATTTTACCCGGAGCCGGCTGCTCTTCGTGGGGGAAGACCGCACCTTTGCCCTGAACAATGCGCTCATGCTGCAGTTTGCCTTTGCATCGGCCCGGCATGGCATTCTGGAAATGCATTCGTCCGTGGTAATGAACGACGGAAAAGGATACTTGTTCCTGGGCCGGAGCGGGACCGGGAAAAGCACCCACAGCAGCCTCTGGCTCAAGCATATTCCGGGCACGGAACTGCTCAATGACGACAACCCCGTCCTGCGCCTGATGCCGGACGGGACAGCCCGCGTGTACGGCTCTCCCTGGAGCGGGAAAACCCCTTGCTACAAAAACAAGGATGTGCCGGCCGGGGCCGTCGTCCGCATCCGCCAGGCTCCCTTCAACAAGATTGAGCGGCTTTCCGCCATCCAGTCCTATGCCTCCCTGATGGCATCGGCCTCCGGTTTCCGCCCGTTCAAGGAACTGGCCGACGGCTGGCATCGCACCCTGGAAGGCCTCACGGCCGTCCTCCCCTGCTATGTATTGGACTGCCTGCCCGACCAGGCCGCCGCAGAACTCTGTTATCAAACCGTCCATGGATAAACGCACCGTCGCCAACGAAGTCCTGCTGGAAGAAGCCGCCGCCCTGATGCTGGAAGGACGCGAGGTCACGCTCACGCCCCTGGGAAGCAGTATGCTCCCCTTCATCCGCGGCGGGAAAGACGCCGTGCGCCTGCGCAAGAATCCCACCGTAGCCGTCGGTGACATCATTTTGGTGCGCCTTCCGGGCCGATACGTGCTGCACCGCCTCATCCGCAAGGACGGAGACCGGCTCACCCTCATGGGAGACGGCAACATCGCCGGAACGGAAACCTGTACCACCGCCGACGTGCTGGGTACGGTGACCGCCATCCTGCGCAGCGGAAAGGAAATCAATCCCGGAGACGGTCGCCTCTGGCGCCGGCTCCTACCCATAAGAAGATATATTCTAGCCATTTACAGGAGATTGCCATGAAGATAAAAGAAGGATTCATCCTGCGCTCCATCTGCGGAGAATTTGTCGTTGTGGGCGAAGGCCTCGCCCAGGTGAATTTCAACAAGATGCTGTCCCTGAACGAGTCGGCCGCCTACCTCTGGAAAGAGGTGGAGGGAAGGGAATTCACCCGTGAAACCCTGGTCGGGCTTCTTCTGGACAAATACGAAGTCTCCCGGGAGCAGGCCTGCGCCGATGTGGAAAAACTCGTCAGTGTCTGGATTCAGGAAGGCGTAGTAACGGAGTAATGAAGAGTTTCAAGGCCTGCGCCGGAACCGTCTGGTCCCTCTCCCGCCCCGTCCGGTGGCGGGTAGCCGTCACCATTGGGGTGGGGGTGGTGCGCATCGCCGCCTCGCTGTCCTTCGTCTGGGTCAGCAAATACCTGGTCGATATCGCCACGGGCGTCCGGAATGATTCGCTGGGCCCGGCCATCGGCCTGTTTCTGGGCATCATGGCCGTCCAACTTGGCGTCATCATCTTCGGAAACTGGTGGGACAGTTACAACCAGGTGAAAACCCAGAACATCCTCCGCAAGGACATCTTCGGCCATGTCCTGAAGAGCCGGTGGGACGGAAGGGAGCGTTTTCTTTCCGGAGACACCGTCAACCGCCTGGAGGAAGACATCCGGGTGATATCGGAACTCATCTGCGAGCGCATCCCCGGACTTGTGATCACCATCGTGCAACTTCTGGCCGCATCGGCCTACTTGCTGGTGCTGGCGCCCAACCTGCTGTGGGTGCTCATCATCCTGATGAGTGCCGCCGTTCTGGGGTCCAAATTGTTCTTCCGCCAAATCCGCCAACTCATGGCCCGCATTCGGTCCCGGGAAAGCGAGATGCAGCAACTTATGCAGGAAAGCCTGCAGCACCGGGTGCTGGTCCTCACCCTCACCAACGTCGAGCGGGTTTTGGAAAAGTTCGGCTGGCTACAGGCCGACGTCGAAGACAACACTCGCAAACGCCTCAACTACAACGCCGTAGCCCGCGGACTCATGTTCCTCGGCTTCCAGGCCGGCCATGCCGCCGCCTTCCTTTGGGGCATCGTCGGCATCCTGCACGGAACCGTCACCTACGGCACCATGACGGCCTTTCTGCAACTGGTGTCCCAGGTGCAGCGGCCCATCGCCGAATTCGGCCGGCAAATCCCGGCCTTCATCACCGCCCTCACATCCGTGGAAAGGCTGATGGAACTGCTGGAACTGGAAGAGGAGCCGGCCACGGAAGCCATCCGTCTCGACGGCGCTCCCGAGGTGAAAGTGACCCGCCTCACCTACCGTTATCCGGACTCCCCGGAAGAGGTTCTCCGGGATTTCTCCTGCACCTTCCCCTCCGGCAGCCTCAGTGCCATCGCCGGCCCCACCGGCATCGGGAAAAGCACGCTCATCCGCCTGATCCTGGGCCTTCTGAAGCCTACGGAAGGAAGCGTCACCATCGGCGGAATTCCTGCCGGAAGCGCCCTGAGAAGCAATTTCATGTACATTCCGCAGGGAAACTCCCTCCTGAGCGGCACCATCCGAAGCAATCTCCAACTGGCCGCTCCGCAGGCTTCCGAGGAAGAACTGTTCCAGGCCCTCGACACGGCCATGGCCGGCTTCGTGCGGTCACTGCCCTCCGGCCTGGACACCCCGTGCGGTGAAGTGGGAAGCGGTCTCAGCGAGGGGCAGGCGCAACGCATCGCCATCGCAAGGGCCCTCCTCCGCCCCGGCGGCATCCTCATCCTGGACGAAAGCACATCGGCCCTGGATCCCGCCACCGAACAGCAACTGCTGGAAAACCTGCACAGCCGCTACCATGGGAAAAAGACCATCCTGTTCATCTCCCACCGGGAGGCTGTCACCCAATATGCCGATCATATCGTAACATTATAATCATATAGTCATTATGAATCTGAAAGAAAACAAGTATGCACAGTATTACCTCTGCCGTGAAATGATGGACACGGTAGAAGTCATTCGCAAGTTCAATCCCGCCACGGCCGATTTCATCGTCGATTCCGCCCGCAAGACCGGTCACATCCTGTTCTCCGGTGAGGGCTCCAGCCGCATCATGCCGGCCAAGAATGCCATCCGCAAGGCCCTCCGCTTCGGCATCCCCACCTTCGTGCACACGGAAGGTTCCCATCAAGCCGGCGAGTATAAACTGGACGGCTACACCGTTCTTCTGGATTCCAACTCCGGCCGCACCAAGGAAACTCTCATGCTGGCGAAGCAACTCAAGGCCGCCGGCCACAAGGATTTCTTCGGCGTCACCGCCAATGCCGGCACCCCGCTGGAGGAAGTCTGTGAGAAAACCGTCGTCCTCAGTTGCGGCTGGGAAAATGCCGTCGCCGCCACCAAGAGCGTCGTGGAGCAGACCCTCCTGTTTGAGACCGTCATCTGGAAACTGGCCGGAAAGGATATCGCCAAGGAACTCGACGCCCTTGCCGACAAGGTGGAGAAAGCCCTCACCCTGGCAATCCCTTCGGAGATTGTTGACTGGGTCCGCGGAGCCAAGACCATTTACTTTGCCGGCATGAACGACGGCGTAACCGAGGAACTCACCCTCAAGACCAACGAAATCACCCGCCGCAAGAGCGACTTCCTGGAGGGCACCTACGCCCTTCACGGCCCCGAAGAGGTGATGGAAGACGGAGACATCGTCTTTGTGGTGAACCCCATCGAGAGCGAGTATGAGAAGTACCAGACCGTTTTCGGCGGAGCCAACGTGCATGTCGTCGCCATCGACACCAAACCCACTCCTTTCACCACCATCATCGTCCCCGAAGCCGGAGACCTGCAGGCCTATGTCTATCTTGCCGCCGGTTGGAACACCCTGGTAGAAATTGCCCAGGCTGACGGAATCAACCTGGACAAACCCAAACGTGCCCGCAAAGTGGGCAACGAGATGTAAGGAAAGCGCTTACTCGCCCACGTGGAATGCCACGCGGAGATCTTCTATTTCAGCGTCTGTGATCGGATTCAGCTTGCCCACCGGGGCGGCCATAATCAGGGAACGGGCGCTGAAATCGGCTACCTCCAGTTTGTCGAAGGTATTGATGAGGCGGTCGCCCGTCACCAGAATGGAGTCGTTGGACAGCAGGGCGCAAGGCAGTTTCCGGAAACCCTCGGCCATCTTCTCGATGGCGTGGTACTGGCTGCCGAAGGGATACAGCGGCACATCCTGCAGGAAAATCCAACTCTCGGGGATGGTGCGCACATCGAACTTCACACCGGTGGTGGCATAGCCCATCAAATAGGGCGTCTGCGTGAGGATAATGCTGTTGATCTTCGGATTGCGCTTGTAAATCTCATAATGGAGGGCCACCGAACGGCTGGCGTTCTTGCCAGCCTCCACACGGCCGTCCTTCACCTGCACGATATCATGCGGTTCCAAGTCCCAGCGCTGCTTGTCGGAGGGCGTAATGAGGAAATCATTCCCTCTCCAGCGCACGGACGCCGTTCCGTACGAACTGCACATCAGTCCCTGGGCACAGGCGCGGTGAACGATTTCGCAGATTTCCGTCCGGATGGCCCGCTCGTCGGAGGGGTGCTCCACATTCATGAAATGCTCGAAATCGATGTGAATGGCCTTCTCGTGGCTGAGAATCTGCTCTTCCGTGAGATAGACCGGTTTTCCCAGCGTACGGGCGTTCAGGATGGTACGGGCACACAGTTCCAGGGTTTCCAGGCGCTGATAGGCATCGGCGATATCATCCCCCATCAGCACCACGCCGTGATTCTCCATAATGACGGCCTTGTACTCCGGATTCGTAGCGAACTCGGCCGCAATCTTCTCTCCCAGCAACTCACTTCCCGGAAGGGCGTAGGGAGCAAAGCCCACCGGACCGCAAACGCCGCGGGCCTGCGGGATGATGCTGGTGTCGGGCACCTGGTGCACGATGGAGAAGGTCACCAGTCCCGGAGGATGGGCGTGGATGACACTCCTCATCTTGGGGCGCATCTTGTACAGCGCCCGGTGAAAAGGATATTCCGAAGAGGGCTTATGCGGGCCGACGATGGTTCCGTCGGCCTTGACGCACATGATATCGGCCGGAGTCAGGGAACCCTTGTCAATTCCGGCGGGCGTAATCCACATATCCCCGTTATCGTCCATGATGGACAGGTTTCCGCCGGAAGTGGTCGTCATCTTCCGGCGATAAATGCGGCCGATGATCAGGGCAATCTGCTCGGCCGGATGCATGAGTGAAGTATCAATTTTTTTCATAGTAATCCAGTAAATACTTTTCCGCCTCGACATTCCACAACCCCTTGTGGGCCTTGCAAATACGATCCAGTTCACCGAAGGGGGGCGTTCCGATGGCGCCAAAGTCGGCAATGGCCGTTAGTGGCATCTCGATGTGCGTGTAGATGAGTTTTTTGCCGCCGGGAATGGAAGGCAGGTTCTTCGTGGTCTCAATCACGGCATTGAGTCCGCCGATATGGGTGACCAGTCCGGCCGGATCCATCCCCTTGCCCATATAGTGCAGGGCCTCCTTCATATCGTCGGTGTTGCCGCCGGAGGTGCCTACCACATGCGTGTTGTTGTAATGCACGTTGTAGAAGTTGAACGGGGCCTTAAAGGGGGCCTTGGAAGGGCCTGCGAAGAAATTCAGGCAGCCGTCGAAGGCCAAGATATCGTCGGCCTGTTCCACCACCGCGGGAACGGGGGCGAAGCAGAAGACATCATCGTAGCCCGTGCCGCCGGAGAGTTCCATCAAAAGATCCACCGGCTTCTCGATTCCTGTATTGACATACTTCAGCGTGATGCCGCGGGAGGCCGCGAATTCCTCGGTGTACAGGGAGGCGGCACGGTCCAGGCGCTCCTGGTTGATATCGGTCACCACCACCAGCGAGGGGCGGCGGTCGTCCCTGTGCAGGACATAGTTGATGGCGGCCAGGCCCATCGGCCCTACGCTGGCCAGGAGGGCCATTTTCCCGCCATCCTTGATTTCCATCGTATGCACGTATCTGCCCGGCGTCCCGTGGTAGTTGGCGTGCATGGCGCCGATCACGCAGGACAGCGGTTCGCTCAGCGATGCAGGGTAAAAGCCCTCTCCCTTGAAAGGAAGCAGGCAGCCGCACTCCATCACCTCATTGGGGATGATCACATACGTGGCATCCCCGCCAATGAACGGATAGGAATAGCCCGGAGCGCTGTAGATGCCCACCGGACCGCCGGGATAATTCATCGCCGGCTGGATGGAGAACTTGTCGCCCGCCTTGAACTGCCCCTTCCATTTCTCCCCCACTTCCACGATTTCACCGGCGAATTCATGGCCGATGATGGTAGGATGCTCCGCGACGTCATTGGGGACCCGCTTATGGGCGACACCTTGATTCACCGCCTTGTAAGATGACATGCAGATGCTGTCGCTCACCACTTTCGCCAGGATCTCATCCGCTTTCAGTGCCGGAAGTTCAAACTCTTCCAAGCGCAAATCGCCTTGTCCATAAAGACGAACAGCTTTTGTTTTCATAATATATTCCTTTTATATTCAAGTCCTTATGTACTCTGCAAGGCTAGGCCAGCATCACCTGGCCGCCCGTGACCGGAATGGCCTGTCCGGTTTCGCCGGTCTGCTCGATGGCGTAGAGGATAGCCTTGGTGACGTCGGCCGGGTTGCAGCCCTTGCGCATGGGCACCTGTGCGAGGTAATAGTCCTTCACATCCTGTACCGTCTTGGCTCCGGGCACCTTTCCCGCTGCCAGGTACTGCACGAAAAGACCGTTCTCGGGATTGCTCCACAGCGGCCCGTCGTAGAAGTTGCCCGGGCAGATGCTGTTCACCTTCACCCGGAACGGCGCCAACTCCAGCGCAAAACTCTGCGTGAGGCCGATGCCGCCGAATTTGCCGCCGGCATAGGCGAAATTGGCCTTGGAGCCCCTAAGACCGCTCTTGGAGTTCACCTGGACGATGTCGGCAAAGTAGTCCGGATCCTTCCCGGTCTCGATTTTCATGATGTGGCTGGCCACCTTGGCGCAGAAGAAATAAGCCTTGTAATTGATATTGGTGACGAACTCGAAGTTCTCCGGGGTCATGGCCTCGAGGCCGCCGGCGCGAAGCACGCCCGCGTTGGAGACAAAGACATCCAGCGCGCCGAAACGGCACACCGTCTCCTTCATCAGGTTCTGCAGGCTCTGCATGTCGGCCACGTTGGTCTTCACGAAGATGGCGCGGTTGTTCCGCCCGGCGGCATTCAGGCTCGCGGCCGTCTTGGCCCCCACCGCATCGTTCAGGTCGGCCACGATGATGTTGGCGCCCTGCCCCATGAGTTCGCGGGCGATGCCCTCGCCGAAGCCCTGGGCGGCACCCGTGACGATAATGGTCTTTCCTTCCACCCTACCCTGCGAAGCGCCGGAAGCCACCTTTCTGCGGTAATTCTCCACCTCCCAGTTGTCGATGAAATCGATCCAGGCAGGCTCCATTCCGTGCTCTCCGCCGAAGGACTGGGCATAGTAAGCCACCTTCACGGCATCCAGGAACACCTCGGTGATGATGTCGGCATTCTTGGCATGGTCTCCAATGGCCACCAGGCCGATGCCCTTCATCAGGAGCACCTTGGGCGTATAGCCGCGGCGGGCGACAAACGCCTCGATCAGTTCCTCGGCCTTGCCGGCGTCGGCCTCCAGGACAGGATACTCGCTCTTGCAATAGACGATGATGTCCGGCGTAAAGGGTGTTTTCACCGCATCGGCATGCTCCAGGGCCCAGTCGGTAAGGGCATTGGACGTAATCCTCAAGGTCTTGAGGCCGCGGTCGCCGCGGGAAAGGACCTGACGGACGGCGGGAATCACCTCCGTCACGCAGTCGCAGACCGGACTCTCCCCTTCCGGAAGCGCCTTCACGCAGGCTTCGAGTTTTTCCATCATCCCGGCATAGATGGCATCGATCTCCTCGGTCGTATCGGCACCCACAAAGACGCCGTGGTTCTGCAGGAAGATCACCTGAGGCTGGCGCCCGGCCGTTTTCTTGCACTCCTGGAGACGGTCATACACCTTCTTGAACAAGGTGTAGCCGGGGTCGGTATATTCGATATACAATGCCTCCGGAAACAGTTCCCGGCAGCATTCCTGCGCCTTCCGGGAACACATCAGGGCGTTCACCAGCGTAGGGTGAAGATGCACCACATAGGCATATTCCATGCAATCGTGCAGCGAGGTTTCCACGGACGGACGGCGGTCGCGGGTCAGGTTGGCCTGTGCGAGGTCTTCCTTCACCTATGCCTCCCGTTCATTCACGTCGGTACTGTACAGCCGGGTGCCCATGGGGGCCAGACGACTGCGGTCCAGGACGGCGAAACCGTCCTCGTCGATGGTGGCAAGCGCATGACCGCTGGCCTTCACCCACAGATGCCTGTCATCCTTATAGGAAGTGTTTCCGCCTCCCGCAATGACAAAACGGGAATCGGCTCCGTACTTCCGCGAAACAGCAACGAGTTTTTCTATTTCCTTCATGATTCTAACGTTTTCTGTATCAGTTCATCACCGGCATCCACGCTGTCCAGTCCGGCCTGATGGGCCGCCACGGCGCAGGCACCACGGTAATTGATGGCCTTGAGTTTGTCCGAGAGTTCCCCGGCGTCGCGGGTGCGGAGCCGGACGGGCTCCATGGCAGGAGTGTTGTGCTCGGAGCCGAAGGTGACGATAAAGCCCTCGTCCTCCAAGTAGCCGGCATACTGCTCCAGAACGGCCGTCGTATTCCGCGTGGTAATGAATTCCACGCTATGGAAACCGCGCCGCACAAGCGTGTCGGCCGCTTGCTGCAAATCGGCCTCGAAGTCGGTGAAATGCCCTTTGGCGTCATCTCCGAGGAAGGGATAGGTGGGAATGCCGCCCGCCGCCTCGATGATGTGCCGGACCGTATCCATGGGCAGGAAGGCTTCCGGCGATTCCGGGACAAACGCCGCACCGCCGGCTTTCAGGAGTTTGGAACGCAGTTCGTTCTCCACCTTGGCCGGGTCCGGGGTGTCCGGACACAGGACCAGGCGGAGCGCCTTGGCCAGGTGCCGTTCCCGCACCAGCCCGCAGGTGAGCCGCTCCTTGATCTGCTCGAAATCCAGGACGACATTCTTCCCTTCGCCCTTCAGCCACTCGTTGAGTTTGGCGCACATCTCCCGGCACTGCTCATTGGAGCAGGCCCGGACGGAAGCGAGCAGACGGGCTTCCTCCCCGGCGAGCCGCACGGGAAAGGCCAGACCCTTGCCGCTAATGTATGTGCGGCCCGGGTTGTTGGGGTCATTCACCCGCAGCCCGGCCGCCTGGTCTTCGGCGTTCAGGGAGATGAACTCGATGCCCAGCAGCGGAAACAGGCCTCTGGCGGCACAGCCTTCCTTCCAGGCAGCGTATCCATCCATGGAGTAGAAATCATTGATTCCCACCACTTTTACGCCTTCGGCCGCCGCCTTGTCCAGCGCCTCGTCCACACTGGAGAAGGCGCTGAACGAATACGGCGTATGTAAATGCGCATTGACGTCTATCATACTTTACACTCCTTTCTTGGCCCGGAGAATCTGCTGAGCCGGGGTCTGGTTGCTCACGGGAACATAACCCGGCAGCGGCATCATCTTCTCGTGAATGGCATCCAGGAACCAGGCAGGCTGCGGGAAGAACGCCTCCTCCAGTTCGTGGCAAGGGGTGATCCAGTTACGGGAACCCAGCACCACGGGAGCGGCATCCAGGTAATCGAAGCACAGTTCAGTGATATTGGCGGCCAGGTCGTTCAGGTAACTGCCACGGGCCGATGCGTCGCCGGCGATGATGATGCGTCCGGTCTTCTTGACGGAAGCGATCACCTTGTCGTAATTGAACGGGACCAGCGTGCGGGCATCGATCACCTCGGCCTCCAGACCATATTTCTCCTTGAGTTCATCGGCCGCCTTGAGCGCACGGTAGAGCGTTGCGCCGATGGTGAGGAACGTGACATCCTTTCCTTCGCGCTTGATATCCGGCTCTCCGAGCGGAATCTCGTAGTACCCCTCGGGAACGCCGCCCTCGTGGAACTGCTCGCCCACGCCGTAGAGGCGCTGGCTCTCGAAGAATATCACGGGGTCCGTTCCCTGCAGGGCGCTGTTCATGAGGCCCTTGGCATCGTACGGCGTCACCGGGAACACCACCTTGAGGCCCGGGATGTGCGTGCACAGGGACGTCCAGTCCTGGCTGTGCTGGGCACCGTACTTGGAGCCGACGGAAACGCGCACCACCACCGGCATCTTGAGGATATTGCCGCTCATGGCCTGCCACTTGGGCAGTTGGTTGAAGATTTCGTCACCGCAGCAGCCCAGGAAGTCGCAGTACATGATTTCCGGAATCACGCGGCCGCCGCACATGGCATAACCGATGGCCGTGCCGATGATGGCCGCCTCCGCGATGGGACTGTTGAACAGGCGATGGTACGGAAGCGCCTCCGTGAGACCGCGGTACACGGCGAAAGCGCCGCCCCATTCACGATTTTCCTCACCGTAGGCGATCAGGGTGGAGTCCTTGTAGAAACGGTCCACGATGGCCTCGAACACACCGTCCCTGAAATTATACATCTTCATGGAACTCACGGGTTTGCCATCCTTGTCCAGGTAGAAGCGCGTCTTGCCGGCAATCTGCTTCACCCGCGGGTTCTCCTCCATGGGATGGTTCACCTCCGGAGTGGCGTCTCCGAGGGAGTCCACGCTGCTGTTGGAGAACATCATGTCACCCAGCAACTCGTTGTCCTTCACGAGGTCCATGCGGGGAGAGAGCGTTTCGTCGATGGCCAGTTTGTACATCTCGAAGATGACGTCCTTCACATAGGCCTGGATAGCGTCCAGTTCCTCCTGGGTGGCGACGCCGGCTTCCACCAGTTTGCGGCCATATCCGACGATGCAGTCTTCGGCCTGCCAGGCTTCCATCTCCTCCTTGGTGCGGTAACTGGACTGGTCGGACGGAGAGTGACCGCTGTAGCGGTAGGTCACTACGTCGATGAGGGCCGGTCCTTCCTTTTTCTCCAGGAGGGCTTTCTTGCGGCGGAAGGCGTCGATGACGGCCAGCGGATTGTAGCCGTCCACCCGCTCGGCGTGCCAGGCTTCCGGGTTGAATCCGGCGCCCAGGCGGGCGGGATAGGTGTAGCCCATCGTCTCGCCGCGGGTCTGTCCGCCCATGGCGTACTGGTTGTCCATCACACTGATGAGGATGGGCAGTCCGCCCTTCATATCGCCTTCCCACAAGGTTCTGAACTGGTCCATGGAGGCGAAGGTCATGCCTTCCAGCACGGGACCGCGGGCCATGGCACCGTCACCGAGGTTGGCCACCACGATGCCCTTCTTGCGGTTCACCTTCTTGAACAGGGCCGCACCCACGGCGATGGAGCCGGAGCCGCCAACGATGGCGTTGTTGGGATAGATGCCGAAGGGCGTGAAGAACGTGTGCATGCTGCCGCCGAGGCCCTTGTTGAAACCGGTGGTGCGGGCGAAAATCTCCGCCATGGCACCGTACAGCAGGAAGCGGATGCCCAGTTCCTTGGTGTTGCCGCCCTTGTAGTCCTTACCGGCGACGGCCAGGGTGGCACCGCCCCAGAACTCCTCCATCACCTTCTTCAGTTCGGCCTCGGGAAGAATCTCGATGGAACGCAGGCCCTTGGCCAGGATTTCACCGTGGGACCGGTGGCTGCCGAAGATAAAGTCGTCTGTCGTCAGGTTGTACGCCATGCCGACGGCCGCGGCCTCCTGGCCGGCGCTCAGGTGCGCAGGGCCGGGATTGTTGTAGGCAACGCCGTTGTAGCCGCCCGTCGTCTTCACCAGGTTGAGCATGGTTTCGAACTCGCGGATGACGGCCATGTCCCGGTAGATGTGCTTGAGGTCTTCCGGGGTGAAATTACCTTCCTTGAGTTCCTCCTTCACCGACTTGGCATACTGCATGACGGGAATCTCGGGGAACTTGATTTCGTGCTCCTTGGGACGGAGCACCTCGTTGGGGTCGATATATAATGACTTAGGCATGGTTTATTTCAAGGTAAAAACGGTTTCTTTCAGGATTTCGGATACGGTTGGATGCGGGAACACCACTTCCTTGAGCTGCTCCACGGTCATCTCCTGTTCGATGGCCATGCAGGCGCTGTGAATCATTTCGGAGCAGGGATTGCCCAGCATATGGACACCCAGCACCTCGTGATACTGGCGGCCCACAATCACTTTGCAGAGGCCCTCTCCCCTTTCATTCTCGGCGACAAAGCGGCCGGAATAGGCCATGGGAAGTTTGAGAACCGTGTAATCCAGGCCCTTCCCGGCGGCTTCGGCCTCGGTGAGGCCCACGCCGGCCACTTCGGGATTGGTGTACACGACGCCCGGAATGGCATTGTAGCGCATGTGGTCCTCGCGGCCCAGGATGGTGTTCACGGCCACCTCGCCCTCACGGCTGGCGGTATGCGCCAGCATGGAGAAGCCCGTCACGTCACCCGCCGCATAGACGCCGGGAATATTGGTGCGCATCTTCTCATCCACCTTGATGCCATAGGGCCGTCCGGCGGGATTCAGGGCAAGTTCTACGCCGATATTCTCCAGGCCGATACCCTGGAAGGAGGCCCTGCGGCCCACGGAAACCAGGATCTTGTCACCATAGGCCCGGCAGGTCTTCCCTTCCGGATCCTCATAGACGACCTCGTTCCCTTCGACGGCAACCACCTTGCAACTGAGGTGGAACTCCACCCCTTTCTTGGCGTACTGCGCCTGCAGCATGGCCGAGATTTCATCGTCCAGCGGGCCCAGGATCTTGGGCAGCATCTCCACCACCGTCACCTTGGTGCCGATGGACTGGAAGAAACTGGCGAACTCCATGCCGATGACACCGCCGCCGATTACGACCAGTTCCTTGGGCTGTTCGGCAAGTTCCAGGATTTCCCGGTTGGTGACCACCACGCCGCCCAGACCTTCACGAAGACCGGGGATAGGGGGAACGGCAGCCTCGGAGCCCGTGCAAATAAGGAGGTTACGGGCGTTATAGGAAGCGTCTCCGCAGGTGAGGGTGATTCCATCGGCCCCGCGGCCGGTGATCACGGCTTCGCCCTTGACCACTTCCACCTTCGCACCCTTCATCTGGGCCTTCACGCCGCCCACGAGTTTCTTCACCACCTTTTCCTTGCGCTTGAAGACAGCCCCGAAATCGATGGCGGAGCCCGCTACCTCCACGCCGTACTGGTCGGCATGCTTGGTGTAATCATATACCTTGGCGCTGTACAGCAGCGTCTTCGTGGGAACGCAGCCTTCATTGAGGCATACGCCGCCCAGTTCCCTTTTCTCGAACAGGACCACGGAAAGTCCCGCCGCGCCGGCGCGTCCTGCCGCCACATAGCCGCCAGGACCTCCGCCCAATATTGCAAGATCGTACATAGTTTAAAAGTCTATATCCAGATTTTCAATTTCTTCGGCCACTTTCTTAAGGAAGCGGGTGGCCTCTCCGCCGTCAATGGCCCGGTGATCGTAGGTGAAACTCAGTGCCATGTAAGGCACGAACCTGTACTCCCCGTCCACCATCTTGGGACGCGGAACAATGGTCCCTACGCCCAGGATGCCGCTCTGCGGCAGGTTGATGATGGGCGTGAACCATTCCACCCCGAAGCCGCCCAGGTTGGAAACCGTGAAGGAGGCGGCTTCCGGCGACAGGAGATCCGGGTTGATGCTGCCCTTCTTGCTGTCGTCGGCCACTTTCTTGAGGCTGCGGGACAAGGTCACGATGTCCATCTCCTCGGCATGGGCCACCGCAGGAACCATGAGGCCGCGTTCCGTATCGACGGCAAGCCCCAGATTCACGCACTTGAACAGGCGCATGGCGTCTCCCAGGCAGTGCGAGTTCACGTTGGGGAATGCCTGCAGGGCACGGATTACCGCATAGCAGACGAAGTCGTTGATGGTGATGTTCACATCCAGCCGGCCTTCTTCCAGGGCCTTCTTGGCCTTCTTGCGGAGCGCCTGCACCTGGCGGGCATCTGCCCCCAGCATATGGGTGAGCTGGGCCGAATTCTGCAGCGAATTGTACATGCTCTTCGCGATGAGCTTGCGCATGTTGGAGAGTTTGACCACCTCATAGTCCGTTCCCTCGCCGGGGAGGCCTTCGGTATGGCTGGGCTTCCAGACCTTGAGGTCGGCGCCTTTCACGGCACCCGCAAGGCCTGAACCGGAGCCCGGGGACACGAAGCCGCCGGCCGCCATACGGGCTTTCGCCAGCCCCGTCAGGTGTCCCTGCGCCAGGGCGGCGGCTTCCACATCGCGGGCAATGATACGGCCGCCGGGGCCGCTTCCCGCCACCTGGGCGGTATTCACGCCCTTCTGTTCCGCCAGCATACGGGCACGGGGACTCACAGGAGCATCGGGAACAATGTCAGCGGAGGCTGGTATACCCACTGAAACCTCTGGACGCCCATGTCCGGATGAATGGGAGGGGCCCGCCGGCGCAGCCGGTGGGAGGGACGAGGCCGAAGGCCGATGGGTTTCAGAGGGTATACCAGCCGCAGCGACAGGTTTGAACTCCTCGAAGGATTCTCCGGGATTTCCTATCACCATGACGTTCTGGAGCACGGGAATCTCGTCTCCATCGGCCCAGAAGATGGCCAGGACGGTTCCCTCCACCTGGGACTCTTCCTCGAAGGTGGCCTTGTCGGTCTCGTAGCCGAACAGGACATCGCCCACCTTGACGGTGTCCCCCACCTTCTTCTTGAATTCGGAGATAATGCAGTTCTCCACGGACTGGCCCTGTTTGGGCATGATGATTACATGTGCCATGTAACTTTTAAGGTTTTATGCCAGCAACTGCGGCAGGAATGTACTGATAATCAGGACGACGATACCCACGACAAGCACCGATATGGTCTTGCGCGAAACGCCTTTCCATTCTTTGAGGATAATGCCCCAGACATTGGAGAACACCACGTTCAGGCTCATCAGAATGCACCAACTGAAGGTGATCAGGACCGGGTACTCCGTGAGGAAGCCCTTTCCGAGGGACAGGCCGAAGAACTGGCTGTACCACAGGAGACCTGCCAGGCAGCAGAAAAGGAGGTTATTGCCCCACAGACGTCCCTTCCCGTAGTCTCCCCAGGTTTTGTTCTTGCTGTTCTGGAAGAAGCAGTAGCAGGCATTGGTGACAAAACCGCCCAGGGTCACCAGAAGGGTGGCCGGAAGGGTGCGGAAAATCTCGGGGGTGGAATCCCAGTAAAGGTCGGCTCCGAAACTGAGGCCGATATTGAAGCAGGCGCTCATGAATCCGGCCAGGACAGCCACGAAGATGCCCTTTCCGAAGTTGAAGTCCTTGACGGCCTTCTTCTTCTCCTCCTCCGGCATGGCGGCGCTCTTCATGGCACCCGCCACACCGATGATGGCGATGCCGATGAGGGTGACCACCACACCGATGATGACGGCGCTGGTCAGGTCTCCGGAATGACCGGTGAACACCGGGCCCAGGATGGCGCCGAGAGCGGAGCAGGTACCCAGGGCGATGCTCTGTCCGAGGGCTACGCCCAGGTAACGCATGCTGAGGCCGAAGGTAAGGCCGCCGATTCCCCAGAGGATGCCGAAGACGAACGTCATGAAAGCATCATGGCCGTGGGCCGAGAACAGCCCGGTGAGGGACTCTCCCGCCGGAACGGCGAGGAGAGCACCCAGGATGGGGAAAACGAGCCAGGCGAACACGCCCTGTACGATCCAATAACTCTCCCAACTCCATTCCTTGATCTTGTTGATGGGAACGTAACTGGAACTCTGGCAGAAAGAGCCGATCGCGATGATCAGCAGGCCGATAATGAGATTCATGGCTTATCGCTTAGAAGTGACTTCCTTTTCGTATTTCTCGATGGCCGGGATGAAGGCGGCTCCTACGGGAACGTTGTTCTTGTAGTTGAAGTAATCGAACACGGCGCCGAACGGCAGGGTCTTGGCCTCCTCGAGGAGGGCGAGACGCTGGAAGCCCTTGCCGGCATCCTCGTATTCACGCAGCTTGGCGAGCGGCTCGAGCAGGGCGCTCAGGACGCACTTCTGCGTGGCGCGGGTACCGATGACATAGGCACCGATGCGGTTGATGGCGGCGTCGAAGTAGTCCAGACCGATGTGGCTGCGGTCGAGGGCGTCGGCGCGGACGATCTCCTTGAACAGGTCGAGCGTCTGGTCGTTCATGATGGTCACGTGGTCGGAGTCCCAGCGGATCGGACGGGAAACGTGAAGCATCAGCTCCGGCACGAACAGGAGCAGGGAAGCGACCATGTCGGACACATTCTCGGTCATCTCGTAGTGGCCGGTGTCGAGGGTGTACATGAGCTTGCGGGTGGCGCAGTAGCCGGCGACGAAGTCATGGCTGCCCACGGTGTAGCTCTCCAGACCGATGCCGAAGAGCTTGGCCTCGAGGCAGGTCTTCATCCCCGGGAGGTCCTCCTTGAGGATCTCGTCGAGGGACTCGGCGAAGATCTCGCGGTAGCGCTTG
>JAFSMS010000064.1 GCA_017447815.1 Bacteroidales bacterium | reverse complement strand
TTCCGAACAGAGAAGTTAAGCTCACCATCGCCGATGGTACTGCCCCACCAGGTGGGAGAGTAGGTAGCTGCGGTTCTTTGGAATGCCAGACGTCGATTGACGCCTGGCATTCTTCGTTTATGGCCCCCTTGGGTCCATAAACCAAAGAACCAAGCCCCACGTGTCCCCATCCCCCAACCCCTTCCCTCGGGGAAGGGGAGTTGGTCGCTTTGCTCCGAGAGGGAGTGGGAGATACTTTCGTTCCGAAATAGGAACGGGAGGTGCTTACACACCGATAGGATCGGGTGATGTTTAAGTTCCGAAAAGGAGGGGGTTAGAAGACGTTGCGGTTGTTGTAGGCCTTGAGGGCGGCGCGGATGAGCATCAGGGAACGCTGCAGGTCTTCTTTTTTGAGGACATAGGCAAGACGTACCTGGTTTCGGCCCAGATCCGGATTGCGGTAGAAGCCGGCGGCCGGGGCCATCATCACCGTCTCGTTGTCCAGGCGGAAGTCCGTGAGACACCAGCGGCAGAAATCCTCGGCATCGGCCACGGGAAGGCTGGCGACGGTGTAGAACGCGCCGTGCGGCATCGGGGAATAGACCCCGGGGATGCTGTTGAGACCTTTGATGAAGAAGTCCCGTCGGGCCTTGTATTCTTCGAAACAGGCCTTGGTGTATTCCTCTACGCCTTCTACGGAGGCATCGGCCACAATCTGGCCCAGCAGGGGCGGACTCAGGCGGGCCTGGCAGTACTTCATCACCGTGTCATGCACCATGCGGTTGCGGGTGACCAGCATGCCGATCCGGATGCCGCACTCCGAGTAACGTTTGCTCACCGAATCTACCAGAATCACATGTTCCGGGATGCCCAGCGTGAGAGCGCTGACATACGGTTCGTCCGTATAGACAAACTCCCGATACACTTCATCGGCAATGAGATAGAGGTCGTATTTGAGCACCAGTTCCTTCAGGCGCTGCAGTTCTTCCGGGCTGTAAACATAGCCCGTGGGATTGTTGGGATTGCAAAGCAGGATGGCTTTGGTGTGCTTGGTGATGGCCTCTTCGAAGGCCTCCATGGGCGGCAGCACGAAGCCGTCCTCGATATTGGAAGTGACCGTGACCACCTTGATGCCCGCCGTCACCGCGAAGGAAATGTAATTGGCATAGCCGGGCTCCACCATGATCATCTCGTCGCCCGGATTCAGGCAGGCCAGCAGCGCGAAGAGAATGGCCTCGGAGCCGCCGCTGGTGATGATGATGTTCTCCTGCGTGATGTCATTGATGCCGAACTTGCGGTAATAGCCCACCAGTTTCTCCCGGAAGGAAAGATAGCCTTCCGAGGGACTGTATTCCAGCGTCTTGCGGGTAATGGTCTTGAGCGCGTCCAGGCCCTGCTGCGGGGTGGGCAAGTCTGGCTGGCCGATATTCAGGTGATAAACCTTGACGCCTTGCCTTTTGGCCTCGTTGGCCAGCGGAGCAAGTTTCCGGATAGGGGAAGACGGCATTTGCAGGCCGCGTTGCGATATCTGGGGCATATTACAGGATTCCGAGCATGCGGCTTCTGACCAGCAGCGCTGCGCCGATGGGGGCCGCCTTTTGTTTCAATTGACTGAGTTTGATGGTGGTGTCCTGGTTGGCGATGTTCAGGACATGGCGCTTGATGGCCGTGCGGATGGGCAGCATGAGATAATCCCCGGCCGCAACCGCCACCTTGCCGCCGATCACCACCAGTTCCGGATTGAAGATATTGATGAGACCGGCCAGGCCCTTGCCCAGGTTGGTGCCCACCTTCTCCACCGTTTCGATGGCCAGGATATCCTCCTTCTTGATGGCGGAGAAGATGTCATTGATGTTCACCGTGCCTTCCGCCTTGAACTTGCGGGCCAGGTTGGAAGCGCGTCCGGCGTGCAGTTTCTCCGTGATCATCCGAACGAGGGCGCTGCCCGAAGCGCCGGTTTCCAAGCAGCCGATTTTGCCGCATCGGCACATTTGGCCGTTGTCCAGCAGGGGGAAATGGCCGAATTCGCCGCTGTAACCCGACGTGCCGTAGTACAGTCGTCCGTTCAGGATCATGCCCATTCCCAGCCCCCAACTCATATTCACGAAGAGCATGTTTTTCTCTTTGAGACCGCCGCCCAGATACTCGCCGTAGGTCATGGCGCGGGAGTCGTTTTCCAGCACCACGTGTACGTTCAACTGATCTTCCAGGATGCGGCTGATGGGCCGGTTGTTGTCGAAGGAATAACTGTTGCTGTAGCCGGTGACAGGATTCACCCGGCCCGGCAGGCTGAGGCCCAGGCCCATGATTTTGTTCCAGTTGATGCCTTGCTTGTCAATGTGTTCGCGCACGCTGACGGCAATCTGGGAGATGGATTCCTCCTTGGGCTCCATGACAAAGGGTATGTCGTCCTGGAAGGAGATGAGACCGCCTTTGAAATCCGTAACAGCCACGCTGACATGCCGGTTCCGCACATGCAGGCCGATAAAATAGCCCGCGTCGGGATTGAGGCCGTAAATGGACGG
Source organism: Bacteroidales bacterium (assembly GCA_017447815.1). Lineage (GTDB taxonomy): Bacteria > Bacteroidota > Bacteroidia > Bacteroidales > UBA932 > Cryptobacteroides. The sequence goes on along the minus strand of JAFSMS010000064.1, from coordinate 30,349 downwards.
CCGGCGTCCGCCGGAAGTGCCCGACTTGCCCAGGTCGATCATAAATCCCTCGTCCATCAATTCTCCGATGAGTTTGGTGGCCGTAGGTACCGACGAACCGATGGCCTCGCTGATGGAAGCGATGCTGTGCTCTCCGCGTTCGATGCACAGGTAAAGAATATTTTTCTTCAGGAGGGAGTTCTTGTTGTCTTTTTTGTCTAAGAAGGTCTCTCTCATAGTTTCGCAAAATGATGATTGTCGGCAAATATAATAAAAATACTCCTTATTTACAAGGGGTTTTGTAAAAGAATTTACTTATTGAATTCAAGTTCTCTAAAATTTACCAGATAGACCTTCTCAATAGCTCGCGTCAGTGCCGTATAGAGCCATTTTATGTCTTCATCTTGCAAAACTTCCTGCCAAAAAGGATTGTCGATAAAAACGCAGCGCCACTGTCCGCCCTGCGCCTTGTGGCAGGTGATGGCGTGTGCATACTTGATTTGCAGCGCGTTGAAGAAAGGATCCTCCCGGACCGCCTCGTAGCGCTTTCTCTTGGTGGTAAGATGGGCATAGTCGGCCGATACGCCCTGGTACAGGGCCTGCGACTGTTCGTACGGAAGGGAGGGCGCATCCGACTCCAGCGTGTCCAGGAGCACCTTCATCTCCACCTCCTGGTCGTTGTAGTCCGGGAGGGAGAGGCAGGCGTCGGCGAAATGAAGGCCGTAGCGCTCTTCGAAGTGCCTGATCCACACCAGTTTGGCCATGTCGCCGTTGGCGATGTAATCCGTCCCTTCCAGCCCTTCCAGGTAGTGGTTTTTCACGATCATCAGCCGTTCTCCGCGCACCAGCCGCTCCTCGTGGAAAAGGACCGAGGCGCGGATGCCGGCGTTGTATCGGCCCGCCCGCTTGTTGGAGCGGCAGAGGACCACCACTTCGTCTTCGCCATAACGGCCGTAGGCGTCCGAAAGGGTTTCCAGGAGTTCGCCGCCGGTGATGCGCTCCACATCCGGGGCCGGCGTCAGGCCCAGGGCTTCTCCGCCGTAGGGCAGCATGGAACGCAAATGCGTGGCATTGAGGAGGATTCCGGAATCGGCCCCCTGGCGGACCACGGTGGTCATGGTGACGTACTGCACCCCGCCGAAGCCGTCCATGAAGGCCGGGGAGAGGGCGGGGGAAGCGTCCAGGCCCACCGGCGGGAGCTGTGCGGCGTCGCCGATGAGGATGAGGCGGCAGTCGGCCCCCGAGCGCACGAAATCGACGAGGTCTTCCAGGAGGTTGCCCGAGCCGAAGTTGCCCTCCGAGCCCACTCCGATGAGGGATACTTCGTCCACGATGAAGAGCGTGTTGCGCGCCTTGTTGTAGGAGAGGGAGAACTGGCCGAAGCCGTCGGCCCCGATGGATTTCTGCCGGTAGATGTGCTTGTGGATGGTGGATGCCGCCTGCCCGGCGTATTGCGAAAGCACCTTGGCCGACCGTCCTGTAGGAGCCAGCAGGATGGAGTTGATTTCCAGGTCCTTGAGGGCGCCGACCACCGATGCGACGGCCGTGGTCTTGCCCGTTCCGGCATAGCCGTTCACCACCAGGATGTCACCGTCGTCGGAGGTGAGGAAGGTGGCGACGGCCCGCAGGAGCGTGTCCTGGCAGGACGTCGGTTCGTAGGGGAAGCGGCGCAGGAAACAGTCGTATAGGAAATCGGCCCGGGAAGTCATTTCAATACTTCCGGTTAAGGATGCTGGAGAAGACGGCGAACACCGGGTAAATCTCCACGCGGCCCATGAACATGTTCAGGGTGTACACGAATTTGATGGGAATCGGCTCCATGTTGAAATTGCCCATGCTGCCGATGGTGCCGATGCTGGGCCCCACGTTGCCCAGGGTGGCCACCGAGCCGGTGAGCGCGTGTCCGTAAGGGTCTCCCAGCAGCAGGATGATGATGGCCGACAGACCCAGGAGCATGAAATACATGGCGATATAGAGCACATGGGGATAGACTTCCTCGTCGTGCAGGATGCGTCGGCCCACCCGCACCTCGAAGATGGAGGACGGGTACAGCGTCTTGAGAATCTGCATGTGGATGGCCTTGAACAGCACCATCACGCGATCGACCTTGATACCGCCGGTGGTGGACCCGGCGCAGCCGCAGATCAGGCTCACGAGAATGAGCATGAAGCAGGGGAGCATGGGCCAGGAGGCGTTGTCGCTGATGGCGAAGCCCGACGTGGAAGCGTAACTGACCACATGGAACGTGCCGTCCAGGAAGGCACTGCCCCAACTGCTGTCGATGCCCTCCAGTTTGAGGCTCATGGACGTGATGATGGCCACCACCGCCAGGCCGGTGCAATAAAAGCGCAGCACAGGGTTGTGCAGGGGACGGGCGCTCCGGTTCACCAGGGCCATGAAAATGAGGCCGAAATGGATGGAGGCCAGGAACATGAACACGATGGTGATGATGCTGATGGCGGGTGAGCCGAAGGCCCCGATGCTGGCCGTCCGGCTGGAGAAGCCGCCCGTGGCGCAGACGCTGAAGGCGTGGCAGACCGCATCGAAGACCGGCATTCCGGCCAGGAGATAGCAGAGGAAGGCGGCGGCGCAGATGCCCAGATACACGTAGGCGAAAATGTAAACCGTCTTGTTGGCGCGGCTGCGGTAGTCGTCCCGGGAGAGGGAACTGAGTTCCATATTGGTGAGCCGAAGGCGCACCGGCGACGAGTTGGGAATGATCAGCAGGAGGAACACCACGACTCCCAAACCGCCGATGAAGTGGGTGGACGAGCGCCAGAAAAGGAGGCTGCGCGGCAGGACTTCCACCTCTTCCAGGATGGTGGCCCCGGTGGTCGTGAAGCCGGAAACGCTTTCAAACCAGGCGTTTGCAAGGGTGAAGGGCCCGCCCCAGAGGGCATAGGGCAGCATGCCGAAGATGAAGGACAGCAGCCAGGACAGGAAGATGATCATGTATCCGTCCTTCAGGGAAATCTGCCGGGTTTTCCGCACGAAGAAGAAGGGGAAGATGCCGAAGATGAAGGTGATGGTGAAACTGATCAGGAGCGGGGCCAGGGCGGTGTCTCCGCCGTCCATCAGGGAGACGAACACCGACAGCAGCATGAACAGGGCGCTCACGAGGAGTGCCACACCCACGTTCCTGGATATGACCTTCAGGTTCATTCTTGTCTGTCCTTGAGATCCTGTATGCGGCGGCGCAGTTGGCGGTTCTCTTCCGTGAGGTCCGTGATGGCGCCGTTCACTTCCGTGAGCTGGTCGTTGCCGTCGAAGGTATAGGTGTATCGGCGGCGGTAGGCGATGAAATCCTGCAGGTGATGGAGGATGCCGTAGATGGGCTTCACGTAGTACACCAGAATGAAGAACAGCAGCAGGAACACCAGGAGGATGCCCACCGCCACGGCCACGATGCCGGGGATGATGCTGCGGGAGAAGCCGCTGTCAAAGTCCTTGGAGTTCTGCTCCAGTTCCTGGTACATGGTGCTGCTGAGCCGGTCCAGATAGCCTCTCATGCGCCCGAAAAGGGGCTGCAGGCGCTCGAAATACCAGTCCCGCGTATTGATGAAATCCGACTGGAGGACGTCTTCCAGTTCCATGGAGGCCAGCATGTAGGCCGAATAGGCGTAGATGACCGAATCGGCCAGGGGGAGGGTTTCACCCGAGCCGAACGAAGCCCGGAGGGAGTCGCAGTGGTCCATGAAAGCCGAACGGTCGAAATCCGGCAGGGTGGACAGGTTGTCGTCCCCGATGACGGCCAGCAATTCCAGGTTGTAGGTGTCCACCGCATTCACAAGCTGCTGGGTGACATGGATGTTGCGGATATCGTCGGCAATCATATCCGACACGTAATTGGACATGCGCCGGTATTCCAGGATCGAGATGATGCTGGACATGAGCAGGACCACCGCGATGGCGCTGAGAGAGAGCGTCAGCTTCATCTTCATGGACAGGCGGAATTCCTGCAACCAGTTTCTGAGTTTCGCAAGCATAGCAAGTGCAAAGATAGTAATTTCTTCGAAATTCCTATCGCTTGTCCGTTCCCGGGGTCAGCAAGTACTTCTCCCAGAATGCGTTGTTCTCATGCTGGAAATGGCTGCCCTGGTAACCGCGGTAGCCGTGCATGCCGTCGGGGTAAATCATGAACTCGAAGCCGGAGCCCTGGCGGTGCAGCACGTCGATCAGTTGCAGGGTGTTCTGGAAATGGACATTGTCGTCTCCCGTTCCGTGGGTGAGTTTGAGCATCACGGAGCCGTCGGCCTTGCCGGCCTTGGCGGGATAAGCGCCCACGCGATGCACCACCGCCGTGTTGGCATAGCCTTCGGGATTGTCCTGCGGGGTGGACATGAAGCGCTCCGTGTAATGGCTGTCATAGAGCATCCAGTCGTACACGCCGCCGCCGGCAATGCCGTAGGGGTAGTATTCGGAGGCCGTTGCCACCAGCAGCGTGGTCATGGTGCCGCCGAAACTGAAGCCTTCCACGCCGATTTTGTCGGCCTGTACATAGGGCTGGCTCCGGAGCCACTTGGCCCATTCGACAAAGTCGGCCACTTCCACCGTGCCCAGGCGCTTGTAGATGGCGTCGGTGCCGGCCCGGCCGTTGTGACCGGCGGCACGGCAGTCGGCGATGAGTTCGATGATGCCTTTTTCGTAGTACCAGCCGTAACGGGCCGGCGAAACCCAGCGGTCGTTCACCAGAGGGGTGTCGGGACCGCCGTAGATGTCCACGTGGACAGGGTATTTCCGGGCCGGGTCGAAGTTCTTGGGATAGTAGATGACGCCGGGGAGTTCCAATCCGTCCACGGTGATGCTTACCAATTCTCCCTGAGGCCCTTCCGCCGGCTCAATGGCAGCGACGGTGTAAGGCTTTTTTCCTCCGTAGAGACGAATCTGCGGCGGGGTTTTCAGGTTGGAAAGCATGCAGACGAAGTGCTTGCCGTCCGGGGAGAATTTCACCCCGGAAACGTCCAGTGACGGGTCGGTGAGCGCGGTGATCTGCCCCTTTGGCGAAACCTTGTACAGGGCCTTCCGCACGTGGGAGTCTCGCTCGGCGATGAAATAGACGCTGCCGTCTTTGTCGGCCCTTACCAGGGACACGCGCCAGTTGGGGCCGTCGGTGAGGCGGTGGAGCCGGGTTCCGTCATAACTCAGGAAATAAATCTGCTGCCAGCCGCTCTCGAAACTGCGCACCATGTATAAACCCTTGTCGCTGAAGAGCATGCCGTCGATCCAGTCCAGCCAGGTGGGCACCTCTTCGTGGTAGATGGCCTTCTTGCTGCCGTCGGCCGGATTCACGGCATACAGGTCCAGCGTATTCTGGATGCGGGGCTCCCGGGCCACGTAGAACGTGCGGCTGTCGGCGCTCCAGAACGGGATGCCGAAGTACTGGTCCTGGGCGGGGTCGAAATCGGCCCAGACAATATCGCCGCCCCGGGCCGGTACAAAGCCGATTTTCACCTCCGGATTGCGCTCTCCGGCCTTGGGATAGCGGGTGCGTCGGAGCGTTCCGTCCTGGCCGAAGGGCGAGTAGATGGGAAACATGGGCACCTGGGTGTCATCGAAGCGGTAGAAGGCCAGGGTCCGGCTGTCGGGGCTCCACCAGAAGGCGCGGTATCGGGACGGGCGGCCGAAAATTTCCTCGTAATAGACCCAGCTGGCATAGCCGTTCATGACGGTTTCGGCCCCGTCGAAGGTAAGGCGGGTTTCCTTCCCGCTTTCGATATCCACCACCCAGAGGTCGTTCTCCCGCGTGAATGCCAGGCGGGTGGAGTCGGGGCTGTAGGTGAGATTGACGGCCCCCTCCGGCTTGATGGGGAAATCGGCGAATTTTTCGGGAGCGTTCACCCCTTCGGTGCGGGTCACCTGGCGGCCGGCCTTGAGGACAAAGCCGTCGGCGTCCGTGTAAGTGCCGTCCATGGTGAAGGCCACCTCCTTGTTGCTGAGCCATTTATAGCTTACCGGAATGGGCTGCAGCCGGCTTTGGGCCATGCCGGACGCCAGGGCCGTCACCAGCAGCCCCAGCGTTAGGAAAAGATGCTTTGCTTTCATGACCATCAAAGGTACGAAAAAACTTTTTTCCAAAACCGCTCTTTTTCGTAAATTTGCCACGTAAAGCTGTGTTAGTAAAACAATTTTTCAATGATAACAGATTATAAGAGAATCAGCCTGGAAGATTATGTTCAGAGCGGGGAGGGCGGTCAGGCCCTCACTTATACCCGGAAGGATGGCAGCGCCTTGGCCAAAATGTTTCTTTATGGTCTGGGCTCGGAGACAGTTGAACGCGAGTTCAGGATATCCAAGGCGGTTTATGACGCCGGCATCCCTTGCCCCAGGCCTATCCGTTTGGTGACGGACGGTGAGCGCTTCGGTGCCGAATATGAAGTGATAGCCAACAAGCGTTCTTTCACCCGTATCATTTCACAGGAGCCGGAGCAGCTGGAACCCCTGACCCGCAAATTTGCCCTGCTGGGCAAACAGTTGCATGCAACGCCGGCCAATACGGAGGTCTTCCCCGACATGAAGGAAGTCATCCGCCCCTGGATAGAGAAATCCACCTGCATCTCTGAGCCGCTCCGCGCGCGGCTTCTGGAAGCCTTGAAGAGCATTCCTTCCCCCAAGACCTGCCTGCATGGAGACTTCCATATCGGCAATATCATCACCAACGGGGAGAAAGATTACTGGATAGACCTGGGAGACTTCTCTTATGGCGCTCCGGAATGGGACTTGTCCATGAATTTTTACCTGGCCTATTATATCCCCTCCGAGTATATGGACCAGCTGTTCCATCTTGACAGCGAGACGTTCCGGAAACACTGGAATCTCTTGCTAAAGTCCTATTGCGGCATTCAGACCCCGGAGGAGCAGCGCGTCTTTGAGAAGAAACTGCTTAAGTTCACCGCTCTCAAATATGCCTTTGGCGTCTGCAAACGCCACAATGGACAAGGGGATCCCAACCCCAGGACGGAAGGGCTGGTCCAGGCTTTCCTGGACGGGAAGGCCCCCGGATTTTTCTAGTTTTGGCGTTGAAATGGTTTCAAGCGAATATATCTGGGATCCGCTGCGGCGCAAGAGTGTGCGGAATACGCCCGAGGAGGCAGTACGGCAATGGTTTATTTCCGTGCTGCATGAGGGAATGCACGTGCCCGAGCACATGATGGGGTCGGAAGTGGCCTTCAAGCATGGTGCCAAGGAGTATCGGGCCGATATCGTGGTGTACGACCGCATGGCCAGGCCCCTGATGCTGGTGGAATGCAAGCGTCCCGAAGTGACGCTGGACCAGGAGGTGGTGGACCAGGCTATAAGGTACTGCAATGAGTTGGAAGTGAAGTACATAGTGATTACCAACGGGACCAAGACCTTTATCTTCCGGAGGCAGGCCGATGGCTGGCAGTTCATGGACAAGGCCCCTTTGTGGGAAGAGATGATATGACAAGAGTAGAAGCGTATCTGGACCATCCGGTCTTCAGACTGGTGAGTGAGACGGTCGGGGAACTGGGCGTCAGGGCTTTTGTGATAGGCGGATATGTGCGGGACTGCTTCCTGGGCGTCCCGAACAAGGATATCGACATCGTGGTGGAGAGCAAGCCCGGAACGGAGCACGCCGGCATTGCGCTGGCCGAGGCCGTGGCCGCCAAATGCCATTCCAAGGTAAGCGTGTTCAAGAACTTCGGCACGGCCATGCTGCGGTATCACGGCATGGAGGTGGAGTTCGTGGGCGCCCGCAAGGAGAGTTACCACCGCGATTCCCGCAAGCCCATCGTGGAAGACGGCACCCTGGAGGAAGACCAACTCCGGCGGGACTTCACCATCAACGCCATGGCCTTCTCCCTCCAGGCCGATGACTACGGCGCCCTCGTGGACCCCTTCGGCGGCATCCGCGACCTTGCGGCCGGCATCATCCGCACCCCGCTGGAGCCGGAGCAGACCTACTCCGACGACCCTCTGCGCATGCTCCGGGCCATCCGCTTCGCCGCCCGCCTGACCACCGGCGATCTCCGCTTCCAAATCGTCCCCGAAAGCCTCCGGGCCATGAAAGCCATGGCCCCGCGCCTGCAGATTCTCTCGCAGGAACGCATCGTGGAAGAACTCAACAAGATGCTCCTCACGGACCATCCCGCCATGGCCTTCGAACTCATGGAGGAAACCGGCCTCCTGCCGCAGTTCCTCCCCGAAGTGAGCCGTCTCAAAGGCGTGGAAACGGTCGATGGCAAAGGCCACAAGGAGAACTTCACCCATACCCTCCAGGTGGTGGAAAACGTCATCGGCTTTGAGAAAGAAGCCATTGCCGAAGGCCGCCTGAACGATTACGATGCCGACGGCAACGCCACGCCCCGCACCGAGCCGAACCTCTGGCTCCGCTGGGCCGCCCTCCTGCACGATGTGGGCAAACCCGTCTCCAAGCGCTTCGCCCCCGGACAGGGCTGGACCTTCCACGGCCACGAAGTCACCGGCGCCCGGTTGGTGCCCAAGATTTTCGGCCGGCTCAAGATGCCCCTGAACGAGAAGATGAAATACGTCCAGAAACTGGTGAACCTGCACCTGCGGCCCATCGCCCTGGTGGACGACGAGGTCACCGACAGCGCCGTGCGCCGCCTCCTTTTCGACGCCGGCAACGATATCGACGACCTCATGCTCCTCTGCAATGCCGACATCACCTCCAAGAACCCCGCGAAGGTGACGCGCCTCAGGCGCAACTTCGAACTCGTGAAGGCCAAGATGGCGGAGGTGGAGGCCAAGGACAGCATCCGCAACTGGAAAAATCCCATCAGCGGAGACTACATCATGGACCTGTTCGGGATCGAGCCTTGCAACACCATCGGCCAGCTCAAGGAAATGGTGAAAAACGCCATCCTGGACGGCGAAATCCCCTACACCTTCGCGGATGCCGATGCCTACATGCGCCGGCAGGCCGCCGAGGTGTATGGCCTTCGGCCGAAAGAGGGGGGCGGCCGGAAAGCAGATTCTTCGGCAGGTGAACCTGCCTCAGAATGACACAGGCCATGTCATTCTGAGCGAAGCGAAAAAACGATGATTGAAAGGTACATCACCTATCTGCAGGACATCCGGCGGTATTCGCCCCGGACGGTTTCCTTGTACCGGGAAGCCCTCTCGGGCTTTGCCGACTGGGCCGGCGCCTCCGGCGAGGCCGACGGCGGCCTCATCGGCCAACTCATCCCATCGCGCATCCGGGAATATGAAGGGCACCTGATTGACACGGGCCTGAAGCCGCGGACGGTACACCTTCACATGAGCGCGCTCAGCGGGTTCTGCCGCTACCTCGTGAAAGAAGGGCAACTCGCTTCCAATCCCGTGAAGACGGTCAAGCGCCCCAAAATGGAAAAGCGCCTCCCCGAATACATCACCGAGGGCGCCCTGGAAGGCTATCTGGAGGAGAGCGAGCACGCCGAATCGGCCGATGAACTGTCGGTGCTCCTGAGCAGCGACCCGCAGGGAAAACTGGCCCGGGAACTGTACAACCGCCGCCTCAGACGCCTCATCGTGAGCCTGTTATACGGAACGGGCATCCGCCGGGCCGAACTCATCGCCCTGCAGCGGCAGAGCGTCGATGAAGGCCGGCAAACCCTCCGCGTGAGAGGAAAAGGAGACAAAATGCGCGAAATTCCGCTGATTCCTTCGCTGATTCAAGAAATTTCATTATATTTACAAACAGTTCGTTTCATGGTCGGAGAAATGCCCGCCAGCGCCCCGCTCCTGGTGACGGAAAAAGGGACCCCCCTCTATCCCGTCTTCGTGGACAGGGCCGTGAAAGCAGAACTGCAAGGCCGAAGCGGCATCACCGGGAGGAAATCCCCCCACGTGCTCAGGCACTCGCTTGCGACAGCCCTTCTCAACGAGGGAGCAGACCTGAATGCCATCAAAGAGATGCTGGGCCACAGCAGTTTAGCCGCCACGCAGGTATATACCCACAATTCCGTGGAACGGCTCAGGCAACAATACATGAACGCCCACCCCAGGGCAAAAAACGAAGAAAGTCATGATTAACGTAAAGTCCCTCAAGTTCGATGCAGACGAGAAGCTGCTGGACTTCATTGACAAGAAAGTTGGAAAAGTAGAGAAGTTCTTCGACAACATGGGTGATATCGACGTCACCCTCAGCCTCCTTCCGGACGCGGAAAACAAGTGCGTGAAGGTCCAGACCCACATCCCGGGTGAAGACCTGATTGTCGAGCGTCAGGCCCGCACCTTCGAAGAGGCCGTCACGGACGCCGCTGACGCCCTCAAGGAAAAGATTGTCCGCGCCAAGGAGAAGAAGTTTGCCAAGTAGTGGCTGCAAAAAGCTACATAGAAACCTCCCGACAGGTAAGTCAGATACTTGAAGATGTCCGTCGCGGCATCTTCAAGTCTGTTTATCTGCTCATGGGCGAAGAGCCCTATTACCCCGACCTGGTGGCGGGCGCCATCATCGAAAACTGCCTCCGGGAATGGGAAAAGGATTTCAACGAAACCATCTGCTTCGGGGCCGACGTAGATGCCGATACCGTCATCACCGCCGCCCGCCGTTTCCCCATGATGGCCGACCGCCAACTGGTGGTGGTGAAGGAAGCCCAGCAGATGAAATCCCTGGAGGAACTGGCCCTCTACTGCCAGAACCCCCTGGACAGCACCGTGCTGGTGATTCTGATGCACGGCGCATCGGCCGACAAGCGGAAGGCCCTGTACAAGAGCGTCCTCAAAACGGGCGTGGTGGTGGAGTCCCTGCCCCTGCGGGACTATGAACTCCCGCAATGGATCCAGGCCTATTACGAGGGCCGCGGGCTCCGCATCCATCCCGAGGCCGCCCTGCTCCTGGCGGAAAGCGCCGGAACCGACCTCGGCAAAATCGCCGTCGAGACGGAAAAACTCCTGAAGAACCTCCCCGAGGGCACGCAGGAGATTTCCGTGGCCGATATCGAGAAAAACGTGGGCGTAAGCCGCCAGTTCAGCGTTTTCGAACTCACCAAGTGCCTGAGTTACCGCGAAGGGGCCAAGGCCTTGAAGATTGCGGCCCACATGGGGGAGGCGCCGCGTTTTGCCCTTCCCGCCGCCGTGGCTCCGCTGTACAACCATTTTTACCGGATTCTCAAATACCACGCCCTCCTGGAGAAGGGGCGTCTGCAGCCCGGGGAGGCCGCCCGCGTGCTGGGGGTGAATCCGTATTTCATGAAAGAGTACGACGCCGCCTTGCGCAACTACCCGCTGCAGCGCTGCAGAAGCGTGATCTCCCTCCTGACAGACTACGACTACAAGGGAAAGGGCGGTGACGCCGGAGAGGCCACCCCGGCCGAACTCCTCATCGAACTGGTTACAAAAATATTGAATTTTTAGAATCTATTATTGAATTTCGGTAAGAAATTATTATATTTGCCAAAATCCAACAAGAACTATGGCCATCATAGAAGTACAGAACGTAACAAAGACATTCGGCCCCAAAGTGGCACTGGACCACGTGTCGCTGGAGATTCCCGAAGGGAAGATCTTCGGCCTGCTGGGGCCCAACGGAGCGGGGAAGAGTACCCTGATCCGCATTATCAACCGCATCACGCTGGCCTCGGAAGGCCAGGTGCTCTTCCAGGGACACCCCATCACGGAGGAGGACGTGGCGCACATCGGCTACCTCCCGGAGGAGCGCGGCCTCTACCGCAAGATGAAGGTGGGGGAGCAGGCCATGTACCTGGCGCAACTCCGCGGCATGAGCGCCCGCGAGGCTGCCGTGGAACTCAAGAAATGGTTCGTCCGCTTTGACATTGCCGACTGGTGGAACAAGAAAGTGGAAGAACTCTCCAAGGGCATGGCGCAGAAGGTGCAGTTCATCACCACGGTGGTGCACAAGCCCTCCCTCATGATCCTGGACGAGCCCTTTTCCGGCTTCGACCCCGTGAATGCCGAGCTCATCCGCAAGGAGATTCTCCGCCTCAAGGAGGAAGGCGCCACCATCATCCTCTCCACCCACAACATGGAGAGCGTGGAGGCCCTTTGCGAGAACATCGCCCTCATCAACAAGGGCAAACTCGTGGTCTGCGGCGGTACCGACGACATCCGCCGCCGGCACGGCGAGGATAATGCGGAAATCGAATACACCGACACCCTGCTGGACCGCAAGTCCGAGGTGGTACCCCGCGCACAGGTGAACGAGCGGCTCACCGAACTCATCGGCCAGGGCTGCACCATCAACTCCTTCAAGGAGGTGATTCCGCGCATGAACGACATCTTCATCAAACTGGTAACGGAGGAGGAATAGTATATGAATTTCAAGAAATTAGGCATCATTATCCAGCGCGAGTATCTTAACAAGGTTAAGAAAAAGAGCTTCCTTCTCATCACCTTCCTGGCTCCGGTGCTCTTTGCCGGCATCGCCATCCTGCCGTCTGTGATTATGATGGGCGCCAAGGAAGAGGCCAAGCAGGTGGGTGTCATCGACCGCTCCGGCATCGTGCTGCCGTACCTGACGGACAACGATGTCACCATTTTCAAGGATCTGGGGGCCGATGCCGATCCCGACGCCATCAAGGCCGATTTCGGATCGGCCGGTGTGGACGTGCTTCTTTCCATCTCCGAACTGGACACCGAAGCGCGCACCGTCCAGGCCGACTGCTACTCCGAAAAACCCCTCGGCATGGATACCGGGGAGATGATCGAAAGCCGCATCAACGATGCCGTAGAGGCCTATCGCATCGACAGTTATGGTATCGAGAACCTGGAGGAAATCATGGCGGGTGTCAAGTCCGACGTGAAGCTCCGCAGTTATACCATTGACAAATCCGGCAACGAGAGCATCTCGGAAAGCGGCATCTACATGGCCCTGTCGATGATTCTGGGCATGGCGCTGTATATGTTCATCGCGCTGTTCTCCGGCATGGTGATGAGTTCGGTGATCGAGGAGAAAAGTTCCCGTGTGGTGGAGGTTCTCATGTCCTCCGTGAAAGCCACGGAACTGATGTTCGGCAAGATCATCGGCGTTGCGCTGGTGGCCCTTACGCAGTTCCTGCTGTGGATTCTCCTGACGCTGCTGCTGACGGCGGTTGCGATGGGCATCCTCGGCAAGGACAAGATGATGGGCATGATGGGCAGCGATCCCACCACGGAAATGGTGGGTCAGATGAATGAGAACGTGAACCTGCCCGCCGGCATGGACCTGAACGAGGCCCTGGCCACCGCCACGGACACTACGGGCGTGGCCGCCGGAGAGCCTTCCGGCATGGACGTGGTGATGAGCACCCTCGGCAACATCAACGTCGGCCAGATTCTCTTCGCCTTCCTGTTCTACTTCGTGTTCGGCTACCTGCTGTATGCGTCGCTGTTTGCAGCCATCGGCTCGGCCGTGGAAAACGAGGGCGATTCCTCGCAACTGCAGATTCCGGTCACCATTCCGCTCCTGCTGGCCTTTTTCATCGCCCTGTATGCGTTCAAGGCACCGGACAGTTCGCTGGTTTTCTGGGGGTCGATGATTCCTTTCACTTCGCCCATCGTGATGCTGGCCCGCATTCCCTTCGGCGTCCCCGCCTGGGAACTCATCCTGTCGATGGTGCTCCTGGTGGTCACCTTCGTGGTGTGCGCCTGGGCATCGGCCAAGATTTATAAGGTGGGCATCCTGATGTTCGGCAAGAAATCTACCTTTAAAGACCTTTGGAAATGGCTGAAACAGAAGTAAAAAACCGCACAGCCTGGTACTTTGCCTGGGCCCTCATCATCGTGGGGGCGCTGGTGTCTGCGCAGCAGGCGTTCAAGGCCCCCAAGACCACTTTCGAGTGGAAGCGGGTAACCATGGACGGGCATCGCGTGGGGGGCACTCCGGTGACGCTGGAGAACGCTTCCACGGCCCTGGGCTGGTGGGACGATGATGGCTTTGTGGCTCCCAACGGGACGCATTTTGACGACGATTCCCCGGTGGCCGTCGTGGCGCTGGCCCTGCAGGATGTGCAGCCGCATTTCGCCGAACTCAAAAGAGTGGTCGGCCACAGCGCCTCCATGCTCATGAACGACCGCGACAACCCCGACCTTCCCCTGGGCAATCTCTTCGTGGATGCCCTGCGGGACTATGCCTCGCGCTATTTCAAGGTGCCCATGGATTTTGCCATCACCAACTTCGGCGGCATCCGCGTCCCGCTCCCGGAAGGGGCGGTGACGGCCGAGGACATATCGGCCATGTTCCCCTTCAAGAACTATCTCTGCTATGCCAAGGTGTCCGGCGAAGGGCTGCTGAAACTCTTTGAGCAACTATCGGCCACCCCGGCTTTCCAGGCGGTTTCCGGGGCCACCATCCGGGTGAAGGACCACAAACTGGTGAGCGCCCTCATCGGCGGCCGGCCCATTGATCCTGCCCGCATCTACAACGTGGCCACCATCGATTTCCTGCTGGACGGCGGAGACAATATCAGCATCGGCGCCCTGGCCAGCGACGTGGTGCTTTCGCATGTGCTGCTGAAAGACGTGATGGTGGACCTTGTCACGTCCACCGAGGCGGCCGGCAAACTGTTGGAAGGCAAGTCCGACGGCCGCGTAATCATGGAGGATTAGGCTATGAAGGATAAGATTATCAAGATTTTACTGGTGGTGACCGGCCTGGCCGTGCTGGGCTATTGCGTCTATGTGGGAATGGAGGTAGGGAAGCAGGAGGTACACAGGCTCACCATCTTGCACGTGAACGATACACACAGCCACAACGAGCCCAACCGCGGCGGCGAACTTGCCGGCCTGGGCGGATCGATGGAGCGCGCCGCCTATGTGGATTCCGTCCGCAAGGCCGACGGCCCCGAAAACGTGCTGCTGCTCCATGCCGGAGACTTTTTCCAGGGGAGCAGTTACTTCTCGGAGTTTGGCGGACAGGTGGAAATCGCCCTTCTCAACGCCATCGGCTACGATGCCGTGACGCTGGGAAACCACGAGTTCGACAACGGCCCGGAGGCCCTGGCCGAACGGCTTTCCTCCCTGGAAGCGCCGGTGGTGGTTTGCAATTACGACTTTTCGCCGCTGGAGTTGGGCCGATACGTAAAGCCTTTTGTGATCGTGGAAAAGGCCGGGCTGAAGATTGGCATCGTGGGCGTAACCTGCTCCCTGCGGAGCATGGTCCAGGCCGATATCTCCAACCGCCTCATCGAACTGGACATGGTGTCTTCCGTACAGAAGTGCGTGGATGAGTTGCGCTCCCAGTGCGACTACGTGATTGCACTGACGCACATCGGCTACACGGAGCACAACCCCGGCGACATCACCGACCCCCTGCTGGTGGCGGCCACCCGCGGGATCGACTTTGTGGTCAGCGGCCACTCCCACACGTTCATGACGGAAGCCGCCTACGCGAAAAACCTGGACGGTGTGGAGGTGCCCATCTGCCAGACCGGCTGGACCGGCGCCTACATGGGCGAAGCCCACGTCACCGTGCGCAAGTAACTAAAGGATATTGAGAGACTGTTCGCGGATTTTCTCCAGTTCGTCTTTCATGCGCACCACCAACTGCTGGATGCCGGCGTGATTGGCCTTGGAACCGGTGGTGTTGATTTCGCGGCCCATCTCCTGGAGGATGAAGCCGAGTTTCTTGCCGGGATAAGGCTCTGTGTCAATGACTTCCATGAAGTACTTGCAGTGTTGGCGCAGGCGCACCTTCTCTTCGTTGATGTCGTACTTCTCCAGGTAGAAGATCATCTCCTGTTCGAAACGTTCGGGATTGGGTTTTGCGGCGAGTTCCTCGAGGGCTCGCTGCAGTTTTTCCCGTACGGTGGCTACGCGCTCGGGCTCCAGGGCTTCCACCTGCTCGTAGAGGGCGAGGATGCCCTTCACGCGGGAGGTGACATCGGCATAGAGGGCCTTGCCTTCGGTGGCACGGTAGTCCGTCAGTTGCGACAGGGCGGCTTCCAGGGCGGCGGAGACCAGGGGCCATTCCTCGTCGGTGATGACGTCGGCCTTCTTGGCCTCGACGACGTCGGGGAGGCGGAGGATGGAGCCGGCCAGGATGCTGCCCACGCCGGGGTCCTTGAGGAAGGTCTTGGTGAAGACGGTCTCGGCGTCGAGGGCCTTCACCGCGCTGCGCCAGTAGGCGTGGAAAACATCGGCATTGACGCTGTGGGCGTCTTCAGTCCCGGAGGGCTCGAAATTGAGGTAGAGGTCGATGGTGCCGCGGACCAGCCGCTCGGCCAATAACTTTCTCACTTCCAACTCTTTGTCCTTGGGAAGGAGGGACGATTTGATATTGATGTCCGCTCCTTTGGCGTTGAGGGTGCGGATTTCGAGGGTGAGTTTTCCACTCTGAAGCAGGGCTTCGGCCTTTCCGTAGCCGGTCATGGACTGAATCATGTGCTAAGGTCTTTTTAAGTTGCGCAAAGATACTTATCTTTGTGAAAATTGACAAGCCATGAAACGAACTTTGCTTTGCCTGGCCCTGATGCTGGGCCTGCTCGGGCCGGTCTGCGCCCAGCGACTGGTGGTCGCCTATGTGGGCGCCGGATCGGACGTGATGCCGGACATGCGGCTCATGACCCATATCGACTATGCCTTCGGGCATGTGAACGAAACCTTCGACGGCATCCGGATCTCGCGTCCGGAGCGCCTGGAGGCCATTGTGGCCGCCAAGGGGGATGTGAAAGTGTGCCTGTCCATCGGCGGGTGGGGGAGCGGCCGCTTCAGCGAAATGGCCGCCACCGAGGCGGGCCGGAAGGCCTTCGCCCTGGACTGCGCGCGGGTGATCCGGCAATACAACCTGGACGGCATCGACCTGGACTGGGAGTATCCCACCAGTTCCGCGGCCGGCATCTCCTCCTCGCCCGAGGACACGGAGAACTTTACCCTGCTCATGAAGGAAATCCGCTCGGCGATCGGGCCGGACATGCTGCTCACGCTGGCATCGGCCGCCAGTGCCAAATTCATTGACTTCGAGGCCATTCTGCCGGTCATCGACTGGGTGAACGTGATGTCGTACGACATGGGCCGGCCGCCGCGCCACAACGCCGCCCTCAGACGGAGCCCCAACGCCGGATTCACCATGGAGGGCGCCCTGGAGCGGCATTTGGCCGCCGGCATTCCCAAGGAGAAGATTGTGATGGGCATGCCTTTCTACGGGCACGGCAACCGCAAGGACTATCCCGACTACGTGGACTACAAAGACCAGAAACCGCCCAAGGAGGGCCTTCACGAGGTGTGGGACGACGTGGCCAAGATTCCTTACTATGCCGACGCCGACGGCCGCATGGTGCTGGGCTTCGACAACGTGCGCTCCATCCGCGCCAAGTGCGAGTTCATCCTGAGCTGGGGCGTCCTGGGCGGCATGTACTGGGAGTATTCCTGTGACAATGAGGCGCTGGACCTTTCCCGCACCGTGGCCGAATGCCTTTTGAAATAGCGGAAAATATTGCTACCTTTGTCAACCACGAAAATACGCTAACTATGAATAATATAATCATCACCGGCGGGGCCGGTTTCATCGGCTCGCATGTAGTTCGCCTGTTTGTGAACAAATACCCGGACTACAAAATCATCAACCTGGACAAACTCACCTACGCGGGCAACCTGGCCAACCTGAAAGACATTGAGGACAAGCCCAACTACAAGTTCGTGAAAATGGACATTTGCGACTTCGAGGGTGTGCTGGCGCTGATGAGGCGGGAGCAGGTGAACGGCATCATCCACCTGGCGGCCGAAAGCCACGTGGACCGCTCCATCAAGGATCCGTTCACGTTTGCGCAAACCAACGTGATGGGCACGCTGAGCCTCCTGCAGGCCGCGAAGACATATTGGGCCGAAGTTAAGACCCCTTGCCGCTTCTATCACATTTCCACCGACGAGGTGTACGGGGCGCTGGAGATGACGGCCCCGGAGGGCATTCAGCCGCCGTTCACCACCAAGGCTTCCAGCGGCAAGCACCACCTGGCCTACGGCAGCAAGTTCTTCACCGAAGACCTCAAATACCAGCCGCACAGTCCGTACAGCGCCGCCAAGGCCTCTTCCGACCACTTTGTGCGCGCTTTTCATGACACCTACGGCCTTCCCACCATCGTGACCAACTGCTCCAACAACTATGGTCCGTACCAGTTCCCGGAGAAACTGATTCCGCTGTTCATCAACAACATCCGGCATCGCAAGCCCCTTCCGGTGTACGGCAAGGGTGAGAATGTGCGGGACTGGCTGTATGTGGAGGACCACGCCCGCGCCATCGACCTCATCTTCCACAAAGGGAAAATCGGGGAAACCTACAACATCGGCGGGTTCAACGAGTGGAAGAACATCGACATCATCAAGGTGCTGATCAACACGGTGGACCGCCTGCTGGGCCGCCCGGAAGGGGCCGACATGGACCTCATCACCTATGTGACGGACCGTGCCGGGCACGACCTGCGCTACGCCATCGACTCTTCCAAGTTGCAGCGCGAACTGGGCTGGGAACCGTCCCTGCAGTTCGAGGAGGGCATCGAAAAGACGGTGCGCTGGTATCTGGACCACCAGGACTGGCTGGACAACGTCACTTCCGGAGACTACCAGAAGTACTACGAAAACATGTACAAGGACCGGTAGTACAGTCCTGAAAACTGTCACTTTTGTACAAAATCACCCTCAGGGGTGGTTTTTTTTGTTTATTTAATAAGCCCTTGGAAGTTTGTGCATTGCCGTTTTAAAGGGGAAATGGGCGATTTGTTTGGATTATTAATCTTTGGCGTTTCGCCGTTCAAAAAAAAATAACTATATTTGTCAGGTTATCCTTCCCATAGGGAAGGGTGGCAGGCGGGCGTGGAACTGCTGGATAGCCGGGAAGCGCAAAACCCATAGGTTTTCTCCGCCTATCGTTTCCCAACCTGCTTCCTATACGGCGGGTGGGGGAATTAGAGTAGTACCCTTTATCCAACACGATTATGTTCACCCTCATCACCCTCCCTTACGCTTCGCTGGAGCCTGTCATCAGCGACCGTACCTTGTCCTTCCATCACGGAAAGCATCTTAACGGCTATGTAAACACCCTGAACAGCCTGGTGGCCGGAACGCCTTTCGAGGGGAAATCCCTGGAAGAAATCATAAGCGGCGCCCCTGCCGGCCCGGTTTTCAACAACGCCGGACAAATCCTGAACCACAACCTGTACTTCCTGCAGTTCGCTCCCGTCCCGTCCTCGCAGGCCCCGACCGGCCGTCTGCTGGCCCGAATCCAACAGCAGTGGGGCACCCTGGAAGCCTTCCAGGCCGAGTTTGAAGCCAAGGGAACAGGCCTTTTCGGCAGCGGCTGGGTATGGCTGGCCGCCAAGGCCGACGGCGAACTCTGCATCCTCCAGTGCCCCGGGGCCGACAATCCCGTGGCCCACGGTCTCAGGCCCATCCTCACCTTCGACGTCTGGGAACACGCCTACTACCTGGACCACCAGAACCTCCGCGCCGCCCACCTCAAGGCCCTCTGGCAAATCATCGACTGGAAAGTGGTGGAAGAAAGATATACCAAGTAGGAAGAACGTATGCTTTGCGAGAACAGATTCAACGAGATTTACGGCAGGGACCCGGAGGGGCTTTCCTTCTGCCCGTACCGGATTTGCCCCATCGGCGCCCATTCAGACCACAATCTGGGCAAGATTACCGGCCTGGCTATTGACAAGGGCATCCACATTGCCTATGCACCCAAGCGGAACGGCGTGGTGGAGATGGCCTCCCTGCAGTTCCCCAAGCGGGCCCAGTGGCACATCGCCTCTGTTCCTTCGCAAAAGCAGGGGGACTGGGCCGACTATCTTCGCGGCGCCACGCTGATGTTGGCCAAGCACCATCGGCTTAGCCTGGGCATCTGCGGCGTCATTGAAGGCTCGCTTCCCATCGGCGGGCTTTCCTCCAGCGCGGCGGTGATCATTTCCTTCCTCCGCGCCCTGTGCCAGGTGAACGGCATTGTGCTGGAGAGCCAGGAAATCATCGATATCGCCTACGAGGCGGAACTGCTGTATGTGGGGGTGAATGTCGGGAAACTGGACCAGAGTTGCGAGGTGCTGAGCCAGAAAGGGCATTTGCTGTATCTGGACACCAAGGACGGCGCCTACGAACTGATTCCCCAGCATCCGGCCATGAAGCCTTGGAAGATTGCCATTTTCTTCTCCGGGCTGGAGCACAGCCTGGCCGGTTCCAAGTTCAATATGCGCGTGGATGAACTTCGTTCGGGCGTATATGCCCTGCAGGCCTTTGCCGGCATGGAGTACGGCAAGTTCAAGGAGGCCCATGCGCGCAATGTACCGCGTTCCGTGTACGAGCAGTTCAAGGACCGTTTGCCCGTGCAGTGGGCCCGCCGCTGCGAACACTGGTACACGGAGTTCGAGCGGGTGGAGAAGGGGGCCGAGGCCTGGAGAAGGGGAGACATCGAGGCGTATGGCAAACTCTCCTTTGAGAGCGGCTGGAGCAGCATCCACAATTGGGAATCCGGCGCTCCGGAGCAGATCAAACTCTACGAGATCATGACGGAGACCGACGGCATCTATGGCGGCCGGTTCAGCGGCGCTGGCTTCAAGGGTTGCTGCATGGCCCTGATCGACCCTTCCTATGAAGAGTCCATTCGCGAGAAAGTAACCCGCGAATACCTGAAGGCCTTCCCGGCGATGGAAGGCAAATACGAAGTGTTCATTTGCGAAAGCGCAGACGGCGTGTCATTATGAAATGTCTGATTTTGGCCGCGGGCTATGCTACCCGCCTGTACCCCTTGACCGAAAACTTCCCCAAACCCCTGCTGGAGGTGGGCGGAAAACCCATTCTGGACTGGCTCATCGAGGATTTGGGAGATGCGGTGGACGAGTATATCGTGGTGTCGAACCACAAGTTCGCACCTGTCTTCGAGAAGTGGATTGCCGGCCATCCCTGCCGGGAAAAGATGTTCCTGGTAGATGACGGCTCCGTGAGCAACGAAACCCGCCTGGGTGCCGTGAAGGACATTGCGCTGGGCATCCATGAACGGGGAATAGATGATGACCTGCTGGTGATGGCGGGGGACAACCTCCTCACCTTCAGTCTGCAGGGCTTCCTGGATTATTTCCGGGAGAAGGGCACCAGTTGTATCATGCGCTTCTATCAGCCCGATTTGGAGAAGCTGCACAAGAGTGGCGTAGCCGATGTCGATTCCGAAGGACGGATCCTCTCCATGGAAGAGAAGCCTGCCCAGCCCAAGAGCCACTGGTGCTGCCCGCCGTTCTATATTTACAAGCGGGAAGATTTGCCGCTGGTGGACGAAGGCATCGCCGAGGGCTGCGGCACCGATGCGCCCGGCAGTTTCATCGCCTGGCTCTGCGGCCGCACCACGGTGCACGCCTGGGAAATGCCCGGCGAGCGCCTGGATATCGGCAATTTGGAAAGTTATGAGGACGCAAAGCGTAAATTTAGCGGAAAATGAAGAAGATTCTGGTAACCGGCAGTGCCGGATTTATTGGCAGCAATTTGGTGCTGAGGCTCCTGAAAGAGGGTTTTCAGGGTGAACCTGTGCACATTGTTGGCCTGGATAACCTCAATAATTACTACGACCCTTCCCTGAAGGACTACAGGCTCTCTGTCATTCAGAGCGCGAGCGAAGAATCCAAAGGCGAGTATCGTTTCATCAAGGGAGACCTGGCCGACAAAACGCTGATTGATCAACTGTTTGCCGATAATAAGTTTGACATTGTGGTGAACCTGGCCGCCCAGGCCGGCGTGCGGTATTCCATTGAGAATCCGGATGCCTACATCCAGAGCAACATGATCGGCTTTTACAATATCCTGGAGGCCTGCCGGCACAATCAGGTGGAACATTTGGTCTATGCCAGTTCTTCAAGCGTTTACGGCGGCAACAAGAAGGTGCCGTTTAGCACTGACGACCGCGTGGACAATCCCGTTTCGCTCTATGCCGCCACCAAAAAGAGCAACGAACTCTTTGCCCACTGCTACAGCAAACTTTACGATATTCCCAGCACGGGCCTCCGCTTTTTCACGGTGTATGGCCCCGCCGGCCGGCCGGATATGGCGTACTTCGGCTTTACGAATAAACTCTTGGCCGGGAAGACCATCCAGATTTACAACTACGGCAACTGCCGCCGGGACTTTACCTATGTGGACGATATCGTGGAGGGCATCGTGCGCGTGATGGGGAAGGCCCCGGAGCGCCGCAAAGGCGAGGACGGCCTGCCCGTTCCTCCGTACGCCGTATATAATATAGGTGGTGGCCAGCCCGAGAATCTGCTGGACTTCGTGAACATTCTGCAGGAAGAACTTGTTCGTGCCGGCGTGCTGCCGCAGGACTACGACTTCGAAGCTCACAAAGAACTCGTCCCCATGCAGCCCGGTGACGTTCCCACCACTTATGCCGACGCATCGGCCCTTGAGCGCGACTTCGGCTTTGTCCCGAAGATCACCCTCCGCGAAGGCCTGCGCAAGTTTGCGCAGTGGTATAAGGAGTATTACCAATAACTTGTCATTCTGAGCGAAGCGCAGAATATAAAAGCAATTAAATATGAAAATAGCAGTTGCAGGAACCGGATACGTCGGCCTTTCCATTGCCACCCTTCTGGCCCAACACCATCAGGTGACGGCCGTGGACGTGATTCCGGAGAAGGTAGAGAAGATTAACAGGAAGGTTTCGCCCATTCAGGACGAATATATAGAGAAGTATCTGGCGGAGAAGCCGCTGAATCTGGTGGCGACGCTGGACGGACGCAAGGCCTATGCCGATGCGGATTTCGTGGTCATCGCCGCCCCCACCAACTACGATTCCAAGAAGAATTTCTTCGACACGTCCCACGTGGAGGAGGTGATAGAACTGGTGCTGGAAGTGAATCCGGATGCGGTGATGGTGATTAAGTCCACCATTCCCGTGGGCTACACCAAGAGTGTCCGTGAGAAGTTCAGCTATCGCGAGCGTCAGGCCGACGGAACCTTCAAGGTGGTTGTCCCCAAGATTATCTTCGCCCCGGAGTTCCTTCGTGAATCCAAGGCCCTGTACGACAACCTGTATCCGAGCCGTATTATTGTGGGATTTGATGATAACAGATCCTTCGTCGCTAACGCTCCTCAGGATGACAATTGTCATTCTGAGCGCAGCGAAGAATCTCTAGCGCAGGCCGCTCACACCTTCGCGTCCATCATCAAGGAAGGCGCCATCAAGGAGGATGTGCCGGTGCTGTTCATGGGATCCACGGAGGCGGAGGCTGTGAAACTTTTTGCCAATACCTACCTTGCTCTGCGGGTCAGTTTCTTCAATGAACTGGACACTTATGCCGAGATGAAGGGTCTTGACACGCAGTCCATTATCGAGGGCGTGGGACTGGATCCCCGTATCGGCACACATTATAACAACCCTTCCTTCGGGTATGGCGGCTACTGCCTGCCGAAGGATACGAAGCAGCTCCTGGCCAACTTCAACGATGTGCCGGAGAACCTGATCAAGGCCATTGTGGACAGCAACCGCACGCGCAAGGATTACATCGCCGACCGGGTGCTGGAAAAGGCCGGATACTACACAGCCTCAAGCGCATACGACGCTGTGAAGGAGAGGGAAGTGGTGGTCGGCGTTTATCGGCTTACCATGAAATCCAACTCCGACAACTTCCGCCAGAGCGCCATCCAGGGCATCATGAAACGCATCAAAGCCAAGGGCGCCAAGGTGATTGTGTACGAGCCCACGCTGGAAGACGGCAGCACGTTCTTCGGCTCCCGCGTGGTGAACGACCTCGCCACCTTCAAGGCCCAGGCCGACGCCATCATCGCCAACCGCTACGACGCGGCCCTGGACGACGTGCAGGAGAAAGTCTATACGAGGGATATTTTTAAAAGGGATTAGTTTGTCATTCTGAGCGAAGCGAAGAATCTGCAAGTATAGTATCATGGGAGTATATGAAGAACAGATAGTTCCGATCAAGATTTCACGTCTTGCGGAATATGTCGCCCAGAGAAAGCATATTTTTCTGGAAGAGGCTCTTGTATATGTTTATACCAATCCCATGTATGACAAGCTTTATGACGAGGGCGCAAAGTGGTGGTATTTGAGCACGGAAGCGCTGTATGATGAGTTTGAAGATGCAAGGAAATCGGATCAAATCCCTGTTACGTCGGCAGAGTTTGAGTTTTATACGTATTGCCTTGAAAAATACGCACTAGCCAAGGGGCTTACAGGTCTTCAGGCACTAGCCCTTTTCAAACGTTATAAGGCTGATGAGTTCCTTGTAGAGCATTATGATCTTCTGCACACGCAAGGAACTGGATATGTGATAGATGAGATTGACCGTTTTATTCAGAGGAGGAAGAGAAGATGAGGTTATATCACGGATCAAATGTAGAGGTCAAGAAACCTAATTTAAGACGGGGAAGACAGAAGACCGACTTCGGGAAAGGTTTCTATACTACAACTCAGAAAGAACAGGCCGAACATTGGACTTCCATTAAACTGGACAGGGCACAGACGGGAAAAAGGACAGTGTCGGTATATGAAATAGACGATGCTATTTTGGCTGATCCTTCCCTCAAGATTAGGGAATTTAACGGACCGGATGAAGCATGGCTTAACTTTGTCGTTAGCAGTAGGAAAGGCGTTATGCATGACTATGATCTGGTGTTTGGCCCCGTAGCCAACGACAAGGTCTTTACAGTTGTGAACCTTTACGAAAGCGGTGTCCTTGATGCCCCCGCCGCCATTGCTCAACTGAAAGCGTATAAAACCTACAATCAACTATCCTTTCATACTCCAAAGGTAATAAAGGCGTTGAGGTTTGTAGAGAGTTATGAAGTTAAATGAATCAGGTGAGATAATAGTTTTGTCATTCTGAGCGAAACTAAAAAGAAGAACATATAACCAATGAAAAAAAGAAATTATATCAAGGTGTCTAAAGGCCATATTGAGGCGATGCTGGACGTTTTTATCTACGAGAACGACGGCTTCAAGATTGCTTATGCTCCTTCATTGGATTTGATGGGTTATGGCAGGACTGTAGATGACGCCAAATCTTCATTCGTGGTTGTTGCAGAAGACTTCTTTGAAACAGCGGTTCAGCATAAAACACTTAAAGAGTACCTTGAGCTCCATGGCTGGATTAAGGAGTCGAGGAAGATTGAGTTCTTGTCTCCGTTAGTTTGGGGAATAGAAGGGAATCAGTTACTTCAGGACATTTTTTCCAGCGACTTTGAGAAACGCACTGTTCCGGTTAATTACGCCTTTGCCTGATTATGGGAAAGTACAGCAACATTACAGTTGCCAGATTCCGGAAGATATTAAAGGCTTTAGGACTGGAGCAAGTGAGATCGAAGGGCGGCCATGAAATGTGGTTTAAAGAGGGAATGTTAAGGAACGTTGTGTTCCAAAACCATGTTGAGCCAATACCGGAGGATATTATAAAGAATAATATCCGGACTATAGGAATATCGAAGGAAGAGTTTGATAAAAAACTTGATGAGATAAAATAACTCTTTTATGAAAGGAATCGTCCTGGCCGGGGGATCCGGCACCCGGCTATATCCGATAACCAAGGGAGTGAGTAAGCAACTCCTGCCCATCTATGACAAGCCGATGGTGTATTATCCCATCAGCGCGCTGATGCTGGCGGGGATCCGCGATATCCTTATCATCAGTACGCCGTATGACCTCCCCGGGTTCCGGCGGCTGCTGGGGGATGGCTCAGACTACGGCGTGCACTTCGAATACGCGGAGCAGCCGAGCCCGGACGGCCTTGCGCAGGCGTTCATCATTGGTGAGAAGTTTATCGGCAATGATAGCGTGTGCCTGGTGCTGGGGGACAATATCTTCCACGGGACCGGCTTCACCGGACTGCTTCGCGAGGCCGTGAAGGATGCCGAGGAAAACCAGAAAGCCACCGTATTTGGCTACTGGGTCAGTGACCCTCAGCGCTATGGCGTGGCCGCATTTGACAAGAAAGGCAACTGCCTGAGCATTGAGGAAAAGCCAAAGGAGCCGAAGAGCAATTACGCCGTGGTGGGCCTCTACTTCTATCCCAACAAGGTGGTAGAGGTGGCAAAGCATATCAAGCCTAGCGCGAGGGGAGAACTGGAAATCACCACCGTGAACCAGGAATTCCTCAATGCCGGCGAACTCAAAGTGCAAGTCTTTGGCCGAGGCTTCGCCTGGCTTGACACCGGTACCCACGATTCCCTTGCCGAGGCCTCCATCTACATTGAAACCATAGAAAAAAGGCAAGGACTTAAGGTCGCTTGCCTGGAGGAAATCGCCTACCAGCAAGGCTGGATAAGTGCCGATAAGCTTCGCGAAGTAGCCCAGCCGATGGCGAAGAACCAGTATGGGCAGTACCTTTTGAGGTTAGCAGATACAGAATAGAGAACACATGCTTTGCAAGCATGAGGTCGCTATTGAAATACGAGTAAACGGATATGACACAACTCTCAAATAAAGAGCATAACGCTCAAATGGCCGATATGAAGACCTTTGACGAGCAAATGCCATGCGTGGGAATCTTCTGGTATGACCTTCAGGAGCATTGCTTCTTTGGAGTTCATAAGAAAGAGGTTTCACCGCGTGATGTTGAGGAGGCCGCAGAGAAAGGTGTGCCGTTTATAAACTATCCCAAACTGCACCGTAATATTTGGGCGAAAGAATATTTCAAGGCTCAGGCTAAGCATATTGAAACAAAGTTCAAGGGAGACTATACTCAGGTACCACGTGGACGTGTTGCCTGGAATGTTGACAAATTCATTGTTCTGGTGGGGCATTGGGCCGAACCTGTTCTGGATGAATTAACAGACCTCATAGAGAAAGAGTTTTCACTTCCGTACTTTGAATTTGTTTACGATGAGCACTGGGACTTGGGACACGGCTGGAGTGGTGATATGCCAGGGAGTCGCTAGAGTGCTTGTGTCATTCTGAGCAAAGCGAAGAATCTCAAACTAAGAAAATATAAAACCAATGAATAAAAGAAATTATATTAAGGTGTCCAAAGGGCATATTGAGGCCATGCTGGATGTCTTTATCTACGAGAACGACGGCTTTAAGATTGCTTATGCTCCCGCATTGGATTTAATGGGTTACGGCAAGACTGTAGATGATGCCAAATCTTCATTTGAGGTTGTTGCTGAAGATTTCTTCGATACGGCAATTCAGCATAATACTCTTAAGACATATCTGGAGAGTCGTGGCTGGATTAAGGAGGCGAGAAAGGTTGAGTTCTTATCTCCGTTAGCATGGGGAATTGAAGACAATCAGCAGCTTCAGGACATTTTTTCCAGCGATTTTGAAAAACGCACCGTTCCGGTTAATTATGCCATTGCCTGATTATGGGGAAGTATAGCAACATTACAGTTGCCAGATTTCGGAAGATTTTGAAGGCTTTAGGACTGGAACAAGTGAGGACAAAGGGTGGACATGAGATGTGGTTCAAGGAAGGAATGTTAAGAAACGTAGTATTTCAGAACCACGTGGAACCAATCCCTGAAGATATTATAAAAAACAATATTCGGACTATTGGGATATCAAAGGAAGAGTTTGATGCGCAGTTGGATGAGATCAAATAGTTAGTATCCTTTTTTAATCACGCGAAGAATCTAATCAATACTGTCATTTCGAGCGAAGTCGAGAAATCTTATAATACATTATTTTATATGATTAAAGACACAAAAAAGATTATTCAGGCACTTACCTACTTGGCATGCAAGGAGGATGATAAAGTGATGGATAATATGAAGGCATATAAACTTCTTTGGCTGGCCGATAGATATCATCTTCGTCAGACAGGCATGACTATTACCGGTGATGCTTATTATGCTATGCCTCACGGTATCGTTCCCAGTGATGCCAAGTGTATATTAGAGAAAGAAAAAACCAAACTCAGAAATCCGAAGGGCTACAAAGAACGCTATATTGATAATAAGGGTCCCCATAGTTTTATGGCCTTGGCCGATGCCGATCTCAAGGTCTTCTCCGAGTCAGATTTGGAAGCGCTTGACAAAGTTTATGAGACCTACGGCCAAATGAGTGCAATGGAACTGAGCGAAATGTCTCACAACTTCCCCGAATGGACCTTCTATAGCAATCTTCTGGCTGACAAAGAACTGAAGAACTCTTATAGGATTGACTTGGACCATTTTTTCGAGAATGGCCCGGAAGGAAAATTCTTTAACGAGAGTCCGGAAATGCTTGAACTGACACAGGAATTGTATCGTCAATATAACCGTGTCTATGCCTGATATTAAAATCATTGCCGATAATCCTGCGGCGCACGGTTCTAAACCGATTTTGACCTTCGACGTCTGGGAGCACGCCTACTATCTGGACTACCAGAATCGAAGAGCAGCACATTCAAGCGTATTGTGAGGGATTGTGAACTGGTATATAATAGGTAATAGATATCATCATAGATAATCTTATGGCTAAACCTCGTATTTTTATTAGTTCTACATTTTATGATTTGCGCCAAATTCGTACGGATTTGGATAAATTTATTGATTCGATGGGTTTTGAGGCTGTTAGAAATGAGGAAGGTGATATTTCATATGGGAAGGACGAGGATTTGCAAGAGTACTGTTATAAAGAGATTTCGAGCATAGATATTCTTGTTTCAATTATTGGTGGGCGATACGGAAG
Source organism: Bacteroidales bacterium (assembly GCA_017447815.1). Classification (GTDB taxonomy): domain Bacteria; phylum Bacteroidota; class Bacteroidia; order Bacteroidales; family UBA932; genus Cryptobacteroides. The sequence continues at coordinate 1,878 of JAFSMS010000064.1, read as the reverse complement.
TGAGTCTAGTACGGCAAAATACTCAGTTTCTCAGAAAGAGTTAAAGACTGCTATTGAGCAGAATAAACATGTTTACATTTTTATTGAAAAAGGAGTCGCGTCTGAATATGAAACGTATCTTCGTAACAAGGGAAATGATTCGATATTATTTAACTATGTAGATGACAAGCGGATTTATTCATTCATTGAGGAAATTAAGGCGTTACGTAGGAATAATGTCATCAAGGAGTTTGAAACAGCAGATGAGATAATACGTTACCTTCGTGAGCAGTGGGCTGGATTACTAAAGCAATTCTTACTGGATGAAGAACGAAATAGGAGCGCTTTTGTACTAAAAGATATTGAAAACACGGCAAAAACTCTCAGGGAATTGGTGGACTATCTTCAGAGTGCTAACCAGGATAAGGATAAAACAATACAAGAGATAATCAGAGTGAATCATCCCTTGGTTGCTAAACTAAAAAAGGAAATAGAAATTCCGTATAACTTTTATATTGAGGGACGTGATGATTTATCTCATCTTTTAAATGCAAGACGTTTTCGTTATTCGGAGAGTCAAGGCGCATGGCGACGTGAAACTGATTCCGAGATAACATTTTTATACATAGGCGACACTTTATTTGATGAGAATGGGAGGCTAAAGAATATTAAAGCATCAGAGTGGTCAGATGATTTTCTAAGGGTAGTGGTACAAAAAAGGGAGTTAGATGTACCAAATCCCAGTGATTTCCCGTTTTAGTATCATTGATAGTGTGTGTTGAGTATAGGGATGAGAAAGGTTTTATTGCAATAGCACAATATCATAATTCTTAATTGTTTTATGGTAACTTTTCCTAGGTATATAAATAAAATTATTTTTTGGGTGAATATAAACTCGGTATGGAGTTGCTATGCCGAGGAATGAATTGCGCTTGACATTCCTACAAGGATCGTTTGAGCCAAGGACGCCAATTTATGCTGATAAGGACAAAATGGCCTTAGTATTTTCACCTCAAATCAGGGACATGCCAAAACGTTATTAAGACATTAAATATCAATAGGCTATATAAATAGCGTATTTTCTAACGCATCACTAATATTATGAATTATAAAGAGAAATGGGATTTGCTCTTAGGAGAAAAGAGATTTAGACCGAAATCAGAGACTATTGAAACTGATGCGCGTAATTCCTTTGATAGGGACTATTCAAAATTAGTTTTTAGCGCACCTGTTAGGAGGCTACAGGGCAAGACTCAAGTGTTTCCGTTGCCTGATGATGATTATCCGAGAACTCGTTTAACTCATTCTATGGAGGTCTCGTTTCTTGGAGGATCAATAGGAAGGAGCATTGAGTCCATTCTTATGGGTAAAGATGAAATAAGCCAGGAATGCTTTGGATATCTTCCGTCACTCCTTAGGGTTGCTGGTCTTGTTCATGATTTGGGCAATACACCTTTTGGTCATTTTGGAGAAAAAGCCATAGGTGATTTCTTTAAGAGTTTTTTCGAGAACAATCCTGGTTGTGGCCTTTCTTCAATTGAGAAGGCCGATTTAGAGAATTTTGATGGTAATGTTCAGACTTTTCGTATTTTAACGAAGCTACATTATTTTGGAGATAATCTATCATACAACTTATCTTATCAAACTTTAAGTTCTGTTCTGAAGTATCCTGTTGATTCTTTAACTGGTAATAAGGGGAAGAGTGCTAAGAGTATTTCTTATAAAAAGTTTGGATATTTTCAAAGTGAAGTTGAAGAGTTTAGTAAACGTAAAAAAATAACCTGCTTCATTTTGGAGGCTCATCTATGCGGCTATCGGTAAGCCCATAGAACCGGCCCGAGCGGAAGAATATCCACCACGGCGCGGGTCTCCGAAAAAGCGATAAATAATTGATTTAAT
>JAFSMS010000063.1 GCA_017447815.1 Bacteroidales bacterium | reverse complement strand
TCTTCCGGGAGTGTTTAGCCTTGCGGGATGGTCCCCGCGGATTCAGACAGGATTCCTCGTGCCCCGCCCTACTCAGGTGCCACCTTCGATACTTCGCGGTTACCCGTACGGGACTGTCACCCTCTACGGCCGCGCTTTCCAACACGTTCTGGTTTCCTAAAGTATCTTTGTTGATGGTCCTACAACCCCGACATGTCCGTAAACATGCCGGTTTAGGCTCTGCCCCTTTCGCTCGCCACTACTCAGGGTATCGACTTTTCTTTCTTCTCCTCCGGGTACTAAGATGTTTCAGTTCCCCGGGTTCGCCCTCCTTCACAGGAGTAGCAGGTCTTCAACCTGCTGGGTTGCCCCATTCAGAAATGCTCGGATCAAAACCTGTTTGCAGTTCCCCGAGCCTTTTCGCAGCTTACCACGTCTTTCCTCGCCTCCGGATAGCCTAGGCATCCTCCGTTCGCTCTTCTTTCCTTTCTCGTTCTGTGCACCAGCCCGTGAGATCCTTCGCTTGCGCTCAGGATGACAGGCGGTACACCTGTGAATCACATTTTCATGTGTGCTCTTGCCTATTGAAATTGTAGTCCGAAAATTTCCGTTTGATAACTTCTTTTATCAGACTATCTCTATCTTTTGCTTTACCTCTTAATCTATTCTCTCAGTATTGTCAATGAACTTTTGGGTGGCCCTCAGGCCGTAAAAATCCCGTTCGTTTCAAACGGGACTGCAAAGGTAGTAACTATTTTTTAATCCGCAAATTTTTTTGATGTTTTTTAGATCTTTTTTAGGCCCCCTCTTTGTTGTATTAACAAATATGCATATCTTTACCGTCATAATAAATAATTATACAATTATATGCGTTCTCTATCCGTCCGACGAAAAGCATTGCTGGAGATATTGGAACAAAACGACCTCTACAGCCAGGAACAACTGCAGGAGCAACTGCACCGCAGAGGGATCGAAACCACCCAGGCCACCCTGTCCCGCGACTTGAAGGCCCTCCAGATTGTAAAGGGCCCCACCGGAGGCTACCGGCTTCCGCAGCAGAAAGCGGTGCCCGCCTCGTCGCTCCAGGGAATCCTGAGCATCGAGTTCGCCGGGCAGAACGCCGTCATCAAGACCCAGCCCGGCTATGCGGCGGCCGTAGCGGCCCGCATCGACCATCGGCCCTGTGCGGCCATCATGGGCACCCTGGCCGGTGACGACACCATCCTGCTGGTCCTGAGGCTGGGCTTTTCCCCGGAAGAGGTGCTCGAAAACCTCAAACCCATTATCCCCGACATTCTCGAATACCTTATATAAGAAGACGCTTCATCGGCCGGCTTTGCCTGGCGGAGATCGATGCTCGCTTCCGGAGTATTCTGTCAGGCTTTACTCTGCAAAAAGACTGACGATATTGAGCACCACCTCCGTGGCCTTTTCCATGCTCTGCAGCGGCACAAACTCCATTTTTCCGTGGAAATTGAGCCCGCCGGCGAAGATGTTGGGACAGGGAAGGCCCTTGAAGGAGAGGTTGGCCCCGTCGGTTCCGCCGCGAATGGGCTGGATCTTGGGTTTGATGTCGGCCATTTCCATGGCTTTCACGGCCTTCTCGATTATGTGGTAGTGGGGTTCCACCTGCTCACGCATGTTGTAATACTGGTCCTTCACGTCCAGTAAGATGGTCCCTTCCCCGTACTTGGTGTTCAGGAAGGAGGCCACAAAGCCGATGAGTTTTTTCTTCTGCTCGAACCGGGCGTGGTCGTGATCCCGGATGATGTAGGTAAAATCGGCCTCCTCCACGCTTCCCTTGAAGGAAATGAGGTGGAAAAAGCCTTCGTAGCCTTCCGTGTATTCCGGGCGCTGTTCCACCGGCAGCATGGCGTTGAATTCCTGGCCGATGAGGATGGCGTTGCGCATTTTCCCCTTGGCGCTGCCGGGGTGCACGTTGCGGCCCTGGATATGGATTTTGGCCGATGCGGCGTTGAAGTTCTCGAACTCCAGTTCGCCGATCTCACCGCCGTCCATGGTATAGGCATACTGGGCCCCGAAGCGCTTGACGTCGAATTTCACCACGCCCCGGCCGATTTCCTCGTCGGGGGTGAAGCCGATCTTCACCGGGCCGTGCTTGAACTCGGGATGCTCCACCATATACTGGACGGCCGTCATGATTTCCGCCACGCCGGCCTTGTCGTCGGCCCCGAGGAGGGTGGTGCCGTCGGTGGTGATGAGGGTCTGTCCCACGTAGTGCAGCATTTCGGGAAATTCTTCCGGCTTCAGTTGCAGGCCGGGGACGCCCTTGAGGTCGATGGCGCCGCCTTCGTACTTCTCGATGATTTGCGGTTTCACATCCTTGCCGGAAGCGTCCGGGGCCGTGTCCACATGGGCGATGAAGCCCACGGCCGGCACTTCCCTTTCAAGATTGGAAGGGAGGGAGGCCATGACATAGCCATACTCGTCCAGGCTTGTCTCCACTCCCATGGAGACCAGTTCGTCCCGGAGCATTTTCAGAAGGTCCCATTCCTTGGCGGCCGACGGCTGGGTCTGGGATTCCTCATTGCTCTGCGTGTCCACCGACACGTAGCGCAAAAAGCGGTTCAGTATTTTTTCCATATTCTCTTGGCAGTTCTATTTCTTTACGCGGGAAGCGTAAATCATATAAGCGACAATGGCCACGAACGGGACGATGGCCACGGCCTCTCCGTAAGTGGCCGCCCAGTCGCTCAGGTACAGGTTTACATCGGCAAACTTGAGGATGGCGCTCACCACGCCCATGAGGGCGCCGCCGGCGATGAAGCCGGAAGCGATGAGGGTCCCTTTCTCCTGACGGGCGCTACTCTCGGCCGCGTCCTTGGAGCGGGTGCTCACGTACCAGGAAATGGCACCGCCTACCAGCAGCGGGAGGTTCAGGTCGATGGGGATGAACATGCCCAGGGCGAACGGCAGGGCCGGCACTTTGCAGAAATTGAGCACCAGAGCGATCGCCGCACCGATTCCATACAGCAGCCAGGGGGCGCCACCGCCGGAGAACATCGGCTGGATCACCGCCGCCATGGCATTGGCCTGCGGGGCCACCAGGGCATCCTCGCCGGTGAAGCCATAGGTTTTGTTGAGCACCAGCATCACGCCGCAGACCGTCACGGCGCTCACCGCCACGCCCAGGAATTTCCAGCCTTCCTGCACCTTGGGGGTGGAACCGATCCAGTAGCCGATTTTCAGGTCGGTAATGAAACTGCCGGCCACCGAAAGGGCCGTACACACGACGCCGCCGATGATGAGCGCCGCCGCCATGCCGGTGTTTCCTTTCAGGCCCACGGCCACCAGGATGAGGGATGCGATGATAAGGGTCATCAGCGTCATGCCGCTCACAGGATTGGAGCCCACGATGGCGATGGCATTGGCCGCCACCGTCGTGAACAGGAAAGCGATCACCGCCACGATCACCAGGCCGATCAGGGCCTGCCAGACGCTGTTGACCACTCCGCCGAAGGCAAAGAAGGCGAAGATGCACAGCAGGGCGATCACCACTCCGAAGACGATGGTCTTCATGGGCAGGTCTTCCTCCGTGCGGAGTGCCTGGGCCTTGCCCTCCGTGGGCTTGCGCTTGAATTCGCTGACGGCCAGCCCCGCCGCACTCTTGATGACGCCGAAACTCTTCACGATGCCGATGATACCGGCCGTGGCGATGCCGCCGATGCCAATATGCCGGGCGTAATCCTTGAATATCTGCTCCGGGGCCATTTCGCCGATGGTCTGCGTCACGCCGGTGTGCATGAGGTCGATGACATCGGCCCCCCAGATCAGGTTCATCAGGGGGATGATCACGAGCCAAACCAGCAGGGAGCCGCAGCAGATGATGAAGGAATACTTGAGGCCGATGATGTAGCCCAGGCCCAGCACGGCCGCGCCGGTGTTCATCTTGAGGACCAGTTTGGCTTTGTCAGCCAGGGCGGCCCCCCAGCCCGTCACCGTCGTGGAAACGGTTTCGGCCCAGGTGCCGAAGGTGGCCACGGCGAAGTCGTACAGACCGCCGACCAGGCCCGCCGTGATGAGCGTCTTGGCACTGGAGCCGCCGCCCTCACCGCTGATGAGCACCTGTGTTGTGGCCGTCGCTTCCGGGAAAGGATATTTCCCGTGCATTTCCTTCACGAAATACTTGCGGAACGGAATCAGGAAGAGGATGCCCAGCACGCCGCCCAGCAGCGAACTCAGGACCATCTGCCAGAAACCCACCTCCACGCCCAGGATATAGATGGCCGGAAGGGTAAAGATGGCGCCGGCCACCACAGCGCCGCTGCAGCCGCCGATGCTTTGGATAATCACATTCTGCGGAAGGCCCTGCTTGAGGCCCAGGGCGCCCGTAAGCCCCACGGCGATAATGGCAATGGGGATGGCCGCTTCGAACACCTGGCCCACCTTAAGGCCCAGATACGCCGCGGCGGCGCTGAACAGAATCACCATCAAAATGCCGACGGCCACCGAATAAGGGGTGGCCTCGGCATATTTTTGCTGCGGGTCAAGGATGGGTTTGTATTCCTCACCCGGCTTCAGTTCCCGGTGAGCGTTCTCCGGGAGACTCACCTGCTGTTTCTCCATTAGCTTTCCTGAATCTCGAACAGGTTCAGGAAACCTGTCATCATGAATACCTGACGGATTTCGTTGTTGATGTCGCGCACGATCACCTTTCCGCCCTTGGAGGCTGCGGCCTTGCGGACGGTGAGGAAAATACGGAGCCCGGAACTGGAGATGTAGGCCAGTTCCTTGCAGTCAAGGACAATCGTCTTGTCCGCCTGGTCAATGACGGGCTGCATTTCGGTGGCTACCTGCTGGGAAACGGCGGTGTCCAGACGACCGATAAGCTGAGCGGTCATCACATTGTCTTTTTCAGTAATCTTTACTTCCATAGTTATGCTAATTTTTTAATCATCGAAAGAATATTCTTACCGTCATCGGAACGGGTGTACTTCACCACGTCCATGATGTTTTTCACCAGGAAAATGCCCAGTCCGCCAACGGGACGGTCTTCCACATCCAGGGTGATATCGGCCTCCGGAGCGGCGGTTGGATCAAAAGGCGTGCCGTTGTCGGAGATGATAAATTCGAGTTCTCCCTTCCGGATGATGGCCTCGATGTCCACCAGGCCGTCGGAGCCCTTGGGATAGGCATACATGATCACGTTGGACACGGCCTCTTCCAAGGCCAGGTTCAGGCTCATGGTAAGGCCTACGTCCAGGTGGGCCACATCGGCCACGGCTTCCACGAATTCGGCCAGTTGAGGGATCTGCTGAATGTCGTTGTGGAGGATGAGGTGACGCTCAGTCTCCTCCGAAATCTGGTTATTCATAAAGCGGATGTATAACATGGTGAGGTCGTCGCTCTGGGGCGCATCGCCCACAAAGCCCTGTACGGCCTGTGTCATTGCGTCGATCTGCTGGTGCGAGCCCAGTTTCCCGCTTAGGGCGGCGAGCATGCGCTCTTCCCCGAACAGCGCATGGGCCGGGTTCTCGGCCTCGGTGAGGCCGTCCGTGTACAGGAAGAGGCCGGTTCCGGTGGTGAGGTCGGTCTCCTGCTCGGAGAAGGACATGCCGGGAACCACGCCCAGCGGAAGGTTGGCTTCCACGGGGAGTTCGCGGTTTCCGTCCGGCATCACCAGCACAGGGGCGTTGTGACCGGCGTTGCAGTAGCGCAGGTGGCCGTTTCTGAGGTCCAGCACGCCGCAGAAGAAGGTGACGAACATATTGGCATCGTTCATCTCGGACATGCTGTCGTTGATGGTGGTCACAATGCGCTGCGGGCTCTTTTCATGGGCCGATACCGTACGGAAGAGGCTGCGCGTGACGGCCATCACCAGGGAGGCGGGCACGCCCTTTCCGCTCACGTCGCCGATGCAGAAAAACAGCTTCTCTTCGCGGGTGTAGAAGTCGTACAGGTCTCCGCCCACTTCCTTGGCCGGCACCACGGCGGCGAACATGTCCACGTCGCCGCGTTCCGGATAAGGCGGGAAAATCTTGGGAATCATGGACATCTGGATGCCGCGGGCCACATGGAGTTCTCCTTCGATGCGGCTTTTGTTCTCCGAGACCATGCGCAGGTCACGATGGCTCTTGATCACATGGTACAGCAGCAGGATGAGCAGGACGATGCCTACAAGTTGCAGAAGGGCCACCAGTCGGCCCAGGCGCTGGATGGCACCGTAAATCTCCTCTTCCGGGACAACGACGGACATGGCCCAGCCGGTGCGGTCCACCCCGTCGAAGAACATATAATTCATCTTGCCCTGGTACCGGAACGTCGTGCTTCCGGATTCTCCGGAAAGCATGGAGCGGTTGAGGGCATTGAAGGAGGCGGAGTCGTCCATGGTGGCGGCGATCTCCTGAATGGTGCGTTTCATGACCAGGGTTTCGGCCGGACATACCATGATGCGGCCCGTCCGGCTCACCAGCATGCTGAAGGCCGTAGGATAGACTTTCACATTCCCCACGAGGTTCGTGAGCCAGTCCAGGGAGACATCGGCCGTGAACACGGCGGCCACCCGGCCCTTCTTGTCCGTGACGGGCAAGGAATAGGTAGTCATGAGCATGTTGCCGCCGCCTTCGTCAAAGTAAGGCTCCGACCAGTAACCGCCCTGGAGTTCCAGCGGCTTCAGGAACCATTCCTGGTTCTTGTAGTCATAGGCCTCCGTCGCCAGGGACGACGTTTGGACCGTGCCGTCAGCGGTGCTGAAAGAATAAGGCGCCAGGTTTTTGTCAGTCAGGGCGACGGTGGAGCCGCTGATCACCGGATTGGTGCTGACCAGGCGGGCCGTAATGGCGGCCAGGCTGTCCGGGCGGGACAATTCCTGCTGTACGCTCCAGAGGCTGTTCCTCACGGCCGTCTCCACCTGGTCCATGACACCGGTAATCTGCAATTCGGTGGCTTCCAGTTGGCCCTGGGCCCTGCGGTTGGCCTCTTCGGAAAGAATCTTCTGCGAGTAAAAATACTGGATCAGCGCCGTGGCTTCAAGGGTGAAGATGGCAATAACCATCACCAGCAAGCCTTGTCTCGCAGCCAGGCGCGTTACGCTGTCTAAAACTTTTTTGGGTGCCATCTATATGATTCCTTTAAGGCATGCCCGCATTTCGGGCATGGGGCGTTTGGTATCGCGTTCTACGATGAGGGTCTTGAGACCGGCATAGGGACGGATTTGCTCTTCGATGTCTTTCAGGGAACGGTCGGCCCCGAAATAGGCGTGGGCAAACTCTTCCCAGAATTTGACGGAGAGCTGTTTGGGCATATGGAAAACTTCCTCTATGAAGGCCGGTTCGCTGATGCAGCAACACAGGTAAACCATGCCCGTGTCGAACAAGGAATACCCGTAACAGAAATCTCCAAGGTCGATGAAATAGCGCTTGTCGCCCACAAAAATGGCATTGGAGAACTGCAGGTCACCGTGGATGGCCGTGTCGGTATCGGGACAGTCGGCAATAAAGCGGCCGATGGCGTCCTTCTCCCCTTTCGTGAAGAAAGGATTCTCTGCCAAAAGACGGTAGTAGCGGTCTTTCACGTTTTCGAAGGAGGCGGTATCGACATGGATTTTGTGCAGGTCCAGGCACATTCCGGCAAACTCGGCGGCATACTGGGCCACCTTTTCCGGGTGGTCGGCCGTGGCGCGGGAGTAGGAGACCTTTCCCTCGATGCGGTGGAAGCGGAGGCCGTAGCGCACGCCGTCCGTCACGTACTCTCCGGGTTCCGGGGAGGGGATGCCCAGGTCGAACACCTTACGAGCCATCATCATCTCGTCCAGAGGCTGTTGCACCTTGCCCGGATGGTAGAGTTTCATCATGACGGTAGGGTCGGTACGGTGGAAAAAACTTTCCCCGTTGGCACCCTCACCGGAGTGGACGTAGTCGTCCAGGTTGATTCTGATGGCTTCCATGTTATTTGCTGAATACTTGATCGATAAGGGATACGAACTCCTTGTAGGCGAAGGTGTCCTTGAGGTCGCTCAGGGAATCGGCCAGGCCGCGGTAATGCCACTCGTGGTCCTTGGGGTCCTTGGCATGGAAGATACTCCAGAGGCTGTCTCCCTTGACGGCATAGTCGCGGGCAATGGCGCGCATGTTGGACAGTTTGTCCCCCATGGCCACGATCTTGGCCTCGTACGGAGCGCGGGCCAGCCGGTCGATGGCTGCCTTTTTGCGGGCGTGCCAACTGTCTTCCTCGCTCACGCCGTCCTCGAAGACGTCGCTTTCGGCCACCACGAGGGCGGCGATGCGGTCTCCGAATTCGCGGCGGAGTTCATCGGCCGAAACATCCGTGTCTTCCACGACGTCGTGGAGGGCGGCTGCGGCCAGGAGTTCCTGGTCGGGGGTGATGGTGGCCACGATTTCCACGGCTTCCATGGGGTGGACAATGTACGGGAATCCCTTTCCGCGGCGTTCCGTGCCGGCGTGGGCTTTGACCGCAAAGATGATGGCGCGGTCCAGAAGGGCTGTGTCGAGCGGTTTGTTAGCCATATTACTGCTTGTTGTTCATAAAAGGTAAATCTTTGGTTTCCTCTACCAGGAATTCGGCGATGGAGGCATTGCTCTCGGAGACGCCGTTCAGTTCGTCGAAGAACATCTTGATGCCCAGTTTGCCGCCGCCGGAGCGGAGGATGTAGGCGATGCAAATGTCCTGCGGGCCCAGGGAGGAGGAGATGATGTCCAGGTCTGTGAGGCCGATCTGGTAGCAGGCAAGTTGGTAGGCCGCTTCCGACTGTTCCTTGATGAGGCGGTCGATGTCTCCCAGCGTCTTGCATTTGAGGAACTTGAAGATGGACATGTAGTTCATCAGGTTCACCGGCTGGATTTCTGCCTGGTTGACGGCGGCGATGCGCCTGTTCAGGGTGTCGAAGGGGCCCAGGGAAAGGTAACTCCGGAAGGTGTCTCCGTCCAGGGGCACCTCCGCGAGGTTGCCGGAAGCCACGAGCGCCTGCACGCGGCGGCGGTAGTCCGTGAGTTCGTTGCGGATGAGGGAGAACTGCTCATCGGCCAACTCCAGCATGCCGGCCAGACGGTTGAGGTTGCGCAGGTATTCCCGGGGCACTTCCACGCCGGATTTGTAACCGGTGTCGTGGTTCATATTGGCCCAGGCGTGCTGCAGGACCGTGCGCATCTGGATTTCGAAGCGGTACGGGAAACCCTTCATGGAGCAGATGTAGTGCAGGGACATGTAGCCGAAACTGTCAATCTCGTGCAGTTTGCGCTTGTCCACGGAATTCTCCCAGTCCACACTGAATAGACGGTCCACGGCCGATGCCACTTTGTCCACATCGTCACTGTAGAAAGTGATGACGCGGAGCCCCAGGATGTCGGTGATGTCTCCCAGGGTGGCATATTTGGATCCCTTGAGTTCCAACTTCCCGGCCAGGGATTTTTCCGTTTTCACACGGTACTCGATGGAAGCCACGATGAGGCCGGCTTCGTCGAACACCTTTTTCAGTTTTCCGTAAACCTTATCTCCCGCCGCCTGAAACTCCGGGAGGTGTTCCCGGTACTCTTCCAGGATGGCTTCGCAGTGAGCATCCAGATGATATTGATTCTCCGACATGGTCCTTAAATTCTTAACTCACAAAAATAGTAAAAATTTCATATAAACCCTTGGAGTTTCCAAAAAATGTCGTACATTTGCAGTCCCGATTGCGGGGCATATTGAGATATGGTGTAATGGTAGCACTACAGATTCTGGCTCTGTCAGTGAGGGTTCGAGTCCTTCTATCTCAACAAATTTACAATGGTAATCAGAGGGTACGCACACTTCCTCGGTTTACCAGCCACAAAACCCCTCGGGGTTGTGATGGCGGGGTAGCTCAGCTGGTTAGAGCGTCGGATTCATAATCCGGAGGTCGTGGGATCGTGACCCACTCCCGCTACTCCAAGACATAATAAGTAAGCCGGGCAAGTACGACGCCCCTTACGATTAAGAAACACTCCATATACCTCCGGCGCACTGCGATGCGGCGGTTTTTTATTTATAGGGGTATAGGTGCAAAAAGTAGTTGGTGATACAGTACCAAACTATTTGATATTTATGCAATTATAAGTAG
>JAFSMS010000062.1 GCA_017447815.1 Bacteroidales bacterium | reverse complement strand
GAATGCCTTTGTGGTATCGCCGGATGTGAATGTTTTTGCCGATCCCTGGTCATCGGGCTTTCTTTACTTCAACCCTCTGCTCATTCTGGAGGGAACGCCGGCTTCTGCCTTGAGCGGCAGAGCTTTACGGGAATTCACCTGCTCCAGAAGCATATCGGCCTTGAACGAGGGAATCTTCGTTAAAGACGGAATGGCACAGCCGTGGAGTTTCGTGGATTATCAGTTGGTGATGTCCTTTTACGACAATGCCCGCCAATTTATATATGCCACCTTAAAAAACGTAGATGCTCAGGTTGAACTATCCCTGACCTATGGCGAAACGCCCAGTTTGACCGATGAAGACTTGCTCCCTGTCTTGTACAAATTGTGTCGGGAGAACCTGAAAACAGACGACCCCTTCAAATTGGACCTGCACGGGAAACAACGGCTAGCCGTCCTGCTCAAGAACAAGTACTACGCCTCAAACGGACAGATTGCCCGTTTGACGAAACTTCCTCTGCAGGAAGTGAACAAGTTGTTTCCGCTGGTTGCGAAGGCTCAGATCAAATAGACACAGAAGCCCACACCCATCAGGAGGCACAGAAAGAAGGTGGACATCACCAGCAGCGGAAGGGCCGGGTCCAGGGCCCTGTCCTCGCGGGTCCACACCATGTGCAGGTGCTTGACGTAGAGCGGAAGGGTGATCACCCACATCCAGTGCCAGACGGACGGCCAGCACAAGAGGCAGTAAGCCGCCATGCACCCCCAGCCCAGGACCATCAGCCCCGTCTGGTAGATGCGGGCTTTGCGGAGTCCCAACTTCAGGGCCACTGTGCTTCGGGTTGCCGCATCCGTTTTCATGTCGCGGATATTGTTCACATTGAGTACCCCCACGGAGAAAAAGCCCACGGCCGATGCCGGAAGCAGCAGTTTCCAGTGCAGGCCGGAACCCCGGGTGCAGACGAAATACGCCCCCAGCACGGCCACCAGCCCGAAGAACAAGAACACGTAGAGGTCTCCCTTGGCCCGGTAGCCATAGGGATTGGGCCCCAGAGTGTATTTCATGGCGGCCGCAATGGCTCCGGCGCCAAGCATCAGGACCAGGATGGGCGTGATGTCCCAGAGGGTGCCGAAAGCCTTCCAGGTCATGGCCGTCCCGAATACGATGCAAAGCCCCACGAACAGGCCGATGAGCCGCTTCATCTGAGAAATGGTCATCTCCCCGCCGTTCAGGCCATACTGAGGGCCTTCCCGCTGGGCGGTATCCGTTCCCCGAAGCACATCTCCGAGTTCGTTGGAAAGGTTGGAGAGAATCTGCAGGCAAACGGTGGTAAGCACGATAAGGATCGCCGTCCAGGGGTTGACCTTCCAGTCGGCCACGGCCAGCAGGATGCCCAGCAGCACACCGGCCGTCGAGAGCGGCAGGGTGCGCAGGCGCATGGATTTGAGAGCTGCTTTCAATGTCATGGGCACAAAGTTAGCAAAAATAACCATCCCGTGCACGAAAAGGGCCGGTTTGGTGCACGAAGGGCCGAAAAACGATGCGTCGTGCACGAAAAGGGCCGGTTTGGTGCACGAGGGGCCGAATGGGGAGGTCAGTCCAGTTTGAGGACGGCCATGAAGGCGCTCTGTGGAACCTGGACGGTGCCGATCTGGCGCATTCGCTTCTTGCCCTCCTTCTGCTTTTCCAGCAATTTGCGTTTACGGGTGACATCGCCTCCGTAACACTTGGCAGTCACGTCCTTGCGTACCTGGCGCACGGTTTCGCGGGCGATAATCTTGGCGCCGATGGCCGCCTGAACGGCGATATCGAACTGCTGGCGGGGAATGAGGTCCTTGAGTTTGAGGCAGATCTTCCGGCCGAAGTCGTAGGCGTGGTCCTCGTGGATGAGCGTCGAAAGGGCATCGGCCGGGTCTCCGTTGAGCAGGATGTCCAGTTTCACCAGGCGGGCCGGGCGGAAATCCGTCACATGATAATCGAACGAAGCATAGCCCTTGGAGATGGACTTGAGTTTGTCGTAGAAATCGAAGACCACCTCGCTCAGCGGGAGGTCGTAATTGAGTTCCACCCGGTCGGTGGTAATGTAATGCTGGCCGATGAGCGTTCCCCGCTTGTCCATGCACAATTTCATGATAGGACCGTAGAAATCGGCCTTGGAGATAATCTGGGCGCGGATATAGGGCTCTTCGATGTGGTCGATCACCGATGCCGGCGGCAGGCCGGAGGGATTGTGGACGTCCACCACCTCTCCCTTGGTGGTGTACACCTTGTACGACACGTTGGGAACGGTGGTAATGACGTCCATGTTGAATTCCCGGAACAGGCGCTCCTGGACAATCTCCAGGTGCAGCAGCCCCAGGAAGCCGCAGCGGAAACCGAAGCCCAGGGCCAGCGAACTTTCCGGCTCATAAGTGAAGGAGGCATCGTTGAGCTGGAACTTCTCCAGCGTGGCGCGGAGCTCTTCAAACTTGGAGGCGTCTACCGGATACAGGCCGGCGAATACCATCGGCTTCACTTCCTCAAATCCCGCAATGGCCTCTTTACAAGGCGTTTCCACGTGGGTGATGGTGTCTCCCACCTTCACCTCCACGGCCGCCTTGATGCCGGTGATGATATAGCCCACGTCTCCGGCCTTTACCTCGCCGGTGGGGTTCAGCTTCAGTTTCAGGTTGCCCACTTCCTCAGCCTCGTACTCGTTGCCGGTAGAAAAGAATTTTACCTTGTCTCCGGTTTTGAGGGTGCCATTCACCACCTTGAAATATGCAATGATGCCGCGGAACTGGTTGAAGACGGAGTCGAAGATAAGGGCCTGCAGCGGGGCGGAAGGGTCTCCCTTGGGAGCCGGAACTTTGTCCACGATGGCATCCAGCACCGCCTGCACGCCTTCGCCGGTGCGGGCACTG
>JAFSMS010000061.1 GCA_017447815.1 Bacteroidales bacterium | reverse complement strand
TGGATTTGTGGAGGGATCTCCGGAGAGCCTTGCCACCAAGGAGGATGTGCTTCTCAGTGAATCCTTCGCGCAGGCGTATGACTACAAAGTGGGAGACATCCTTCATACGCGGGACTGGGATTTCCGGGTAGCCGGCATCGTGGAGGATTTCCGCCAGACACTCTTCCCTTCAGTCGATATTATCGCCCATCCGGACAGCTGGCTGAATGCCGGGGCCGGGGAAGAGCCCTTCGATCGCTATGGGAGTACGGTGACCTTCGCCCGAGTGGTTCCCGGGACAGACCGGACGACGCTTCAAACCAAGGCGGAAGCACTCTGCAAGGAGATCTACCCGGGAATGTTCGGGACGTCCTTCTTTGAAACCTTGTCCGTGGAGCGCCTTGATGAAGTGTTTTTCAAAAAATACACTGGCAACCAGCAGGCCTATCGTCATGGCGACATCGGAACGCTCAGAATCTTGCTGCTGGTGGGATTGCTGCTGCTTGTTTCGGCCATTTTCAATTACATCAACCTGAGTTTCGCGCTGACAGGCAAACGGGCCAGGGAGATGGCCACCCGGCGGCTGCTGGGAGAAGAGAAACGCAGCATCGTACTCCGGCAAATCGTTGAATCCATTCTGTTTACGGCAGTTTGTTTCGGCATCGGCCTGCTGCTGGCGTATGCCTTTGTGCCGATGTTCAACAGCCTGATCAATGATCCGGATGTTCCGGTTGAAATCTTGATGCGACCGGGCTATGTGATGGCATATCTGCTTCTTATTGTCCTGACAGGCACTGTTTCCGGACTCCTGCCCGCTCTTCTGTCAAGCCGGTTCTCGCCCATCGACGTGGTGCGCGGTACATTCCGCCGTCAGGTGAAGATGTCCTTCAGCAAGGTCTTCATCCTTTTGCAGAGTGCCCTGGCGGTGTTCCTGCTGGCGATGGCTTTGGTCATGGAGGCGCAGTATCGTTTGTCGATGAACCGGCCCATCCACGCGAGTATCGAGGATGTCTATTACCTCCGCGTTCAGAGCCGGTCCGACCAGGGCCCTCTGGCCGATGCGCTGGGCGCACTCCCTTGCGTGAAAAGGATTGGATTTGCCCAGGGCGCGCCGGGCTCCCGGACGGGAGGGCAGTTCGCGCTCACCCGCGACGGAAGTGAGATTATGTACCGGACTTTCAAGATGGACAGCGTTGCCTTTGATATCTTCCGTTTCGAGAAGTTGAAGGATTACCAGGCGCCCAAGTTCAATGCCGTATGGTTTGGCGAGGCTGCTTTTGCCGCCACCGGATTCGACGATGCGTATCATGACATCGGCCAAACGCAACTCTCCCAAAGGACGATGGGGTGTGAGTACGTGGCCGGAGTGATCAAGGATTTCCCGGTGAATCTGTCCAACGTCGGAGAAGAAGACTATCTCTTTGTGTCCGTCATGAAGCGTGAAGACCTAAATTGGGGAGGCTGGGTCATCGAGACCGCCGGAGACCGGAATGAAGCAAGGAAGGCCATCAGGAAGGTGTATGAGGACTGGAGCCGGACCAACATTGCCAGCGTGGCGGATAACGATTACCTTACGGAAAACTACCGCGAGGCACTCCGTCCGGCACGGAACAATATGCGCCTCCTGGAACTGTTTATGCTGCTGGCTGTTCTGATTTCATTGCTTGGCCTTTTGGCAATGAGTACATACTATGCCGGCGAGCGCTCCAAGGATATCGCCGTGCGAAAGGTCTTCGGCAGCACCGTGGACGGAGAACTTTGGCATAGCGTGCGGGAGTATATGATTCTTGTGGGAATAGCCTGCGTCATCGGCATCCCTATCGCCGTTTGGGCGGCTCAGAAATACCTGGAGAGTTATATTTATCGGCTCGAAAACTATGGGTGGATTTTTGTCCTGGCTGTTGTCCTTACATTTGCCATGGCTTTCGGGTCCGTCCTCTGGCAAACCCTAAAGGCCGCCCGGACCAATCCGGCGACGGAGTTGAAAAAGGAATAGATTCTTCGCTTCGCTCAGAATGACAGGTCAATCATCCATATTTTGCCGGAAACCAATCTTCCGCCGCGGTTCTTGCTTTTTCTCCTCCATGCGGGAAGAGAGTTCGCCGATGGCCAGATACAGGTTGTCGATATCCTGCCGGACATCCTCCGAAAGGTCGTTGACGGCTGCGAGGTTCTCCTCCTGTTGCATGGCTAGAAGGTCTACCTTAGCCCGGAGTTCCTTCAGTTCGGCCGACATGGAGGCCGTTGTGAGCAGGTATTGCCGCACCTGCACGAATGCGCGCATGATAGAAATGCTCGCTGCAACGGCTATAGGACTTTTTAGCACACTCGCAAGCATGGCGACGCCCTGTTCTGTAAAGGCAAAAGGTGGCGTAGAAGTCTTTCTTTTTGATGATATCACAAATTGTGACATCATATTTTGGACTTCTTCGCCCGTAAGACGGAACATAAAGTCGGCTGGAAACCGTTCTATGTTCCTTTTAACCGCTTGGTTCAATGCACCAGTAGAAACCTGGTACAACCTCGCCAGATCAAAATCCAGCATTACTTTCTGCCCACGAATCTCATAAATCAGATTTTGGACGATAATCAAATCTTCACTCATAGCCCAACACTTTATCGTTCGTTACAAATATAGACAATAGTAGAAAACAAGTCAAGCCCAATATGAAAAGTTACCTGAAATTCCTCTCCCGCAACAAACTGTACACCGCCATCGAGGCGGTGGGACTGGCCGTGAGCCTGGCGTTTGTGATCCTGATCGGCTCCTACGTGGTGCAGCAGTATGAGGTGGCGCATGAGTCGCCTCAGTGGAAGCGCACATTTGTGCTGGGAACCAATGAGTTCCTGGGCCTCACCTATTGGGATAAGGAGGAGGTGAAAATGAACATCCCGGAGGTCCAGGCGGCCACCCATGTGGCCATGCTGTGGCAGCCGCTCATCCGCGAAGGTGACCAGCTCCTCCAGTGCGCCGGCATGGAGGCCGATGCCGACTTCTTCAAGGTGTTCCCGGAGTATCATCTGGTAGAAGGAAATGCGGAAGATTTTGTCGGGAAGGAGGACATCCTCATCAGTGAATCCCTGGCGAGGAAACTGGCAAAAGATGGAGAAAGCATCATCGGCGGCGTCATCAACGTGGACGACTCAAACCGCACCATCAAAGGCATCTATGCCGATTTCGACGGCACCTTCTTCATGCCCTACGACATCATTACGCACATTTCGGGAACTTGGGCCGCCGAGCAGGAGCGGAACTTCGGCAGCATCGGCAACTACACCACCTGGTTCCGCGTACGCGAAGATGCCGACCCCGCCGATGTG
>JAFSMS010000060.1 GCA_017447815.1 Bacteroidales bacterium | reverse complement strand
GGGGGTGACGACCAGGCGGAACGAGAGGGAGGGGCGGGAAGGGGGAAGAGGGGTGGATGGGTGGTGGGGGCGAAGATGTGAGATTTCGTGAGATTTCGAGGAAATTGACGTAAAATCACAACGATTTGGGAAGGCGGGCAGAGAAAGCAAGAGGGGGAGGGGCAGGGGGGGCTACCTGGCGGAATGAGAGGGGGGAGAGAGGAGGCTAGTGTCTCGTCCGGTTAGTCCTTGACAATATAACCCGGTCCTTCTGGACGGCGGCGTTGTCGCGAGCGCGGGCGACTGACGCCAACACCGAATCGGGCGATTTGAGCCATACGAACGGCTTGGCGAGCGTCCGGTTGAACTCCACGACGAACCGGGCCAGGTGTTCGCGCAGTTCCGAGACGGCATGGAACGCCTTGCCCCGCAGCCCGTAGCGCTCCACCCGCGAGAACCAGCTTTCCACGGCGTTGAGCCACGACGAACTCGTCGGCGTGAAGTGGAAATGCCAGTCCGGGTGCTCGGCGAGCCACGCCCTGACCGCCTGGGTCTTGTGCGTCGAACTGTTGTCCAGCACCACGTGGATCGGCCCGTGATCCTTCCGCGCGCGCATGCGGCGGTCGACGAGCCGCAGGAAGGAGAGGAATTCCTTGGCGCGGTGCCGCTGGGCGCATCTTCCGATGACTTTCCCGCTCTGCAGCTCGAACGCCGCGTAGAGGTTGGTCGTTCCGTGGCGGACGTAGTCGTGCGTGTGCCGCTCCACCTGGCCGGGGCGCAGTTGCAGCAGAGGCTGGGTGTGGTCGAGGGCCTGTATCTGGGTCTTCTCGTCGATGGACAGCACGATGGCCCCTTCCGGCGCGTTCATGTACAGGCCGATGATGTCGATGACCTTCTCCGCGAAATCAGGGTCGGAACTGAAGTTGAACGTCGAAAGCAGGTGCGGCCTGAGGTTCGCCTCCGACCAGATGCGGGCGACCCGGTAGCGGGTCACGCCGGCATGGCGGCTCATGAGGGCAAGCGACCAGCGGGTCGCCTCCGCGGGCAGGGCGTGCATCGTCATGTCCAAGACACGCCGGACTTCATCCCCGGTGATCTTCCGCGGCTGTCCGGGGCGCGGCCGGTCTGGCAAGCCGTCCACTCCCGATTCGAGAAACCGCTCACGCGCGGCATACACGGTGTGGACATGGCAGCCGAAGCGCCGGGCCAGGGCGTAGGCGCTGGCACCGTCCATCAGTCCGAGAACGATTCGCGCGCGCAGGGCGACACCTTGCGGCGTGGTGGACTTGCGCAGGAGGGCTTCGACTGCCGCCCGCTGCTCCGGCGTATGGGGAAAGGGAAGTCTTGCTTTCATGGCGGCGAAAGAATACCCCATCGCCATATATTGTCAAGAATTAATCAGACGGAACACTAGTCTTCCGTCTTCTCCTTCGTCCAGTCCCCGTACACCTGCCGCAGGTCAGTCAGCTCGGAATCTTCCGTGGCGAGTTCCGATGCAGCACGCAAATCCAAACGCGAACTGTCTTCCAATTCGGAAAACGAAAAGCGTTCTGCCAAATGCTTTCGCTGGAGGCTTCCTAGCCAACCAGCCAAGCCTGGCAAACGACTGGCATCTGTCCGCATGACCGATTTGTCATAGTATACCTCTCCGGCGGCACACAAATCAAAATCTTCCGCACTGGAAGCTTTTTGGAATTGTTCTGCTATTGACAACAGCCACCGGGATACTTCGACGACCTGTTCCTGACGCGGATTGATCGGAGACAAACCTTCTTTCCACAGCGCATGGCAAATGCAAAGCAATTCCGGACTGTCAGGGCCGAGAGAACACAAAACCCAGTTCCCCAACTCGGCAAAACGTGATTTTTCTTTTGACATAAGCGCCAAGTGGACCCACGCAGAACAGGCGGTCTCTACGGCTTTCGACTCTCTTGGCACTTCGCGGACGATGCGGGCAACAACGCAAAGTGCAGCTTCATTGGGATGAACCGCATTTCGGAGCAAGATTACAAATCTACGCAATCGCCTTCCTTCCTCACGCAAAGAATATTCCAATTCCTCCGATTGATGTCTCGCTTTGTTGCGCACGGGTTCGTCAGCGTGCCCTTTGCAAAGTGGGCGCAATTGACGGAGCATCGACACGCTGCCGGCCAAATCGCCATCCGTCCAGCGAGTCAATTCTTCTTCAACAAGGGTAGTTGTGGCTTCAATCCACTCGCTCTCTGTGACGCCAGCCAATTCCAGCTCTTTGGCCATCGTCCATCCAGAGGCAGATAGATGTTCGCACGCCCGCAGTGAAGTGACCCTCAATACTTCGTTCCTGGCGTATTCATTCGCTCTCCCAGAGGATGCCGCCAAGAAAACGCCCGTGACAACCAGCGCCAATAGCTTCATTTTCATTTTCACTGCTATCCTTTCTGCCTAGTAGTGTTCAGGGGTGACTACCATGTCTCCAAGCCCGACAGGGGCAAGGCCTTCATCCCAATCCCAATTGCCAACCTCTCCTGTATGCCAAAACCCTTCCACTTCATCATACGGGATGTCCGTCGCTCCTGGGATATTGGAGGAATACATCAAAAGTCGTTGAATCAAATTGGATTGCGTCAGTGCTTCTTCTCCTGCAATTCTGTAGCGACCCCAGTCCGATGGCAACCGCTGTTCATCAATTTCTCCGGTCACCATACATGTCGGATCGTCCAAATTGATGATATAAATGTCCTCTAATCCAAACCGATGTCCAACCTCATGGGCCAAGGTTTCACCTGTTGCAAATTCACCTAAAGCCATGCCCAATCTTGTATCGACAGCATCCGGGTCATTTTCATATTCATCAACTATTGTTCCGACGAAATACAACTTCAGGCCACCGTATGCGGAAATTGTTTGAAGCAAGTTGGTAAAATGAATACTGGTTGCGTCCACATCGTAATAGCCACCATTTGCTAAATCAGGTATTGGAATCGGATCCCCGTGAAGGACGATTGACTTCCCTGCTTGCACTAAAACGTCGTTGGCAGTGGCGATAACAGACGCTACGCGTTGAGTCTGAGTTTCCCAATCCGTGTTGGTTGTTGTTACAATTCCGACCTTTGCCGTCACGACAACCGATGGAACCACCTTTACATGAAATGGAGGAAGTCCAAAATCGCCAATCGCCCCGTTGATAGCCACTTGAAGGTCATCTTCTCCAATGGTTGTCCCGCGCACTTGGACACGTGTGCCAAGATTCGTTATCAGTATGTCGAGCTTTTGATGGATGGACGTCCACGTGATGTTCGTTTCTGGCACTAATCCTTCTGGCACGACATCCACATGAAACCAAGCGGTCCCATTGGACACCACGCCACATGGGTTGTCTAGAGGGAAAATCCCGCCTCCGAGAATCGGCTCCATTCGCATTTCGATGGGAACCCACCACTCCCAAACAACGCGGAATGGATGGGCCGCATCCCCGATCCACACTTCATTGGCCCCGCCATTTGGCAAATCGGGCCAGTCGAACAAGTCAATCCGAAACCTCCCGCTTGCCATATTCGTGACGCTGGACGTCACGTCGAAATTTGAAAACAGCGTTGGGCCGTGATTCCAAGCGATTTCGTTGCTGTCAACCATGATGACATCATCTACCATCCCCCAAAGCTTGACTCCGATGGGAACGGCATTTGAAACTGGTTTTTGACCGATGACAGTCAAATTGGTCATCCAAACTGGTTCTGGTGGCCATGAAGACTGATAGGGAAATTGCTGGTATCCATAGCCACTCACCGCATCGTTTGTTGTCGCTACATGCCACCAAACGTTTGACGTATCCGTGCTTGAACCGACCAAATATTCGGTCCTGTCGTCAACTCCGTCATGGTCTCCGTCTGCGCTGTTTGTGCTTGAGTGCGACACGAACAACTCGAAACCGTCGTTCAGTCCGTCGCCGTCCGAGTCGACGGCGTGGGCGGCCGCGTAGAATCGGACCTTTGCACGGTCGTCCGTGAAACTGGTGTCAACGAACACATTCGTCTCCGAGTTCGTCACAACAAGCGTCCCCACCCATGTCCAGTCGTTGTCGAAACCGGAAAGACTCGGCTCGACTGAATGCCACGTTACGACGTTTGTGTTCACAACCACATTCTCGTCGTTCGTGTACGTCACCGCGTTTGTCTCGGCAACGTGCAACGGACCGTAGGCGAACACGTCGAGCGTGCCGCTGTTCGTCCATGCCAATCCAACGCGGAACTCCGGCGGAATATTTGTGAGGTTGGCGGAGGCCGAAACGAAGCGCAACCCAGTCAATTCGCTCCCGCCGCCTCCTTCCCCGTCGCGCAAACGCGGGGTGGCGGATTCCTGCAATCTCCTTGCGATTTCCTGCCGCGCTACCTCCCACAGGGCCCAGTCTTCCTCCGAGACGAGCGCGCCCGTCAGCGTCACGCTCGCAGACACCTCCTTGGCAAAGTCCGTCTCGCCACGCCAAAGCTCGGCACCGTCGCCGTCCAGCAGCACCGTGGCCACCCCGTCCCGGGCCACTTCCACGGGCACCAGCCACGTCGCGAGGTCTCGCGTCGACGGAGCGGAGTCCCACGCAGGAGAGAATTCCTCCCACGCCGCCGGCCACGTCCCGATGTCCTGGACGAGCGGGGCGTCTCCTGGGGTCATGCGGCGAAACTGGTTGCGGAGGATTTCCGCACGCTCGGCCAAGTCCTCCTCCCCTAGGACGACGGCGTCGTCCGCTTCGCCCGCGGTCCCGCTTGCAAACGCGGCCGCCACACCCACCACGGCAACAAGTCCAATCCAAAACGCCAAAATTCTCGTCTTCATGTCCGTCTTCCAATAGGCGGACGCATTCACTCGCCCGCCTGCCGCAACCTCCCATGGAACGCGCCGCCTTGTCAACTGCAAAATGGGGATGTGGAGGAAGTTGGGTGTGAGCAAAAAGTGTAAGGGTTTCAATGGAGGACGGGCAGAAAATGGCCTTGTTTGTTGAAAACAGTCGAAAATCGCATGTCTATGAAAATATAGACATCTCATTTGGCCTTTCGCGGTCGAGGGAGACGCCTGGGGGCGCGGGCGTCCCGCCCGCGAAAATCCAAAGGATGGCGGGAGAACGGTTTACCAAGGGGGCTTCCCAGGGAACATCGCGGGCGGGCCGCCCG
>JAFSMS010000059.1 GCA_017447815.1 Bacteroidales bacterium | reverse complement strand
TTCTGCTCGTGAATGCACGGGCCGTCGGGAACTATTTCAAGGAAAATCTTCAGGTGTCCGTCCTCCTCAAGCAGCACGTGACGGAGGAACAGGCGCTCAAATACGAGTCCCAGGTGGCGTCCATTCCCGGCGTGCGGGCTACGCACTATGTTTCCCGTGACGAAGGAGTGGAGGAAATGTCCAAAATGCTGGGCCAGGATTTCCTGGATGTATTCGAGACCGCTCCCGTTCCCATTTCCATCGATGTAAACCTGGAAGCCGGGTATGTGTCCTCCGACAGCCTGGCCGTCGTGCGGGCCGCCCTCTCGGAGTCGCCCCTCGTGGAGGAGGTCGTTTATCAGACATCCCTCGTAGATGCCCTCAACCAGAACCTGCGCCGCATTTCCCTCGGAATCGTCGTCATGGTGGCGCTCCTTCTGTTCATCTCCTTTGTACTCATTGCCAATACCGTCCGGCTGGACCTTTTCTCCCGCCGGTTCACCATCCATACCATGCACCTTGTCGGGGCCACCAAGTCCTACATCCGCGCTCCTTTCATGGGCCGGGCTGCGCTGCAGGGGCTTTTTGCTGCGCTTCTCGGCATCATCTTCCTGGTGGGCATCCTCTACATCGTGCGGGACGAGTTCCCCCAGCTGTTCCAGATCTTCACCATCGACTCCCTCCTGGAGGTAATGGCCGTGGTGCTGGTGACGGGCGTGGCCATCTGCATGGCCAGTACTTTCGTGATGGTGGGCCGTCTGGTGGGATACGACCGTGATAAATTATATACATATTAAGCTATGGCATCCAAAAACGCAGACAAAATGGCCCTCGGGCCCAGGAATATCAAGTTCATGATTGCCGGACTCCTCATAATGGCGGCAGGCTTCCTGCTCCTTTCCGGCGGCGGCTCCTCAGACCCCGACGTTTTCAACTACGCCATGTTTGACTGGCGTCGCCTGGTGGCTGCGCCCATCGTGATTGTGGCCGGCATCGTGCTGGAAATTGTGGCCATCATGGGCCGTTTCAAAGAGGAGGAATAGCGTATGGAGTGGTGGCAGGCAATCATTCTGGGGCTGGTTCAGGGCCTCACCGAGTTCCTCCCGGTGTCCAGCTCGGGACATCTCATGATCTTCAAGGAAATCGTGGGGGCCGATGCCGAGGGCTTCCTGGATTTCACCGTTACCGTGCACTTCGCCACGGTACTGGCAACCATCGTGGTGTTCTGGAGCGTCATCTGGACGCTCCTCAAGGGCTTTTTCAAGTTCAGATACAACGACGAGACAGACTATGTGTGCAAGATACTGGTATCCCTCATTCCCGTCGCCCTCGTGGGCTTCCTCCTGAAGGACCAGGTAGACGCCCTGTTCAGCGGTGAACTCTGGCAGGTGGGCGTCGGCCTCTGCATCACGGCCGGTCTCCTTCTTTTCTCCGACAATGCCGGCGTGCGCTTCAAGGTGCCCGTCGCCCGGGACACCCGGAACGGCGTGTCGTACTGGCAGGCCTTCGTGGTGGGCCTGGCGCAGGCTTTTGCCGTGATTCCCGGGGTGTCCCGCAGCGGCAGCACCATCTCCACGGGCCTTCTTACCGGCGTGCGCCGCGAAAATA
>JAFSMS010000058.1 GCA_017447815.1 Bacteroidales bacterium | reverse complement strand
TGGTATAGGTTGACTTTCGTCGTTATCCCTGTTTTTTGTTGTTTCCCAGGTCTTATCCCGTTCAGGGGTTGACTGGAGGGCGTAGCCCGGAAGGAGACCCCTGAACAGCGGACAAAGGTAAACGATTTTCAGGGATTTCCAGAACGAAGAGGGCTACTCCCGTCCCCGTCGCAAGAATCCTATTACGTTCAATTTTGAGGTAAATGAGGAGAATAAGCGTGGCAACTTCCCTATATATCTGCGTATCACGGAGAACAGGAAGCATCGGCGTTACCGCACATCCATTGAACTGAGCCGCAAAATAGACTGGAACCGCCTAGCGCAAGAGATCTGTACGACCGTATCCGTGAGCAGAAGGGCCTGCACCCGAAGGAAGACTTCCGTACTACGGTGAATACGGCTCTCAACGCCACCCTCACCCGTACCTTGAACACCTCCGTGTCCACCTTGCTGCCTATGCTGGCCATCGCCATCTTCGGCGGTGAGAGCATCCGCGGTCTGGCTGTGGCCCTCTGCCTGGGTGTGATTATCGGTACCTATGCTTCCATCATGATCGGTACGCCCATCATGTACGACGCCACCATGCGTTCCGCCAAGAAGGAAGAGAAGTAACAGCCGTAACGGCTTTCTACGACATTCAGTCCACAAAATCGACTAGATTTGTGGACGGAATGCTTTTTTACTGTGTTCCATCCATGTTTTCGGGGCGTTTTCGTGGATGGAGGGGGAGGGATTATTGCTGCTGCTTGAGCCAGGCGGCGGGGGAGAGGCCGGTGAAAGCGGTGAAGTTGCGATAGAAGGTGGCGTTGCTGGAGAAGCCGGCGTCCTCGGCCAGGGCGGTGATCTTGGCGTTGGGATTTTCCTTCAGGAGGCGCTGGACGTAACGGATGCGGTATTCGTTCACAAAGCTCTTGAAGGAGCCGCCGTAAGTGCCGCTGATGCAGCCGCGGACATAGGCCACGTTGGTACCCAGTTCGGCCGCCAGGTCTTCCACCTTGAGGTCCGGACGCTTGAACAGCTCCTTCTCCTCCATGAGGGTTTGGATGCGCGTCATCATGTCCGTAAATACCGTCTCACGGGCCGATTCCGGCTCTATGCGGGCCGATTTGCGGCTTAAGCGCAGGGCAATGAGCACAAGGGCGGAGGCGAACAGGATCCCGCACAACAGGCCAAGCAGCCAGGGCAGGCGGCTCTTTTCCGGCAGGGGCTCCGTGTGAAGGATAAAGGCCGATGCAATGGGATAGTACTCGTCCAGCCCCGGCCGGCCGCCCATAAAGGCTATACGGCCACCCGGAAGCAGCACCGGGTTCATGGCGTAGGGCCCCGGGAGGTCTTCCGGCAAATCGGCCCGGTACAGCGTAACGGGGGCTTTCCCGCCGCGGAGAGCCTTCCCGTAATCCACTCGCGTAACGTAAATCCGGTTCATCCCCAGGATGCTCTGTACTATCCAGGCGCAGGAATTCTCTTTATCGGCCAAAAGGACAAGATGGTTGGTAAGTTCTTCTCCCTCAGGCCCTTCCAGCGAAAGCGGCCGTTCCGTTTCCAGCACGGAGAATTCCTCTCCAACCACCTTGATGAGCCCCGGCTGTCCATCAGCCTTGCGTATGGCGGGAATGAGCCAGGCGTAGCCGCCCACGGTTTCGTCGCCGATGAAGAACTGGCTCATCTGCATGCCGTCGCCTGTGTTCCAGTTTTCCCATTCCCGCAGCAGCGGAACCTCGAAGGGTTCTCCCTGCAGGCGCTCTGCCATGGGCTCCAGCTTTTCATCCTGCGTGCCGGCGCCGCTGAAGATAATGGCATTGTCCGGAGACGTCTGGAAAATAAAGGGTGAAACCCGTTGCAGGGCCGATCTCCTCACGGTGGCGGGACCTTCCGGGACGGAATAGGTGGAGGTGTAGTCGGCACAATACCAGTTTCCGCCGATGAGCACGGTCCCGTCGGTAAGGCGGGCCGCTGTGGAGCGGGCACGCCGCTGGTCCAGGATGGGAAGCGGGGTAAAGCTGTGAGTGAGGGCACTGTACAGTTCCACACCCATGGTTTGGCCTTCGCCAAAGGCTTCTGCGCAACCGCCGCCCACCAGGATTTCCTCCGGTGAGAGCACTACGCCAAAGCCGTAATCGTGAGGGAAGTAGCTGTCAATCAGGTGCCACTCTCCGTCGCGATAGTATTCGGCCGTATTGGTGGGGATGAATCCGGTGGTATGCCCGCCAATCACCGTAAGTTCCCCGTTCACAAACGCCGCCGTATGCGCATTCCGGGGAACATTCAGGTCCGGCAGCCGCTCCACGGTCATTTGGATGCACTTTCCCTCATTTCCGGCTTGACCGGGAATCCCGCAGAAGAGCAGCAATAATATGAGCAATACGGGGCGTTTCATACTCCGCTAAGATACGAAAAAAGGCTGTTAAGTTAAAACGCTGTTGTATATCAATACTGATACAGTGCCGCTACTTCCTCGGCGGTAAGGGCTTTGTTGTACAGGCGTACTTCGTCCATCGTACCGTGGAAAAATTCTCCGCTTCCGTAACTTCCTAGGTAATCCAGATAAGCACTTGTCAGAGGCTGGGGACCGCTTGGCATATCATAATGGCATTTTTCCTCTCCATCCACATATAATCTGCCAATTTTATTGCTGGCGTCTCGGATAAAAGTGACCATATGCCAGTTCCCGTCGTTATATGATTCCGTGGTTTCGGCTGTATAGGACGTATAAGTGCCTTCCCAGATTTGAATTTTACCCTCGCCTACAAAACGTACAAACCATCCCCAGCTGCCACTACCTCCTTCAGTTCTTATAAAGTTGCCTCCTCCGGTAGAGTTTATCCACACGTTAAAGCTGAAAGAGTCCGAACTCTCAAAACTGCCGGCCTGGCCTACTTCTATGCTATCATCTGTACCATCAAAATAATATGCGCTGTCGGCATTCCCAAAACGGTCTGTGGTCAGGGTGGCACCAGTGTTGGTGCCGTTGATGGCGCCCGAAGTCACGGCATCGTTGGTATTCCCATTGAACGGCCAGTAATGGACCAGGTTGCTGATGGCCAGGACTTCCTTGACAGGACGGACGGACATGCCTGTGTATCTTTCACCATTTTCAGACGTTACACCGGCACCGTAGTTGTACCATCCCAGAACCGTACTTTGTATTGTTGATGACCAATAATTATTATAATATGTTCTACCACTAGTTGCACTACCAACACGCCGGCCGGCATTAGGGAAATACAAGTTTGAATTAACCGTATATCCTTTTTCAATGTGCTGAGTGTATTCCAAACCCCAGAGAGCTGCCAACTCTTCTTTGGTGGGCATGCGCCAGCCGTTTCCCAGGTAGGCGCTGGCAGCATCATCCTGGGTTTCAAGGACATCCCCGGGTGTCGTATATTTAGAGTATGAACCGGCAACGGAATCATACCAATAATATTTGGCTTGAGTCATATCGGGTTTCATCTCCCAGCTTGCCTGCCAGCCATCCGCTTCAAAATAAGGCACAATTTCTCCCCAGGCAAAGAGGAAGCCATAATCCTGATTGTTGTTAGCAACGCTTGCCGCAGCCTGTGCTCCCAGATTCCTGTCGGCCCACAATAGCGTTTTTCCGGTAGCAGGATTGTTATTCTTATAGATTCCCATATCCACAGTCGTGGGTACGGTAACTGCGGCAGGCCAGGAGGCGACGTTCGTCAACTTTACAGATGCGTGGCTGGCCAGCGTCTTGCTGATGGTAGCCGATTTGGCGGGAGCGCCGGTCTCGAAGAAAATGAAACGGCGCTCGGAGGCCGAACTCCAGGCGGTGGCGTCAATCTGGCCGCTGAACAGAACGCCCAGGTCGTCGTACACGTAACCCCACATCGGCTGGCTATAGTCCAGCGCTGTGATTGCAAACCCACCTGCCGGAGTATAGGATCCGCACGCGGCGGGCCGGATGTCTTTCACGGCCAGACGATACTTACCGTCCGAAGCATAGTCACTGCCGCTCTTGTCCACAAAGAACTGTACATAATTGTCAGGTATGGTCATGTTCAGCGTTGCCGTCAGCGTTGCAATTTCTCCGGCCGTTGCCAGTTCATAGCTGGCGGTAGCACTGGAGAAATAACTATATATGGGTAGGTTATCGGCCCCCTTGAATGAATAGGTGTCCCCGCTCTTCGTGATGTTTACCGTCCCGAAAGGGAAGTACACGGCGCTCATGGTCTCGCCAGACGCTGCCAGCTCCCCAATGGCAAGACCACCCTGGAGCGCACCACTCCATTTTGTGCCATCGTACGTGAGTTTAGCATATTTTGGCGTTTCATTAACGGCCACATTATTGAAGAACGCGTAAATGACATCACCGGAAACAAAGTCTGTCTTTACGGCTTTGGTGGGGGCGTCCTGGGTAACAGTAACGTTAAATTCCAGCCTGGTGGGCACCGGTATTTCATCCGAAATTTCCTTGGTGCAGGCGACAAGCGCTATAGATGCGCAGAGAAAAACAAAAAACTTTTTCATAACACCGTCCTCCTTAAAATGTCCAATCTTGTTCCGGATTCATCGGATCATAGGTGGTCTTCACACTCTGGCATACAACGCCTTCGGCCTGCACCTCCACGGCTTCCGTGGTGGGGTGCTCATACAATTCTTTGTGTTTTGTTTCCATAGATATGTAGTTATTTGAATTATCTTTGAATCCAAAGATATCCAAAACCCTCCGGACCATTTGTCTCATGGACCGGAATCCTGTTCTCATTTTTGTAACTATTATGAGAAACGGCCTTTGAATTTGTCTTTGAGGTCCTGCAGCTGGCTGTCGGAGGGCTTGAGCATGGCCTTGAACTCTTCGAGGTTCTTATCCAGGATACGGTTGTCTTGGGTGTCGTAGTCGCCCTCCAGTTGGAAGATGTAGTCAACGATGGGTTCTGGGTAGGTCTCGATGATCATGTCGGCATAGTTGTCGTAGAATTCCTCTTAGAAGTCCAGTTGGTCTTCATAAAGCATGCGCTGGGTGACAATGGTTTTGCGATACGGACACTGCCCTGCATCTCTCCGAAGATGAGGCCGTCGGCAATCATGCCGGTGAGACTGATGGATTTGTCGGCCAGCTCTTCCTCCCATTTTGATGTGTGCTCCCAGTCGGTGGGGCTGAGGGGTGTCCAGAGGAACATCCAGAGGCGGTTCATGAAGTGGTGGATGAGGGCCTCGCCGGTCATGCCGTTGTCTCCGGTGACACGTTCCCTGTAGCGGGCGAAAAAATGCGGCTGGAAAAATGTAAATGAATTATGAATCGTTGCATATTTATTAAACTTTTTCTATCTTTGCGAAAAAAGAAGGGTATGCAGAAGTATATAGACATAAAAGCCATTCGAAAGGGCAGGAAGATGACCCAGGAACAGGTGGGGATACTTGCCGGAATGAGCAAGTCACAGATTTCCAGGATGGAAAAAGGAGAACTAGGCAGTCCGGACACTTACGAACGTGTCCTTGCCGCCCTGGGGTATCGGGTTGTCGTGCAGCTGGAAGATATCCGGGACGGTAATACGCCGGACCGGGACCGGGTTCTCTCTTTATTGAAAGTTTACTATTTATGCAACAAGGAGAAATTCGGCATTGAGAAACTTGGCCTTTTCGGCAGCTTCGCCAGGAATGAAGCCCGCCCGGACAGCGATGTTGACATCATTATTTCACTGGAGAAGCCGGACTTGTTCACTTATTCAGCGATTTCGCGTCAACTTGAGACCGTTTTGGGCCGCAAGGTTGATTTGGTCTCTGCAAAGTCCCTATTCAAAGACAGGTTCCGCAGCAATCTGGAAAAGGAGGTAGTCTATGTACGCTAAGAAGGAGCGGGTGATTTCGCTGCTGGAACAAGCACTGGAAGAGATGGCTCTTCTGGAGAAAATGTCTGCCGGTATCCAGTCCCCGGACGATTTCGTCACTGACCTGTCCGGCCTTACAGCATTCCGGGCATGCGGCATGAGTCTTCAGTACATTACGGAAATTTTCGTCAAAATCAGGAATCTCTGTGGCCGAAAATTCTTCCAGTCCTACACAGAAGTGCCCTGGGACGCCGTATTCGGCATGCGTAATTTTCTTTCTCATGAATACGGCGATGTAGATGCGGAAGGCATCTTCAATACGGTTAAAGGCAATATACCTGATCTAATACCGGTCACCGGTAAAATCCTTTCTGACCTTCAATCCGGAAAATTGTTCATTAGTGATGAATAGACTGTTGACTTTGGCATTATTATTCCTCCTGCCGATGGTCTGCCGCGCCTACGAAGACCACCGGGGATGGAATCTGGATTCGTTGGAGCGCGAGGCCGCAAAATGGTCGTAGTCCCGGGTGGAAAAGGCCGATGCGGAGGAGGTGAAGTAGGTTCGGAGGCCGAAGGCCGACCCAGGGGGTCTGGGGGATTAGGCCCCCAGTATAGACGAAGTCTTTTACTCCACGAAAAATGACAGGCGCTGGCCTGTCATTTTCCGTGGAGTATAGGGGAGTCGAACCCCTGACCTATAGATTGCGAACCTATCGCTCTAGCCAACTGAGCTAATACCCCGAAAAGGATTGCAAAAATACGGGATTTCCGGCAAAGTTGCAAGAAATCCGGCTGTTTTCTTTATTCCGTCTGTGCTTCGCATTCCATCTCGATGAGCCAGGCCGGCCGGCAGACACGGGCTTCCAGCACTACGCGCGGCACAGTGGGGAAGCGCCGTTGCAGATAATCGTCCACAAGCGGAAAATCTGAAATGTCCCTCAGGTACACCACGAAATACCGTACCCGCTCCAGCGAGGAGCCGCCTTCGGCAAGGAGCGTGCCGATATTTTCCAGCAGCCGCCGGGCCTGGGCCAGGACATCGCCTTCGTGCAGGACTTCGCCCCGGTGGTCTATGCTGGCCGTTCCGCTGATGAAGATGTGGCCGTCCGCGAGCCGAACGCCTCTTTCGAACGCCACTCCGTAGTCGTGGGTGGGACTCAGGTGGGAAAGGGCTTTCAGATAGGTTTTTTCACTTTCCAGGATATGCGGGAATGTGAGGAAATCAATGGCTACCGTCTCTGACCGCCCTTCCGTGGCGCCTCCTATTCCCGTCGAGGCGATGTAGTGGGAAAGATGGCTGAGCCCCTCCTCCCGGAACACATCGTTGCGGGCTTTTACCAGACCGGCATAGTTGGTGTCGATGTCCCGGACATAGATCCAGGTGCGCACACAATGGGTCTTGAGCGTCAGTCCCAGGGGCCGGATGATATCCAGGTACTTTTGGAACAGCAGCCTGGACTGCCGGTAGGAGTCCAGGCCCCGGGCTTCCTCTTCGCTGAGGCGGAGGCTGTGGAAGAGGAAGTCTGCCGGAGGGGAATCTGTAAGGGACAACGCCGTAATCCGGCTTCCGTCCAGAGGCGGCTGCTCTACGATGGAAAGGGCCGGGACAGGCCACGGAAACCCTTCCAGCGCCTTTTTCAGGGCCGATGCCTGGTTCTGGGCGTCACTGAGGAAAAAACGGAGGAAAACCGGACGCCGGCCCTCGGAGGCTTCGGCCAGGAAATGGGACTGCAACTGTTTCAACAGCGAAATGAGTGCCTGGTCGAACGCGCCTCCGGGGGCGGGGCGAAGGATGGTGTACTGTTTCAATTTACCGGATGAACTGTGCTTTGAGTTTCTCGATCTTTTCGGGAGCGTCGCTGCCCTTGGCGCCGAAGTAGAACTTGATCTTGGGCTCAGTGCCGGACGGCCGGACGGAAACGACGTCGCCGGCCTCGTTGAAGAACTGCAGCACGTTGCTCTTGGGAAGACCGGTCTGCTCGGGTTTGTTGTAGTCGATGACCTTGGAGAGCGGGCTGCCTGCGATTTCCTTCGGCGGGCAGGCGCGGTAGTCGGCCATGATTTGCTGGATTTCTTCGGCTCCGGTCTTGCCCTTGCGCACGATATAGACCATCTTCTCTACATAGAGGCCGTACTTCTTGTACACTTCCTGGAGGAGTTGGTAGAGCGTGAGGCCCTTTTCTGCCGCCCATGCGGCGCATTCGGCCACCATGATGCCGGCTACCTGGGCGCACTTGTCACGGACGAATTCTCCCAGGTTGAAACCGTAACTTTCTTCACCGCCGCAGATGAATACGCCCTTGCCTTCATTGCGCTTGACCACTTCGGCGATGTACTTGAAGCCGGTGAGGACGTTGTAGCACGGTACGCCGAAACTTTCGCAGATGGCGGCGATAAGTTCGGAAGTGACGATGGTTTTCACGACATAGCCCTTTCCGTCTTTCAGTTTGCCCAGTTCCTGCCAGCGGGTGAGGATATAGTAGGTGAGGAAACTCCAGGTCTGGTTGCCGGTGAGTTGCACCATCTTGCCTTCGTTGTCGCGTACGGCGATGCCCAGACGGTCGGCGTCGGGGTCGGTGGCGAGGACAAGGTCGGCACCGGTTTCATCGGCCTTTTGGAGGGCCATGGCCATGGCGGCGGGCTCTTCCGGGTTGGGGGAGACCACCGTAGGGAAGTTGCCGTCGGAGATGTCCTGCTCGGGAACGTGGATGATGTTCTTGAAGCCGATGCGGTTCAGGGCGGCGGGCAGCAGCCGTACACCGCAGCCGTGCAGCGGGGTATAGACAATCTTCATGTCGGCATGCTTTTTCACGGCCTCGGGAGTGAGGGCGAGGGAAGTGATGTCGCGGAGATAGCATTCGTCCACTTCGGCGCCCATGATTTCGACGGGGGCCTTCCCGGCGCCGGGAACGGGCTGGAAGCGGACATCGGCCGGGTCTTCGATCTTGGCTACTTCGGCGACGATGTCTTTGTCAACGGGCGCGGTGATTTGTCCGCCGTCGCTCCAGAAGACCTTATAGCCGTTGTATTCCTTGGGGTTGTGGCTGGCGGTGACCATGATGCCGGCCGTGGCTTTTTTGAGGCGGATGCTGTAACTGAGTTCCGGAGTGGGACGCAGGCCGTCGAAAAGATAGACCTTGATGCCGTTGTTGCTCAGGACTTCGGCCGATATTTCCGCGAACAGGCGGGAGTTGTTGCGGCTGTCGTGCGAAATGCAGACGCTGGCGACGCCTTCCACGTGGGCTTTTATGTAATTGGCGAGGCCCTGGGTGGCCATGCCCACCGTGTATTTGTTCATGCGGTTGGTGCCGACGCCCATGATGCCGCGGAGACCGCCGGTGCCGAACTCGAGGTTGCGGTAAAATGCGTCTTCCAGGGCCACAGGGTCGGTTTCCATAAGGTGCTTGACCTGGGCTTTGGTTTCCTCGTCAAAATTTCCTGTGAGCCAGCTGTTTGCTACTTCTTTGTAATCTTTCATGGTATTCTGTATTTTTAGTGTTATTTCTGTCTCGCTTTTGCTATAGCATACAAATGTAAAGAATAATCTGTATTTTTGCAACATGGATTTTGCGGAATTCATACTGGCCCACGATGCCGACGACCTGGGACGCCTGGCGCTTTCGCGGGACCGTTGCAGGGCCGATGTCGAAGACTTCGACCTGGCCCTCAATACCTTGGAAGCCAGGCGGAAACTGCGCGGGAAGGTGCCCGAGTGGGTGGCCATTCCTTCGCTCCGCTACCCCTTCCGCCTGTCGGCCGAGCAGTGCTCCTCCACCGAGACGGCCCGTTACAAGGCTTCCGTGGCCCGGAGCGCATGCCCGGGGGGCGCCCTGGCCGATCTGACCGGAGGCCTGGGCGTGGATTCCTGGGCTTTCGCGCAGGTTTTTGACCGGGTTCTGTACAATGAGATGAAGCCGGAACTGGCCCGGGCCGCGGAGCACAATTTCCGGGAGTTGGGCCTGGCGGACATCGTGGTTCGCAGCTGCGCGCTGGGCCCGTCTTCGGCCGGCCAATGCTCCGTTCGGGACGTGCTGGGCGATTTCCGCCCCGACATCCTCTACCTGGATCCGGCCCGGCGGGCGGCCGACGGCCGGAAAGTCTTCCGCCTGGAGGATTGCCAGCCCGATGTCCTGAGCCTGCTATCGGAACTGCTGGAAGCCTGTCCGCTGCTTTTGCTGAAACTCTCCCCGATGGCCGATATCACCCTGGTGTGCAAGCAACTGGGCTGCGTGAAGGACGTTTATGTGGTGGCTGCGGAAGGGGAGTGCAAAGAACTCCTTTTGCTCCTGGAAAAAGGGTTCGAGGGAGACCATGGCCTGACCATCTATGAGTCCGGCGCCGTCGCCCGGATTGACGCTTTCTACCTCGAATCGGACGAAATCGCGCCCATGGATAAGCAGCTTTTCGGCCGCGTTCCTCGCAAATGGCTGTTCGAACCCGGAAAAGCCATCCTCAAGGCGGGTGCCTTCACCTGGCCCCTCCGGTTCGGCGTGGAGGGCATCGGCCGGCATACGCACATGTTCTTGACCGATGAGAAGGTTCCCGAACTGACCCCTTTCGGCAAATGGTTCCGGCTCCTGCAGATGGAGCCGCTGAGCAAGCGTTCGTTCCGGGAATTGGGAAAACAATACCCCCTGGCGGAGGTGACGGCCCGGAACATTCCCATGACTTCCGAGCAACTTCGCACCCGTCTGGGCTGCCGCTCCGGAGGCCTCGTGCACATTTTCGGCCTGCACGATGACTTTGCCATGGCCGACTTTCTCTACGTCTGTATCAGGGAAGGGTAATCGCGGCACCACGCGGTGAGGGGGCACTGGCTGCACTTGGGATGGCGGGCGGTGCAAATGTAACGGCCATGGAGGATGAGCCAGTGGTGCGAGACGGCACGCCGCTCCGGGGGGATGTGCCGCTCCAGGTCCTGTTCCACCGCATAGGGGGTGCTGCCGTCAGAGAGCCCCAGGCGGTGCGCCACGCGGAAAACATGCGTATCCACGGCGATGACGGGCTTGTCGTACACGATGGAGGCAATCACGTTGGCGGTTTTCCGCCCCACGCCGGGCAGGCGCATCAGCCTGTCGATATCCGAGGGGACCACGCCGCCGTATTCCTGCACCAGCATCCGGGCCATGGCAATCAGATGCCGGGCCTTGGCGTTGGGGTAGGAGACGCTTTTCACATAGGCATAGACTTCGTCGAAGGTGGCGGCGGCAAGGCTGTCTGCGGTGGGAAAACGTTCAAACAGGGGAGGGGTGACGATGTTGACCCGCCTGTCGGTGCATTGGGCGCTGAGGATGACGGCCACCAAAAGTTGGTAGGGATTGTCAAAATGCAGTTCCGACCGGGCCGCGGGCTGGTTTTCCGCAAACCAGCCGATGATGGCGTTGAAGCGTTCTTTCCGGGTCATAGGATGATGTCGATGCCTTCATCCACCACTTCTTCGCAGTGTTCCTTTTCGCAGGAGAAGACGCGTCCCGGATATTTTTCGAAGATGGAGCGGTTGTGGGTGACCATGACGATGGCGGTGCCTTCCTGGTTGAGGTCCATCAGCAGTTGCAGGATTTCGTCGGCCGTTTCTCCGTCCAGGTTGCCGGTGGGTTCGTCGGCCAGGATGGCCTTGGGCTGGTTCAGGAGGGCACGGGCAATGGCGATGCGCTGCTGCTCGCCGCCGGAAAGTTGGTGGGGCATCTTGTGGGCCTTGGTGCCCATTCCGACGGCTTCCAGCACCTCGGTGATGCGGGCGTCGATCCTGCCCCGGTCTTTCCAGCCGGTGGCCCGGAGGACGAACTCCAGGTTGGCCTCTACGCTGCGGTCCGTCAGCAGTTGGAAATCCTGGAAAACCACCCCCATGGAACGTCTCAGATAGGGAATGTCGCGCTCCTTGATGCTTCTGAGGTCGAAGCCGCAGGCGATGCCTTCCCCTTTCAGGAGTCTGTTTTCGGCCGTGATGGTACGGATGATGGAGGTTTTGCCGGAACCGACTTTGCCTACGATGTAAACGAAGTCTCCGGGCATGATATCCATGTCCAGACCGTAGATGACGACATTTTCCCCGTTGAGGATATCGGCTTCCTTGAAATGAATGAGAGGTTCCATGTGAATTCTTCCAAAATCATACAAATATAATTAGATTTTTTTGTAAATTTGTCAAAATGTATATTTAGTTGGTTTAAAACAATCGGCATGAAAAAACTTCTTGCGGCCGGTGCCGCTCTCATCATTGCGTCAGGCCTTTATGCCCAGGACTGGGAACAGGTGAAAAACCTCTACCGGGCGGGCATGTATTCGGAAACCATCCGCCTGGTGCAGGATGCCCATACTCCGATGGCAGAGGGATATCGTGCGCTCTGCGCCTTGCAACTGCGCACGGACAACGCCCATGCTGTGGCCCATTCTTTTGTGGAACGCTACCATGAGAATATCCTGGTCCCGCAAGTCCGTTATCTCCTGGGACTGGACCTTTTTGACAGTGAACGTTACGAAGAAGCCCTCCGGCAGTTCAACTTGGTCTCCCTGTCGGACATCCAGGCTTCCCAGCAGCCGGAATATACATACAAAGTGGGCTACTGCGCCTTCGCCGGTGGGGAATGGGAAAGGGCCAAGGGGCTCTTGAGCCGTACCCGCGGCCTCCCGTATTCTGATTATACCGCTCCCGCCTACTACACGCTGGGATATATCAATTACGCCGAGAAGAACTTCAAGGAAGCCTCCGACTGGTTCGAGATGGCCGGAACCGACCACCGTTTCACCACGCTGGCCAATTATTATATCCTGGAGTGCCGTTTCAACGAAAAGGACTACCAGTATGTGGTCAAGTTCGGAGAGGATCTTTTCGACAAGGTCCCCGAAGACCGCCAGCCGCACATGGCCCGTATCATGAGCGAGAGTTACCTGGTGCTCGGAGATGTGGACAAAGCCCGCAGTTACTATGAGAAGAACCTCCGCAACAAGGCAAGCCTCACCCGCAGTGACCTTTTCTATGCCGGCGAAATCAACTACCTCATCGAAAACTGGGAAGGCGCGGTGGAAAACTTCACCCGCATGGATCACCGGTCCGATTCCCTGGGCCAGGTGGCCAACTACCAGCTGGGCTACAGTTACATCCAACTCAAGAACAAGGTGGAGGCCATGGAGGCCTTCCGGGAGGCTTCGGAGCAGGACTTCACGCCCGACATCCAGGAGGACGCCCTGTACAACTATGCCAAACTGGCTTTCGACCTGGGCCGGGACACGGCTCCTTTCGAGGAGTATATGCAGCGGTACGGTACCGGGAAGAAGGGAGACCAGATTTACTCCTACATGGCCATGGTCTCTCTCCAGAACCACGACTATGAGGCCGCCGTGGACGCGTATGACCATATCGACGAACTGGATCCCCGCATGCAGTCCAACTACATGAAGGCATATTTCCTCCGGGCCCGCGAACTGATGGAAAACGGCTCCTGGAGAAACGCCGTGCCGCATCTGAAGGCTGCGGCCTATTACAGCCCCAGGCGCGAGGGATTCAACCAACTGGCCCGTTATTATCAGGCCGAAGCCCTCTACCGCGACGGCAAGTATGCCGATGCCCGCACCCTTCTCACCGACCTTTACAACCTGTCTGCCCTGCCTTCCCGTCCGGAAGGGAGCCTCATTTCCTATCAGTTGGGCTACACCTATTTCAAGGAAGCCAATTACGAACAGGCGCTCAAGTGGTTCCGCAACTATCTGGAAGGGGATGCCCGCAAGATGGGGTCCGACGCGGAAACCCGCGTGGCCGACTGTTACTTCTTCAGCGGTGATTACGCTACGGCCGTGGCGGCTTATGAGCACCAGATGGCCACCTATCCGGACCCGGACAACCTGTATCCGCGCTACCGCGCCGGCGTGGCCTGCGGCCTGCTGGAAGACAACACCCGCAAGGTCCACTTCCTGGAAGATGCCAAACTCGCCAGCCCGCAGGCGCCTTACTATGGGGAGTCGCTCTACGAACTGGGCCGTGCCTACGTGGCCCTTCGGGACGAGGACGATGCCATCCGCGCCTTCCGCACCCTCCGCAGTTCCACTTCGGACCCGGACCTTGCGACCAAGGCCCTTTTGGAACTGGGCATGATATCCCGCAATGCCGGTCGCAGCAACGAGGCGCTGGATTACTACAAGCAGGTGGTCGCCCAGGGAGGGGAGTACACGGAAGACGCCCTCCTGGCCATTGAGTCCATTTACCGCACCCGGGAAGACCCTGAGGCCTATCTGGACTATGTGAACAGCCTGGGCGGTGCGGCCAACCGCTCGGAAGCCCAGAAAGAAGAAGTCTATTTCTCCAGCGCCGAGCAGATTTACCTCTCCGGAGACTATGCCAAGGCGCAGGGCACGCTCAAGGCCTATCTGCAGAAATACCCTGCGGCCGCTTTCGGCGCAAAGGCTCGCTATTACCTGGCCGACTGCTACCGCTTCACCGACCAGCGGGAGCAGGCCGTTGACCAGTACCAGGGCGCCCTGGACGCCGGCCTGGAAGGGGCCCTGGCGGAAAGTGCCCTTCTGCAACTGGCAAACCTCAGTTATGAACTGGGCAGTTACGGAAAGGCCTATGGCAATTACCTGAAACTGAAGGAGGCGGCCAAACTGGACGCGAACGTGGAAAGCGCCGTCATCGGCCTGATGCGTTCTGCGTTCCGTGCCCGTCAGTGGGAAGACGCCATCCTGGATGCCGCTCCCGTGCTGAAGGCCGAAAACGCCGCACTCAAGCGCGAGGCCCATTATGTGCGGGCCAAGTCCTTCCTGAGCACCAGCCGCCGGGCCGAGGCGCTGGAAGAATTCAAGGCCCTTGCGACGGAGCCCTCCACGGATGAGGGCGCAGAGGCCGCCTATGTCCTCATCCAGGACCAGTACGACCGCGGTCAGTTCGAGGGAATCCAGGACCGCGTGTACAGTTTCGCCGAGAAGGCCGGCGGCCAGAATTACTGGCTGGCCAAGGCTTTCATCGTGCTGGGTGACAGTTTCGCCGAGCAGGGCAACCTGCCGCAGGCAAAGGCCACCTTCGAAAGCATCCGCTCCGGTTACACTTCCACCGGTACGCAGGACGATGTCCTGGACCAGGTGGAACTCAGACTCCGTAAACTCCAATAGCCTATGAAAAAGATCTTCATATCTGCCGTGCTGCTCGGTATGGGCGCCGGCGTCTTTGCCCAGAATCTGAACCCGACGGTGGAGGTGACCAACATCTACACCCGGGAGGCGACGGGCATCGAAAAGCCCTCCCAGCTCCTGGAAATGCCGGATTCCGTCCTGCATTTCAACCTGGACATGGACTATACGGTGAACAATACGCCGTACCGGGGCTCTTACGAGTTCAAGCCCTACCTGGTCCAACTGCGTCCCCAGGCCCGTCCTTCCGACGAAGGGATGCTGTTTGTCCGCCTGGGCGCGGGCTACGCTCTCCATCCCGAAGCCACGGTGGTGTGGACGCCCGTCAAAAAGAGCAATTTCCGCCTGAATCTGTTTGCCGACCATTCCTCCTATTTCGGCGATTATCGCAACATCACCCTGCAGGAAAGCGCTTACAAGGCCGACGGCACCTATTTCAGCGGCAAGAAGATGCATACCGCCGCCGGGGCGGACGCCCTTTATACCTGGGCCGGCGGCACCTTTGCGGCCGACCTTCAGTACAAGAACATCCTGGGAACCAGTCTTCCCACGGTAAACAGGGGAGACATTTCCAACAATGTCATCCAATTGAGGGCCGCCGTGAAGAGTGCTCCCGCATCGGCGCTGGAATATGAAGCGCACACCCGCCTGGCCAATATCACCCAGCCGGCCGTCCAGGAATTCCACACGGATACGGAAGGCTCCCTGGGCACCCGCTTCGGCGTTCACCGCGTGGCGTTGGGCCTGTTTGCCGAAACGGTGTCCCAGACGGGCGGTTTCGTGGGAAAAGCCGGACTGGTTCCGCATTATTTCCTGAACACCGGGAAATTCCACATGGACCTGGGCGTCAGGCTCTCCTTCCTCTTCCGCTCCAATCCCTCCTTCTGTCCGCAGCCTTCCGGCATCGTATTCCCGGATGTCCGCATCTCTTACGATGCCATCCAGGACGCCATGGTCCTGTACACCACGGTGACGGGTGGGGACAACATCATCTCCTATGACCGTCTGCTGTCCGTGAATCCGTACATCGGCGGTTTTTCCTGGCATACGGACAACATGGTCACCCGGGTCAACGCCAACATCGGCCTTCGTGGAAACATTGCCGAGCGTTTCCATTACGACCTGCGCGTGGGATACCGCTGGGATGAAAATGCCTGGACCTGGGGCGTTGAAGGCTCGGTCCCTTCCATGGGGTATGCCAGTCCGCTCCATACGTTCTACGTCAAGGCCGAGGCCGGCTGGAAGAGCGAGACCATCGACGTGGATGCCGACATTTACTACGGTTACACGCCCATTCCGGACCTGAACGGCCAGATTCTTTTCGCTCCCGCCCCTTTCAAGGCGCAGGCTCATGCCTTCTACATCTGGGGCGGCCGTATCAAGGGCGGCGTAACGGCCGATATCCGTTCCCGGCTGCCCGGGCCGGCCGTGGTTCCCGGCTATGTCGATCTGGGCCTCCAGGCCAGCCTGCAGATGACCCGCAAACTGGGCTTCTGGCTCAAGGGCGGGAACCTCCTGAACCAGACCATCCAGCGCGTCCCTTTCTACGCCGAAAAAGGCATCTATTTCACCATCGGCGCAACGCTCAGCCTGTAAGGGGTTCTTTTGCCGAAAACAGTCTCCTATCTTCGATAGGGGACTTGTTTTTTATTGAAAAAATCACTATTTTTGTCTGATTTAGAAAATAGTAAAAAAGAGAGATAAGAAATGATTGAAAACGAAGAGATGAGAACTGCCGAGCAGCAGTATTCTGCGAATAGTATTCAGGTGCTGGAAGGCCTCGAGGCCGTGCGCAAGCGCCCGTCCATGTACATCGGCGATATCGGCGAACGCGGTCTGCATCACCTGGTCTATGAGGTGGTGGACAACTGTATCGACGAAGCCATGGCCGGTTTCTGCGACGGAATCGATGTCAAAATCCTGGAAGACAATTCGATCCGTGTCCAGGACAATGGCCGCGGTATCCCCACCGGCATGCATGAAAAAGAGCATCGCAGCG
>JAFSMS010000057.1 GCA_017447815.1 Bacteroidales bacterium | reverse complement strand
GAGGGTAAAAAGTTTAGGTTTGGCGGAAACGCCAGAGAGAGTTTCGACTACGGCTCACCGCCACCGGCCGCGGCAGCAGCCCACTTGACTTCTGCCAGCATGGTGCCGGACTTCTCGCCGGTGCTGGAGTTGACGTAGTAGTAGCGGAAGAAGATCTTCGGGGCCGCAGCGCTGGGGGCGCCGTACTTGGCCACGTAGTCCGCACGGATGTCGATGGCCTCGGCGGTGGGCTCTTCCACGAGCTTGATGCCGGATGCCTTGGCGTGGGCGCGGGTCACACCGTTGGACTGGCCTTCGGTGGCCTCGATGACCAGGTAGATACCGCCGTTGTCGGCGAGGGCCTGGTCCAGCTTGAAGGTGAAGGTCTCACCCTGGCAGACGATGGTGGCGCTGGAGGGGTTCTCCACACCGACAAGCTCGGGCGGAGTCACGGAGGGCTGGCCGCCGCAGGCGACGATCCAGTAGTTGAGACGGGTGAACAGGTTGGCGCCGCTGATCTTGGCCTTGGAGCCCAGGACGCTGCGGCCTTCCTGAGAGAGGGCCAGCTTGTTCCAGGCGAGGATCTGGGCGGAGGTCAGCGACTTCCACATGGTGGTGAGACGCTTGAACACGCCCTTGACCTTGGCCTGGTCGGCGGTACGTACGGAGCCACCGTAACCGCGGTTGCGGATGTACTTGCGGCTCTTCATCTTTGCAGCGGTCACGCCCTTGGCGCTGCCGCTCATCTCCTCGAAGGCGATGGAAGGAATGTACTTCATAGCGTTAAGAATTTAGGTTTTAGGATATGGGTAATAAGGAAATATGCAACGAGCAGGGCGATGGCAAGCAGCGCCATGCCGCCGACTTTCAGTTTGAGGGACTGCCACCAGGTGAGTTTCTTCTCTACCTCCACGGTGATGGTCTGCACCCGGTCCCGGTACACCAGGGAATCCCGCACGACTTCCACTCTTTCCACCTTCACGGGCTCCCTGACGGGCTTTGTCTGCAGGGAATGATGCAGGACTCCGTCGGACACCGAGGCCTCGGATTTGGCGTATTTATTCTCCAGCACGGATGCGGTGTCGAGGGTGGTCACCTTCTCCACGATGACCGGCAACTCGATGTAGGTGGTATCCGTCACGGTCCTGACCACGGTCTTCACCTCCACCTTGGTGTTGTCCGACTCCAGAACGGGCCGGGCAACACCGCAAGCGGTAAGAAGAAGCGTGAAAGCAAGAGTGGCGGAGGGTTTCATAGGTTAGGTTTAGGTTGTAGGTTTGTTCTCATTCTCCAGTACCTGGTCCAGCTCGGC
This sequence comes from Bacteroidales bacterium, assembly GCA_017447815.1. Classification (GTDB taxonomy): domain Bacteria; phylum Bacteroidota; class Bacteroidia; order Bacteroidales; family UBA932; genus Cryptobacteroides. The sequence goes on along the minus strand of JAFSMS010000057.1, from coordinate 591 downwards.
CTGGAACTTCCGGAACTTGACATCGTAGCTGGCTTTCACACCCAGGATGGCGCCGCAGAGGATAAGGAGCTCACTCACGATACTCACGGCACTGGTGTCAATCTGGCCCAGAGGCTCGATGAAGAAAAGGCACACGCACGCGATGAGGACGCCGGCGCTGAAGCTCGCGATGGCGATGATGCCCTGAAGGCGCGTGAGTTGGATTTTCTTCTCGTTGGACATAATCAGTCAGGCATTTAGTTGTTGTCACGGATGACAATCATCCGGGTGAATTTGGTCCCAACATTGGCGGGCTCATCTGCAGCTCCGTCTTTACTGATGGTAAGAATGCCGTTCCGGAGCGTGGCCGGATAGCGTTTGCTCCCCAGGTTGCTCCAAAGGGATTCGTTGTAGATGATGGGCGGGTTTATCGAGATGTCGGAAGGAAAACCAGGCAGCTGGATTTCTACCGTCTGGTCATCCGAGTCAAACACCAGGTTGGAGGCCTTCAGCACAAACATCATCCAGTGTGGGGTCTCCACGGTATGAATCTCGACGCCGTCACCGGTGCCCTTGTTGAACTGCGGGACGTATGTCTTCATCAAGTTCAGT
>JAFSMS010000056.1 GCA_017447815.1 Bacteroidales bacterium | reverse complement strand
CGCAGCGGAAGCCGAAGCCGAGGGCCAGCGAACTCTCCGGCTCATAGGTAAAGGACGCGTCGTTGAGTTGGAACTTCTCCAGCGTGGCGCGCAGTTCCTCGAACTTGGAGGCATCGACCGGATACAGGCCGGCGAACACCATGGGCTTCACCTCTTCGAAACCCGCAATGGCCTGGGCGCAGGGACGCTCCACATGGGTGATGGTGTCTCCCACCTTCACCTCCACGGCGGCCTTGATGCCCGTGATGATATAGCCCACATCCCCGGCACGGACCTCTCCGGTCGGGTTGAGTTTGAGTTTCAGGTTGCCGATTTCCTCGGCCTCGTACTCGTTGCCGGTCGAGAAGAACTTCACTTTGTCCCCTTTGCGGAGCACGCCGTTCACCACTTTGAAATAGGCGATGATGCCCCGGAAAGAATTGAAGACCGAGTCGAAGATCAGCGCCTGGAGCGGAGCCTCGGAGTCTCCCTTCGGGCAGGGGACCTTGTCCACGATGGCATCCAGCACCGCCTGGACACCCTCTCCCGTCCGGGCCGATACCCGCAGCACCTCTTCCGGGTCGCAGCCCAACAGGTCGCACACTTGGTCCTGGACCAACTCCGGCTGGGCCGAATCCATATCGATCTTGTTAAGCACCGGAATAATCTCCAGCCCATGGTCGATGGCCTGGTAAAGGTTGGAAATGGTCTGGGCCTGAATACCTTGCGAAGCGTCCACCACCAGAAGGGCCCCTTCGCAGGAGGCGATGGAACGGGACACCTCGTAAGAGAAGTCCACGTGACCGGGCGTGTCGATCAGATTGAGCCGGTACACCTCCCCGTCCCGGGCATAATCCATCTGGATGGCGTGGCTCTTGATGGTAATGCCCTTTTCCCTTTCCAGGTCCATGTCGTCCAGAACCTGGTTTTCCATCTCCCGGTCGCTCAGCGTACGGGTGAGTTCCAGCAGGCGGTCTGCCAAGGTGGACTTTCCGTGGTCGATATGTGCGATGATGCAAAAGTTGCGGATATTCTTCATAGTTTGCAAAGATAACGCAATTTGTGGAATTTGCCTATTTTTGTGGCACGGCTTGTGCAATATCAGAACGGCAAATTCCTCATTTTCATGGAAAACCTGCAGCAGAAATTCGACCAAATCGTCCACGAGTACAGCGAAAAACTGTACTGGCATGTCCGCCGGATGGTGGGCAGCCACGAGGATGCCGATGACCTGCTCCAGGAAATCTTCCTGAAAATATGGACCAACCTTCCCGCTTTCCGGGGAGAGTCGCAACTATACACCTGGATCTGGCGCATCGCCACCAATGAAACCCTCAACCACCTGAGACGGGAAAAAGTGCGCGCAGCCCTCCGCTTCCAAAGCGTGGACGGACTGGTGGAGCGCCGCATCGAAGGAGATCCCTATTTCAATGGTACGGCCGCCCAGCGGGAACTGGCCAAGGCCGTGGCGCGCCTCCCGGAGAAACAGCGCCAGGTATTCATCCTGCGATGGTGGGATGAACTCAGTTACGAGGACATATCGGCCATTACCGGAACCTCGGTGGGAGCGCTCAAGGCCTCTTATCACATCGCCCGGGAAAAAATTGAATTAAACCTTTCCGACGCAGAAGTGTCAAAGTAAGCAGTTATGACAAGGAAAAACGACATATCCACCCCCGAAGGGTATTTCCAGCATCTGGAAGAGCAGCTCAAGGCCATTCCCGCCCGGGAAGTCAAGCCCACGGTGATCCAGCGCATATCGCCCTGGATTGCCTACGCCGCCAGCCTGGCTGTCCTGGCCGCCGTCGGGAACTTTATCTTCGGCCGCGCTGCAGCTGTGGAAGAAGATGCCGGATGGGATTACGTCTCTTATCTGTCCCGGTCTCTGGATCCGGACGGGCAGATCGAGCTCATGGAGACCGACACCCTCTCCGATGAGGATATCCGCAGTTTCCTGATTGCCGATAACATCAGCGTTGAACATTTAGAAACTTTAGACCATGAAGAAGATTATTAGCGTATTCTGTGCATTGGCACTGATGGGCAGCGTGGCTGCCTTCGCCCAGGAAAAGGGCAATAAAAAAGAAGACTGGCGTGAGAAGGTACGCTCCGAACAAGTGGCCCTGATCACCTCCGAACTCGATCTCACCGAAGCCGAGGCCCAGGCTTTCTGGCCGGTTTACAACGAAGTGCAGGCCCAGCGCCGGGAGGCCTTCCAGGCAACGTCAATGGCCCTCAAGGCCCTCAAGAAGGGCGAGGAAGGCAAGGACGTGAACGCCCTCCTGGACCAGTACGAAGCGGCCAGGAAAAACTGCAATGACGTGGATATCCAGGCCCTGGCCCGCTTCAAGAAGGTTCTGCCTGCCGAAAAAGTGGCCAGACTCCTGGTGGCCGAAGAGAAATTCCGCCATCAGCAGATCGGGAAACTGGGCAAAGGGGAAGGTGGTCCCCGTCCCGGTGCTCCGGGCCGCAGAAGCGGCGGCAAACCCGCTCCGGTGATGAAAGCGGAAATGAATTAAAGCCACGCACCGTCCTGCAGGATGCAGGTTCGGTCACACAGTTGAGCCAGACCGGCGTCATGGGTAACGATGACAATGGTCTGGCCCAATTGTTTCCGGAGGTCGAAGAACAGACGGTGAATCTCTTCCTTGGTCCGGGAATCGAGGTTGCCGGTGGGTTCGTCGGCAAAAAGGATGGCAGGCTTGTTGATGAGCGAACGGGCGATGGCCACGCGCTGCTGCTCCCCGCCGGAGAGTTCCGAGGGCTTATGGCCGGTCCTGCCTTCAAGCCCGACCGTACGAAGCAGTTCCAGGGCCCGTGCACGGGCGTTTTTGCTTTCTTCCCCGCCGATAAGGGCCGGAATCATCACATTCTCCAGCGCCGTGAATTCCGGCAGCAGGTGGTGCGCCTGGAAAACAAAACCGATGCGCCGGTTGCGGAAGGCCGACAGGGCCTTGCCGCTCAGGTGAAGGACATCCGTCCCTTCCACGGTAAGGCTGCCCTCATCCGGGGTGAGCAGGGTTCCCAGGATTTGCAGGAGGGTGGACTTTCCGGCTCCGGAAGCCCCCATGATGGCCACTACCTCTCCTTCCGTTACGGTAAAATCCACACCTTTCAGCACCTCCAGCGTGCCGAAATTTTTTCTGATATGCTTCGCTTCCAGTATCATCGCTTGCAAAGATACAAATTTTGACTTATATTTACATGACAAATCCGGGGTGTGGCGCAGTTGGCTAGCGCATCTGCTTTGGGAGCAGAGGGTCGCAAGTTCGAGTCTTGTCACCCCGACACTAACACTAAGACTCATTATGGAAAAAACCTGGCGCTGGTTTGGCAAGAAGGACAGAATCACCCTTGCCATGCTCAAACAAATTGGAGTGGAAGGCATTGTCACCGCCCTTCATGACGTCCCCCTGGGACAAGTATGGACCCGTGAGAAAATCCGCGAACTGCGGGAGTACATCGAAAGTTACGGCATGCGTTGGAGCGTCGTGGAAAGCCTTCCCGTAGTGGAAACCATCAAGTATGGCGGCCCGGACCGGGACCAGCAGATCGAAGTGTACAAGGAATCCCTCAAAAACCTGGGGCTGGAAGGCGTCCACTGCATTTGCTACAACTTCATGCCGGTGCTGGACTGGGCCCGCACAGACCTCGCGCACAAGAATCCCAACGGCGCTTCCAACCTGTATTTCAACTATGCGGAATTCGCCTATTTCGACATCTACATCCTGGGACGCCCCGGCGCCCGTGAGGAGTGGGCTGCCTTCAAGTTCCCCGCCGGCGTAGGCGAAGGCCGCAACGTCCTCGAAGAGGCCGATGAACTGGCCAAGACCATGACCCCGGAAAAGGACCACAAACTGGTGGAGAACATCGTCATCAAAACCCAGGGGTTCGTTTCCGGCAACTTCTCCGAGAACGACGCCGCTCCGGTGCAGAAGTTCCGCGAATTCCTGGCCCTGTACAAAGGCATCGACAAAGCCCGGCTGCGGGCCAACATGCAATATTTCCTGGAGGCCATCATGCCCACCTGCGAAGAGTACGGCATGAACATGTGCGTCCACCCGGACGACCCCCCCATCGAAATTCTGGGACTCCCCCGCATTGTCCGGACGGAGGAAGACATCCGCTGGCTGCTGGAAGCCGTTCCCAACAAGCACAACGGCCTCACCTTCTGTGCCGGTTCCCTGAGTGCCGGAGCCTACAACAACGTCGTGGAAATGGCCCGCGAATTTGCGCCGCGCACCCATTTTGTACACCTGCGCTCCTGCCACATCTTTCCCAACGGAGACTTCACGGAAGCCTCCCATCTGGGCGGCCGGGCCGACCTCGTGGAACTCTGCCGCATCTTTGAGAAGGAAAATCCCGCCCTGCCCATGCGGGTTGACCACGGCATGACCTTCACGGACCAGCCCGGAGGCATCATGGACGAATCCACCCACGGGCACAATGCCGGTTACACCCTGCTGGGCCGTATGTTCGCCATGGGCCAGGTGCAGGGCATCCTGGCCACGGTAGACCGCGAACTGGGCATTCCTTACAAACAACCCGGATTCTTTGATTAAACCATGAAACTGACAGACATTCTGAGCGGCTCCTTCCAAGCTGCCGAGTGGGAAGCCAAAGGCTACCGGATTCCCCGCTTCGATATCCAGGCCGTACGGGAAAAAACGGCCAAACAGCCCACCTGGGTGCATTTCGGCGGCGGCAACATTTTCCGCGCCTTCCCGGCCGCCATCTTGAACGACGCCCTGAACTCCGGCCGGTACGACCGGGGCGTCATCGTGGCCGAAACCTTCGACTTCGAGGTGGTGGACAAAGCCTACAGGCCCTACGACAACCTCTCGCTGCTGGTCTCCCTGCAAAGCGACGGCCACGTGGAGAAAAAGGTCATCGCCAGCGTCACGGAGGCCCTGAAGGCCGACCCTCAATTCCCCGACTGGCAGCGCCTGACAGAAATTTTCCGCACCCCTTCGCTGCAGATGGTGTCCTTTACCATCACGGAGAAAGGATACGGTTTCAACGAGGCCGACCTCGCCCGCGGCCTGGACGCCGTCTTTGCCATGGGCAAAGTGACGGCCCTGCTCCTGGAGCGCTACAAGGCCGGCCAACTGCCCCTCACCCTGCAGTCCATGGACAACTGTTCACACAACGGCGACAAGGTGAAAAAGGGCGTCCTTGCCTACGCAGAGCGCTGGGTGGCCGAAGGCATCGCCCCCCAGGGCTTCCTGGACTATTTGAAAGATGAGCGCAAAATCACCTTCCCCTGGTCCATGATCGACAAGATCACCCCGCGCCCGCACCAGAAGGTAAAGGAATTGCTGGCGGCCGACGGCTTCGAGGACAACAACTACATCGAAACGGAGAAACACACCTTCACGGCCCCCTTCGTGAATTCGGAAGAGGTTCAGTATCTGGTGATTGAAGACAATTCTACCAACGGACGTCCGCCGCTGGAGGCGGGCGGTGCGCTCTATACCGCGCGGGAAACCGTGGACAAGGTGGAAACCATGAAGGTAACCACCTGCCTGAACCCGCTGCATACGGCCATGTCCCTGTACGGCTGCATGCTGGGATATACGCTCATATCGGCCGAAATGAAAGACGAGGACATCCGTCTTTTCATCCAGAAACTCGGCTACATGGAAGCCATGCCGGTCGTGGTGGACCCGGGCATCCTGAACCCGTACGAGTTCATCGGCGCCGTCATCAACAAGCGCCTGCCCAACCCGTTCATGCCGGACGCGCCGCAGCGCATTGCCATGGACACCAGCCAGAAACTGTCCATCCGCTTTGGGGAAACCATCAAGAAGTACCTTGCACGCGGGCTGGACAAAAGCAATCTGGTGCTCATTCCGCTGGTCCTGGCCGGATATGCCCGTTACCTGAAAGGCCTGGACGACAACGGAATGCCGTTCCAGCCCTCTCCCGACCCGCTGCTGGAAGAGTTGCAGGCCATGGTGGCCCCGCTGGAACTGGGCAAGCCCGGACAGGACTGGAGTTGCCTGAAAAAACTGTACAGCCGGGCCGATATCTTCGGCGTCAACCTGTACGAGGCCGGTCTGGGACAGCAGGTGGAAGGCATGGTCCAAGAACTTTTCGCCGGTCCCGGAGCCGTCCGCAAAACCCTGCACAAATACGTGAGGGCCCGCTAACGAAAGATGAATTGCACATGTATCTATTAGGTTACGACATCGGATCTTCCTCCGTCAAAGGATCCGTGGTAGATGCCCAGACGGGAAAAACCGTGGCTTTTGCCTCCTTCCCTTCCCACGAGGCCATCATCATCTCCAAAAAGGCCGGCTGGGCCGAACAGGAGCCCTCCATGTGGTGGGACAACCTCAAACTGGTCACCGGGCAACTGCTTCAAAGCGTGAATGCGGCCGACATCGGCGCCATCGGCATCTCCTATCAGATGCACGGCCTGGTTTGCATTGACAAGGACCGTCAGGTATTGCGGCCTTCCATCATCTGGTGCGATTCCAGGGCCGTTCCCTACGGGCAGAAAGCCCTGGAGGCGCTGGGAGAGCCGTGGTGCCTGGAGCATCTTCTGAATTCTCCCGGCAACTTCACCGCAGCCAAACTGGCCTGGGTAAAGGAAAACGAGCCTCAGTTGTACAAGCGCATCTGGAAGATCCTGCTTCCCGGAGACTACATTGCCATGCGGCTCACGGACACCGTCTGCACCACGGTAAGCGGCCTGTCGGAGGGCATTTTCTGGGATTTCAAGGCCGATAAGCCTTCGGAACGGCTGCTCAATTACTTCGGGTTTGACGAGTCGGTGCTCCCGCCCTGCCAGCCCACCTTCGGCGTGCAGGGCACCCTGTCCCGCACGGCAGCCGCGGAACTGGGCCTCAAAGAGGGCACCCCTGTCACTTACCGTGCCGGGGACCAGCCCAACAACGCCCTCAGCCTCAATGTGTTCAATCCCGGAGAAATTGCCTCTACCGCCGGCACTTCCGGGGTGGTTTACGGCGTCATCGACCAGGTAAACCACGACCCCCTCTCCCGCGTGAACACCTTCGCCCACGTGAACCACACGGCCGCCACGCCCCGGCTGGGCGTCCTGCTGTGCATCAACGGAACGGGCATCCTGAATTCCTGGCTCCGCCGGCATGTGGCCCTTCCCAACACCTCCTATCCGCAGATGAACGACATGGCCGAAACCGTCCCCATCGGAGCCGACGGCATCAGCATCCTCCCCTTCGGAAACGGGGCGGAGCGTCTGCTGGGCAACGAGGACTGGGGCTGCAGCATCCATGGGCTCAACTTCAACCTCCACGGCCGTCCGCAAATCATGAGGGCCGCGCAGGAAGGCATCGTGTTCTCCTTCCAGTACGGCATCGAAATCATGGAGCGGATGGGCCTCCGGGTGAACAAAATCCACGCAGGAAGGGCCAACATGTTCCTGTCCAAGGTGTTCCGTGACACGCTCGCCGGCGTATCCGGAGCCACCATCGAACTGTACGACACGGAAGGCAGCGCCGGAGCCGCCAAGGGAGCCGGCATGGGTGTCGGCATCTACAAGGACAACACGGAGGCCTTCTCCACGCTGGAGCGCCTGGCCGTCATTACGCCGGACCGCCAGGAAGAATACCGAGCGGCCTACGAAAAATGGAAATCATATATCAATCAATAAATTATGGCAAAAGAATATTTCCCTCAAATCGGCAAGATTCCCTTTGAAGGAGCCGAAAGCAAAAATCCCCTCGCCTTCCATTACTATGACGCCAACCGCATCGTCTGCGGCAAACCCATGAAGGAATGGCTCAAATTCGCCACGGCTTGGTGGCACACGCTGGGCCAGGCATCGGCCGACCCCTTCGGCGGACAAACCCGTGTCTATGAATGGGACAAAGGCGAATGCCCCTACTGCCGCGCCAAAGCCAAGGCCGACGCCGGCTTCGAGATTATGCAGAAACTGGGCATCGAGTACTTCTGCTTCCACGACATCGACCTGGTGGAAGACTGTGACGACATTGCCGAGTACGAAGCCCGCATGAAGGACATCACCGACTATCTCCTGGAAAAGATGAAGGAGACCGGCATCAAGAACCTGTGGGGCACGGCCAATGTCTTCGGCAACAAGCGCTACATGAACGGCGCCGCCACCAACCCTCAGTTCGATATCGTGGCCCGCGCCGCCGTCCAGATCAAGAACGCCATCGACGCCACCATCAAACTGGGCGGCACCAACTATGTTTTCTGGGGCGGACGTGAAGGCTACTACAGCCTCCTGAACACCCAGATGCAGCGGGAAAAGGACCACCTGGCCAAGATGCTCACCGCCGCCCGCGACTATGCCCGCGCCAACGGCTTCAAGGGCACCTTCCTCATCGAGCCCAAGCCCATGGAACCCACCAAGCACCAGTATGACGTGGATACGGAAACCGTCATCGGCTTCCTCCGTGCCAATGGCCTCGAGAAAGATTTCAAGGTGAACATCGAAGTGAACCACGCCACCCTGGCCGGCCACACCTTCGAGCACGAACTCACCGTAGCCCGTGAAAACGGCTTCCTGGGCAGCATCGACGCCAACCGCGGAGACGCCCAGAACGGCTGGGACACCGACCAGTTCCCCGTGGACGCCTATGAACTCACCCAGGCCATGATGCAGATTATCCTGAACGGCGGCTTCGGCAATGGCGGAACCAACTTTGACGCCAAACTGCGCCGCTCCTCCACCGACCCCGAGGACATCTTCATCGCCCACATCAGCGCCATGGACGCCATGGCTCACGCCCTTCTCAATGCAGCCGCCGTGCTGGAGGAGAGCCCCCTGTGCCAGATGGTCAAGGAGCGCTACGCCAGTTTCGACAGCGGCCTGGGCAAGCAGTTCGAGGAAGGGAAAGCCACCCTCGAAGACCTGTACAACTATGCCAAGGGCAAGGAAAATCCCGTAGCCGCCTCCGGTAAGCAGGAACTGTACGAGACCCTCCTGAACCTCTATGCCGTAAAATAGGGGGAAATACTATAACAGACCTTCCGGGATGCTCAGCGTGAGTGTCCCGGATTTTTCGTCCAGTCCCAGGACAAGGTCTTCATGGAAAGGCACCAGGACCTCTTCTCCGTCCGCTTTGCGAATCCAGAGGCAGGTATTGCCGGGGATGTCCTCGTAGTCGGCGACGGTGCCCACCAGGCGGCCGTCCTGATTCCGGACGCTCCATCCGGTGAGGTCTTCTTCCTCCTCTTCCTCGAAATAATCGGCAAAGACGGCCTTTCCGGCCAGTTCGTCGGCATCCTTCAGAGAGCGGACGCCGGTCAGGCGCGCCAGGGCACGGCGGGTTCCCCTGGGCGTGAACGATTCAAAATAAAAGGGAACCGGCAGTCCATCGAATTCGATGAACACCGGTTCCTGGAGGTCGATATCTTCCGGGGCTATGTCCAGGAGGCTCAGCAGAACCTCGCCTTCCGTCCCGTTGGATTTCAGAACCTGGGCGATGCGCAGCATTATTCTGCGGGCGTCTCCACGGGTTCGGCGGTCGCAGCCTCTGCAGCAGCCTCTTCGGCAGCCTTGCGGGCGGCCTCTTCGGCTTCTGCCTTCTTGGCGGCGATGGCTTTTGCACGGGCCTCGTTCACCTCTGCCTCGGCAGCCTTGGCGGCCTTTGCCTTGGCGATAGCCTCATTCTTGAGACCGGTCTTCTTGGCGGCGATCTTCTCATCGTGCTGGGCCTTCCAAGCGGCGAACTTGGCATCGGCCTGGGCCTCGGTGAGGGCTCCCTTGGCCACGCCCTCGGCAAGGTGCTTGCGGAGGAGGACACCCTCATAGGAGAGGATGCGGCGGGCAGTAAGGGTGGGCTGGGCACCTACCTTGAGCCAAGCAAGGGTCTTGTCGCCATCCAGAACGATGGTGGCAGGGTTGGTGTTGGGGTTGTAGGAGCCGAGCTGCTCGATGAATTTACCGTCGCGCGGTGCGCGGGAATCGGCCACAACAATGTGGAAGAATGCGAAATTCTTCTTTCCGTGGCGCTGAAGTCTGATTTTAACAGCCATTGTGAATCTGTTGTTTAAAAATTAATAAAAGCGTTGTGCCCCAACTCGTGGGAGCCTGCAAAGATAGCAATAAATTTTCATCTCCGAAAAAATATTTAGGGCCGACGTCAAAAAACCGCAAAAAAGTTTTGGGAATTCAAAAATGCTCATTATCTTTGCAGTCCCAAAAGATGCGGGTGTGGTGAAATGGTAGACACGCCACTTTGAGGGGGTGGTGGGCATTAGCCCGTGGAAGTTCGACTCTTCTCACCCGCACAAAAAAGACGACTCTTCGGAGCCGTCTTTTTTTGTGTCCTAGCGGGAACCGCCGCCATGGCCGCCGCCGAAGCCGGTAATGATGCAAAAAACAGTTGGTGACGGCCGCCGCGAGGAGGGCCATTTTCCAGAGCCCACCGCAGCGTCGAGCCGTAGCCACCGAGCCTGGTAATGCGAGGTGGCGTCACCGCTTCTTTTTACCCTTCTCAGTATT
>JAFSMS010000055.1 GCA_017447815.1 Bacteroidales bacterium | reverse complement strand
CCTCTGCGCAGATCATGCCGAAGGACTCCACGCCGCGGATCTTGGATTTCTTGATCTTGAAATCACCGGGCAGGACCGTACCGAGCTGGGCAAAGAGGACTTTCTGGCCGGCGGCCACGTTGGGAGCGCCGCAGACCACGGTCAGGGGATCGCCCTGGCCGGGATTCACCGTCGTAATATGGAGATGGTCGGAATCCGGATGCGGTTCGCAGGTCAGCACTTCCGCCACGACCACGCCGGCAAGTCCGCCGGGGATCTGTTCCTGCTCTTCGACACCATCCACCTCGATACCGATCGAGGTCATCGCCTCCGCCACCTGCTGCGGCGTGAGATCACACTTCAAATACTCTTTGAGCCAATTGTAACTGAGCTTCATATCTTATCAATCTTTATTATTTCAAATCTTCCGGGCTGAACAGCTTTTCCACGAATTCTTTCTTGTCGAACACCTTCAGGTCGTCGATCCCTTCGCCCACACCGATGAACTTCACCGGGATGTGGAACTGGTCGGAGACGCCTACCACGACGCCGCCCTTCGCCGTCCCGTCCAGCTTGGTCACGGTCAGGGAGGTGATGTCCGTAGCCCGGGCGAACTCCTTCGCCTGCGCAAAAGCATTCTGGCCCGTAGAGGCATCCAGGATCAGCATCACGTCGTGCGGCCCGTCCGGAACGACCTTGCGGATGACGTTGCGGATCTTGGTCAGTTCATTCATCAGGTCGATCCGGTTGTGGAGCCGTCCGGCCGTATCGATGATCGCTACGTCCGCTCCGCGCGCCACGGCCGCCTTGGCCGTATCGAAAGCGACGGAAGCCGGATCGGAGCCCATCTCCTGCCGGACGATGTCGACTCCGGCGCGTTCGGCCCAGATGGTCAGCTGGTCCACGGCGGCCGCCCGGAACGTATCCGCGGCACCGAGCAGCACTTTCTTGCCCTGGCGGGTGAGCATCGCGGCCAATTTGCCGATCGTCGTGGTCTTGCCCACGCCGTTGACGCCCACAACCAGGATGATATAGGGTTTCTTGCTGAAGTCGAACGGCTCCTTGCCTTCGTCCACCAGGTTGCTGATCTCCTCGCGGAGCAGACCCACCAGCTCGTCGAAGGACATGTATTTGTCCCGTTCGACGCGCTCTTCGAGATTGTCGATGATCTTCAGGGTCGTATCGACCCCCATGTCCGACTCCACCAGGGCTTCCTCGATTGCGTCCAGGGTGTCATCGTCCACCCGAGACTTCCCGATCACGGCCCGTGAAATCCTCTGAAAGAAACTTAATGCCATAACCGACAAATATACGAAATAATACGCAAATAAAGAGGGGCCCCGTATCTGCGGAGTCCCTCTTTATGGGAGTGAAAAGGAGAAAATTATTTCTTGCTGGCGAAATAATCCTTGGCCTTGTCGGCCTCGACAAGCTGCTCAGCGAAAACGTAAGCGCCGGTCTTCGGGGATTTCTCCATGCGGATGCACTTGACCATGCTCTTGGCACCGGCCTTGGCTGCGAAGGTTGCAACGGCTTTCTTTGCCATAATCTAATCTCCTATAAATTATTTGATTTCACGATGGACGGTAACCTTCTTGAGGTAGGGATTGTACTTCCTGCGCTCCAGGCGGTCCGGGGTATTCTTCTTGTTCTTGGTCGTGATGTAACGGGACATGCCGGGCACGCCGCTGGCTTTCTGCTCCGTGCACTCGAGGATGACCTGCACCCTGTTTCCTTTTGCTTTCTTTGCCATAGTTCTAAAAATTAAACAAGGTTAATCAATCCTTTCTTCTTGGCATCGCGAAGGGTGGCCTCCAGGCCGTTCTTCTCGATGATACGCATACCCTTGGTGGTCACTTTCAGGGTGATGAAACGCTGTTCGCTCTCGGACCAGAACTTCTTGGTCTTGAGGTTGAGGGAGAAGTCGCGCTTGGTGCGCAACTTGGAATGGGCGACATTGTTGCCAATCATTCTCTTCCTACCGGTTATCTGACAAACCTTTGACATAATATTTACTTTTTTAATTGTTACTTGTTTGGGGTGTTAAACGATTTTGAGAAACCGTTTCCACCGGATGCTTTTGGGGAAGCTTTTGCTTGCATCTGTTGAAAGCCAGATGATGGACGGGGTGCCGACGATATGGTCTTCCGGGACGAATCCCCAATAACGGGAATCCAGGGAATTGTGGCGGTTGTCGCCCATCATGAAGTAATAGTCTTGCTGGAAAGTGTACGTAGCGGCAATCTCTCCGTTGATGCGGATCTGCCCTTCTTCCACGGACAGGGTGTTGTGCTCATAGTCCCGGATAATGCGCTCGTAAAGAGGCAGGTTATCCATATCCAGAGCCACGGTGGCCCCTTTGCGGGGAATCCAGATCGGGCCGTAGTAATCGCACGTCCAATCCTTGCAGTACGGGAAGACGGCAGCCTGGGCACCGGCGGGGTATCTCTCCAAGTTGGGTTTCACCTCCACGACAGTCTGGATTTTCTGAATCTCTTCCAGCATCTTTTCCGTCAGGGGCATCATGGGATAGCCGGGGAGACGGGAATCGAAATACAATTCGCTGAGATTGAGACCCAGTTCCTCCAACTTGAGTTGGTTGATGCGGGAACCGCTGGTGACGACCCTGTACGTAAGCTGCTTTCCGGGATAGTCGGGCTCCGGCTCTCCGTTCACCCATACGCGGCCTTCCCGGACCTCAAGCGTGTCACCGGCAACGGCGACGCAACGCTTGACATAGTGGTCCTTCTTGTCGGCCGGACGGACGATGACGGGGCCATTTTCCCGGATGGCCTGCTCCCTTCCGACGGCGCGTACCCAGGCGTAGTAATCGTCTGCGGGACGGCGGGTCAGGACAGTGTCACCATTGGGGAAGCCGAAAACCACGATGTCTCCCCTCCTGACCTCACGGAAGCCCTTTAAGCGGCGGTATTTGTTCTGGATGAGCGTGGAATAACTCTCATGACCAAATGCCCGGTTGTGCGTGAAGGGGATGGTGAGGGGCGTCTGGGGGACGCGCGGCCCGTAAGTGAGCTTGGACACGAAGAGATGGTCTCCGGTGTACAGCGTACTTTCCATGGAGGAGGAAGGAATCTTGAAGGCCTGGAAGAAGAAGATATTGATGAAGGTGACCACGACGACGGCGAAGATGATGGCATCCAGCCAGTCCAGCCACACATTGTGCTTCTCACCGGGGGCATATTCCTTCTTCCAGAAGAGCCACTTCACCTTCTTGGTAATGAGAAGGTCGAAGATGATGCCGAGTCCGAGAAGCCACCAATAGTTTCCGAGCCAGATCACCCACGCGATATAGAGCAGGGACCAGAATCCCAGCTTACACCACTTGTTTTGGATGATTTCCTTCCAGCTCACGGGGCAATGACTACTTTACAGATTTCACGATAGCCTCGAAAGCCTGAGGATTGTTCATGGCAAGGTCGGCGAGAACTTTGCGGTTGAGACCGATGTTCTGCTTGGCGAGACGTCCCATGAGCTGGGAGTAGGTGAGACCGTACTGACGGGCGGCAGCGTTGATACGCTGGATCCACAGGGAACGGAACTCGCGCTTCTTGGCCTTGCGGTCGCGGTAGGCGTAAGTGAGACCTTTCTCGTAGGTGTTCTTTGCAACTGTCCAGACATTCTTGCGGGACAGGAAATTGCCGCGGGTTCTGGAAAGAATCTTCTTGCGGCGTGCCCTTGAGGCAACAGAATTAACTGATCTAGGCATAAATTTTTACGATTTTGGAGGCAGTGGCATCCGGCGGCAGGCCGATGATGCGCTTGGGACTGCGTTCCAGTTAAACATGAATTACATGACCAGGAGTTCCTTCACGCGTGCGAGGTCCACCTTTTCCAGAATGGAGAAGTGATCCAGATTGCGTTTCTGTTTCTTGGTCTTCTTGGTGAGGATGTGGCTGTGGTAAGCGTGCTTCCTCTTGATCTTTCCCGATCCGGTAAGCGTAAAGCGCTTTTTGGCACCGGAGTTGGTTTTAAGCTTTGCCATTGTGTTAAACAATTAATAATTATACATATAAGGTTACACCTTATTTCTTTTTGACAGGAGCGAGCATCATGGTCATCCGCTTGCCTTCCAGGGTGGGCATGCTTTCCGGCCGGCCGAATTCTTCCAGTTCCACGGCGAAGCGCAGCAGTTGTTTCTCTCCCTGCTGGGCAAACTGGATGGAACGTCCGCGGAAGAAGATGGAGGCCTTCACCTTGGAACCTTCCTTCAGGAACTCCTCGGCATGCTTGAGTTTGAACTGGAAGTCATGTTCGTCGGTGTTGGGGCCGAAACGGATTTCCTTGATGACGATCTTCGCAGCGTTGGCTTTCATCTCCTTGGCCTTCTTCCTCTGCTGGTACAAATACTTCTGGTAGTCCAGAATCTTGCAAACCGGGGGATCTGCCTTGGCGCTGATTTCCACCAGGTCCAGTTCCAGCTCTTCGGCCAGGGAAAGGGCCTTGCTAAAAGGATAGATTCCCTGCTCGGGGATGTTATCTCCGACCAGACGGACCTGCGACGCAGTGATTTCACGGTTGATCCTCAGGGCGTTCTCGTCCTTCTGGACACCTTGCTGCTGCACAGGCTTTTTCTTTTTGAGACCAGCGGGTCTCGGTTTGAAAGGCGTTGCGATAGTACTCTCTCCTTTAAAACGTTAAACTTACTGGGCCAGTTCATCGGCCACAGCCTTGTGGACGTACTCCACAAACTGCGGCACACTCATGGAACCCTGGTCCTCGGCTCCACGGCGTACGGAGACGGATTCCTCCGCCTGTTCTTTTTCTCCGACGATGACCAGCAGCGGCACTCTCATAAGGGAAGTCTCACGGATTCTCTTACCAAGCGTCTCGTTACGGTCGTCGATAGAGGCGCGAATTTCGGAATTATTTAGCAGATTTACAACTTTTTTCGCATAATCTGCATATTTTTCGCTCACAGGCAGCACTTTAACCTGGTCGGGGTGCAGCCAGAGCGGCAGGTGACCGGCGGTGTGCTCCAGCAGCACGGCGACGAAACGCTCCAGCGAACCGAAGGGAGCGCGGTGAATCATCACAGGGCGTTTGCGGGAACCGTCGGAATCGACATATTCCAGTTCGAAGCGCTCCGGGAGGTTGTAGTCCACCTGAATGGTGCCGAGCTGCCAACTGCGGCCGATGGCGTCCTTCACCATGAAGTCCAGTTTGGGGCCGTAGAAGGCGGCTTCACCGGTTTCAATCACATAGGGAAGGCCCTTTTTCTTGGCGGCATCGATGATGCCCTGCTCGGCCTTGGCCCAGTTCTCGTCGGAGCCGATGTACTTGGACGGGTTCTTGGGGTCGCGCAGGGAAACCTGGGCGGTGAACTTGTCGAAGTTCAGGGTCTTGAACACATAGAGGATGAGGTCGATCACTTTTTCGAACTCTTCCTGCAGCTGGTCCTGACGGCAGAACAGGTGGGCGTCGTCCTGGGTGAAACTGCGCACGCGGGTGAGGCCGTGCAGTTCACCGGACTGCTCGTAACGGTAAACCGTGCCGAACTCGGCGAAACGCAGGGGAAGGTCACGGTAAGAACGCGGGGAACTGCGGAAAATCTCGCAGTGGTGCGGACAGTTCATGGGTTTGAGGAGGTATTCCTCCCCTTCCTGCGGAGTATGGATGGGCTGGAAGGAATCCTTGCCGTACTTGGCATAGTGGCCGGAAGTCACGTACAGTTCCTTTCCGCCGATATGGGGCGTCACAACGGGCAGATAGCCGTATTCGGCCTGTTTCTTGGCCAGGAAGGCCTGCAGGGTGTTGCGAAGGGCGGCGCCGCGGGGCAGCCACAGGGGAAGGCCTGCACCCACCCGCTGGGAGAAGGTGAACAGTTCCATTTCCTTGCCGATCTTGCGGTGGTCGCGCTTCTTGGCCTCTTCCAGGACCTGCAGGTACTCGGTGAGCATGCTGGCCTTGGGGAAGGTGATGCCGTAGATGCGGGTGAGTTGCTGGCGCTTTTCGTCACCTCTCCAGTAGGCACCGGCAAGGGACAGGACCTTCACAGCCTTGATGACCTCCGTATTCTTCAGGTGCGGTCCGCGGCACAGGTCCGTGAATGCGCCGTTGGTATAGTAGGTGATGGTGCCGTCTTCCAGTTCAGAGATAAGTTCCTGCTTGTACTGGTCACCCTTCTCGGTGAAGTACTTCATGGCGTCGGCCTTGGAGACCTCGATGCGGCAGAAATCCTGCTTCTGGCGGGCCAGTTCCAGCATCTTGTTCTCGATGGCCTTGAAATCCGCGTCCGTGAGGGTGCGGTCTCCCATGTCCACATCATAATAGAAGCCATTCTCGATGGCCGGGCCGATACCGAACTTCACCCCCGGGAACAGGGCCTCGAGGGCCTCTGCCATCAGGTGGGAAGAACTGTGCCAGAACACTTTCTTGCCCTCGTCGTCCTCCCATTTCAGCAGACGCACGGAGCAGTCTTCGGTGATGGGACGGGTGAGGTCGATGGTGGTTCCGCGGGAAGTTTCGGGCTCTGAAGGGTATTTCACCTGGACAGCCAGGACCTGCTCTGCCAGACGCGGGCTGATGCCCATGGCAATGTCATAACCGCTGACGCCGGATTCATACTGGCGCACACTTCCGTCGGGGAACGTAATGTTGATCATAATGTTTTGAGTTTATTACTTACAAATGTCTTTCACTCGCTATTGTACGAATAGCCTGCAAATATACGAAATTTTTATGTATCTTTGTATGTCGTGAAAGGGAAATTGGATAATACCACCCTCTGGAACGAGGCTGCCAAGGCGGGCGCCCTGCTGGGCCTCGTCTCCGTCTCCTGCCTGGTCCTGAAGGAACTGGCCGGGATGAGCGGATCGGCCTTCCTCGCGCAGGCCGCGGTCGTCATTCTCTGGTCCGTGGAGTTCTTCGGCTGCATCCTTCTGATGAAAAAAGTCCAGTTGGACCTCCGGGACAAGTACGAAAACGTCAAGATGGAAGACACCTTCCGGCTGGGACGGCGGGCGGCGGCGCTGTCGGGGCTTCTGCTTGCATCGGCCCAGGCCCTCATCATCCTCTACATGCCCCAGGAAACCATGGACACCCTGGTGAGCGACATTTCGCAGGCCATGAGCATGACATCGTCCCAGAAGGAGCAGGTGGAAGGGATGCTGGACAAGATGCCCCTGTACACCTTTGTGTTCCAGTGGCTCTACTGCTTCCTGTACGGAACGGTCCTTTCCAGCATCATGTCCCGTTACATTTTTTTACAGAAACTGTTCGGCGGCCCGTTCGACGGGCCCCAAGACAATGACAATACCCCTGACCAGCAATAGTTTATGGACCTGTCAATCATCATTCCCCTATACAACGAGGCCGATTCCCTCCCGGAACTGAAGGCCTGGATCGACCGTGCCCTGGCAGATTTCACCTACGAAATCTGGTTCGTGGACGACGGCTCCACCGACGGCTCCTGGGACGTCATCCAGAAAATGGCCGGGGCCGACGTCCACGGCATCCGCTTCCGTCGGAACTATGGCAAATCGGCCGCCCTCTACGAGGGATTCGCCGCCGCTTCGGGAGACATCGTGGTCACCCTGGACGCAGACCTGCAGGATTCCCCGGAGGAGATTCCGGAAATGGTCCGCATGATCCGCGAAGACGGATACGACCTGGTCTCCGGCTGGAAGCAGCACCGGAAAGACAACGCCCTTACCAAGAACCTCCCCTCCAAACTGTACAACTGGACGGCCCGGAAGGTTACCGGCATCAAACTGCACGACATGAACTGCGGCATCAAGGCCTACCGGAAAGACGTCGTCAAGAACATCGAGGTTTACGGGGAAATGCACCGTTATATCCCCTACCTGGCCAAGAACGCCGGATTCGGCAAAATCGCCGAGAAGCGCGTCCATCACCAGAAACGCAAGTACGGGAAATCCAAATTCGGCATGGACCGCTTCGTGAACGGCCTGCTGGACCTGATGAGCCTGTGGTTCCTGTCCCGCTTCGGCGGCAAGCCCATGCACTTTTTCGGAACCAGCGGCATCCTCATGTTCCTGACAGGTTTCGTGATGACGGTCTGGATCATCGTCGCCAAACTGATCCACCAGGCACAGGACGTCAAGTTCCGTGCGGTCACGGACCAGCCGCTCTTCTACCTGGCCCTCGTGGCCGTGGTGCTGGGCGTCATGCTGTTCCTGGCCGGCTTCCTCGGAGAACTGGTGTCCCGGAATGCCTCGGAAAGGAACGCATACCAAGTGAAAGAACGTTTTTAACCACTAATTCCTAAATAGTTATCGTTATGAAAAAGTATGTTGCTGAATGTCTGGGTACCTTCGTACTCACGTTCCTGGGCTGCGCATCAGCCATGTTCATCGGTTGCGGCGAGCCTGCCGGCGTAGTGGGCGTTGCCATCGCCTTCGGTCTCACGGTCGTTGCCATGGCCTACACCATCGGCGGCGTCAGCGGTTGCCACATCAACCCCGCCATCACCCTGGCTGTCGCCCTGAGCGGCCGCATGAGTTGGAAAGACGCCTGCGGCTACTGGGTGGGACAACTCATCGGCGGGATCATCGCCGGTGCCTGCCTGCTCCTGCTTGCCAATGTCGTGGCTGCTCCGGATCTCACCGGTGCCCTCGGCTCCAACGGAGTCGCCAATGCCGGCGGCGTAGGTGGCGCTTTCCTCGTGGAAGTCATCGCTACCTTCCTCTTCGTGCTGGTCGTCCTGGGAACCACTGATTCCAAGATCGGTGCCGGCAACCTGGCCGGTCTCGCCATCGGCCTCACCCTCATCCTGGTCCACCTGGTGTGCATCAACCTCACCGGTACTTCCGTGAACCCGGCCCGTTCCATCGGCCCCGCCATCTTCGCCGGCGGCCAGGCCCTCAAGGATGTCTGGGTATTCATCTGCGCTCCGCTCGTGGGCGGTGCCCTCAGCGCCCTCTGCTGGAAGTACTTCGCTCCTGCCAAGTAGCCTCCCGGGGTGGCCTCCCGGGGGAGCCTTCGGGTGGCAGCCTTTTGGGTGGCAGCCTTTTGGGTGGCAGCTAACTTGCTGACTATCAGCGAATAACGTATAATCCTCTGCGCAAAAAGCGCAGAGGATTTTGTTTAACACATTGATTCACAAACACTTCGCAGCCACCAGAAAAGAGGAGCGGCAAACGAAAAAGGTGTCAATAAACAAGAATAGCCCGATACAAAGGGGCGCCGACCGGAATAGTACAAACCGGATGTTTCCGACCAGCATGGGGCCCGACTGGAAAGGGCTGCCGATCAATGAAACGCGTCAGAAAAGGGGATCCAGAAAACGGAGGAAGGCCCGATAGGGCTTGTGGATGCCACGGGCGACGCTCTCTCCGGGCTGCACCTGGTAGGACTGCTCCTGCAGGTCCAGGAAATGCCGGGTGTACTCCCGGGCAAAAGGGGCGTCGTAGATAAACAGGGCCGCCTCCTTATTGATGTAGAAACTGCGTTTGTCCAGATTGATGCTGCCGATACAGGTAAAGTTGCCGTCCGACACGAAAGCCTTGGTATGGTCGTACTTTTTCGTGAAAAGAAAGACAGGTATGCCGGACGCCAGCAACTGCTCGAAATAGTCTCGGGAGAGTTCGTTCATAAAGCCCCAGTCGCAACGTTCCGGGAGGAGCAGACGCACATCCACACCCCGGGCCGATGCCGCCTTCATCTCGGCAAGGATGCTTTCGGGAGGACAGAAATACGGGGTCTGGATGTAGAAATATTCCCGGGCCTCCCGAAGCGCCCGGACATAAAGGGCTTCGGCCGATGCCCCTTTCTCCGACGTAATCACCTGAACCTGAACGGGTCCGTCAGCCGAAGGAATAACAGTGTCCGGATAAAGGGTCGAAAGGAGCACCGCAGCAGCCGGACCTTCCACCCTCACCTGGGTGTCGTCCCATTGAACGGACTCCATGCAAAGGTTCATTCCGCCCGTATAGCCAATGCGATTGTCAATCACGGCGATTTTGCGGTGGTCCCGCATGGAAAAAATGGCGCCGACAGACTGGAAAGGGCCCATCTTCTCAAAATCATGGACAACCCGTACCTCTGCGCCGGCCTTGCGAAGGACATCATAATAGGCTGCAGGGGCCGATGGCGTAATCAGATTGTCAAAAAGGACGCGCACCCTAATGCCTTCCCTGGCTTTGGCGGCGAGGGCGTCACGAACTACACGACCGGCCGAATCCGTACTGAACCAGTAATACTCCATGTCAACGCTCTCACGGGCCGATGAAATATCGGCAACAAGGGAAGAGATGAATTCGTTTCCACTCCGAATAACCCGGAGCCGGTTGCCGCCCGTGAGCGCATGTTCCTGCCCCCATAACGGGAAACAGCAGAAAATCAGCAATATGACATACACTCTCTTCATTCGCATTACAAATTTATAACAAATCTTCGAAAGATTCTTCACTTCGTTCAGAATGACCGCAAACAATCTCTTTCCAAAAATTTCCTCCCTCCCTTTCGGAACTTAAACATCACCTCTCGGAGCGAAGCGACCAAAGCCCCTTCCCCGAGGGAAGGGGTTGGGGGATGGGGACACGTGGGGCTTGGTTCTTTGGTTTATGGACCCAAGGGGGCCATAAACAAAGAATGCCAGGCGTCAATCGACGTCTGGCATTCCAAAGAACCGCAGCTACCTACTCTCCCACCTGGTGGGGCAGTACCATCGGCGATGGTGAGCTTAACTTCTCTGTTCGGAATGGGAAGAGGTGGTTCCTCACCGCTATAACCGCGGCAATAT